>NZ_JAJJZH010000006.1:0-203916 GCF_021029015.1 Halobacterium sp. KA-6
ACGTCGTCGTCGACGGCAGCGACGCGTTCGCGGGGGAAGCGCGAACGCGCGTCCGGGAGCGGATCCGCGAGACGGCGGTTCGAGCGTGCGCGCAGAAACACGGCGTCTCGCGGGACGAAACCACGGACGCCGTCGCGCGCGGCGAGTGGACGAGCGACACGGTCGCCGCGGCGTTCCTCGGGGACGAGCGCGCGCCACGGTACCCGCTCCGCGAGCGCCTGCGCGGGTGGGTGCACCCCGACCGAGCGTTCCAGCGACGCGTCGAGCGCGCCGTCGACGCGACCCACGACCTCGCCACGGAGGGGTCGCAGTGAGCCAGTCGCGATTCACGGGCGGCCTGCTGGCCGCGCTCGTGCTCGCCGGCGCGGGCGCAGCGAGCGGCCGGTCGGCGCTGTTCGTCGCCGCCGTGATTCCACTCGTGTTCGTGCTGTACGGCGCGCTCTCCGTCCCGCGAGCGGATGACGGAGTCCACGTCACTCGCGACCTCTCGACGGAGTCGCCGCTGCCCGGCGACCGCGTCGCGGTCGAACTCACCGTCGAGAACGTCGGTGGGAGCGCGCTCCCGGACGTCCGCGTCGCCGATGGCGTCCCCGGCGACCTCCGCGTGGTGGACGGCTCGCCGGACGCCGCGCTCGCGCTCCCGGCGGACGGCACGGCGACTGTCGAGTACACGATAGTCGCGGACCGCGGCCAGTTCCCGTTCGATTCGCCGACCGTCCGGGTCCGTGGCGCGAGCGCGACGAACGCCCGCACGGTCGACGCACCCGTCGACGGAACGGACGAACTGAACTGCCAGGTGAGCGTCGCTGACGTACCGCTTCGCAGGCAGACGACCGCCCACGCGGGGACGCTCCCGACGGACTCCGGCGGGCCGGGCATCGAGTTCCACTCGACGCGCGAGTACCAGCGCGGCGACCCCGCGAGCCGCATCAACTGGCGGCGCTACGCCAAGACCGGCGAACTCTCGACGGTGAACTACCGGGAGCGACGCGCGGCCGCCGTCGTGCTCGCCGTGGACGCCCGCGACGCAAGCGACGCGACCGCCCACGCCGGCACGCCATCCGGAGCATCACTGTCCGCGTACGCCGCAGCGCGCGCCGTCGAACCGCTCGAAACCGCCGGGCACCGCGTGGGGCTCGCGGTATTCGGTATCGACGACCCCGTGACCGGCGGAACGGACCCCGCGTGGGTGCCGCCCGGCACGGGTGACGCCCATCACGCGCGCATCGCGACCGTGCTCGACGCCGCAGTCGAAGGCGGCGCGGACGACGCTGAAACGACGACGGAGGAGGCCGAACCTGATCAGGGAGAAAAACAAGTCGCCACGGCCGACGGCGGCAGTTGGCTCGGTGCGGGCGACGACGCGCGCATCGACCGGTTCGCCGAACGCGTGCAGCCAGGCACGCAGGTCGTCGTCTGCTCGCCCGCGCTCGACGAGTTCCCGGTCGCGCTGACGCGCCGGCTCGCGGCCGACGGCCACCACGTCACCGCGGTCAGCCCGGACGTCACCGCCACGGACACGCCCGGACGAACGCTCGCCGCGACCGACCGCGCGCTCTCGCTCTCGGACCTCCGGGCGGCCGGCGCGCACGTCGTCGACTGGTCGCCCGACGAGCCACTGGCCAGTGCGGTCGCCCGCGCGACCACCACAATCCGAGGAGGACAGCGATGAGCACCGAGACCGTGCGCCGGCCGACGGTCGTCGCGGGCGCTGCGATGCTCGCGGTAGTGCTGTTCGCCGTCAACGACGCCAGCGGCACGTACGGCCTGCTGGCGTTCCTCGCGGCAGCGGGCGGCGGCGTGCTCGCTGTGGCGACCGGACTCGCGACGCGGGAGGAACCGCTGGCCGTGTTCGCGGCGTCCGTGCTCGCTCCCATCGGTGGTGTCGTCGTCCTCGCCACCGCCGGGCTCTCGGCCGCCGACCTCCCGCTGCTCGCGGACGTACTCGACCCGCTGGTCGTCGTCGCGCTCGCGACCGCGGGTTTCGGCGCGACGGCGGCGTTCACGGGCGGCGTCGGCGGCGGCGCGGTCGGCCGCGCGTTCTCCGTCGTCGTCGCGACTACCATCCTCCCGTTCCTCGCGACTGTCGCCGTGCTCGTCGAACGCGTGCAGCAGAACGTGGGCGTGCTCGGCGAACTCGGAGACGTCGTGGGGGTGGTCGTCGGTCTCGTCCGCTCACCCACCGGAACCAGTATCGACGTGGTGGTGTTCTTCGTGCTGGTCGCAGCGACAGCGCGTGCACTCGCTGCCGGCGTGAGCGCCGCGCCGCTGGTCGAACTCGCGCCGCGCGACCGTCGCGAGACGGTGTCGCAGGCCAGCCGGTACGTGGTCGCCGTCTGCTTGACCGTCTGGCGGTTGTTCGCCCTGAGTTGGGCGGTCGTGTTCGTGGCGTTCGTCACCGGCATCGCGGAGCGCGCCGTCGCACAGATGCCGGACAGCGTCGTCTCGCTCGTCGGCACGCTCGCATCCGCCGGCGTGCTGCGTACGCTCATGTTGGTCGCTATTACGGTCTCCTTGCTCGTGGTCGGCGCCCTACGCGTCGCACGTCTCGCGACCGGAGACCACCGCGAGAGTCTCCGCCGGGTCGCGCCAGCCGCTGGTGGCGGCGTGCTCGCGGTCCTCGTCGGCGTCCTGTTCGCTAATCGGGTCGTCGCTGAAGTCCGGCGCGCGCTCCCCCAGCAGGCGCGTGCGAACTTCGAGGGCGTCGTCGCGACGTTCGGCGAGCCGGCGCTGGCTCTCGTCGCCCTGCTCGCACCGCTGGCCGCACTCTCGGCGCTCCTGCTGGCGTTCGCGGGGCTGGGCTGGCTTCGCGCGATTCCCCAGCGCAGCGCGCCCGCCGCCGTCGCAGCAGGCGCGCTCGTGGTCGCCGCGGCCGCCGCCGGCGTGCAGGGCGCGCCCCGTGAATTCGTGTTCGCGCTCGTCGCCACGGGGATGGTCGCGTGGGACGTCGGCGAGTACGGCGTCGGCGTGGCCGCGGAGTTGGAGCGACACGCGCCGACGGCCCGCGCGGAAGTCGTTCACGTCGCCGCCGCGGTCGCCGTGGGCGTGCTCGCGTACTACGCCGCGACGCTCGTCGGCGGGGTCGCCGCCGGACTCCAGACGCCCGACCCAGGCGCAGCGCTAGTCGCGCTCGTCGCGGCAGGCGTGGGACTGGCGGCGCTGGTCGGCGCGCTCGCGGAGTGAAGAATTGAGCTACCCACCCCTGAAGGGGTGGGATTCAGCATGGACTCCCGTTCTAGCCGAAACCTCGGCAGGTGATTCATACTCACCGTTCACGTTCAGCGTCCCGCTGTTCAAGCGCACGCCCAAGGGTGCGCCTTCGTCGCCCCCGGTTTGGTTGCGACGAAGATACCGCAAACCGATATTCTTGGCCGCGTTGTAGTCGGCGTGGTTCTCGTACCCGCACTTCAAGCACTCGAAGGCTTCGCCGTCGCGGTTGTCCGGGTGGGTGAACCCACAGTATGAACACCGCCGCGACGTGTTTTCCGGGGGAACCTGCTCTACTGTGATACCGTACTCTGCGGCCTTGTATTCGACATATTCGTAGAGGCGGTTGAATGCCCACTTATGCCCCCACGACGCCCCGGTCCGCTCGCGGATATCGGTTAAGTCCTCGAAGGCGATGACCGTACAGCCGTGTTGGCGGGCTTCTGCAACCAGTTCGTTGCTGATACGGTGAAGCGTCTGCTTGAATCGGCCGTTTTCTTTCCGACCGACTGCCTGGATATTCTCGTGTGCCCACCGCGTCCCGCACTCTTGTAGGTCGCCACGCCGATTTTCGTATTCACGCCGCCAGTGGTCGAACTCCGCGCCCGTCCAGAACGTACCCGTGCTGGCGACAGCGAGGTTGTTCACGCCGAGGTCAATCCCGAGAACCGTTCCGTTCTCAGGTGTTGGCTGTTCCGGCGAGTCCAACTCTCTTTCCTTCTTACAGTGAACGTGAAGTTGCCACTCGTCGTGCTTTCGATGTAGTTCCGCCCCCGTGGTTTCGTACTCGTCGGAGAACAGGTATTCCGCATGGGGTGTCTCACGATCTCTGTCGGGTAGCACGTAGTCGGCTTCGACCCGACCGTCTGTAGTGGCGAGAGACACGTAATCGTCGTAGAATGTGGCAGTTCGGTGGTCGTAGACGACGTGCGGGGAAGTCATACGCGGTTTCGACGCCTTCTTGCCTTGCTTCCATCGTTCGACAACACTCTTGCAGGCTTCTGCGGCCTTGTTGCGGGCGTTCTGAACCAGCCCCGTGTTTAGCGGCGTCTGATCGCACACGTCGTCGTAGGTTTCGCCTTGAAGTTGACCTTTGCTCGTGGTGACGTATTCGCCTTGGAAAGCGTGGTCAACCACGTATTGTGCCGCGAACAGAAATTCGTCCACGGTGTCACGGAGAAGTGCGTCGTCATCACTGTCCACGTCAAGCGTGACGGGGACAGTCCGGCGCACTTCCATAGATTAGATGTGATACTGGTGGTTTATGAAGATTAGGGAGTCAGGGTGGCTACGTCTGGTGGTTTGTGGAGCGGAGCTTACGGATTCATCCCACGGCTAACGCCGTAGGGTTTCTCCTGTATCTTCTCAAACACCGGGGCGGTCGACTTCTGGAGTATGCGGACGCTCTATGTGCAGCCGCTCTGCCCGTACTGCCGGAAAGTCAAACGCGCGCTCGACGACCTCGGACTCGACTACGAGACCGAACGCGTCTCCTTCTTCAAATTCCGCCGAGACGAAGTTCGAGAAGTCAGCGGCCAGTCGCAGGTGCCCGTGCTCGTGGACCCCGAGCACGGCGTCGACGGGATGCCGGAGTCAGACGATATCGTCGACTACCTCTACGAGACCTACGGCGAGTAGTTACGACACAGCCGGTACCTGCACGCTGTCGAGGACGTCGCGCACGACGTCCTCGGGGTCGACGTCTTCGACGGTGGCCTGCCCGGTGAGCACGAGCCGGTGGACGAGCACGGACTGGCCTGCTCGCTTGACGTCCTCGGGCGTGACGTAGTCGCGGCCCTGCACGACGGCGCGGGCGCGAGCGACCTCGAAGAGACGCTGGGTACCCCGGGGACTCACGCCGACTTCGACGCGGTCGTCCTCGCGGGTGGCGCGCCCGATGTCGACGACGTAGTCGCGGACGCCGTCGCTGACCGAGACCGTCTCCGGGACCTGCTGGAGGTCCGCGAGCGCGTCGTCGGGGACAACCTGTGACACCTCGGGTGTGGTGGTCTGGCGGTCCGCACGGCGGTCGATGAGTTCGCGTTCGCCCGCTCGGTCGGGGTAGCCGATGCCGGCTTTCACCGCGAAGCGGTCGCGCTGTGCTTCCGGTAGTCGGAACGTGCCCTCCTGCTCGACGGGGTTCTGGGTCGCGATGACGAAGAAGGGGTCCGGGAGCTGGTGGGTCTCGCCGTCCACGCTCACCTGTCCCTCCTCCATCGCTTCCAGTAGCGCGGCCTGCGTCTTCGGCGGCGCGCGGTTGATTTCGTCCGCGAGCACGACGTTGGCGAACACGGGGCCGGGGTTGAACTCGAAGGACTCGGTGCGGGCGTCGTAGACGTGCGAGCCGGTGATGTCCGACGGGAGGAGGTCGGGCGTGAACTGCACGCGAGTGAAGCCGAGGCCGAGCGCGTTCGCGAGGCTGCGCGCCGTCAGCGTCTTCCCGGTGCCCGGAACGTCCTCCAGGAGGACGTGGCCGCGAGCGAGCGCGCCCGAGAGGACCGTTTCGAGGAACGTGCGGTCGGTGACGACCGCCTCGCTGACTGCGTCTATCACGTCGGTGCACGTCCGGGCGGCGGTGTCGGCGTCCATTCGAGTCGTGGGTCGCCGCCACCGTCCTTGTAGTTGTCGCCTGTTCTCGGCGCATCACTGGAATAACCGCTCAGTTAATACCGCGCCAGCCCGTCACTTCGACTAACCTAGCGAAACGCATACACCGCTCCCACCGAGAGGAGTGCGTGCTAGCGCCGTTCGAGGACGGGGCAGGCGTCTCGAACGGGCAACGGGGGCAACCGACGAACATGGGACCTGACACAGAGCTTTCGAACGTCGTACTCGTCACGGTGGACTCGCTCCGAGCGGACGCCATCGGAGCGTACGACGCACAGCGACACACGCCAGTGATGGACCGCCTCGCCCAGCGAGGGACCGTCTTCGAACGCGCGTTCGCGAACGGGAACTGGACGCCGTTCTCGTTCCCGTCGATGCTCTCCTCCCGGCCAGTGTTCTCCGATTCCGACGAGGTCGGTGTCAGCGAGTCGCCGACGCTCGCTTCGGCGCTGTCCGACGCGGGCGTCGCCACGGGCGGGTTCAACGCGGCGAACGGCTTTCTCACCTCGCACTGGGGATACGACAAGGGGTTCGACGAGTTCGAGCCGTTCGTCGCCAGCGTCGGGTCGAGCATCTACAGTCGCTACCTCGCTACTCACCCCACGGTCGAGGCGTGGCTGCAGCTCGCGACGTCCCCGCTGCGCCGCGCCGGGTCGTGGCTGCGCGGCGACAGCGACGACCGGCCGTTCCTCGACACGTCCCGAATGTTCGACGTCGAGCACGCTGCCACCGAATTCGTCGAAGACACCGACGAGCCGTTCTTCCTGTGGGTCCACTACATGGACGCACACACGCCGTACGTCCCCGCACCGCGGTACATCCGCGAAGTGTCCTCGAACGTACTCGGCACCCACCGGATGCTGCACGCACACACCCGCACCGGCCTCGGATGGGAGGTCGGCGAACGCACGCTCGGCGACCTCCGTACACTCTACCAGGCCGCTGTCCGGCAGGTCGACGCCAGTATCGGGCGACTGCTGGACACCCTCGACGAGGAAGGCGTCGCCGACGAGACCGCAGTCGTGCTCGCCGGCGACCACGGCGAGGAGTTCCAGGAGCACGGCCACCTCGCGCACTACCCAAAACTGTACGACGAACTGATTCACGCGCCGCTGGTCGTCGACGTCCCCGGCGCGGAGCCGCGGCGCATCGAGCAGCAGGTCGGCCTGGACTCGATTCCGCCGACCATCACGGACCTGCTGGACGTCGACGCGAACGCCGACTGGCAGGGCGACTCGCTCGCCACCGCGGTCCTCGACGGCGACGAACCCGACGACGACCCGGTCGTGTCGGTGACCGTGCGTGGCGAGTCGGTGACCGCCCAGCCCATTCCGCGCTCGCTGGACGACGGCGACCTGCTCGTGAGCGTCCGCGACGCGGATTGGACGTACGTCGAGAACGTCGACGCCGACACCCACGAGCTGTACCACCGGCCGTCGGACCCCAGCCAGCAGGACGACTTGTCCGTGGACCCGTCGGCGGAGGCCCGCGAAGTCGTCGAACGGTTCGCGCCGCTAGTCGACGAGCACGCGGCCGTCATCCGCGACCGGAGCGGAACGACCGAAGCCGCAGTCGACGAGGACCTCGGCGCGCGGCTGGAAGCACTCGGCTACAAATAGATGGTCCGGCGCTACCTCCGCGGCCTCTACGAGGGGCCGTTCGCGATGCAGTTGCGACGGTTCGTCGCCGTCGGCGCGTTCACGGCGGGCGTCCAGATGGTGTTGCTGTGGGCGTTCGTGGACGTCGGCCGTCTGAACTATCTCGTCGGCGCAGTCATCGCCATCGAAATCACCATCGTCCTCTCGTACGTCCTCAACAACGCGTGGACGTTCCGCCGCTACCGCAACACCGGCACCGTCGATTTCCTCGTCGGCTTGCTGAAGACGAACGTCATCCGCGGCTCCGCAATTCCGCTACAGGTCGGCGTCCTGTTCGCGCTCGTGGAGTGGCGCGCGCTCCCGTACCTGCTCGCGAACGCGTTCGCCATCCTCGTCAGCGGCCTCTACCGCTACGTCCTCGACGCACGCTGGACGTGGGGTTAGGCGTACGAACGCCGCTGGATGCCTCTCGCGGTCGCTTCTGTTGACTCGCAGAACGTTCAGTCCAACTGCTTGCGCATCGCGACGTGGGGAATGCCTGCTTCCTCGAACTCGTCGCCGTCGCGGACGTAGCCGCGGCGGTCGTAGAACCCGGCAGCGGGCAGTTGGGCGTGGAGATACAGTTCGTCGAACCGCTCGCGCGCGGCGGCTTCGAGGGCGTCCATCAGCGCCGCACCCCAGCCTTCGCCGCGGCGGGCTTCGCGGACGGCGACGCGCTCGACTTTCCCCACGCTCGCCTCGTACTCGCGGAGGCGCGCAGCCCCGACGGGCTCGTCGTGTTCGGCGTAGGCCACGAAGTGGAGCGCGTCGCCCTCGTGTTCGTCCACTTCGAGGTCCTCGGGGACGCCCTGTTCGTCGACGAACACGGCGTACCTGACGTCGAGTGCGTCCTCGTAGCGGGCGTCGGTGTCGGCTCGCACGACCGGCATGAAAACGAGTCGGGCCGCGAGCCGGAAAACCCCTACTGCTCGTCGGCGACGTCCGCGACGAACTCTTCGAGCAGCGACGACAGCATCCCGGCGAATCCGGTGTCGCGGCTCCAGAACGCGGTCTCGGTGCCGTCGTCGCCAGCGACGCTGATGAGCACCGCAGTATCGTCGACCATCACGACGCGCTCGGCACCCATGTCGGGGGTCGGCTGCTGCGCGACCGCGACGTCACCGATGCGGCTCACGACCGCCACCCCCGGAGGACTGTTGGTAGAATCATACTGACAGTGTGGTTCTCGGGTTGTACTGACAGCTACTGCTTACACAAACACACCGGGAAGAGCGGTAATCCGTATCAACTACTCGCGGCGCTGGCGGTAGTCCGGCAGCGTGTCGTCCTGCATGACGGCCGTTCGCCCGCCGTCCACGAGCAGGGACGTGCCCGTCACGAACGCCGCTTCGTCGCTCGCGAGGAACGCCACCGCCGCCGCGACGTCCTCGGGCTCGCCGATGCGACCCACGGGGTGGATGGAGTCGAGGTGTTCGCGGTACTCGTCGTCCATCTCCTCGGTGGTGCGGTCGACGGCGACCCAGCCGGGGTTCACGGTGTTCACGCGAATCGACGGCCCGAAGTCCAGCGCCATCGCCCGCGTCATCCCGTCGATACCCGCCTTCACCGCGTTGTACGGGAAGTGCTCGGGCATCGTCAGCCGCGCGTGATTCGAGGAGACGTTGACGACGCTGCCGCCGTCCATCGCCGTGACGGCGTGCTTGGCGGTCAGCCAGTACGACCGGAAGTCCGTCTCCAGCACGAACTCCCAGTCCTCGATGGTCGCCTCGTCGGCGGGCGTCTCCGTCTGCACGCCCGCGTTGTTCACCAACACGTCCAGCCCGCCGAAGCGCTTGACGGTCGCCTCCACGAGCGCTTCGATGTCCTCCGGGTCGCGCATATCGGCTCGTACGAACACCGCCGAACCCGCTTCCTCGTCGCTGATTCGCTCCGCAACCACCTCGCCGTCCTCGACTGTCCGACCGGTGACGACGACGTTCGCGCCCTCCGCGGCGAGCCGGCACGCGATACCCTCTCCGATGCCGCGCGTCGACCCCGTGACGAGGGCGGTCTTCCCCGCGAAGCGTTCGCCAGTGCTCACCACTCGGCGACACCTCCGTCCTCGTGACGCCAGATTGGGTTGTGCCAGTCGGGCTCCTCGGACGCGCGAATCGCGTCCTCGTCCACGTCGATGCCCAGGCCCGGCCCTTCAGGGAGTTCGACGTAGCCGTCCTCGTACTCGAACACCGACGGGTCTTCGAGGTAGTCCAGCACGTCGCTGCCCTCGTTGTAGTGGATATCGAGGCTCTGCTCCTGAATCAGGGCGTTCGGTGCTGCTGCGTCCACCTGTACGCAGGAGGCCAGCGCGACCGGCCCGAGCGGGCAGTGGGGTGCCATCGCCACGTCGTAGGCTTCGGCCATCGACGCGATCTTGTTCACCTCGGTGATGCCGCCGGCGTGCGAGAGGTCCGGCTGGATGACGTCCACGCTGCCCTGCTCGAAGACCTCCTTGAAGTCCCACCGGGAGTACATCCGCTCCCCGGTCGCGATGGGCGTCGTCGTCTTCGCCACAATCTCCGGGAGCACGTCGTTGTGCTCGGGGAGCACGGGCTCCTCCACGAAGAACGGGTCGTACGGTTCGAGCGCGGCGACCAGCTGCTTCGCCATCGGCTTCGAGACGCGGCCGTGGAAGTCCACGCCGATGTCCACTTCGTCACCGACCGCCTCGCGGACCGCAGCGATGCGGTCGACGGCCTCGTCGACGGCCTCCGGGTTGTCGACGCGGCGCATCTCCGGCGTCGCGTTCATCTTCAGCGCGGTGAATCCCGCGTCGACCTTCTCCGCAGCGGCCTCGCCGACGTCGCCGGGTCGGTCGCCGCCAATCCACTGGTAGACGCGAATCCGGTCCCGTGCTGGCCCGCCGAGCAGTTCGTAGACCGGCGCGCCGAGCGTCTGTCCCTTGATGTCCCAGAGAGCCTGGTCGATGCCCGCGATGGCGGACATCAGGATGGGGCCGCCGCGATAGAACCCCCCGCGGTACATCGCCTGCCAGTGGTCCTCGATGCGCGTCGGGTCTTCGCCGAGCAGGTAGCTCTCGAACAGTTCCTCGACCGCCGTCTCGACCGTCTTCGCACGCCCCTCCACGACCGGCTCCCCCCAGCCGACGGTGCCGTCGCTGGTCGTGACTTTCAGGAACAGCCATCTTGGAGCCGCGTGGAACAGTTCGTAGTCGGTAATTCGCATTACGTCGAGGACTGACCGGACACCCGTTAGTGGTTCCGGTCAGGCCCGCGAGCGCTCAGAACGACTGGCCGCTACTGGGACTGGAACCGCCGCGGCCGCGGTACTCGTAGTCGCCGAAGCCCAGCACCGGGAAGAAGATGGCCGGAATCAGCCAGAGCCCAATGCCGAAGAGGAGGCCGCAGCCGAACGACTCCGCGATGTCGATGGAAATCTTCGCAAGCACGAAGATGTTCACGATGGGCACGAACAGCAACAGCAGCCACCACCACTCGTTGCCGCCGATTTTGACCATCACATAGACGTTGTATATCGGGATGATGGCGGCCCAGCCGGGCTCGCCGGCTTTCGAGAACGTCAGCCACGTTCCGCCGACAACAGCGACCAAGACGACCAACGCGATGAGTAGTCCGACAAGCCCAGCGACGGCGTCACCGGCGCTCGACTGGAGGGGACAACAGGAAACTGTCGAGTGTCATTCAAGACTACTACAGGCGCACCACCGTAAAAAACTCCGGGACGTCACTCTAGTTGCTCAGCGTACTCGTAGTCGGCGGGGTAGGCGTTCGGCGCGGCGTCGTCGATGCGGATGCCCCACCCGTCGAGCACCGTGGGGTCGTCGAGCGCTGTGCGCAGCGTCTCGCGCACGTCCTCGACGTCCACGCCGTAGTAGTCGCCGGGCACGCCGTCGAGGTACTGCAGTGCCGTCCGGAAGAGACTGCGCATCCCCGCGTCGTCGCCGGATGCCGGGCGGTCGTCCGCCGTGCTTCGCGTCCCGTCGCTCTCGAAGTTGTAGTGCTTGTGCGCGCCCGCCGCGACCTGCACCATCCCGTGGAGGAACGCCGACTCCGTGGTGCCGCTGCCGTAGTTGTACCACTCGTCCTCGAAGCAGTCGTGGGACTCGTGGAACTCCCCGCTGTTGTAGAGGCGGACGCCGTGCTCCGTCGCGCGTCGTAGCGTCGCGTGCTCCCACACCCGGCGGTCGGCGAGCCAGCCGGTCGGGTTCCCCAGCGGCGGCGCGACGCTCGGGTCGCGGGTGTGGTCGTCCATCACGACCGGCTTGGACCTGGCGGGCCGTAATCCCGTCGGTGGGCCCTCCACGATGGCCGCAACGGCAACCCCTATGCGTCCGCGTCCGCTACGACGTGACGATGCGAGTCGAACAGCTAGGCGATGGCGAACCCGAAGTGGCGGTCGTCGGGAGTGTCCACGGCGACGAGCCCTGCGGCGCTCACGCAGTCCAGCGACTGCTCGACGCCGATCTCGACGTGCTCGAACCCGTGAAACTCGTCGTCGCGAACGAGCGCGCGCTCGAGGAGAACGTCCGCTACCTCGACGCCGACCTCAACCGCTCGTTCGGCGAGGACGTCCCCGACGACGCCCACGAGGTCGAACTCGCTCACCGCCTCGCCGACGAAATCCGGGGCTGTACCGTGCTGTCGCTGCACTCCACGCAGTCCCACGCCGACCCGTTCGCCATCACCGCGGGCTTCGACGGCCAGATTCCGGACGTCGTCCCGCGACTCCCCATTGTCGCGACCGTCGACACCCAGGGCTTCGGCGAAGGCCGACTATTCGCGTCCGACGCGGACATCATCGAGGCCGAGGCCGGCCTCCAGGGCACGGAGACGGCCGCGGAGAACGCGTTCCGCCTCGCACGCGAGTTCCTCACCGCGGTCGGCGCGCTCCCCGGGAGCGCAGTCGAACGCGAGATTCCGGTCTTCGAGATGGGCGAGTCCATTCCCAAACCCCCGGCCGACGAGTACGAGGTGTTCGTTGAGAACTTCGAGCGCGTCGAGCGCGGCGAGACGTTCGCCGCCGCGGACGGCCACGAACTCGTCGCCGACGACCCCTTCTATCCGGTGCTGTTGTCGCCGTACGGGTACGCCGGCCAGTTCGGCTACCGCGGCCAACACCGCGGCACCGTCGGTCAGTCCTCGGACGGCGCGAACTCCACGAGCGTCAACTCCCTGTCCAGCGCGCAGTAGTCGTGGGGCGGGTCCCCGAGAATCTCCTGAATCTGGTACTCCTTGTCGAACTCCGCGCCCACCGGCTCACAGTACTCGTGGCTCGGACACTCCGTGTGGGGGCACGGCCCAGCTAACTTCCCCTTGCTCCCAGCGTACGCGCCCTTCGACGGCACGTTCGCTTTCACGGACGTCGGCTCCACGTCCACCGCGACCACGCCCTCGTCATGGACCGCGCAATCCAGTACCTGTCCGCCCTCCCGGACTTCGGTGACCTCGTAGCGCACGCCCTTCTCCAGCGTCAGACACTGCTTGCGGTACGGACACCCCTCGCAGGCCGACGACTCCCCGCGATAGACGAACTCCGTACCCGGCTCGGCGAGCCGCGACCCGAGCAGCGTGATAGACATGTTCGTCGATTCGACTCGCGCGTGGTTAAGCCTCCCGCCAGCAGGACGGTCTGGCATTGGATGTGATTCCGTTTCTCCGAGTTACGTAGCGATAGACGTGCACACTTCCTCGAAAGCCCCGAGGCTGTAGACTCGGGAGGCTTGTTGCGCTCCTCGCTCGCTAGGCTCGCTGCGGTGCTTACGTCGCCTGCCTTCGTCTACTAGCCTCGCCCCTTTCAGTCCGTCCCGTTACCGGCTGAACAACCGGTCTCGGGCGGACTGAAAGGGGCGAGTCGCTCGGCGAAGTACGCCGAAGTAAGCACCGAGAGAGTGAAGCGAATTAGGCGCGCAGCGAGGCGCACGAGTCGAGCGAGCCGGGGCTTTCGAGGTGGTACCGTCAACGATGCAGCAGCAGTCTACGAAAACAACCCAACCTATCCCGAACATCTACCCGAGCGAGCACCGACAGCCTAGGCGTGATACTGGTCGTGTGTGGGCCGCCGGGCGCGGGGAAAACCACCGTCGCGCTAGGCCTGAATCGGCGGCTCGAAGCCGACGGCTACGACTTTCAGGTGGTGCACACAGACGACCTCGCGACGCCGGTGTACGACCACTTGTTTGAGCGCGTCGCCGACGCTCCCGAAGCGAACTGGCTGCTCGACGGGACGTTCTACAAGGCGAAGTGGCAGGCGCGAATCCAGGAGTTCCCGGATGTCTACGTGCTGCTCGTGACCGCGGACCGAGACACCTGCGTCCGGCGGAACTACGAGCGAGACGGAATCCCGGACCGCGCGGTGAAGACGATTTACGACGAGTTCGACTGGCCCGACGCGGACTTCACCGTCGACACCGACGTGCTGCGCGTGGAGACCGCGGTCGACCTCGCGTACGAGCGCGTGCAGGAGTGGCTCCGCGAGGCGGAGACAGTCGATGCGGAACACACCCGAGAACAGGAATAGCGGCGATCAGCCCGTGAGTTCGTCGAGTTCGTCGAGGTAGTCGTCGCGGGGAAGCTGGTAGGCGTCCCGGTAGTCGATGTCACCCATGTCGAAGCGGGCGGCGAGATCGACCGCACCAGCGTCGGCGGCGTCGCGAGAGTCGAAGCGCGCGTCGGCGTCCTTGACGCGGACTTCGGGTTCGAGGCGGAGGGAGACGAACCAACTGTCGGGCGCGGAGTGCGAGCGGCGCTTGCGCTCGGTTGGCGGGCGGCACGCGACGCGAATCGTCGGGAGGCAGGGCGCGGGGAAGCGTTGGGTGTCGAAGACGTCGGGCCGGTAGACGAGAATCGCGCCGTCCTCGTCGTCGTTCCAGACCTGCCAGCCCTCGGAGAGGTCGTCGAACGCGGTCATGGGCGTCCTATCCCGCGAACGCCGTAAGGTCTGCCGGTTCGCGGCGAGCCGGAAGCCGACTATCGGCACGGCGTTCGGTACTGGCTGTCGGTGAAAGTGAAGTCAGTCGTGGCTGTACCGCGATTGCGTGTTCACAGGTGGAATCGGTCCGCAGCGCGATAGTAGCCACACAGAATAGTTCGCTTCACTTTCACTCCGCACCCCGGCTGGGCGTCGCAGTTCCTCGTTCAGGTGTCGGCCAGCGTGGCGGCTGCGTCGACACTGTCCGCGTCGTCGCCGAGCCACTCTTCAGCCCACTCCTCGATGGCGTCGAACACCGGGAACAGCGACTCACCTTTCGCGGTCAGCGAGTAGTACGTCGCTACGGGCGACTCCTCCTCGAGGCGGCGGTTGACGAACCCCATCTCCTGGAGGTCGTCGAGCACGCGCGAGAGCGTCCGCGAGCTGGCGTCCGTCGAGCGTTTGAGCTCGTTGAACCGCTTCTCGCCGTCCTGGAGGTCGTGGAGCACGATGAGCCGCCACTGGGAGCCAATCTGTTCCAGCGAGTCGATGACGCTGCAGGCCTCCTCGCTGTATCGCTCGTCTGCCATGTCCGACCGTACGCAGCGGGCACGCATAGTGGTTCCGACTGGAATCAGGTGTCAGAGTGACACTGCTGGGGTGACGCCGCCGTCACCGGATGGCCCCGAGGTTAGCGGAACGGTTTACGTGTGGGTGGCTTACTGGGAGGCATGACAGACACCGACCCCCACGCCGGACAGCCGGTTGAGCACCGCGGACCCGCACTCGAAGACGCCGACAGTGCCGTAATTCTGCTGCACGGTCGCGGCGCTCGCGCCAGCGGAATGCTCGGATTCGCCGAGGACCTCCCCAGCGAGGGCACCGCGTTCGTCGCACCGCAGGCCGCCCGCGCGACGTGGTACCCGAACAGCTTCCTCGAACCCACCGAAGAGAACGAGCCGTGGTTCAGTTCCGCGCTCGGCCTGGTCAACGACGTCTTCGAGGACGTCACCGAGCACGTCCCCGCAGAGAACGTCGCGCTCCTCGGATTCTCGCAGGGTGCGTGTCTCGGCAGCGAGTTCGTCGCTCGGAACCCCCGCGAGTACGGCGGATTCGTCGCGTTCTCCGGCGGCCTCCACGGCCCCGAAGGCACCACGCACGAACACGAGGGCGACCTCGAAGGCACGCCAATCTTCCTCGGCTGCAGCGACCGCGACCCCCACATCCCCGAGGAGCGCGTCCACGAGACCCGCGACGTCTTCGAGGCGATGAACGCCGACGTCACCGAGCGCATCTACGAGGGCATGGGTCACACCGTCAACCAGGACGAACTCGAACACGCCGCCGACATCGTCGGCGACCTCTGACCCGCCGCGACCTGTAGGTTTACCCGCGGCCGCTCCCTACCAGTGAGTATGAGTGACGCCAGTGACAGCGCCGACGCCGGCAGCGCGGACGCCAGCGACGTGCCCGAGACCGAGGCGGAGTGGCGCGAGCGTCTCAGCGACGACGAGTACGAGATTCTGCGCGAGGCGGGGACCGAACGCCCGTATTCCGGCGAGCACGTGGACCGCGACGAGGACGGCACGTACCGGTGTGCGGGCTGCGGCGAGGTGCTGTTCGACGCGGACACGAAGTTCGACGCGCACTGCGGGTGGCCGAGCTTCTGGGACGCCGCCGAGAGCGACGCCGTCGAACGCCGCCCCGACCACAGCAACGGCATGGAGCGCACGGAAGTCGTCTGCGCGACCTGCGGCGGCCACCTCGGCCACGTCTTCCAGGACGGGCCGGAACCCACTGGAGAACGCTTCTGCATCAACTCCGCCGCGCTCGACTTCGACGCCCAGAATTAGAAGCAGAACGAGAACGGGTAGGTGAGCGCGACGCGGTCGCCGTCCTCCAATTCGGTGGCGAACCCGTCGAGGAGTTCGTTGAACCGCCCGTTCACAAGCACGCGAGCGTACGCCCGGGTGCGCTCGCCCTCGGGGTTGCGCTCCCAGCGGCCGGGCGGGTCGCCGGGGTAGTTCGCCCACGTCGCAGCAGTCTCCTCTTCCTCGCTCTCCGCGAGCAGCATGTCTTCAAGGCCGTACTCGTCGAAGAACGCATCGAGGAACTCCCCGAGCGTCGTCCCGTCGAAGGAGAACTCCATGCTGTGCGTGCCGAGCTCGCGGCGAACGTGGCCGGTCGCACGCAGTTCCACGGTGGTCTCACTCCGCTGACCGTCGACCTCACCGCCCTCCTCGCGGTTCTGAACGCTCATACGGGTCGTTCGCGCTTCACCCGCCTAAACACAACCCCGAACGTATTCGGTTCGGACGACGGGAAACGCCTATCCCGTTCGCTGTCGAGGTGGCCAGTGATGGACGAGGACCGCGAGTTCGCGCTCGAATCCCGGCTCACGAACCACGGCTGCTACCTCCGCGAAGTCGCCGAATCCGGGGACACCTACCACCTCACCTACCAGTCCGCGGCGGCCGACCAGCACGGCGAAATCCCGCACCAGCAGGTCGGGGACATAGTCAACGTCTTCCGGAAGCTGTTCGCCGACGCCGGCTGGTCGGTTCGTAGCGTGGAAGCGACCGTAACCGACCTCGACGACGAGCCACTGGGGTCGTGGCGCGCGGAGCAGGAGTGGTTCGACGCACTCGCCGACGGCACCATGACCGAGGTCGAGTTCTCGCGTCGCGTCGTCGACAGCCTCGAACCTTAGCCGCCCGCGCGCATCGCCTTCCGCGAGAAGTCCTCGACGAGTTCCTCGAGTGCTTCCTCGCCGAACTCCTCGTCGGCCGCGAAGGCAACGGTAACTTCGGTGAGTTCCAGCGACGGCCCGATGGCGACTTTCTCCGCGGACAACTCGGCGCGCCAGCCGTCGCCCTCGACCGTGTCGTCGTCGACGATGGTGCCGCCGAGGTTCTCGAGGTAGTTCCGAGCGAGCCGCACGGAGATGCCGCGAAACTCCTTCTCCCGCTTCACACCACGTCCCCCGTCGCTGTTCCACCGGCGACCGGTGGGAAGATGCTCAACTGGTCGCCGTCTTCGAGTTCCGTCTCCATGCCGTCGAGGTGTAGCACCTCCCGGCCGCTCTTCAGGACGTTGATGTGCGGGCGGAGGCCGCCGTTCTCGACGAGCTGGCCCGCCAAGCCATCGTACTCGGTTTCGAGTTCGCGGAGCACCTCGCCGACGGTCGTCCCCTCGTCGTACTCGCGCTCGACGACCTTCGTGCCGACTGACTCACGGAAGGTCGCGAAGAAGCGGAGTTCGACGTTCATGCGCCCCCGAACCGGATGCCGTCCTCGACGAGGCGCTGGTTGCGCTCGCGGTCCAGCGCTTCGCCGAGTTCGTCGTGGTCGTAAATCTGGGCGACGAGTTCCGCGTAGAGGTTCCGCCACGAGATGGCGTAAATCGGCGACTGCCCCCACGCGCGCAGTTCCGGCACGAATTCGTCGTAGCGTTCGAGGCGCTCCTCCAGCCGCTCGACGGCGTCGACGACGTACGACACGGCCTCCTCGTCGGAGTCCGCGGCGTCAATGGCGTCGTTGAGGCGGCGCTCCCAGCCGGCGACGGCTTGCTGCATGTCCTTGCGCGTATCGTCGCTGTCGGCGGGGAGTGCGTCGAGAATCGGTTCCGGAACGCCGAGTGACACCGGCTCCATGCGTGAACGTGACGCGGCGACGAGCATAAAGGTCCCGCTGACCCCGGAATCCCCGGGACGGCGAAGCGTCGCGCGGCTCGAATTGGTGTCCCGAGTGGTCCGCTCGCCCTCGTAAATGTAACTGGTATCAGTTACGTGACCGTGGAATCACTATCGGGATACGGTCCGTATGTAACGAAAGAGCACCAACTATGACTGACCTAGGTGGCTTCCAGGACCACGTCGCTCGCGTCGACCTCGGCGCCGGCGACGTCGACTACGAGAGCATCGACGACGAGGACGCGCGCAAGTACATCGGCGCGCGCGGCCTCGGCGTGAAGTACGTCTTCGAGAACGGCCCCGACGTCGAGCCGCTCTCCGAGGAGAACTTGCTGGCGTTCATGAACGGGCCGCTAACGGGGACGCAGACACCAATGAGCGGACGCATCGCGGTGGTAACGAAGTCCCCGCTGACGGACACTGTCACGGACTCCCACCACGGCGGGTGGAGCGGCGCGCGCCTCAAGTGGGCGGGCTTCGACGGCCTGCTGTTCGAGGGGAAAGCCGAAGACCCCGTCTACGCCGTCGTCGAGGACGGCGAAGTCGAACTGCGTGACGCCAGCCACCTCTGGGGGTACGGCATCCACGACACCATCGACGAATTGGAGAGCGAAGTCGACGGCACGTACGGGAAGAACCTCTCCGCGATGGCTATCGGTCCGGGCGGCGAGAACACGGTCCGGTACGCCTGCATCATCAACGAAGACGACCGCGCCTCCGGCCGCGGCGGCACGGGCGCCGTCATGGGGTCGAAGAACCTCAAAGCGGTCGTCGTGAAGGCGTCCACGCAGATGCCCAAGCCCGCCGACCGCGAGACGTTCATGGACGGCCACAAGGCCGCCATGCAGGCGATTCAGGAGTCCGACGTCACCGCGCCCAACGAGGGCGGGCTCTCCGTCTACGGGACGAACGTCCTGATGAATCTCACCGAGGAGATGGACGGCCTCCCGACCCGAAACGGCCGATACACGTCCACGAGTACGGAAACCGAGGCCGAACCCGACGAGCCGAACATCGACTCCGAGAAGGTCTCCGGGGAGAACGTCGAGGAGAACATCCTCGTCGACGACCCGACGTGTCACTCCTGCCCGGTCGCCTGCAAGAAGGAAGTCGAGGTCGACGTCCACCACAAGGGCGAGGACCTCAACGTCCGCATGGAGTCCTACGAGTACGAGTCCGCGTGGGCGCTCGGCCCGAACTCCATGAACGACGACCGCGACAAGGTCGCGCTGATGATGGACCGCTGCAACGACTTCGGCATCGACACCATCGACAGCGGGAACATGCTCGCGTTCGCGATGGAAGCCGCCGAGAAAGGCTACCTCGACGACTTCGACGAGACCCTCGACTGGGGCGACGTCGACGCCATGGTCGAGATGCTGGAGAAAATCGCCACCCGCGACACCGACCTCGCGGACGTGCTCGCCGAGGGGCAGAAGCGCGCGGCGGAGACGCTGGACGCCCACGACTGCCGCCTCGACGTGAAGGGGCAGTCCATCGCGGCGTACGACCCGCGCGGTCTGAAGGGCATGGGCATCGGGTACGCGACCTCGAACCGCGGCGGCTGCCACCTCCGCGGGTACACGCCCGCCGCCGAGATTCTCGGCATCCCGGAGAAGGTCGACCCCACGGACTGGGAGGGGAAAGGCGAACTCACGGCGACCTTCCAGGACCTCCACGCCATCTCGGACTCGTTCGACATCTGCAAATTCAACGCGTTCGCCGAGGGCGTCGAGGAGTACATCGACCAGTACAACGGCATGACAGGACGCGACGTCGGCGAGGAGGAACTGCTGGAAGCGGGCGAGCGCATCTACAACCTCGAACGCTACTACAACAACCTCGCCGGCTTCGACGGCGACGACGACACGCTCCCGGACCGCTTCGTGGAGGGCGCGGAGGACGCAGTGCCCGCGGGCGGCGGCATCGAGGGTGAACTCTGCGAACTCGACGCGATGAAAGACGAGTACTACGAGCACCGCGGCTGGGTCGACGGCGTCGTTCCAGACGAGAAACTCGATGACCTCAGCATCGACCTCGGCCCCGGCACGGGCGTCTCCGCTAGCGGCGCAGCGTCCGCGGACGACTAACGTTCCAATCCGACGTTCCACGTTCTTTTGCTGCCCGACTTGCCAACGTAGCGACAGCCGCTCAACAGCTGGTCCCTGGCGGATTGAAAGGGCCGAGGGCTTTCAGGTGTGCGAGAGAGCGACAAATTCAGGAGCGATTCCGACACCTAGACCCGAAACCCGTTTTTCCGCGCGCGCCTTACGACGCTGCAGTGACTGACATCTCCAAGGAGGCGTTCCACGACGCCCTCGAAGCCGTGGGTCGGCCGGTTGCGACCGCCGCACAGGTCGCCCGGGAACTCGACTGCACGCAGGCGGCGGCTGCCAACGCCCTCGCCGAACTCGCTGAATCCGGTGACGTGGAGCGCGCGGACGTGGAGAACGACCCGGTGGTGTGGTATCCGCGGGACTGGCTGGAACTGACGGACCGCGAGCGGGTCGTGCCGTTCCCGGACCGCCGGGAGATTGTCGTCGACCAGCCCGCGCAGTTCACGCGCGCCCAGTTGTCGCGGTTCGCGCACCTCGCGGACACGACGCGGACGGGCAGCTACCGGTACGTCGTCCGCGAGGAGGACGTGTGGGCGGCGCCGTTCGAGAGCCTCGACGACCTGCTGGCTGCGATGGACCGCGTGCTCCCGCGGGACTGCCCCGGATTGAAGGACTGGGTGGAAGAGCAGTGGACGCGCGCGACGCGCTTCCGGCTCGTGACGCACGAGGACGGCTACGTCGTCCTCGAAGCGAAGACCGAGAGCCTGCTCGGGAACGTCGCCGACCAGCACCTCGCCGACGACGTGATTCGCGCGCCCATCTCGGACACGGAGGCGTGGGTCGCCGAGAACAAGGTCGCGGAACTGAAGCGCACGCTCTACGAGGCTGGCTACCCCGTCCAGGACGAGCGCGACCTCGAAACCGGCGAGCCGCTGGACGTCGACCTCGACCTCGAACTCCGGGACTACCAGCAGGACTGGGTAGAGCGCTTCGTCGACGCGAGTTCGGGCGTGCTCGTCGGGCCGCCGGGGTCGGGGAAGACCGTCGCCGCGATGGGCGTCCTCGAAGCCGTCGGCGGCGAGACGCTGATTCTGGTGCCGAGTCGCGAACTCGCCGCGCAGTGGCGCGAGGAGTTGCTCGCGAACACCAACCTCGAATGCGACCAAATCGGGGAGTACCACGGCGGCACGAAGAACGTGCGCCCCGTCACCATCGCCACGTACCAGACCGCGGGGATGGACCGCCACCGGCACGTCTTCGACGACCGGGAGTGGGGGCTCGTCGTTTACGACGAAGTCCACCACATCCCCGCGGAGGTCGCGCGCCGGTCGGCGGACCTCCAGAGCAAACATCGCCTCGGACTCACCGCGACCCCCGTCCGCGAGGACGACAAGGAGGAGGACATCTACACGCTCGTCGGGCCGCCAATCGGCACCGACTGGGACGCGCTGTTCGACGCGGGCTACGTCGCCGAACCCACCGTCGAGATTCGGTACGTGCCGTGGCGCGACGACGATGCCCGCTACGAGTACGCCGCGGAGAGCGGGCACACGCGCCGTCGGCTCGCCGCGGAGAACCCCGCGAAAGACGAGGAGGCCCAACACCTGTTGCGCCAGCACGCCGACAAGCAGGCGCTCGTGTTCGTGGACTACCTCGAACAGGGCGAGCGACTCTCGGAAGCCATCGACGCGCCGTTCGTCAGCGGGGAGACCCGCCACGCCGAACGGGAGGCGCTGTTCGACCGATTCCGCACGGGTGCGTTGAACACGCTCGTCGTCTCGCGCATCGGCGACGAGGGCATCGACCTGCCGGACGCCGAACTCGCCATCGTCGCCTCGGGGCTGGGCGGGAGTCGCCGACAGGGTGCCCAGCGCGCCGGGCGGACGATGCGGCCGGGTGGCCAGTCGCTTTTGTTCGTGCTCGCGACGCGGGGGACCGAGGAGGAGGACGACGCCCGCAGCCGGATGCGCCACCTCGCCGCGAAGGGCGTGCGCGTCACGGAGTCCGGCAGCGAGCAGGCCTGACCCGGGCGCCGAACCCCGGTCATTAAGCCGCCGGCCGGCACACTGCCGACGATGACCGAGTTTCCGTTCACGACCACGGTCGACGTGCGCTACCAGGACCACGACACGCTCGGGCACGTCAACAACGCCGTCTACGTCACGTACCTGGAGGAAGCCCGCGTCGCGTACCTCACGGAGCACGCGGGACTGTCGATGGAGAACCTCTCGATGGTCGTCGCGCACCTCGACGTGGACTTCGTCGAACCTGTCCGGCACGCCGAATCCGTCGAGGTCGCGATTGCCGTCACGGACGTCGGCGGGTCGAGTTTCACGATGGCCTACGAGATTCGCCACGAGGACAGCGTCGCCGTCGAAGCCGAGTCCGTACAGGTCACAATCGACTCGGATACTGGAAAGAGTCATCCGGTCCCGAAGGCGTGGCGGGCGGCGTTCCAGGAAGACTAGCTACGTGGGCCCTGTCGCCGGGAACGCGTCGAGTCGAGCGAGAATCGTGTCGACGATGTCTGCGTCGAACGTCCAGAAGCCGTAGAACTGGTCGTCGTCGCGCTCTTCGGCGAGCAACGCGCGCTTGTCGTGGTCGCTTTTGGCGTCCAGCACCACGAACCACGTGTCCGTGATTTCGTCGTCCTCGTAGGCGTGAATCGTGTGGGCGTCGGTCGGCACCGTCCAGTTCGACCGCCCGTAGATGTGGGTGTCGACGCCCGCGGCCGCGAGCCGTTCGTAGAGCCGGTACTGCGGCCGCAGGTTCGACAGCCGCTGGAAGCCCGCGTGCAGCGTTCCCCCGAGCTGGTGGGCACTCGACTCGATTTCACGGGAGGCGACGACCATTCGGTCGCGGCCGTAGTCAGTGAACACCGACTGGTCGATGTGGCGGAACAGTTCCGGGTACTCGATTTCATCGGGTGCGGAGACGTCGATGAGCGGGGAGTCCGGCCGAACCACCCGGTACAGCGACTGCAGCGACGACGCCGCGAGATACTCGCTGTCGTCGTGGAGAACGACAAAATTACGTGGGATGCCGTCGTCGGTGGCGGCGCGCCGCAAGTCCACCGACTGCACCGCGAAGTACGACTGGATGTCCTGCAGTACGGACCGCGGTACGTCGACGTTGTACAGCGTCAGCGTGAGCGCGCGCTCGTCGACGCGGTCGACGATGTCCGGCAGTGGGGGAGCAGCGTCGTCAGCCATCGCTACGTATCTGGTCCGTGTGGTGCCCGACTCATAAATCCGCGTGGCCGGGTGACACCCGCCGAGTCGGCTGCATACCTGCGGTCACGTCGCGCGCCCCGTCGTTGTGACTGCGATGCCGACGAGGACCACGGCGCCGCCCGCGACGGTGAATACGCCGGGTACCTGCCCGAAGACAGCGAGTGCGAGCAGCGTGCTCCCGACCGGCTCGCCGAGCAGCGAGACGCTCACGACGCTGGACTCGACGTACTTCAGCGCCCAGTTGACGAGCGTGTGGCCGAACAGCCCGGGGCCGACGGCCATCGCGACGAACAGCGCCCACTCGCGGGGCGGATAGTCGACGAGCGGCAGCCCGAGCGCGACCGCCACCGCGAACAACACGACCGTGCAGACGCCGTAGACGGCGAACACGTACGGCGCTAACGAGAGTCGCTGACGGACGGACCGGCCTGCGAGCACGTACCCCGCGCCAGCCACGGCTCCGACGACCGCGAGCGCGTTCCCGAGGTTCGGCGCCGACCCGACTGCGCTTCCCGTGAGGAAGTCGCCCGCCGACAACAGCACCGAACCCGCAATAGCGACGAGGATGCCGCCGACGATGCGCGCGCCGACGCGCTCGTCCAACAGCAGCCACGCACCCACCGCGACGAACGCCGGCTGCGTCTGCACGAGCGTCGTCGACGCAGCGATGCTCGTGAATTCGATGGACGCGAACCACGACGCGAAGTGAACCGCCAACAGGACGCCCGCGACGCTCACGACCAGCCAGTCCGCACCCGAGACGTCGGCGAATTCGCGGCGCTCGCGGAACGCGAACGGCGCGACGAACGCGGTCGTGAACAACACCCGGTAGCCCGCCTTCAACACGCGCGGCGCGTCGCTGAGCTCCACGAGGATGGCGCTCGTGCTCACCGCGACGACGGCGACAGCGACGGCGGCCATCGGCGGCACGACGGGGTCGTCGGCACTCACGGCTGGACGTTACCGGCCGCAGCAAAAGAGATTGCGTTCGCGGGAGTCGGGAGAGAGCTATTCCTCGTCTGTGCGAACGATAGTGAGCGCGGGCACGAGTGGCCGACAGGTCACTCGGCGTCCGCGGGCGTGTCGAAGTCGTGGTAGTGTTCGCCCTTCTCCTTCGAGAGGATGTTGAGCGCGGCCGCAGCGCCGTCGCCGGCTGAGATGACTGCCTGCCACTCCTCGACGCGTACCATGGCGCCAGTCGCGTAGGCGTCCTCGACGCTCGTCTCCATGTCGACGTCCACGTCGACGACGTCCTCGTCGGTGAACGCGGCACCGAGGTCTTCGGCGAGGTCGCGGCTCGCACCCGTCGCGAGCACGACGTAGTCCGCTTCGTACTCGCCGTCTTCGGTCGTCACCGCGAACCCGTCACCGGACTGCTCGACGCCCGTGACTTCCTCGCCCTGGTGGCGGTCGACGCCGAATTTGTCGACCTGCTCGCGGGCGCTCTCCACGAACGCCGTGCCGTCCTCGGAGTCGATGCCGAGGTAGTTGAAGAGGTGGGCCTTGTGCATCCACGTCTCGTCGGTGTCGAAGACGGTCGTCTCGAGGTCGTTTTTCGCCGTGAACAGCGCCGCGCTCAGGCCGGCGGGACCGCCGCCGACGACGATGACGTGTGTCATAGTCGTGTGTTCTCCCGCTCACCGGTTAAACCTACGGCCCGTCCAGAATGTCCCGCGTCCGGCGGTGACGGTACCAGAACATCGGCGCGAGCCCGAGGCGCGCGAACTCGTCGCCGATACCGCCGATTGGCGCACGGTACTCGACGTGGTCCCGAATCAGCGTCTCGTCACCGTCGGCGTAGAACAGGTGCGTGTGCTCCCACTCGGGGAACGGCCCCTTCTCCATCACGTCCACGAAGTACGCGGTGTCTTCGCCCTCCTCTCGGGTGGTGATGTGCGAGACCCACGTCTGCCGCGGTCCGACGCCGAACGGCTGCACGGACGCGTGAATCCGCGTGCCCGCCGTGAGGACGTGCGCCTCGGGTTCGTCGTCCGGGCGCTCGATTTCCTCGACGCGCAGGTTGAGCCAGTCCGGCGTCAACGACCGCAGGCCATCGATAGTGGAGTGGAACGCCCACACGTCGGCAAGCGGCGCGCGAACCCGCAACTCCCGCTCGAAAGTCGCCATACACGTCGTTCGCGGGGCGCGTGCAAAACTCCGGCGGCAGGGGTCGTTCGGCTACTTGAGTCGCTCCTGCAGGAACGAGGGATGGGCGGCAGTAACGCCGTCGATGCCGTGAATCTCGTCGCTAATGACTTCGCCGAGGGCGTCCCCATCAGCGGCCCGGACTTCGGCCATCAGCATGTGGTCGCCGCTGGACGTGTACAGCGCGTGGACCGCCTCCAAGTCCTTCAGGTCGCGCGTCGCCTCCACGTACCGCTCGGAGGCCACATCGATGCCCACGAGCGCGATGGACTGCCCGGAGAGTTTCTTCGGGTCGACGTCCGCGGAGTAGCCGACGATGACGCCTTCGTCTTCGAGTTTGTCGATGTACTTCCGGACCGTCGGCTTCGAGACGTCCGCGCGGGCGGCGATGTCGGCGTACGACGCCTGCGCATCCTCCTCGAGCGCGGCGAGGATTCGGTCTTCCGTCGATTCGGTGCTCACACCCCTCGTTTTGGTGCCTGTGAAAAAATATCTTCCGAATGAGAAAGTCACCTCGCGCGGGCGAGAAGCATCGTGGTCGCGCGCCGAAGCCGTCGGCTACTCGAGCGATTCGCGCGAAAGAAATTGGAGCCGGGCCGTAGTGGAACGCTACTTGTGGCGCTCGATGAAGTCGTACGAGCGCTCCCAGTCGTAGTCCTCGTCGAAGTACCGCTCCGCGAGCGGTTCCTCGGGCATGTCGCCGCGCTGCTGCTTCTCCTGCTGGTAGGAGTTGCGGTTCTCGTCCTTGTAGTAACGCCCGGTGAGGACAGTGCCCTCGTAGAGGGCGTCCTCGGTCTCGTGCATCAGGTCGGCCGCCTCACGGCGGTCGGTGATGTCGAAGTCGTAGTCGTCGCTGTCCTGCACGTCGACGTAGGGGACGTACTGCTTGGCGTCCTTGTTCCACGTCGGGCACTGGGTCAGGAAGTCGACGTGGGAGAAGCCGTCGTGCTCGATGGCTTCCACGATGATTTCCTGGGCCTGGTTCGGGTTGACGGCCGCCGTACGGGCGACGTACGAGGCGCCCGCCGACAGGCTCATCGAGAGCGGTCGAATCGGGTCCTTCGCGCTCCCGTGAGGCTGGGTCTTCGACTTGTGGCCCTTCGGCGACGTCGGCGACGTCTGGCCCTTCGTGAGGCCGAAGACCTCGTTGTTGAACACGATGTAGGTCATGTCGTGGTTCTCCCGGGCGGTGTGCATGAAGTGGTTCCCGCCGATGCCGTAGCCGTCACCGTCGCCGCCCGCCGCGACGACTTCGACGCCGTCGTTGGCGAGCTTCGCGGCGCGGGCCACGGGGAGCGACCGACCGTGAATCGTGTGGAAGCCGTAACTCTCGAAGTAGCTGTTGAGCTTCCCCGAGCAGCCGATACCGGTGCACAGCAGGACCTCCTCGGGGTCCTTGCCGAGTTCCGCCATCGCACCCTTCAGCGCCTTCAAGACGCCGAAGTCACCGCAGCCAGGACACCACGTCGGCTGCGGCTCGATGCCGGGCGTGAACTCGTCCCGTTCGACCTCCCGTTCCTCTTCGATTGCGCTGAACGCTTTGCTCATGGATTAGTCACCTGCCGCAGGTTCGAGGGTAGTCTGAGCGGTCGGTTCCCCGCCGCCGTCCTGTTCGAGCTCGACCGCTTCGACGATTTCGGCGGGCTCGAACGGGTTGCCGTTGTACTTCAGGAGGCTGGAGAGCTTGCCGTCGACGTTCCCGAGCTCCTTCTGGATGAGCCCGCGGAACTGCTTCGTCGAGGACATCTCCACGACGATGGCTTCGTCGACGCTCTCGATGAACTCCCGCACCTCGTCGACCGGGAACGGCGAGAGGTCGCTGACGCCCAGCGCCTTCACGCTGTTCCCGTCGTCGTTCATGCGTGCGACGGCTTCCTCGACGGTGCCCTGCTGGCTGCCCCATACGATGAGCCCGAAGTCCGCGTCCTCGTCGCCGTAGACGACCTGCTGGTCGCGCTCGTCGAGGTCGTCGCCGATGGCGTCGAGCTTCTGGAGCCGGCGTTCGACCTGCGCGACGCGGTTGTCGGGGTCTTCGGCGATGTGGCCGGTCGGCCAGTGCTCGTTGCCGGACGCGAGGTAGCGGCCGCCAGACTGTCCCGGGATGGAGCGCGGGCTGACGCCGTCCTCGACGCCGTCCGTCCGGAACCGCTCGAACTTCCCGGTGTCGTCATGGGGTGCCTCCGCGATTTCGTCCTCGGTGAGCGTGCTCCCGAGGTCCGGCTTCGGGTCGCGGTCGAAGAACGACGCATCCACGTTCCGGTACTCGCCGGAGAGCTTCTGGTCGTAGACCACGATGGCCGGAATCTGGTACTCGTAGGCGATTTCGAACGCCGTCCGCGTCTGCTCGTAGCACTCCTTGGGGTCGCTGGGCCCGAAGGCGACGCGGTGGCTGTCACCCTGACTCGTGTACAGGATGTGTTCGAGGTCAGCCTGCTCGGGCTTCGTCGGCATCCCCGTGGAGGGACCCGCGCGCATCGCTTCGAGCAGGACCAGCGGCGTCTCGGTCATCTCCGCGAGACCGAGCGGCTCGCTCATCAGCGCGAAGCCGCCGCCGGAGGACCCAGACATCGACTTCACGCCGGAGTGGCTCGCGCCGACCGCCATCGCCGCTGCCGCGATTTCGTCCTCGACCTGCTCGGAGATGCCGCCCATGTCCGGCAGGAGGTTCGTCATGATGGTGAACACGTCCGTCCACGGCGTCATCGGGTACCCGGCGATGAACCGACAGCCGGCGTCGATGGCCGCGTACGCGATGCCGTGGCTGCCGGAGACGAGGACCTGCTCCTCGTCGTGTTCGCCGGTGGGCACCGTCAGGTCGTGGGACTGCTCCATCTCATTGACCTGCTCGTAGGCGTCGTGGAGGACTTCGAGATTCTGTTCGAGAATCTCGCCGCCCATCGCGTCCGACATCAGGTCCTCGATGTGGTCGAGGTCCATGTCGACGAGTGCGGCCGTCGCACCCACGCCAGCGGTGTTGCGCATGACCTCGCGGCCGTGCTCTTTGGCGAGCGACCGGAGGTCGAGCGGATAGACGTGCCAGTTGTTCTCCTCGGCGCGCTCCTCGAAATTCGGGACGTCCTCTACGTCGAGGAGGCCCTCGTCGTAAACGATGACCCCACCTTCGCGGAGGTCGTCGAGGTTCTCGGAGAGCGGCTTCACTTCCTCGTCGCCGTAGACGGCGTGCTCGCTGGGGTTGCGTGCGAACGAGTCCCCGAGCGCGAGCAGGAAGTTGTAACCGTCGCCGCGCGACGTTACGTTCTCGTCCCGCGCACGAATTTCCACATACGTGTGGCCGCCGCGGATGCGGGACGGGTAGTGTCGGTGCGTGAAGACGTCGAGGCCTGAACGCATCAACGCCTTCGCAAAGTTCTGACTCGTGGAGTCGATTCCGTCGCCGGAACCCCCTGCCACTCGCCAGATGAGTTCGTCATCAGTCATAGTGTAACCCTCTGGCCCGTGCTCGGACCGTTAGTAGGGTGTTGGTCGGACCCACACTAAATCGTTTGCTATCCATTAACAATAGAAGATGATTAAGGAATACTGTACAGGACCCGAAATCCCCGGCGAACCTGCCGGAACGTCGGCGAGCCCCATAACTATATTACTTAAAATTCAACCGTACGATCATATATAATAGTTAGTAGAATTAATTTTGTAGATTGTGAAAGAAGCAGGAACGCGTAGAATGGCTAATTCGTGCCAGCCTCTGGTGCGATCGTAGAGAGCGACTACAACAACGAGACGGCACACCAGTACGGAGAAGGGTACGTCGCCGACAAGGCGCTCCCGCCGCTGGAACGACGCGCGGGCGCAGTACTCATCGTACTAACACTAATCGGGAGGTCCGCTGGCTACGGTCGAGTTAGCGCTCGATTCCGCCCTGTTCGGAGATCTGCAGAATGTTCCGCATGTTGAGGTAGACGTGTTGGGCGTCGACGTCCTCGTCTTCGTCGTAGATGTCGCTGACGCGATGGACGATAGCGGCGATGCGTTCGGCCTCTTCGGAGTCTTCCTCGCGGAGGTCATCCGCGACGTCGCGGAGTACGTCGCGTTTCTGGGCGTCGTCGTAGTCAGACATCGTCCTGAGTTGTCAGTGCTGGGCGGGTCGGCTGGCGTTGCGGCGGTGGACGAGCCCAACCATGTCGGCGGTTTCGGCGACGAAGTCGCGGAACGCTTCGCCGGTCTGGTTGTCTTCGTCGAGGACGACCGGCTCCCCCGTGTCGCCGCCCTGGCGGACGCTGGGGTCGAGAGGGATGGAGCCGAGGAACGGGAGTTCGTTCTCGTCGGCGAAGTCGTGGCCGCCACCGCTGCCGAAGATGTCGTGGGTACCGCCACAGTCGGGACAGACGAACCCGCTCATGTTCTCGGCGATGCCGAGGACGGTGGTGTCGTGGCGTCCGAACATGCGCAGTCCCTTGCGGGCGTCGTCAACGGCGACATCCTGCGGTGTGGTGACGACGACGGCACCGGTGAGTGGGACCGTTTGGAGCATCGTGAGTTGGGTGTCGCCGGTGCCCGGCGGGAGGTCGACGACGAGGTAGTCGAGGTTGCCCCATTCGACGTCCTCGACGAGTTGCGTGAGGACCTTGTGGACCATGGGACCGCGCCAGATGACGGGGTCGTCGTCGCCGACCATGAACGCCATGCTCATGAGTTTCATACCGTGGCGCTCGGGCGGGACGATGGTGTCGCTCTCCGTGGCGCGCGGGTGGTCGTCGGCGTCGACCATTCGGGGGACGTTGGGGCCGTAGATGTCGGCGTCGAAGAGGCCGACGCGGGCGCCGCGGTCGGAGAGACCGGCAGCGAGGTTGACGGCGACCGTGGACTTGCCGACACCGCCTTTCCCGGAGGCGACCGCGATGACGTTCTTGACGCCGGGGAGGACGTCGCCGCTGTTGCGGTCGGGGATGGCGGCGGTGAGGTCGGGTTCGAGGCCAACGTCGGAAAGCACTTCGCGGACGCGGCCGGCGATGTCCGTCTCGGTCGGCGAGTAGGGCGCACCGAGCGCGAGCGAGAGGGTGACTTTGTCGCCGTCGACGTCAAGGTCGTTGACGAGACCGAGGGAGACGATGTCGTCGTCGAGGGAGGGGTCCTCGACGTCACGGAGGAGGTCCAGCACGTCGTCTTCGTTCATGCCCGCGAGTAGGAGACGGTGCGCCGATAAGGGTTGTGTCGAACGAACGTGCGGCCGCGACCACACACCACGCCCCGAGCGTAACCACTCGTGGTTACGAAATCGCCGCTTGCACCCACGAGTTTAAGCGTCTGTACGTGCCACATTCTGGCATGCTCTCGGACTCGTTCGGGCGCGAGGTCTCCGGCGTCCGGGTCTCTCTGACGGACCGCTGTAACTTCGACTGTGTCTACTGTCACAACGAGGGACTGGGGGACACGCGCGGCCCGATGGACGCACGGGACCACGAGATGAGCGCCGACGACGTCGTCCGCTTCCTCGAAGTCGTCGAGGAGTTCGGCGTCGAGAAGGTGAAGCTCACGGGCGGTGAGCCGATGCTGCGCGACGACCTGGAGGAAATTATCGAGCGTACGCCGGACTCGATGGAAGTGTCGATGACGACCAACGGCACGTTCCTGCCCGGGCGCGCGGAGGACCTCGTGGACGCGGGCCTCGAACGCGTGAACGTCTCGCAGGACGCCCTCGACGCCGAGGACTTCCAGGCGCTCACGAAGAGCGGGGCCTACGAGAAAGTACTGGAGGGCGTGCGGGCTGCCGTGGACGCGGGCCTCGACCCTGTGAAACTGAATATGGTCGTGTTCCGGAAGACGGCAGGCTACGTGCCGGAGATGGTCGACCACGTCGCGGAGAACGACGCGCTCCAGCTCCAGCTCATCGAGTACATGCCCGAAATCGCGGGCCACCCGGAGTGGGCCGTCGACATCGACGATGTCCACGACTGGCTCGAAGAGCGCGCAGACCGCGTCGAACACCGCGAGATGCACGACCGACGGCGATACTACGTGAACGGTGGGATGGTCGAAATCGTCGACCCCGTCGGCAACGAGGAGTTCTGTGCGAACTGCCACCGCGTGCGCGTGACACACGAAGGCTACCTGAAGGGGTGCCTGAACCGGAACGACGACCTGCGGTCGATGGGCGAGATGTCGAAGGCCGAGATTCGGGAGGCGTTCCGTGAGACCGTCGAGAACCGGGTGCCGTACTACGGCGAGTACATGGTCGAGAACGGCGACGGCGGCTGGGAGGTCAACGACGACTACGTCGAGGTGTACGCCGACGGCGGCACCGAGTCGGCGGACTGACCGCAGACTGTCGATTTTCGGCGCGCGGCGTGGGACTTCGTGTCGTCCGCGACCCACGCCCTTTCGTGATGTTTAAGTACGGGCCGCGGTTTCTCAAGAACGCAGTCACTGTAGGGGCGTCGGGTCCCGAGTCCGAGAGGGCGAAGATACACCCGAAAGCGTGTCGTGGTAGCCTAGCCTGGTCAAGGCGCAGGGTTGCTAACTCTGTGGCGCAAGCCTCCGGGGTTCAAATCCCCGCCACGACGCCTTTCCACAACACATCAAAACATGAGTTCGGAAGAACAAGACGCGGACGAGGACATTCAGTACTTCGTCCGCATCGGGCAGACAGACCTCGACGGTACCAAGTCCGTCGAGCGTGCGCTCGCGGAACTCGACGGCGTCGGCCGACGAGTCTCGCGAGTCGTCGCGGAGAATGCGGACGTCGACCGCACCGCGACGATTGGTCGCCTCGAAGACGATGTCATCGACGACATCAAGGCGGCCGTCAACGAGTTCGCAGACCACGCTCCGGAGTGGCTCGCGAACCGTCGGAACGACTTTTACTCCGGCGAGACCCAGCACGTCACCGGCAACGACGTCAACCTGACGCGCGACCAGGACATCAATCGGATGCAGATGATTCGGTCCTACAAGGGCATCCGACACGAGCGCGGACAGAAGGTCCGCGGTCAGCGCACCAAGTCCACCGGTCGTACGGAAGGTACCATCGGCGTCAACGTCGAGGCTATCAAGGAAGAACAGGCAGCAGAAGAAGCAGCGGGTGAGGAAGAATAATGGCGCTCCCAGGTGAGAACACCAAGTTCTACGAGACGCCGAATCACCCGTATCAGGGCGAACGCATCTCCGAGGAGAGCGACCTCGTCTCCCGGTACGGCCTGAAGAACAAAGAGGAACTCTGGCGTGCGCAGTCCGAACTGCGCAACTTCCGCCGCGAGGCGCGCCGCCTGCTCGGCCGTACGGAGGCCACCAGCGGCGAGGAGTTCGTCTCGCGCCTGCAGCGCATCGGCGTGCTCTCCAACCAGGAGGGCCTCGACGACGTCCTGTCGCTCGACGTGACGGACGTCCTCGAGCGCCGCCTGCAGACGGTCGTCTACCGCGAGGGCCTCGCGAACACTGTCGGTCAGGCCCGACAGTTCATCTCCCACGGCCACATCACGGTCGACGGGAGTCGCGTCACGGAGCCCTCCTACAAGGTCGACGTCTCCGAGGAGGACGTCATCGCGTTCGACGAACGAAGCGACCTCACAGACGAACTGCACCCGGCTCGCGCCGGTGCACAGGAGTAACACAATATGGCTGACGACACCAAATGGGGCATCGCGCACATTCACGCCTCGTTCAACAACACCATCATGACGGTCACCGACGAGACGGGCGCCGAGACGCTCGCAAAGTCGAGTGGCGGTACCGTGGTGAAGCAGAACCGTGACGAGGCGTCGCCGTACGCCGCGATGCAGATGGCCGAACAGCTCGCCGAAGACGTCTTAGACCAGGGCATCGACAAGGTGCACGTTCGCGTGCGCGGCCCCGGTGGCAACCTCCAGCGCAGCCCGGGTCCGGGCGCGCAGGCTGCCATCCGAGCGCTCGCTCGCGCCGGTCTCGAAATCGGCCGCATCGAGGACGTGACGCCCGTCCCCCACGACGGGACGCGTCCGCCGAAGAACAGCGGGTACTAAGCAATGAGCACGGACTTCGACGTCGAATTCATCGACCGCGACGACCGGGAAGCCCGGTTCGTCGTTCGCAACATCACGCCGGCGTTCGCGAACGGCATTCGGCGAGCGATTATCGCCGACGTTCCGACGCTGTCCATCGACACCGTCCGGTTCGTCGAGAACTCCAGCGTGATGTTCGACGAACAGCTCGCGCTGCGTCTCGGCCTCGTCCCGTTGACGACGCCCGAGGACTTCGCCGAGGGTGACACCGTCACGCTCGCGCTCGACGTCGAGGGCCCGGGGACGGCGTACTCCGGGGACCTGGTCTGTCAGGACCCCGAAGTGGAGGCCGCCGACGAGAACATCCCCATCATCGAGCTCAAAGACGACCAGCGCCTCGAACTCGAAGCCGACGCGGAACTCGGCTACGGCCGCGACCACGCCAAACACCAAGGCGGCGTCGCAGTCGGTTATCGACACCTTCAGCGCGTGAACGTCGTCGGCGACGCCGACGAATACGCTGACGAGGAACCCCGGATGCTCCGGGGCGTCATCGAGGAGGACGGCGAGCTCGTGCCGACGGACGACTTCGACAACGACCTCACGAACCGGTACCCCGGTAAGGAGCTCGAAGTCGAGGACGTCCCCGGCGCGTTCGTCTTCCACGTCGAATCCGACGGCTCGATGCCCGTGACAGAGCTAGTTCTCCGAGCAGTCGACTCCCTGGTCGACCGCGCGGACGAACTCGAACAGGCAGTCCAACTATAACATAACATGATTGCTCCGACCCACACTACCGCGCCGACGTCCACTCCTGCCCCGGGAGCCTCGGGCCCGGCAATCGAAATCGGTAAGAAGGGTCGGGAGCTACGGAGAAGCGAAGCGCCATCGCGGCCGTGCAGGGATAGCCAAGTTAGGTCAAAGGCGCAGCGTTCAGGGCGCTGTCCTGTAGGGGTTCGCAGGTTCAAATCCTGCTCCCTGCACTCGACTTCTCACAACTTTCCAGGAGTACGAGCATGAGTAAGACAAGTCCGAGACTCAGCAGTCTCATCGCCGAACTGAAGTCCGTCGCTCGAGATTCGAGCACGGACGTCTGGCACGACGTCGCTGGCCGGCTGGAGAAGCCGCGCCGCACGCACGCCGAGGTGAACCTGAGTCGTATCGAACGTTACGCGAACGAGGACGAGACCGTCGTCGTCCCCGGCAAGGTGCTGGGGTCCGGCGCGCTTCGAAAGTCCGTCACCGTCGCTGCCGTGGATTTCTCCGGCAGCGCGAAGACGAAAATCGAGCACGCCGACGGCGAGGCCGTCCATCTGGAACAGGCAGTCGAACAGAACCCCGAAGGATCCGACGTGCGGGTGATTCGATGAGTCTCGCAGAATTCGACGCCGACGTGGTCGTCGACGCGCGAGACTGCATCATGGGTCGCGTGGCGAGCAACGTCGCCGAACGCGCCCTCGACGGCGAGACGATCGCCGTCGTCAACGCCGAGCAGGCAGTCATCACCGGCACCAAGGAGGACATCTTCGAGACGTACAACAAACGCGCGGAGCTGGGCTCCGACAGCGGTCCGTACTACCCGAAACGCCCGGACGGCGTCTTCAAGCGCGCCATCCGTGGCATGCTGCCGTACAAGCAGCAGGACGGCCGTGAGGCGTTCGAAAACGTCCGCGTGTACGTCGGTAACCCGTTCGACGAGGACAGCGAAGTCATCGAGGGAACGTCGCTAGACCGACTCTCGACGATTCGCTTCGTCACCGTCGGCGAGGTCTCCAAGGAACTAGGTGCTAACGTCACATGGTAACCAACACGTCCGGTAAGAAGAAGACGGCCGTCGCTCGCGCGACCGTGAGCGACGGCGAGGGTCGTGTCCGAATCAACTCCACGCCCGTCGAACTCGTCGACCCGGAGATGTCGCGCCTGAAGATGCTGGAGCCGTTCCGCATCGCGGGCAAAGACCTCCGAGACGACGTCGACGTCGACATCGACGTCTCGGGTGGCGGCTTCGCGGGCCAGGCTGACGCCGTCCGCACCGCCATCGCACGCGGGCTGGTCGAGCATTACAGCGACGCAGAGCTCCGGGACGCGTACCGTGAGTTCGACCGCAGTCTGCTGGTCAACGACGTCCGGCAGTCCGAGTCCAAGAAGTGGGGCGGCCCGGGCGCTCGTGCCCGCTACCAGAAGTCCTACCGCTGAGGTGACCAAATCATGATGGTACCAGTCCGGTGTTTCACGTGCGGTAACGTCGTCGGTGAGTACTGGGAAGAGTTCAAGGCACGCGCCGAGACCCACGACGGCGACGAGGACCCAGCGGACGTGCTGGACGACCTCGGCGTGGACCGGCACTGCTGTCGACGCATGATGGTCTCCCACCAGGACCTCGTGGACGTCGTCTCGCCCTACCAGTAATGAGCGACACACAACACTTCAATCGGTACGAGAAGGCCCGCATCATCGGTGCGCGAGCGCTGCAGGTGTCGTACGGGGCGCCCGTGCTGGTCGACACCGACCAGACCGAGCCCATCCTCATCGCGGCCGAGGAGTACGACGCGGACGCGCTCCCGTTCACTGTCCGGAGGGACAACTGAGATGACGCGCATCGAGTCCGTCCGATTCCGGCCGATCCTGGACTCCCGCGGCAACAAGACCGTGGAAGCCGAGGTCGTGACCGCGGACGGCGGGTTCGGCCGTGCGGCAGCGCCATCCGGCGCGAGCACGGGCGAGCACGAAGCCGTCGAACTCCCCGTCGAGGAGGCGATTGCGGCAGCGCGCGAACACGTCGCACCGCGCCTCGAGGGCCGAGAGTTCGCCGGCGACCAGCGCGGCGTCGACGCCGCACTGCACGCCGCCGACGGCACGGAGGACTTCTCCGACGTCGGGGCGAACAGCGCGGTCGCCGTCAGTATGGCGGCCGCGAAGGCCGCCGCGGACGTGCTCGGTGTGCAGCTGTACCAGCATCTCGGCGGCGCCTTCCGCGGTCGGAACTTCCCCGTGCCGCTCGGGAACGTCGTCGGTGGCGGCGAACACGCCGCCGACGCGACTGCGATTCAGGAGTTCCTCGCGGCCCCCGTCGGCGCGCCGAGCGTCCGGCAGGCCGTGTTCGCGAACGCCGCCGTCCACGAGCGCGTGGGCGAACTCCTCGAAGAGCGTGGCGAGGCTGCCGCGAAAGGCGACGAGGGTGCGTGGGCGCCGTCCATCGACGACGCCACCGCCTTCGAGGTCGTCGACGAGGCCACCAGCGACGTCGCCGAAGAGTTCGGCTTCGACGTCCAGTTCGGTCTCGACATGGCGGCCGCCGAGCGCTACGAGGACGAGGAGTACGTCTACGGCGACGAGGTTCGTTCCACGGAGGAGCAAATCGAGTACGTCGTCGACCTCGTCGAGGAGTACGACCTCGCGTACGTCGAGGATCCCCTCGATGAGAACGACTTCGCGGCGTTCTCAGCGCTAACCGAGCGCGTCGGCGACGACACGCTCGTCTGCGGGGACGACCTGTTCGTGACGAACGTCGAGCGACTCCGCGACGGCATCGAGGTCGGCGCGGCCAACAGCATCCTCGTGAAGCCCAATCAGATCGGGACGCTCTCCGACGCGTTCGACGCCATCGAGCTGGCGTCCCGGAACGGCTACGAGGCCGTGGTCTCCCACCGCAGCGGTGAGACCGAGGACACGACCATCGCACACCTCGCCGTGGCGACCGACGCTCCGTTCATCAAGACGGGGACGGTCGGCGGCGAGCGAACTGCCAAGCTGAACGAACTCATCCGCATCGCGGACGAAGCATGAGCGAGAACGAATCCGACACAGAGGCCGACCTCGAGGACGCCGCGGAGCAGGCAGCCGAGCCTGCTGCCGAGGCCGCCGAGAGCGACGCCCAGACAGACGAACAGCCCACCGAAGAGGAGCCGGGAGCGGCGGCCACCGAGGACGTCATGTCCGACGAAGAGGCCGACCTGCTCATCCCCGTCGAGGACTACCTCGGCGCCGGTGTCCACATCGGTACCCAGCAGAAGACCAACGACATGGACCGGTTCATTCACCGCGTCCGCACGGACGGCCTGTACGTGCTCGACGTCTCGAAGACGGACGAGCGCATCCGGACGGCCGCCGACTTCCTGGCGAACTACGACCCAGAGCAGATTCTGGTCACGTCGTCGCGCCAGTACGGCCGCTTCCCTGCGGAGAAGTTCGCGGAAGCGGTCGGCGCACGCGCCCGGACGGGACGGTTCATCCCGGGTACGCTGACGAACCCGCAGTACGACGGCTACATCGAGCCGGACGTCCTCGTCGTCACTGACCCCATCGGTGACGCGCAGGCCGTCAAGGAAGCCATCACGGTCGGCATCCCCGTGATTGCGATGTGCGACTCCAACAACCAGACGAGCAACGTCGACCTCGTCGTCCCGACGAACAACAAGGGGCGGCGCGCGCTGTCGGTCGTCTACTGGCTGCTCGCCAACGAGACGCTCGACCGCCGCGGTGCCGAGCCGACGTACTCCCTCGAAGACTTCGAGGACGGCCTGTAACCCGGCTTCCGCCTTCGCACTTTTCAGTTAATAGACCGGCCAGCGACGGCTATATCGAGACGACGCCGAGGTATCCGTCGAGCCCGTCGACGAAGCGCACGCGCCGCCCGAACCACTCGCGACCACCGTCGAGAGGGTGGCGGTGGCGCGCGTCGTCGATATCCGCGCTCAAGAGCACGGAGACGGGACCGGGACCGAGCCGGTCGAGTCGCTCCCGGACCCGCCCGCTGGCGGGCTCGCAGAGTACGATATCTTGTCCGGGGAAGCGTGCGAGGTCGCCGTACGTGTCGTCGTAGTCGTGGTCCGGTTCGGGGAGCCGGTAGAGTCGCTGGAAGCGCTCGATTGCGCTGGCGATGTCGTCGGTCGCGAGGACGACCCACGAAATCCCCGAGACGGGCGACCCGTAGAGGTCGCTGTCGGGGACGCGGTACTCGCGGGGCGTGCGGTCGCTGACGACGAACGGGAGGAGGCTGTCGTCACCACCGAGAAATGCCTGGTCCCACTCGACGAGCGTGCCGTCCGGGCGTTCGCGGCGGCCGTGAATCGGGCCGTGGACGGTGACGTCGTGGTCGATGACGCGCTGGCACTCGGCGTGGACACTGCCGGTCTCCACGCACCAGTCGCAGGGGCCGGCGACGGGGTCGGCCGCGTCGAAGTACGCGGGCCAGCGGTCGGGGTGCTCGCGCGTAGGCGCGACGAGTTCGAGGTAGGAGCCGTCCGGTAGTACGAGCGCCGCCATCTCCGTGCCTGCGTCGGGGTGGGCGCCGCCGTACGTGGGGTCGAAGCCGGCGGCTTCGAATCGCTCGACGAGGGCGTCGAGGTCGCTGGCGGCGAACGGCACGTGGTCGATGACGGGGCGCATAGCCGCTCGTTCGGGGCCCGCACGCAAAAGCCTGCGGCGGGGCGTTCCGGAAGTTCTGTAACGACGTGGTTCCGACCGAGAGGTATGACCACGACTTCGAGCGCGCCGGGGAAGGTCTACCTCTTCGGCGAGCACGCCGTCGTCTACGGCGAGCCCGCGGTGCCCTGCGCCATCGAGCGACGGGCGCGTGTGACCGTGACGGCCCGCGACGACGACCGCGTGCGGGTGTCCGCCGACGACCTCTCGCTGGACGGCTTCACGGTCGAGTACGGCTCCGGGAGCGACGAACAGCCCGACGTGGACGTGCCGACGCCGCTCATCGAGGCGGCGATGGGGTACGTCGAGGAGTCTCTAGAGCAAGCGCGGGACGCCGCTGGCCAACCAGTCGCGGGCTTCGACGTGGAAATCGAGAGCGAGATTCCGCTCGGCGCGGGACTGGGTTCGAGCGCGGCGGTTGTCGTCGCGGGCATCGACGCCGCGACGCGCGAGCTCGGCGTCGAACTCGCGCCGGAGTCGGTCGCCGAGCGCGCGTACCGCGTCGAGCACGAGGTGCAGGACGGGCAGGCCTCGCGCGCGGACACGTTCTGTTCGGCGATGGGCGGCGCGGTCCGCGTGGAGGGCGACGACTGCCGGGCCATCGACGCACCCGACCTGCCGTTCGTCGTCGGCTACGACGGCGCGAGCCACGACACCGGCGAACTCGTAGCTGGCGTGCGCGACCTCCGCGACGAGTACGACTTCGCGGCCGACACCGTCGGAGCCATCGGCGACCTCGTGCGGGAAGGCGAGCAGGCGCTCGCGGACGGCGACCTCGACACGCTCGGTCGGCTGATGGACTTCAATCACGGCCTGCTCTCGGCGCTGGGCGTCTCCGCGCGTTCGCTCGACAACCTCGTGTGGGCGGCCCGGGACGGTGGCGCGCTCGGTGCGAAGCTCACGGGTGCGGGTGGTGGCGGCTGCATCGTCGCACTCGACCGGGAAGACGGCGTGGAGACCGCACTATCGTTGGCTCCCGAGTGCGAGCAGTCGTTCCAGGCCAAACTCGCGACGGAGGGCGTGCGCGTCGAATGACGGTCGTCGTGAAACTCGGTGGCAGCGTCGTCACCGAGAAAGACCAGCCCGAGACCGTCGCCGACGACCGCCTGGCGGACCTCGCAGGTGCGCTCGGCGACGCAGCTGTCGACGACCTCGTCGTGGTACACGGCGGTGGGAGCTTCGGCCACCCGCACGCGGCCGAACACGGCATCTCCAGCAGCGAGGGGTCGAAGGACGCAGCCGCGGCACGCGACGTCGCGAGCGCGATGGAGGAACTGAACACGGCGGTCGTGAGCGCGCTCGCGGACGCGGGCGTTCCCGCGGTCCCGGTCCATCCGTTCTCGGTCGGCTACCGAACCGCCGACGGCGCCCTCCAATTCCCGACCGACCAGGTCGCGGCGATGCTCGACGAGAATTTCGTGCCGGTGCTGCACGGCGACGTGCTCACGCAGGTTGGGGAAGGCGCGACAATCGTCAGCGGCGACGAACTCGTCACGCACGTCGCCAGCGAACTGGACGCCGACCGCGTCGGCCTCTGCTCGACGGTGCCTGGGGTCCTCGACGAAGCCGGTGACGTCGTGCCCGAGATTACGGACTACGAGGACGTCGCGGCAGCGCTGGGTGGAAGCGACGCAACCGACGTTACTGGCGGGATGGCCGCAAAAGTCCGCGCGCTGCTGGCACTCGGTGCGCCCGCGTTCGTGTTCGGTCCCGACGCCCTCCCGGCATTCCTCGCGGGCGAGGACGCCGGAACGCGAATCGAGGGCTGAGAAACGTTAGTCGCGCAGATCCTCGTCGAGTTCGCCGACTTTCACGTCCGCGTCCGGGGCGTTCTGCTTGACGCTTTGCAACCCCTGTTTGGCCTTCTGCTTCGAGGAGTAGCCTTCACCGCTGTCCGCGATGATGTTCCCGTTGCGGTGCACGAGCCGCCACCGATACTGGCCGGCCTCGTCTTCGTAGACGTGGAACGTCGCACTCGCCATGAACGCGGCCACGACGGCCGCCCTCAAGGCGATTGTGGCCGACGGCTCGACGCCGCGGCAATCCCCGCTGTTTTTAACACCGCGGGACGTAGGGCTGCCAAGAGCAGCGTCGCGTGCGTTGACGCGGCGGCGGCCGATGGCTGTAAGACGCCGCGGCCGCCGCCGCCAGCGCGCGGCTGTTTCAGACACGACTCCCCCTCACCGGGGGTTTCAGTGCTTCAAAACCATGGAAATCGAAATCGCAACAATCGGCGGATACGAAGAAGTCGGTCGGCAGATGACTGCCGTCCGAGCCGGTGACGACATTGTCATTTTCGACATGGGCCTCAACCTCTCGCAGGTCCTGATTCACGACAACGTCGAGACCGAGAAGATGCACAGCCTCGACCTCATCGACATGGGCGCAATCCCGGACGACCGCGTCATGTCCGACCTCGAGGGTGACGTGCAGGCAATCGTGCCGACGCACGGTCATCTCGACCACATCGGCGCAATCAGCAAGCTCGCCCACCGCTACGACGCACCCATCGTCGCGTCGCCGTTCACGCTCGAACTCGTGAAAGGCCAAATTGAGGGCGAACAGAAATTCGGCGTCGACAACGAGCTCGTGGAGATGGAGTCCGGCGAGACGATGCAGATCGGCGAGGAGTGCGAACTCGAATTCGTCCACGTCACACACTCCATCATCGACGCCATCAACCCCGTCCTCCACACGCCGGAGGGCTCGGTCGTCTACGGCCTCGACAAGCGCATCGACCACGACCCGGTGCTGGAAGACCCCATCGACATGGACCGCTTCCGCGAAATCGGGCGCGAGGGCGAGGGCGTCCTCTGTTACATCGAGGACTGTACGAACGCCGGCCGAAAGGGCCGCACGCCCTCCGAGAGCGTGGCGCGACGCCACCTCAAGGACGCGATTCAGAGCATGGAGGACTACGACGGCGGCATCGTCGCCACGACGTTCTCCAGCCACGTCTCCCGGGTGTCTTCGCTCGTCGAGTTCGCGAAGGACATCGGCCGCGAGCCGATTCTGCTCGGCCGCTCGATGGAGCAGTACTCCGGCACCGCCGAGCGCATGGGCCGCGTGAACTTCCCGGACGACCTCGGGATGTTCGGCCACCGCAAGAGCGTCGACCGCGCGTTCAAGCGCGTGATGAACGAGGGCAAGGAGAACTTCCTGCCCATCGTCACGGGCCACCAGGGCGAACCCCGCGCGATGCTCACCCGCATGGGCCGCGGCGAGACGCCGTACGACATCGAGAACGGTGACAAGGTCATCTTCTCGGCGCGCGTCATCCCGGAGCCGACCAACGAGGGGCAGCGCTACCAGTCCGAACAGCTCCTCCGCATGCAGGGCGCACGCATCTACGACGACATCCACGTTTCCGGCCACCTCCGCGAGGAAGGCCACTACGAGATGATGCAGGCGCTCCAGCCCCAGCACATCATCCCCGCCCACCAGAACATGAAGGGCTTCGCACCGTACGTCAGCCTCGCAGAGAGTCAGGGGTACAAGGTCGGTCGCGACCTCCACGTGACCTCGAACGGCAACACCATCCAACTCGTCGAGTAGATGTCCAAGAACGCCCGCGAACAAGCGGTGCTCGGCGCGGTCCGCGAGCGCCGCGAGAAGGTCAACGCCGCCATCGACGAGGACCTCCCGGCGCAGCGCCCCGAACGCCTCTACGAGGCGGCGCGCTACATCCTGGAAGCCGGCGGCAAGCGCCTGCGGCCCGCGGTCCTACTGTTGACCGCTGAGGCGCTGGCGGACGTCGAACCCGGCAGCACGGACTACCGGGAGTTCCCCGACCTGACGGGCAGCGAGGTGGACGTGATGTCGGCGGCGGTGTCCATCGAGGTCATCCAGTCGTTCACGCTCATCCACGACGACATCATGGACGACGACGACCTCCGGCGCGGCGTGCCGGCGGTCCACCGCGAGTACGACACCGAGACCGCGATCCTCGCGGGCGACACGCTCTACTCGAAGGCGTTCGAGATCATGCTGCAGACGGGCGCGCCGCCCGAGCGCGGCATGGGTGCGATGCAGACGCTCGCGGAGACCTGCACGCACATCTGTGAAGGGCAGGCCCTTGACGTCGACTTCGAGACGCGAACCGACGTCCTCCCCGACGAGTACATGGAGATGGTGGAACTCAAGACTGCGGTGCTGTACGCCGCGGCGGCGTCGATTCCCGCGGTTCTGCTCGGTGCCGACGACGACACCGTGGAGGCGCTGTACGACTACGGCGTCAAGGCCGGCCAAGCGTTCCAGATTCACGACGACGTCCTGGACCTCACGGTCCCGTCCGAGCAGCTCGGCAAACAGCGCGGTTCGGACCTCGTCGAGGGCAAGAAGACCGTCGTGACGCTGCACGCGGCCGACCACGGCGTCGACGTCGGCGACCTCCTGGACGCAGACGACCCCGAGAACGTCACGGACGCCGACATCGAGGACGCCGTCGAACAGCTCCGCGAGGTCGGCAGCATCGAGTACGCCCGCGAGTGCGCGGACGAACTCGTCGCCGAAGCCAAAGCCCACCTCGACGTCCTCCCGGACAACGAGGCACACCACCGCCTCGAACAGGTCGCGGACTACCTCGTCGAACGGGGCTACTAAACTCGGACCTTTTTACTCCTCGGGTGTGCGAGCGCAGCGAGCACACCACTCGTCGCAAAAATCTACGCTAAAAACTCCCTGCGCTCACTTCGTTCGCGCAGTGAACCGCGCGGCTTCGCCGCGCGGATGCTCTTCGCGCCACACAGCTGCCGCTACGGACCGTCTTCGTCCGTCTGGTCGAGATACGCGCGGATGCGGTCGTCGTCGAGGTGTTCGAGGATTCGGTCGTGGGCTTCCTGCCGGCGGCGTTCGATTTCTTCGTCGTCGACGTACCTCCCGAGGCGGTCGTCTACTTCCGACTCGCGGAGTTCGATTAGTTCGTCGTCCGCGAGGTCGTGGTCCTCCGGGACGTGTTCGTCGAAGTACTCGCGCCAGCGGTCCGGGTCGGCCCACTCCTCGTCGCGAGCGCGCTCCTGTCGGAGCCAGTCGACGCGCTCGGCCAGTCCCTCGGGGTACCCCTGTTCGCGGCGCGCGTCCCCGACGACGTGGCGGCCGACGAGCGCGCCGAAGCCCGCTGCCGCGATGGCCTGCGTCGACCACTCCTCGACTGGCGAGGCGACGTAGAGGCCGTCTATCGGTGTGCGGCCGTCGTCGTCGGCGTAGGTTCGGTCGAAGTACTCCTGTTCCTCACCACCGTGCTCGTGGGTTTCGTACATCTCGCCGTCCGCGTCGAGCGGCCGGAGGTAGTCGGCGTCGTAGCGAGTGGCAGCGACGACGCGAGTCGCTCGCACGGGTTCGCCGGACTGCGGCTCGACGATGAAGCCGCCGTCGTTGGCGTGCTCGACCGATTCGACGAAGTCCTCGACGACTTCGCAGCCGACTTCTCGGGCGTGGTCGTGGGCGAGCGCGTAGAATGTCTCGACGTCGATACCCGCAGGGAAGCCGAGGTAGTTCTCCAGGTGCGCGCACTGCTGGAGCGACGAACGTCCGCGGTCGAAGACGACCGTGTCGAGGCCCTCGCGAGCGGTGAAGACGCCAGTCGAGCAGCCCGCCGGCCCACCGCCGACGACGGCGACGTCCCACTCCGGGTCTACGTTGGTCACGCGTCGCCTCCGCTGGCTCGTCGTTCGACAGCCTCGCGTGTCGGCCGCTCGGTTCGGTCGCGCTGAAACACGTGTTTTAGGCTGGCCTAATCGAACATAAACGCATCGGGAGCGCGCAACAACTGTTATGCGGTGGGCGACACCACTCCCAGACATGAGCACCGACGATTCGAGCGATACAGACGACGAAACCGCGGACGATGCGGGCGAAGCAGTAAACGGAGCCCCAAGTGAGGCGGCGGGCGACACGAAGGGCGAGACGCCAGGTATCGACGAGGCCTACTGTCGGAACTGCGGGGAAATCATCGACGCGAAGGCCGAAATCTGCCCGGAGTGTGGCGTGCGCCAGCGCTCCCCGGACAGCGGCGTCGGAAACGACTCGGGTATCGCGGCGGTCGCATCGCTCATCATCCCGGGTGCGGGCCAGATTTATCTCGGGCACCTCGGTCGCGGCCTCGGTTTCATCGTCGCGTCGTTCGTCGCGGGGCTGTTCTCGGTGTTCCTCGTCGGCATCCCGTTCCTGCTGGCCATCTGGGTGTACGCCATCTACGACGCCTATCACCTCGCCGAAGACCCCGAGCGCGGCGCGTAGTTGGCGCGAATCCCAACGGATTTGCCGGCCTCGGGCGAACGACTACGTAATGGACGACGAGCTCACCGAGCGCGTGCGCCGCGAAGCCGAGACGGCGGCGCTGTACAACGCGCTCAAGCACGACAGCGACGCCCAGGTCGGCGCCATCATGGGGCCGCTGATGGGCGAGAACCCCGAGTTCCGGGAGCACGGCGACGAGATTCCGGGCATCATCGCGCCCGTCATCGACGAAGTGAACGCGATGGACGCCGAACAGCAGCGCGAACGCCTCGCGGAACTGGCGCCCGAGCGCGTCGAGGAACTCGAAGCCGAGGACGAAGGCGAAGAAGACGTGCTGCCGGACCTCCCAAACGCCGACGACTACGACGAGGTTCGGATGCGGTGCGCGCCGAACCCGAACGGCCCGTGGCACATCGGCCACGCCCGCATGCCCGCGGTCATCGGGACGTACGCCGAGGAGTACGACGGCGAGTTCATCGTGCGCTTCGACGACACCGACCCCGAGACCAAGCGCCCGCTGCTGTGGGCGTACGACGAGATTCTCGAGGAAATCGACTACCTGGGCTTCGAGCCTGCGGAGGTGTACCGTGCCAGCGACCGCCTGGAGACGTACTACGAGCACGCCCGCGACCTCATCGATTTGGGCGGCGCGTACACGTGTAGTTGTCCCGCCGGCGAGTTCTCCGAACTGAAGAACAACGGGGAGGCGTGCCCGCACCGCGAGAAAGACGTCGAAACCGTCCACGAGGAGTTCGAGGCGATGGTCGACGGCGAGTACGACTCCGGCGAGATGGTGCTCCGCGTGAAGACCGACATCGAGCACAAGAACCCCGCGCTCCGGGACTGGGTGGCGTTCCGCATCATCGACACCCCGCATCCGCGCGAGGAGGCCGAGCAGTACCGCTGCTGGCCGATGCTCGACTTCCAGTCCGGCGTCGACGACCACCTCACCGGGGTCACGCATATCATCCGCGGCATCGACCTGCAGGACTCCGCAAAGCGCCAGCAGTTCGTCTACGACTACTTCGACTGGGACTACCCCGAGGTCATCCACTGGGGCCACGTGCAGGTCGACGCCTACGACGTGAAGATGTCCACGTCGACCATCCGCGAACTCATCGACGCGGGCGAACTCGACGGCTGGGACGACCCGCGCGCACCGACGCTTCCGAGCGTCCAGCGCCGCGGCATCCGCGGGGAAGCCATCGTGGACGCGATGGTCGAGTTGGGGACCTCGACGAGCAACGTCGACCTCTCGATGTCCGCCATCTACTCGAACAACCGCGACCTCGTCGACGACGAGGCCCCCCGCCAGTTCCTCGTCCGCGACGACTTCGAGGCGCGCGCCGAAGACGTCGACGAGGAGTACGCCGCCATCCAGGTGCCCGTCGACGGCGGCCCGGACAGCGCGAACCCGCCCGTCCATCCCGAGCACGAGGACCGCGGCGAGCGCGACATCCCCGTCGAAGACGGCGTGCTACTCGAGGAGGACGACCTGCCGGCGGTCGGCGAGCGCGTCTGGCTGAAGGGGTACGGCCCCGTGCGCTACGACGGCGAGCGCTTCGAGTTCCTCGACGCGGACATCGACATCGTCCGCGAGGAGCACGTCGACGTCGTCCACTGGGTACCCGCCGACGACAACGTCCGCGTCCGCCTGCGGACGATGGACGGCGACGTCACGGGCTACGCCGAACCCGGATTCGCGGACGTCGACCCGGACGAAGTCGTGCAGTTCGTTCGCGTCGGGTTCGCGCGCTGCGACCGCCACGACGCCGACGAATCGGTCGCGTACTACGCACACCCCTAGACGAACTGGAGCCACGCGACGACCGCGAACACGGTCGTCGTCAGCACGACCTGCATTCCTGCGGACGCGAGCACGCCGACAGTCGCGTAGCCAGCGCGCCGCGCGCTGCCGGGGAGGTCGTTACTCGCGCGAAATTCGATAACGAAGACGGTAGCGGCGACGCCGAGCAGAAGGCCGAGCGGACCACCCGGAAGCATGAGGACGAAGCCGACGACCCCCGCTATCGCCGCAGTCCGCGTGCTGGTACCGCCGGCGCGGGCACCGACGAAGCCGGCGAGCCAGTCGACGAGCGTGGCGACGACTGCGAGACCGACGAGCACGGCGAGCAAGAAGAATCCGGGCTCACCGGTCGTCCACCAGTAGACGAGCACGCCGGCCAGCGAGAGCAGACCACTCGGCAGCAGCGGGAGGACGCTCCCCACGACGCCAGCGGCGAGGAGCACGAACGCGACGGCGACGAGCGGGTCCATGGCTGAAATACGCTCGCGGGTCGTTAGTCTTCGTCGGTGAAGCGCGCCAGTTCTTCGCGCGCAGCCGTCGTTCCGTATTCGTCGACGAGTGGGCGGAGCGCGTCGCCGAGCGCGCGCATCGCCTGACTCGTGGAGTGGAAGCCGAGTCCGTCAGCAACCTCGTCCCACGGGCGTGCCTGCAGGAGTTTCGCGACGAGCAGGCGCTTCTCGCGGGCCGCGAGCATGTTGGCGTCGCCAGCGACGAGGTGGTGGCGGGCGAGCCGGCGGAACGGCGCGGGGTCGACGCTGTACATGCCGGGGCCGTGGGCGGCACCGGCGACGACGCGCCACGACGAGTCCGCGAGGTCCAGCGACTGGTCGGCGTCGCAGGCGCGGAGCGCGGCGCGCGCGACGTTCGGGTCGAGGTCGCGCAGCGAGTCCGCGAGCACGTCCGGGATGCGGTCGGCGAACCAGCCGGCGTGGCGGTCGTGGAGGCGCTCACCGAGGTGCGAGAGCGGGTCGAGCATCACCGCGGAGTACTCGCCGCTGGTGTCGTTGCGCGTGGTCGAGAGGTGGACCGTCGAGTAGCCGTTCGCGCGCCAGAACGACAGCAACTCGGGCGTGGCGCCGTAGCCGACGCCGAGCCAGTCGGCGTCGGCCTCGTACTCCGCGCGCAGTTCGCCGAGCAGCCGCGAGCCCAGTCCGCGGGAGCGGGCGGCGTGGTGGGTGGCGATGCGCATCACGCGATAGCCCACGGGAATCGCGGCGTCCTCGTCGCGGAGCTGGCTGGTGAGCACGTCCGGAAGCATGTTGCCCTTCACACGCTCGCCCTCGTACATGGCCGCGCGGAGGTCCGCGTCGAGTCCGCCCTCGCGTGCGAGCAGCGCGACGGAGACGACGTGGCCGTCGTGGACGAGCGCGCGCACCGCGAGGTTCGGGGCGTCGAGCAGGCGCGCGAGGTCGTTCGGTTCGGTGCGATAGTGGGCGTATACGAGCAGGCCGAACACCTCCCGGAGCAGGTTCTCGTCGGCGAGGAGGTCGTCCGGAGTGAGCGCCTCGTACGTAACGCTCTCCGTAGTCGCGTCCTCGACGAGTGGGTCGACGGCGGGCCGAGCGTCGAGGAGGAGCGCGCGGAACGCCCAGACCTCGACCGGGTCGCCGGCCGCGTACCGAATCGGCTCCGCGAGCGTCACGTCGGTGGCCTCGTGGTCGGTGTCGGCGAGCCGGTCGCGGAAGCGCACGTCGAAGCCGCGGCCCGCGCCCTCGTAGCCATGCACGGTCGTGGTGAAGGCGAGGCGCTCGCACTCCAGCAGCGACTCGAGCAAGCGCACCGGAATTGCGGCGGCTTCGTCGGCGAAGACGGCGTCCGGGTCGTCCGGGAGGTCAGCGGCGTCCGGTGGTTTCGCGAATCGGATGCGACCGCCCGCGTCCGTCTCGATTGGCTCGTCGGCGGCGAGCGCGTCGAGGTCGCCGAGCAGTTCGCGTGCTCGCGCGAACAGTTCGCTAGCGCTACGGCGGCCCGGCGCGGTGACGAGCACGTCGAGGCCGTCTTTGGCGAGACACGCGGCCGCGAGGCCGGCTGCGCTGGACTTCCCGCGGCCGCGGTCGGCTTCTGCGACGACGGCGGCCGGCGGATCGCGCAGTCCCTCGAACGCCGCGAGCGCGTCCATCTGATCGTCCGTGAGACACGCCGCGTACGCCTCGTGGGGGAACGCGCGGTCGGCGGGCGGCTCGGGTTCGGATTCAGCGATGCGTGGTGCGGGGTTTGTCAGGCCGTCACGTTCGAGTGTGTCGGCGTCGACATCGTAGATAGCGATGCCGGGGTGGGTTCGGAGCGTCTCGACGAGCCGGCGGCGAAAGCGACCGGCGACGTCCTCGACGTCGAACGGCGGCACCGCTAACCCCTCGTCGAATGCGTCGTGGCCCGACGGCCACTCGTCCAGCACGGGCGCGAGCACGAGCAGGAGTCCGCCGCCGTCGACGGCACCGACGACGCGCCCGAGCGCGTTCGGCCGGCACTCACCGTGTGCGTCGAAGACGACGGCGTCCCGGGTCGTGCCGAGGAGTTCGTCCGCGTTCCGCGGGCCGACTTGCTCGCAGGCGAGCGCGTCGCGCGTGGAGACGAGCGTCGTCCCCGTAAGCGGAATTGGGAGTGCGCCGAGGATGCGGTCGGCTGCCGACAGGCACGCCTCGCGGTCGCCCGTAAGGACGAGCACTCGCCGTTCGTTCACGGACTGGGCCTCTTCGTGGAGCGTCCGTGCGGCCTCGACGACCATCGGTCGTGTTTCGGCGAGCCGCGGGAAGGGCGTTTCGTCCCACGCGACCCGGCGACGGCCCTGCGGCGGCTTCGCACGGCGATACACTTTGAAAGCGCTTTTAACTGAGGGGGCCCCAGATGTAGGATACAGTCCACGGGGGTCGATGATGCTCCTAGCCGTCAGGGATTCCGCACCGGCAGGGGAGCGCAAGCCCGTCCGTGGAACTAGGTGAACAATACATGCCAGTGTACGTAGACTACGACGTTCCAGCAGACCTCCAGGAACGAGCCCTCGAAGCGCTCGAAGTGGCTCGTGACACGGGTACAGTCAAGAAGGGTACCAACGAGACGACCAAAGCCGTCGAACGCGGCAACGCAGACCTCGTGTTCGTCGCCGAGGACGTCTCCCCCGAAGAAATCGTGATGCACCTCCCCGAGCTCGCCGAAGAGAAGGGCATTCAGGTCGTGTTCGTCGAGACGCAGGACGAACTCGGCAACGCAGCCGGGCTCGAAGTCGGAAGCGCCGCCGCGGCCGTCGTGGACGCCGGCGACGCCGAAGACGACGTCGAGGACATCGCTACGAAAGTCGAGGACCTCCAGTAACCACCCATGAGTGCAGAGGAAACTGAAGAAGAGGGCTCCACGCCCGCCGAAGTCATCGAGGTCGTCGGGAAGACCGGGATGCACGGCGAGGCGATGCAGGTGAAGTGCCGCATTCAAGAGGGCTCCAACCAGGGACGCATCATCACGCGAAACGTCCTCGGTCCCGTCCGCGTGGGCGACGTCCTCCAGCTCAAGGAGACGGCCCGCGAGGCGGACTCCATCGGTGGTCGGTAATGGTCCAGACACGCACCTGTGACTACTGTGGTGACGACATCGAACCCGGTACGGGGACGATGTTCGTCCACAACGACGGCAGCACAACTCACTTCTGCTCCGCGAAGTGCGAGAAGAACGCGGACCTCGGTCGCGAACCGCGCGACGTCGAGTGGACCGAGGAAGAGGCAGAGGTCGAAGAATGAGCCACCACGACGAGCGAACCTTCGTGATGGTCAAGCCCGACGGCGTCCAGCGCGGTCTCATCGGCGACGTCGTCTCGCGGCTCGAAGACAAGGGCCTGAAGATGGTGGGCGGGAAGTTCATGCAGATTAGCGAGGAACTCGCCCACGAACACTACGGCGAGCACGAAGGCAAGCCGTTCTTCGAGGGCCTCGTGGAGTTCATCACCTCGGGCCCCGTGTTCGCGATGGTCTGGGAGGGCGCGGACGCCACCCGCCAGGTCCGTCGCATGATGGGTGCCACGGACCCACAGGAAGCGGCCCCGGGCACCATCCGCGGCGACTACGGTAACGACCTCGGGCAGAACATCATCCACGGCAGCGACCACGAAGACCCCGGCGCGAACGAGCGCGAAATCGCGCTGTTCTTCGACGAGGACGAACTCGTCGACTACGAACTCGACGCAGCGACGTGGGTCTACGAGGACGCCGGCGACCACTAACTCCGGCTGTCTCTACTGCCGTCTTTTCCGCGACGCATCGCTCGTAGCCGCGGTGCTCGCTACTCTGTTTCCCCTTTCGTCACGCCGAGTTGCTGGAGAGCGATCCCGATGACGACCGCGAGCACGCCGAGCACGAGGCTCTCGACGCGGACGTTCACGAGCAGAGCGAGCGTGCTGAGTGCGCCGATGGCTGGCAGCCACGGCACGAGCGGCACGCGGAAGCGGCGTTCGACGTCCGGGCGTTTGCGCCGCGAATAGACGACGGCGACGTTGACCCCGACCAGTCCGGCGAGCAGCATGAAGTCCGCGAAGTGCGCGAGCGCTTCGACGCCGAGCGCACCGACCAGCGGGACGCTGGCTGGCAGCGGCGACGCGTCGGCGAACAGGACGCCGAACGCGAGGAAGAAGGCGGCCCCGAACGCGCCCGTGAGCAGGACCGCGCGGTAGGGCGTGCCGAAGCGGTGGTGGCGGTCGGCGAGGTCACTCGGTAGTTGGTCGCGGCGCGCCATCGCCTGTTCGACCCGTGAGCCCGCCATGACGGTGGCGTTCGTCGCGGAGACCATCGAGAACAGCGCGCCAGCGACGACGACGTAGAAGCCGATTCGGCCGAGGAAGTACCACGCGGCCTGTCCCATCACGAGGTCGCCGTTTGCGGCGAGGAACGCGCGCACGTTCGCCGCGGCCGCCAGGTCCGTGTTCGCGACAAGGAACTCCACGAAGGCGGCGTCGTTGACCGCGAGCACGACCGACAGCACGACGAGCACGTACAGCGCGACGACGATACCGATGCTGAGGAAGATGGCGCGCGGGACGGTCCGCTCGGGGTCCCTAATTTCGCCGGCGTTGGTGGCGATTGCCTCGAAGCCGAAGAACGTGATGAACACGAGCGCGGCCGTCGACAGCGTCTCGCCGAACGCGGTGGCGTGGTCGGCGAACGACGCCACCACCACGTCGGTCTGCCACGCCTGCAGCCCGCCGTAGAGGAACACCACGATGAGTGCGACCTTGAGAACCGTGACGACGATTTGGAAGACGCCGGTCTCCTTCGTTCCGAGGACGTTCAGCGCGACGATGCCGACGAACACCGCGAGTCCGAGCGTCCAGCCGGGCAGCCACGCGGGGACGCCGAAGATGCCGTAGAGGAATCGCTCGGTCCACCGGGAGAAACTCACCATGTAGAACGCGGCGCTGGCGGGGTAGCCGAGGCTCATCGCCCAGCCGACGAGGTACGTCCACTCGCCTTCGAGGGCGTGGTAGACGTACGTGTACGCGCCGCCATTCTCGGGGTAGACGGTGGCGAACTCGGCGTACGCCAGCGCGGTGATGGAGCCGACGAGCGCCGCGAGCACGAATGCGACGACCGCGACCGCGCCGACGTTCGCGACGGCCAGCCCGGAGAGCACGAACACGCCGGCGGCGATCATCGTGCCGACGCCGATGGCGGTTGCGGCGAGCAGTCCGAGTTCGCCGGTCTGGTCGGCGTTGTCCGCGCTCATTCGATGCGCTGCGCGACGAGTGGCGGTCGACGTGACGACGCGTGCGTGTCCGTCATCGAATCACTCCCGGAAGAGCGCGCGCAGTTCGTCGACGGTGCCGGTGTCGGCGGCGACGAGGTAGCGGTCGCCGGGCTGGAATTCGAGGTCGGGGCTTGCGAGGCGGCCGTGGGTGGAGGAGCCGACTACTCGGCAGTCCTCTGGGAGTCCGACCTCGTCGAGCGTGTGGCCGGCGACGGTAGCGTCCTCGGCGACCCCGAGTTCGAGGACAGAGAAGCCGCCGTCAGCCCCCGAGAAGGTCCGTATGCCGCCGCCGACGAGCAGGTCGACGACGCGGTTCGCGGTCGGCTGCTGGGGGAGCACCGCGGCGTCGACGTACTCCGTGTACTCCGTTTGGGCTTCGTCGTCGATGCGTGCGAGGGTGAAGAGGTCCGCGGCGAGGCGCTGGGCGACCAGACAGACCGCGAGGTTCGTCCCGGGGTCGCTGGTCACCGCGGCGACCGCGTGCGCCTCCTCGAGGTCGGCCTGTTCGAGCACAGATGGCTGCGTCGCGTCGCCGTTGACGACAGTCGCGACGTTCTCGTCGGTGACCGCCGCCGCGCGGGCTTCGTCTCCTTCGACGAGGATGACAGTGTGCCCGCGCTCGTGGAGGTCTGCAGCGGTCTGCACACCGACGCGACCGCCACCGACGACGACGATGCGGCGGCTACTCGACATTCACTCGCTGGTTCGGCGCAAGCGGGCATCAAAGTTGTCGCCGACACCCGGTGGGTTCTCCCGTCGGGAGCCCCACGGGAGTGCATGGACTGTGTCGTCTGTAACAGAACTGGCACGGCGTACCGGCTCGTAGACGAGCGCGCTGCGGCGCTGGGCGTCTGCGAGCAGTGCGTCGCCGAACACCTCGCGAGCGCGGCCGACGACGCGTGCGTCTACTGCGCGACCGCGGGCGGCTACGACCTCGTGGAGGACACGAGCGCGGTCGTGGCGTCCGAGTCACAGGCCGAGCGAGTCGTCGTCACTTCGGGCGTCGTCTGTCACGACCACGTCGGCGACCTCCGCCGCGAGAACGCGTGAGGTGCGGTGGCGTCAGTCGTCGGCGGGTGCGGCCGGGACGTCGATAGCGCCATCGTCGAGGTCGGCTTCGACGTTGCGCGCGGCCTCGACGAGGTTCGCCATCTTCTCGTAGGCGACCTCCCGAGGGAGCAGTTTCACGCCGCAGTCCGGGCTGACCGTGAGCCGCTCCGGCGGGACGACCTCCAGGCCCTTCCGGATGTTCGCCTCGATTTCTTCGACCGATTCGACCTCGGCGACGTGGGCGTCGACGACGCCGAGCGCGAGGTCCTTCGAGAAGTCAGGGTCCGTGAACACGTCCAGTTGTTCGTAGTCGCCGTTCGCGAGTTCGAGGTCGAACTCGTCGACGGGGAACTCCAGTATCTCGGGGTAGATGCGGGAGTAGTCGCCGTAGCAGACGTGCAGGCCGATGCGGACGTCGTCGGGGATGCCCGCGGCGATGCGCTCGAGGCACTCGCCGACGATGGCGTGGTCGTCGGGCGTCGTCGCGAGCGCAGGCTCGTCGATTTGGATGTAGCGCGCGCCGGCGTCGACGAGCTTCTCGATTTCCTCGTTGACGAGGTCCGCGAGGTCGTAGGCGAGTTCGTCGTCGCCGTCGTAGGCCTCGTTGAAGCTCCAGGACGCAAGCGTGTACGGCCCCGTAATCGGGACCTTCACCGGACTGTCCGCGACGCTAGCGGTGAATTCGTACTCGTCGACGAGCCACGACTCGTCGTAGGCGACGTCGCTGACGACGCTGGGCTTGTCGAAGTAGTTGTGCCCCCAGACTTTGACCGGGCCGTTGAACTCGTAGCCCTCGATGCGGTCGGCGAAGAACTCCACCATCTCGTTGCGCCGCATCTCGCCGTCCACGACCACGTCGAGGCCGGCGCGCTCGTGTTCTTCGGTGATGAGCCGGGCCGCGTCGTCTTCGGCTTCGTCGAGTTCCTCGTCGCCGAAGTCGGCCTCGGGGTCCTCGTAGAGGTCGTTCGCGCGGTCGAGCCACTTCGGCTTCGGGTATGAGCCGACGACGGTCGTCAGCAGGAAGTGGTCGTTGTCGTGGCCGTCGGGGCGGAACTGCTCGCGGTTCGAGCTCATGCTTTCACCTCGTGGGTGGCGTCGGCGAGCGCCTGCAGTTTCTGTTCGAAGCGGTTCACGGGCAGGTAGAACAGCCCCGTGTTCGCCGTCACGTACGCGTCGTCGAACTCGATGGCGTCCGGCACGGAGTCGCGGAACCAGTCCACGCGGTCGCGAATCGTCTCGGGGGACTCCACGAGCGTGTTCTGTCCGTCGACGACGCCCAGCGCGACCGAGTCCTTGGTACCGTACTCGGTGACGTTGTAGAGGTTGTCCTCGTGGCTCGTGACGAAGTCGTAGCCGATGGCGTCGACGCCGGCGTCGAGGAGGTGGGCGTGGACCTTCTCCTCGAGGGCGCCCCAGTAGGTGTGCGCGACGACGTCAGCGTCAACGGCGTCGGCGACGGTGTCGATGGCCTCGCTGGCGCGCTCGTCCTCGCCCTCCTCGGGCGGGTTCGTCACCAGCGACGGTTCGAGGACGAAGACGGTCTCGACGTTCGGGAATGCCTCGACTTCGCCCGCGAGGAAGTCAGCGACGGCGGCGAGGAACTGCTCGTCGTCGCCGTAGTACTCGTCGGTCGCGAGCTCCGACAGGGAGTACGGGCCGGGGACGACGGCCTGCAGGTTGTCAGTGAGCTCGCTCGCGGCTTCGAGGTCCGCGGCGAGATCGCCGGAGAACGTGAGTTCGCCCTCCACGATGGGGTCGCGGTAGAAGTTGTTGTTGTCGTAGTAGCGGACGATGCCGCCCGTCTCGACGTTCTCGTGGACAGTCAGGGGGTGGGCGAGCATGTCGTCCCAGCGGCCCTGCCCCTCGACCACGCGGTCGAGGCCAGCGTCGCGCTGGAGGCCGACGAGTTCTTCGCGGACCTCGTCGTAGGCGGCTTCGATTTCGGGGCCCTCGTCGCCGCTGACGAGGTCGTGCTTCTGGTGGCCCTTCAGGTCCGACAACGTCTCTTTGGCGTCGTCGGGGAGGGGGAATAGGCCGGGTGTCGTCGCGATTCGATTCATGCCCGACGCTACGGAATGCCTTTGTTTAATATTTGCTGTCGAAAGATATGTCCCTCAGTTATCCCAGAGTTTGAGGACGGTCAGCGTCTCGAAGGAGTGGGACTCCTCGCGGACCGCCGCTGCCGAGAACCCGCGGTCGCCAGCGTACTCCACGACCTCCTCGACGCCCGTCAGCGTGCTCACGAGCAACAGCACGAAGCCGTCCGGGGCGAGCACGCGACCCACGTCGTCGAGGAACGGCTCCACGACCTCCCGGCCCGTCTCCCCGCCCGAGAGCGCGACCTCCATCCAGTCGTCGCGCGCGGCGTCCTCGTCCCGCGGCAGGTACGGCGGATTGAACAACACCACGTCGAAGACATCGTCGCGGAACGGCGAGACGAGGTCCGCTCGAACCACCGGCACGCCGCGGTCGTGGGCCTGCGCACACGCGTACGGATTCAAATCCGAACCGACCACACTCGCGCCGACCTCGTCCGCGACCGTCGCCGCCACGTACCCCGACCCAGTACCGACTTCCAGCACGCGCGCCCGCGAGTCGACCTCCTCCACGGCCGCCTTCGCGAGCAGCAGCGAGTCCTCTGCGGGCTGGTACACCGTCGTCTCGGTGCCGCGGCGGCTGGCGAGGTCGTCACCCATCCGTCTCGTCACCCTCGTCGGCGTCCTCGGCTTCGTCGAGTTCCTCGTCGGCTGCGACGTTCTCGTCCTGCCGGACTGGCGACCCGGGCTGGTCCGCTTCCTCGGGCTCGGCCGCTTCCACGGTCGGCTGCTCCTGCACCCGGAACCCGCCGGTCTCGGCGCGCCCGGAGACCTCCCGCTGCGGGAACGGAATCTTCACGCCCGCCTCGTCGAACGCTGACTTCACCGCGGAGATGACGGCGGTCTGTGCGCGCCACATCCGCCGCGCGCTCGGCTTGTCTATCCAGAAGCGGAGGTCGAGGACGACTGCCGAGTCTCCGAACTCCTTCAACACGACCTGCGGCCGCGGCACCGTGAGGATGTCGTCGACGTCGTTCATCGCCTCCTTCGCGAGGTCCATCGCCTCGTCGACGTCCGCAGTGTAGTCGATGCCGACCTCCACGTGGATGCGCAGCCGGCCCTTCCGCGACCGGTTCACGACCTCGTCGGACCCCACGAGGTCGTTGGGCAACATCACGTACTCGCCGTCGAACGTCTGCAGCCGCGTGTTCACGATAGTGATGTCGGTGACGATGCCGTCCTTGTCGCCGATTTTCACCCAGTCTCCGATTTCGAACGGCCGCGAGAACATCAACACGAGCCCCGCGATGACCGCGCCCAGCGTCTGCCGGGCGGCCATCCCGAGCACGATGCCGGCGAACCCCGCCCCGATGAGCAGGCCACCGAGCTTGATGCCCCAGAGGTTGAGGACGACGACCAGCGCGATGACGTACACCGAAATCTGGATGATGCGGTACGTGATTTCGGCCTGGTGCTCGCTGACGCCTTCCGTGCGCTTGACGAACCGGCTGACTGCGCGGTGAATGACGCCCGTGCCGGCGTACACGCCGACGAGGAACATCACCGTGAGGAACGCACGGACGAGCATCGTCGCCTGCACTTGGAAGCTCGCGATAGCAGCCCACGCAATCGCCTCCGCGTCCCACGCGACCACCACGACGACGGTCGCCGCGATGACCACGGCGAGCGCGCCGACGGCAGCGACGACCGTCGACGATCGGGACTCCCGGCGTGTGGACTCACGCCGCGAGAACAGGATGGCGGCGACGAGCACGGCCATCGAGACGACGGTCACCACCACACGCTGGGCGGTCGAGAGGTCGTTTATCGCGATATCCACGAAGTCCGGCGCAGTCACGACGGGCCGCCCTCCTGGATGCCGAGCGCAACGTTCGCCAGCGCCGCGAACGTCTCCGGCGCGAGGTCGCCGGGGCGCTTCGAGAGCACGTCTTCCTCGACGGCGTCCACGACCGCGTCCGGGTCGTCCAGCCCCGAGATGTGACCGGTGTTCCGGATGGCGTTGCGCACGGTCTTGCGGCGCTGCGTGAACAGCGCCTTCACGAAGTCGAAGAAGAACTGCTCGTCGGCGACCTCGTAGTCGGGCTCGCGGGGCGTCAACCGCACCACCGCGCTCTCGACGCGCGGTTGTGGCTCGAACGCTTCCGGGGGAACGGTCTCGACAACTTCGACATGCGCGTAGTGCTGGGTGGCGACCGACAGCCGGCCGTAGTCGCTCGTGCCGGGTTCGGCGGCCATCCGCTCGGCGAACTCCAGTTGGTACATCAGGACCGCAGGCTCGTGCTCGGGCAGCAGCCGGAACGTGACCTCGCTGGAGACGCCGTAGGGAAGATTCGAGACGCAGCAGGTGTAGTCGGGGAACGCCACATCGAGGGCGTCGCCCTGCACGACGGTGAGGCGGTCGGCCGCGATTTCCTCGCTGAACTCCTCGCGGAGGAACTGCGCGTACCCGCGGTCACGCTCAACGGTCGTGACGTGGTCGGCGTGCTCTAGCAGCCTGTCGGTGAGCGCGCCTGTCCCGGCACCGATTTCGAGAACGTGCGACCGGTCGAACTCCTCCGCGTACGTCGGAATCCGGTCGAGGACGCGGTCGTCGACGAGGAAGTGCTGGTCGCGCTCGGGGTCGGGCCGGCCGGCGCGCCGAATCAGCGCGTCCGGGTCCCGCGAATCACTCATTACCCGGAGTATCCCCCGCCGTTCCCTAAAGGCTACCTTCTGTGCGTCCGCGTTAGGCCTGCACGAAGTTCTGGTACTTCAGGTCGTCCTCGCGCATCTCGTCGAGGATGCGCTCGACGATAATCTCCTCGGGGTTGTGGAGGCCGTCGACGCGCTCCTCGATGTCCTCGAAGCTCTCGAAGGGGCCGTTGCGCTTGCGCTCGTCGAGGATGTTGTCCCGGAGCTTGTCGCCGATTCCCGGCAGGAGGTTCAACTGGTGGAGGCGCAGGGAGATGGGCTGGGCGTCGTTGTAGAAGTCCACGAACCGCTGTTCGTTGGCTTCGACGACGTCCTCGACGACGTAGTCGAGTTCGGAGCGCGCGCCGTCCGAGAGGTCGTCGTAGTCGACGACGTGCCCGCGCTCGATGCCCTCCTCGAAGTCGGGACGGATGCGTACGCGGTCCAGAATCGAGATGTCCGCGTCCGCTTCGAGACTCAGCTCGTAGAGGACGAACCGGTCAGTAGAGACGGCGTACGCGAGCGGGCCGTCGCCGTAGCCGCGGCCGCCGTTCGAACGGCCGTGCGCGAGGAAGTCGAGGACGACAGCGTACTCTTCGTCCTCGGTCGAAGACGAATCACTCATACAAACTGCTACGCCCAGCCGACACTTAAACGGTCGGCCACTCGACTCGAGTTAGGCGTACTTCGCGACGACGTCGAGAATGTCGTCGAGTTCGTCGCCGGAGAGCGCGTAGCGTTCCTGGGCGAACACCGCACGCAGTTCCGTACGGGTTCGCGGGAGCAGGTCGGCAATCTTGTACGCGACGGACTCGTCGCTGACGTGTTCGAGGGCGAGCAGGTCCTCGACGAGTTCGCGGGACTCCTCCGGTTCGAGGATTGCGAACCGGTTGACGTGCTCGACCGCGCGAGCCAGCTCGAAGCGGAGTTCGCGGTCCTCCTCGGCGGCGCGCTCGGCTTCCACGTCGGTCAGCAGCTCCTTCGCCTCGGAGACGGTGAGGAACTCCTCGTCGAGCGTTTCCTTGAAGATGGTCATGCTAGTCCTGCTGTGCGCGGAGGTGGGCTGCCGCCGCGATGACGACCTTGTCCTTGCCGTTGTCGTTGATTTCGACCTTGAACGCGTCGCCCTGCTTCCCGATGACCTCGCCGGTGAGACCGTCGAATCGAGCGTGGAAGCGACCGTTCGCCGTGCTTGGGTCGGTCTTCAGGTGGACTTTCTGTCCTTCGTCGTACTCGGCGATGGCGCGCTGGGGCGGGGACGTGCCGCGGTCGCGGGGGTCGTTCGAGAGCTTCTCACGAGTGCTGTTGAGGGGTCCGTTGGAGCTCGGCATAGTCGTACGCCGGATTACACCCGTCGCGGTTATAAAACGCACGTTACGTGGCGGCCGAACGAAGTGAGGCCACGTAAACGCGAGCCGCGTGCTCAACTGACGGAAGAGCACGTTATAGCGAGCGGCGAAGGGAGTGAGCCGCGTGGGCGTCACCGCAAAACTGCGAAGCGACGCACACAGCACGAAACCACGGGCGGGGCCGCTGCCGACGCACTCAAGTCGGCCTGCGCGTTAGTCGCAGGTGATGCGAGTACGGGATTGGGAGGACATCGTCTCGGACGTCGTGGAGTCGAACGCCGACCCCGAGGGGTGGCGCGCGCTCGCCGGCGACCGCGAGTCCGGCGTCGGCGAGGACTTCTACCTCGGCCATCCATCGCGAGGTGTCTACCACTTGAAGACGTACGCGAAGAACCCCTTCGAGGTGCGCGGGGTGGGGACGCGGGTCGCGCGGAAAGTCGACGATGGGCTGGCGGACTACCTCCCGGACGGGGACAGCGGCCGGTTCGCCGTCCAGCAGCCCGTCGAGGACGAGGACGAAGCCGAGGACCGCGCGAGCAAACTGGAGCAAGTGGTGCAGGCGCACGCGGACGCGCCGACGACCCCTGGGGACTTTTTCGACGACGTGATGGACGCCTTGGAGAGTCCGGCGTTCGGCCCGATGGAGTACGATCCGTACGGCCGGCCGGATGCGATGGACGACCTCAAGGAGGAGTTCGCGGACGCCGAGGAACTACTCGATTCGGAACTCGACGACCTCGTCGAGGAGGACGACGTCGGCCGCGGCTTCCACTAGTTCTCGAACAGCGGCGCGAGTTCGTCCTCGTAGCACGGCTGACAGACGTAGTAGTCGACGACGCCCGCGTCGGTCTTGGTGTGAATCGTCGCGTGGATGGCGTGCCCGAGTGGCACGTCCTCCTCACAGATGCCACAGGTGGCTGGCATGCCGTCTCCCTCAGCTAATAAATTAGGCTGACAACACTTATAGCCGGGGGAGCGGAGGAAGGAGTTAGTCGTCGCTGGAGCGCGAGACGACTTTTGTGTCGGGTTTCCGGTCTTTGACGTCGTCGACGATCGTGCCGACGTCGACGCGCTTCTCGCCGACGATTGCGCCCGCGAGCGCACCGACGCCCGCCGCTGTACTCGCTGCGTTCCGGCTGACGATACCGCCGAGCGCACCGCCGACAGCGGCACCGATGGCTGCGTACTTCGCACGACTGAACACTCGCTTGAGTCGGCTCATAGGGGACAGTTAGCGACGAAGACTGATAAGTCTACTCGGCAGTCTCGTCCGGCGCCTCGGGGACGCGGGCGAGCCACGCGCGGGGCGCGTCGAGTTCCGCGTCCGTCGGGAGGTACTCTGGACTGTCCCAGACGCGGCTCGCACCGGCGAGCCCGCGCTCGGCGGCGACCGCTTCGAAGAACTCGCGGCCGCGCTCGTACTGCTCGCGCTTCAACTGGAGGCCGAGCGCGCGCTTGACGAGCTTCGTCAGCGGGCTACCGCCACGGCGGCGCGCGTCGAGTTTTGCACGGAGGTCGGCGTACTCGCCGTCGAACGCCTCGTCCATCAGCAGTTCCGCGTACCCCTCGACGGCGGTCATCGCGACGTGCAGTTCCTCGAAGGCCTCGCGTTCGACCTCGCCCTCGGCGAGTGCGGCGACGCCGGCTTCGAGGCGGTCTTCGAGGTGGTCGGCGAGCCAGGGCGCGGCGCCGAACTCCGCGGCGTGGGTGACCTCGTGGAACGCAATCCAGCGCCGGAACCGCGGGAACGCGACGTCGAGACTGTCAGCAGCCTTGACGACGTTCGGGTGGACGAAGTAGAGCGCGTGGTCGGACGTATCAGCCAACAGGAGCGGGTCGTACTGTCCGAGGACGTGCCGGGAGACGAACGCGAGCGCGCCCGCAGTGGTTGCCGTGTTCAGCGAGCGCGCGACGCCGGGGAGGTAGCTGGCGCGCTGGTTCAGCGGCTCGAACGCGCGCCGGAACGTCTCGACGTTGGCGTCGACCCAGTGGTGGCGGTTCTGAATCTCGACGGTCTCGGGGACGTCGAAGTCGAGCCCGGAGACCTCGCGGAGCTGCTGGCGGGCGTCCCGGACGTCGGCGGCGTACGCTTCGGCCTCGGCCTCGGAGAGGTCGAGGTCGCCGGGGTCAGTGGCGGCCTTCGCGGCCTCGGCGACGGCGTCCCAGTCGATAGCGCCGGTCCCGCTAGCGCCCGCGACGGCGCGCGCGCTCTCGAAAAGCGTCATAGGGGAAGTCGGCGACGAACGGCCAAAGCCCTTCTGCTGCTCGCGGTCTACGCTTCGAGTTCGACGTCTTCGTCGCCACTGCTGCGGCGCTTCCAGCCGACGAGCGCCGCGAGCACGACCAGTACGGCGAGCGCGACGAGCGCACCCAGCCCAGCAGCGCTACTCGACTCCGCCTCCTCGTCTTTCCAGCCGACGCTCTCGACGTCCTCGTCGGCGGCCTCGTCGCTCTCCTCGACTTCACCGGCTTCGAGAGCCTTCTCGCCAGCGCCCGTGACCATCGACGGGGAGAAGTCGAACTCCGACTCGTGGAAGTGTAACTCGATGAGTCCCATACTCGTCAGTTCGCCGAGAGGCCATAAATCCGTTGTGGGGTCGCACGCGTCGCTCCCGGAGGATTCTTGCCCGCGGCTTCGACAGCACACGTATGGACGAGACCCGAGACGCCTTCCTGCGCCGCCTGCTCGACGCGCCCAGCCCCTCTGGCTTCGAGACGGCGGGGCAGCGCGTGTGGGTCGACTACGTCGAGGAGTTCGCCGACGACGTACGCACGGACGCGTACGGGAACGCGGTCGCCGTCTACGACGGTGGAGATACGGAGGTCGCGTTCGCGGGCCACGCCGACGAACTCGGCTTCGTCGTGACTGCCATCACCGACGATGGCTTCCTGCGCGTGCGGCCGCTGGGCGGCGTCGACCGCTCGGTGACGGAGGGCTCGCAGGTCGCGATTCACACTGACGAGGGCACCGTCAACGGCGTCGTCGGACAGACCGCGGTTCACCTCCGGGAGGCCGGCGAGGACGAGCCCGTGGACGTCACTGAGCAGCACGTCGACGTCGGTGCCGAGGACGGCGAACACGCCCGCGAACTCGTGGAGGTCGGCGACCCCGCGACACTCGCGGCGGGCGTCCACGACCTCGCTGGGACGCGCATCGCGGGCCGCGGCCTCGACAACCGCACGGGGTCGTGGGTCGCCGCGGAAGCACTCCGGCGCGCCGCCGAGCAGGGCGCTGACTGCACGGTGTACGCGGTCAACACGGTCCAGGAGGAACTCGGGACGCGGGGCGCGAGCATGGTGGCGTTCGACCTCGACCCGGACGTCGCGCTCGTCGTGGACGTCACGCACGCCGCAGACAACCCGTCGTACCCGAGTGATCACGCCAGCGAGGTCGAACTGGGCAGCGGGCCGACCGTCACTCGTGGCGGGTCGAGTCACCCCGAAGTGGCGCGCGCAGTTCGAGAAGCGGGCGACGCGGAAGACATCGACGTGCAGGTCGAGGCGATGTCCACGACGACGGGGACGGACGCGGACACGTTCTTCCGGGCGCGCAGCGGCATTCCCACCGTCGCCGTCGGCATCCCGAACCGGTACATGCACACGCCCGCCGAAGTCGTGGACACCGAGGACGTCGAGGACGCCGCGGACCTGCTGGCGGCGTTCGCGGTCCGTGAGGCCGACCGGAAGTCGTTCGCAGTGGACGTCTGAGGACGCCAGCGGTGCCAGCGGGCGTCGAACCGGGTCGCGGCCGCGGTCCGGTACGCTTATAGACGCGACACGCGCCCGTTGGTGTATGAGCGGCCGACCACTCGACGTACTCGAGGAGTCACTAGAGGAGACCGTCACGGTCCGACTCAAGGACGGCGAAGAGTTCACCGGCGTCCTCACGGGCTACGACCAGCACATGAACATCGTGCTGGAGGGCGAAGACACAACGATTATCCGTGGCGACAACGTCGTTACCATCAAACCATGACGGGAGCTGGGACCCCGAGCCAAGGGAAGAAGAACACGACGACGCACACGAAGTGCCGCCGGTGCGGCGAGAAGTCCTACCACACGAAGAAGAAGGTCTGTTCGAGTTGTGGCTTCGGCAAGTCCGCGAAGCGCCGTGGCTACAACTGGCAGGGCAAGACCGGCGACAACTAACGACACCGTTTCTCCTGCGTTTCTCGCGACTCCGTAGCAACGCAGCTGTTCTCCGTTCTGAACATTCGTGACCCAGAGCCTGCGCTCTCGTAGCGGCTAAACAGTCTGGCTCGCCCCTTGGTCCACGATAGCACGCTAACCCACAGTTAGCACGTTCGTGTATACAACGGATGTGTGTCGCGCCGAGTTCGACACGGTTGCGGAAGTTTTACCCTGCCTGCCGGGGTAGGAGCGTCCATGTCACCCGGGCGCGAGGACGGCCCCGAGTTCGACCATCCCACAGAGAAGTGCGGCGTCGTCGGCGTCTCCCTCGCCGAGCGCGACGCCGCCTTCCCGACGTACTACGCGCTGTACGCGCTCCAACACCGCGGCCAGGAGTCCGCTGGCATCGTCACCCACGACGGCTTCCAGCAACACCAGCACGTCGGCATGGGCCTCGTCGGCGAGGCCTTCGACGAGTCCGACATCGAGGGCCTCGTCGGCAGCGCCGGTATCGGCCACGTGCGCTACCCCACCGCGGGCAGCGTCGACAAGTCCTGCGCGCAGCCGTTCTCCGTCTCGTTCAAGGGCGGCGCGCTCGGGCTCAGCCACAACGGCAACCTCGTCAACGCCGACGAAATCCGCGACGACCTCGCCAGCAGCGGGCACGCGTTCACCAGCGACGGCGACACCGAGGTCATCGCTCACGACCTCGCGCGCAACCTCCTCGACGAGGACCTCGTCGCCGCCGTCGAGACGACGATGAACCGCGTCCACGGGTCGTACTCGCTGACCATCATGCACGACGACACCGTCCTCGGCGTGCGCGACCCGCTCGGCAACCGCCCCCTCGTTCTCGGAGAACTCGACGACGGCTACGTGCTCGCCAGCGAGTCCGCTGCCATCGACACGCTCGGCGGCGAACTAGTTCGGGACGTCCGGCCCGGCGAATTGGTCGTCCTCCACGAGGACGGCGAGGGCTACGACTCCCACCAACTGGTCGAAGCCGAGAACACCGCGAACTGCTTCTTCGAGTACGTCTACTTCGCGCGCCCGGACTCCGTCATCGACGACGAGCTCGTCTACGAGGTGCGACGCGAACTCGGCCGCCAGCTCTGGGCGGAGAACGGCGTCGACACGGACGTCGTGATGCCCGTCCCGGACTCCGGGCGCGCTTTCGCCTCCGGGTACGCCGAAGCCGGACAAAACGACGGTGCGACCGTCGAATTCGCGGAGGGCCTGATGAAGAATCGCTACGTCGGCCGCACGTTCATCATGCCCACGCAGGAGGCGCGCGAGCAGGCCGTCCGCCTCAAACTCAACCCCATCAAATCCACCGTCGAGGGCCGCACGGTCACCGTCATCGACGACTCCATCGTCCGTGGCACCACGAGCAGCCAGCTCGTCGACCTCCTCCGGGAGGCCGGTGCCGAGGAAGTCCACGTACGCATCGGCGCGCCACCCATCAGCGCGCCCTGCTACATGGGCATCGACATGGCGACTCGTGACGAGCTCATCGCCGCCGACAAGACCGCCAGCGAAATCGCCGACCAGATCGGCGCGGACAGTCTCTCGTATCTCTCGCTGGAAGCCGTCACGACCGCAATCGGCCGGTCGGAGGCGGACCTCTGCGCGGGCTGCGTGACCGGCGAGTACCCCTACGACATCCCCGGCGAGGCCACCGACCGCGAAATCGACCACCCGGTCGAAGCGCCCGCCGACGACTGAGCGCCACAGTAACTTTTACGCAAGGAAACGACCCGCCGAGTATGCGGTTCGTCCTCCAGGTCGCCGTCGTCCTCGTGCTACTGTTCGCTGGCTGTATCGGTCAGGGCCCGGCTCCCCTCCCCGACGACTCGACCGAAACGATGCCGTACCCGCCTGGTGTGACGGCGGACGGCGTCTCGAACGCGTCCGCGCTCGTCGACGCGCACAGTGACCACGTCACCACGCACGGCGCCGTCGTCACGTCGAACGGCACGACGACGGTGCGAATCGGGGGCGAGCCGCGGACAATCGAGACGAACGCGACGGCTCGTGCGACGCCCAATCTGACGCGAATTCACGTCGTCTCGTGGGGCGTTCGCGTCAGCGGGAACGAGACCGCGCCGGAGCGCTACGAGGTGTACGCCAACGAGACCAGGGTGTTGGAGCGAATCGCACACGAGAACGAGACCTCGGTCCGTGTCGAGCGCCGGGGCGACGCACCAATCGTCGTCGAGCGCGTGGTTCGCGCGCAGCCGCTCCGGGCTGCGCTCGAATCACTGGACCTCGAGGTCGTCGGAACCGAGCGCCAGAACGGCCGGACCGTGACGACGCTGAGCGCTGACGAGACGACGCTAAGCGACGACGACCCCTCGCGGAACGCCGCGACGCTGGAGATCGCAGCCAGCGGGCGCGTGCTCTCGCTGTCCACGGTTCACGACCAGAACACGACGACGGCCGTCGGGCGGCGGACGCTCGACGTGACGTGGTCGAACGCGACGACCGTCGAGCCGCCCGCGTGGGTCCGGAACCGGAGTCAGTAGAGCACGTACAACAGGAGGTAGACGACGATGCCGAGCGCGAACGACACCAGCCACAGCGACGCCGCGACGCGCCCGACTTTCGCGTGGTTCGTCGCCGGAATCTCGTTCACCGGGCGGGTGCCCGCAAGCAACAGCGCGTAGTAGACCAGCGGAATCGACACCATCGCCAGCCCCATGTGGACAATCAAAATCGGGAGGTAGACGAACGTGTAGACGACGTCCGGGCCCGCGAACCCTGTGGTTCCCTCGACGACGATACGGTAGAGGTAGAACGCGAGGAACAGCACGAACAGCAGCGTCGACGTCACCATCGCGGCCTTGTGGCGCTTCACGTCCCCGTTCTGAATCGCGCGCCAGCCGGCAGCGATGGTGACGATAGCGGCCGCGCTGAGCGCGGCGTTCACGGTCGGGAGCGCGTGCAGGACCGCGTCCGGCGCGTGCGGCACCGCGGACGCGGGGACGAACCCGCGGACGGCGGCGATTACGAGCGCGAGCGACGCCACCGAGAGCACCGCGGTCAGCGAGCGAACGTGCCGCCGCGCGAACCCGTCTGTCATGGTCGGCGGTTCGGACGCGCGCCCCATAGCGGTTTCCGTGTCGGCGACTCGCAGGGGACGGCCAAATCGTAGGGGTTTTAATTGGTCGGCGGGTACGGTGGATTGCAAACGCACGTAGCGAGCGTGGGTAGCCAAGCTAGGCCAAAGGCGCAGCGTTGAGGGCGCTGTCCTGTAGAGGTTCGCCGGTTCAAATCCGGTCCCACGCATCGCTAGGGTGGACAAAGTCCACCGACGCCGAGACGGCTTCGCCGTCGAGGCAACGCGATGCACGGTGATATCCCCTCTGGGACATCACCCACGCAAAATTCTGCTGACCTAACACTCGACAGCAGCGCTGCTGTCGTTGGCGTATACGCGAGTTCGCCAGCGCCGCGGCCGGCAGGAAGAGAGTCAGTTGTCGGTCTCGGGGTTGTCGATGGCGTCGTCGAGGCCGCGCTGCTGGGTGGCGTCGGCGACGTAGTCTGCGACGTCGCGTTCCTTCGCGGCTTCGACGCGCCGGGAGTCGGCGTCGCGCTGGGATTCCGTAATCGTCTCCGTGCCGGTAAGGTCGACGAACAGCGACGCGAACCGACTGTGTCGGTCAGTCGTCTGCGACATTCGTCTGGGTGGAGAGGGAGTTGGCGAACGTGGCGCTCGCGTCGGTGTCAACGTGGTCGACGGTGAGGGCGACGCCGCTCGCGTCGACGGAGAGCGTGACGTCCTCGACGCCGCAGTCGTACTCGCTGACGTGCTTGCCGGAGCGGCGCACGCGCAGCGACTCTTCGAGGAGGCCGGCGTCCGCGAGGATGTCGACCTTGCGGTAGGCCGTCGACTGGGGGAGGTCGCACTGCTCGGAAATCTCGTTGACGGTGAGCGTGGCGTCTCGGGTTGCTTCCAGAATCGTCCGGCAGTCGGCGTCGTCGAGCGCGTCGAGAACGTTCTGGACGTCCTCGGTGTCCGTGTGCGTGGTGGGACCGTCGTCGCGGTCGGTGCGGATGCCGGCGGGCAGCTGACTCTGACTCATATTTCGTAGAATGCACTCCGGGGGGAGGAGTGTACGACCCCGGTATCGAGGGGGGTTTAAGTCAGATGGGCGGAGCGAGCCGCTCGCAGCGTAACGAGGCCAGTTAGGACCCCTCTTCGAGCACGTCTGCGAAGAGCTTGCGCTGGGCGGCGGTGAGGTGCTCAGTGAGCGTCGACGGCGTGATGTCGAGTTCGTCGGCGACGTCCGTGGCGTTGGCTTCGCGGGGTTGGGCGAAGTAGCCCATGTCGTAGGCGGTCTGGAGGACTTCGAGTTGGCGCTCGGTGAGCTTCCCGCGGTCGACGAACACCGTATCGCGGGGCGCGCCGCCGGTGGGTGCGCGGACGAGGCGCTGGATGTCGACCTCGGGGTAGCGGTCGCGGAACTCGCCGACGATGGTCTGGAGCTGGTCGAAGCTCTCGGCGTGGAAGACGACTTCGAGGTCGCCCGAGTGCGCGAAGAAGCGGTCGACGGGCGTGTCGAACTCGCCCAGGCAGACGCAGGGGCAGTCGGCGTCGGTGTCGTGGGTGACGCGGTAGAGGTGGCGGTCGGCGTACTCGAATACTGGGTCGTCGTAGTCCTCCGGGACGGCGTCGGCGTCGACGAGGAACTCAGTGACGCAGTCCGCGGAATCGGCGGCCGCGACGCTCGTGGAGACGTCGCTGATGGTGGTGCTGGCGCGCTCGGAGAGGTCGGCGATGGGGCAGACCGCCGGCGCGGGGAACTCGACGGTGACGCGAATCCCGCCAGACATTAGCAGCCCGTTGGCTGGCTCCGTACTTGAGCGTGCGGGTCTATCGCGGCGGGAAAGCGTGGGCCCAGGAGAAGCAGCGCGGTCAGTCGTGGCGCTCGGAGAGTTCGATGTGGCGGCCGCTGATGGTGTCGGCGCGGAGTTCGTACAGTTTGATGTCGAGGTCGGGCTTGGCTTCGCCCCAGATTTCGAACAGGGGGCGCTTCGCTTCGCCGTACTGTTCGACGTGCTCGACGGTCATCTCGTCGCGGGAAATCTCGGTGAGCGTGCCGGTGACGACGACGCTCTTGTAGGTGGGTTCGTCCTCCTCGTAGACGACGAGGCGGGCGTCGGGGTTCGAGGAGAGGAACTCGCGTTTCTCGCTCTCCGGCGTGGAGACCAAGCGGAGGTAGAACGTGCGGTCGTCGGCGTCGTACCCGTAGGAGATGGGAATCGCGTACGGGTCGTCGTCGCGGGCGAGCGAGAGCACGCCGGTTTCGTGGCGGCCGAGGAGCGCGTCGGTGTCCGACTGCGTCATCTCGGTCTGCTTCTCCAGGGCCATCGTAGACATGTCGTGGTTGTTCGGCAGTATCTTTATACTTGCCTATCTGGAGTGCGGAAAAACCCGGACACGCGCTACGGGCGCGCGTACTGCCAGCGAGGAGCGACCCCTCGAACGGAGTCGTTACTCGGGTGTGTCGACGGGGGAGAACGCCTCGGTGGTAACCGAGGCCCCGCAGACGACGCACCCGTTCTCGACGAGGGCGTCCCGCATCGCGGGGTTGACCTCCATGGACTCCCCGCAACTCGGGCAGACGAAGGTGAACTCCTCACTGGCGGTCATCGCTACCTGAGCGTATGCTCGCTCCGGGTAAATGAACCCCCCTGTTTCCAAACGTCTGAGAACAACTCCTTCGCGACCCAGATCGTCAGCGGAATCGTCCAGTAAGCCCCGAGACACGGCGCTTCAGGCCGTCCAAGCGCTCTCCGAAGGAGGCTTCAGGACTCGACGGACCACCTCCGGACGCATCCGTCGAGCGCTCCGGGAGCACCGTGCGGACGTGATGGCGGACAACGACCAGCGCGGCACCGACGACGAGCACCGGGAAGCCCGCGAGCGCGACGGCCGAGAGGGGTTCGACCGAGGGAGACACCTGCACGCCGAGCCCGTACGCGACGTAGACGCAGCCGACGAGCACGGCGACGGTGGCGGCCGCGACGGCGAACCCGAGCCGCCGCGTGCGGGTGGCGAGGTGCGTGCAGAACGCCTGGACTTTCCCCGCGACGTGCGTCGCGGCGTCGCCGTGGGACTCGCTGGTGCCCGCGCGCTGGACGGCCGCGGTCTGCTCGCGCGTGAACGTGGCGAGTCCGGGTCGTGGCGCGACGGCGGCGTGGACAGCCACGCCCGCCGCAATTGCCGTGCCGACCGCAACCGCAGCGACGCCGACGCTGACGGTGCCCGTGAGCACGAGTCGGGAGCCGGTCGGCGGGCGGAAGACCGCGACGACCGCGAGCGTCGCGGCGAGCAGGAACGCCGTGAGGCCGAGCACGCGCCACGCGACGGCGCGGACGCCGTCGAGTGCGACGAGGTGGGCGTCGAGTACCGTCTCGGTTCCGGTGACGGCAGGTGCGCTCGCGTCGAACGGTTCGGGGTCGGGCCGACGGTCCCCGGGCGTCCCGCCGGGCGGGACGTCGAACGCGAGTGGGTCGGCGACCGCGTCCTCGACGAGGCGTGCGGGCGTCGTGTACTCCGTGCGGAGGTCCGCGGCGACGGCCTTGGGCAGCCGGTAGAGCGAGTCGTCGCGGCGCGCGTCGTCTATCCCCAGCGAGAGCAATGAGACATGGTCGAGGGCGGGTTGGACGTTCGTGAGCGTGACGACGCCCCACTCGCCGGCGGGCTCCTCGATGTTAGTGTAGCGGGCGACCTCGCTGCTGTCCGCGGTTGTCGCCCACACCTGGCCGACGCAGCGTAGGCCGAACTCGCGGTGGAAGAAGACGTAGTCGCCGCGGTCGAGGGCCGCGAGGACGTCCGTGTCGCGGGTCGCCCACGCGTGCGTATCGGCGAGGCTGCGGAGGAGGTCCGAGACTGCGGGCGGCTCCGCGGCGGTCGCGTACCCCTCCCCGAAGGCGTCGGTGAGGTCCTCGCTGGTCAGCGAGGCGAGGTAGACGCTGTCGGCGAAGTCGGCGGGCATACGGGAGCGCTGACGCCGCGGGTACTTAACTGTCGCCCGCGAGATTTCTGGCGGTTACGGCCGGCAAGCGGGGTATTAAAATGTCGGCACCTCCATACGGCAGGGTATGCCGAAGTATTCGACCGGCGGTGCCAGCGGCGGCGGGGGCGGACAGACCTGCGAGCTCTGCGGGTCGTCCGCCGACTCCCTCCGCACCGCGGACGTCGCGGGGGCGGAGCTCACGGTCTGCCCCGACTGCGCGAGCAGCCACGACGAGAGCCCCGACCGGACTCCGGACGAGGACCAGGAACGCAAGAAGCAGGCCGCACAGAACACGGCCCGCGCGCTCGACCAGGCGACCGGCGACTCCAGTCACTGGGAGGAGAACGGCACCGACTACGAGCGCGACCAGCTCCCGTACCTCGTCTCGGACTACGGCGAGCGCGTCGTCCGCGCGCGCCAGGAGGCCGGCCTCCAGCGCGAGGAACTCGCCGAGGAACTCGACATCGACGAGTCGGACCTGCTCGCGGTCGAGCAGGCACGCGCGACGCAGGCGAGCGTCGGCGGGTCGGTCGTCGCGGCGCTCGAAGCGCGCCTCGACGTGGAACTCAGCGACGAGTAAGCCGAACGCGGCCTGGTCGCGGCGGCGGCCGGGAATTAGTCATCTTTTTTCAGGCGAGACGCGTTGGTGGCGTATGGACCTCTCCGCCGAGCAGCGCCAGATTCGGGACGCCGTCCGGGACTTCGCGACCGAGGAGATTCGCCCGACGGCGGCCGACGCCGACCGCGAGCAGGAGTTCCCCGAGGACGTCTGGGACGGCCTCGCCGAGATGGGGATGACCGCGATGACCGTTCCGGAGGCGTACGGCGGCCTCGACGTGGACAGCCTCACGTACAGCGTCGTCAACGAGGAGGTAGCGTACGGCGCGCTGTCGGTGGCGACTGCGCTCTCCGTGCACTGCCTCGCGACGTCGTGCATCGCGGAGTTCGGCAGCGACGACCTCAAGTCGGAGTGGCTACCGGAGATGGCCGACGGCCGGCCCGTCGGCGCGTTCGCGCTCTCGGAGCCCGACGCCGGCTCGAACCCCGCGCAGATGACCACCGAAGCCGTCCGCGACGGTGACGAGTACGTGCTGAACGGGAAGAAACAGTGGATTACGAACGGCCAGCGCGCCGGCGTCGCCATCGTCTTCGCGAAGGTGGACGGCGACGACGACGAGATAACGCAGTTCCTCGTACCCAAGGACACCGACGGCATCGAGGTCGGGAAGAAGGAGGACAAACTCGGCCTGCGCGCCAGCGACACCACCGCGTTGCTGTTCGACGACTGCCGGATTCCCGCCGAATACCGGCTCACCGAGGAAGGCAAGGGGATGTCCGCGGCGCTGCACATCCTGACTGGTGGCCGCATCGGCATCGCGTCGCAAGCCGTCGGGCTCGCGCAGGCCGGCCTCGACGCTGCGCTCTCGTACGCCGACGAGCGCGAGCAGTTCGACCAGAAGCTCTCGGCGATTCAGACGATTCGACACAAACTCGCGGATATGGAGACGCAGACGCAGGCCGCGCGGCTGCTCGCGCGTGACGCCGCCCGGCGAGCCGACGCGGGCGAGGACCACCGCGACGCCGCGGCGAAGGCGAAGTACTTCGCCAGCGAGGCAGCCGTCGACGTCACCAACGAGGCCGTCCAGATTCACGGCGGCTACGGCTACACCACCGACTTCGACGTCGAGCGGTTCTACCGCGACTCCAAAATTACGACCATCTACGAGGGGACCTCAGAGATTCAGAAGGAGGTCATCGCGCGCGGCCTGCTGGACTGAGCGGCCGCACGACCTTTGGGCCAGCGCGCCGACGCCCCGGACATGACCGACACCGAGGACTGGCAGCGCGACGTCGTCGAACCCGTGTTGCGGGTGCTCCACCAGGCGGGCGTCGCCGTCACCGCGGACGTGGTCTCGACGAACCTCGACGCCGTACTCGACGACGCGCCGACCGCCGTCGAGGTGGACGCCGCACTCGCTGAACTGGACGAGGACAACTTCGTGCGGACGTTCGCGGACACCGACGACTACTACGTGATTACGGACCGCGGCAGCGGCCACGTCAGCAACGAGCTCGAAGAAGAGGGGTTCGGCTTCGTCGACTGACCCACCGAAGTTGCTAACCCTCGGGACAGCCTACGCGGAGTCGTGACTGACTACGAGGCAGTGGTCTACGACCTCGACGGAACGCTCGTCCGGCTCGCGGTCGACTGGGCGGACGTCGAACGCGAGGTCGCCGCGCGGCTCCGCGAAGCGGGCGTCGACCCCAGCGCGTACGACATGTGGGAGATGCTGGACGCCGCCGAGGACGCGGGCATCGGGAGCGACGTCCACGACCTCATCGCGAGCCACGAGCGCGACGGCGCGACCCGCGCGGAGCGACTGTCGGGTGCGGACGAACTCGCGGACCTCGACGTGCCCGCGGCGGTCTGCTCGCTGAACGCAGAGGACGCGTGCCGCACCGCGCTGGAGCGCCACGACCTGCTGGACTCGTTCCGCGTGGTCGCGGGTCGCGACACGGTTCCCGCGCGAAAACCCGACCCGCGGGCGCTGACGTGGGTGCTGGACGAACTCGGCGTCGCGCCCGAGAACGCGCTGTTCGTCGGTGACTCGGCCTCGGACGAAGTGACCGCCGAGCGCGCAGGCACGTCGTTCCGCTGGGCGTAGCTACTCCTCGACGTTTCGGCGCGCGTACCAGTACGTCGCGAGCGCCGTCAACAGCCAGACGACCGCGCCGACGCGCACCGCGAACGACACTCGCGCGGCCCACGTCGGTAGCGTGTAGAACAGCGACAGGGCGACCACCGTGGGTGCGCCGACCACGATAGTGAGCACGAACGTCGTCTGCATCACCCAGCCGTAGTCGACGCCCTCCGGGTCGGTCTCTTCCTGTAGCTCCGGCACACGCGAGAGCACGGTGGCCCCCGGCATAACTTCCCCGTTGTGCGGCCCGGTTCGCGTACGTTTATCACGACGCCGGCGCGACCACGAAGTATGCCGACCGTCCGAGACGTCCGCCGGAACGCGGGCGACGAGCCGATAACGATGCTGACTGCGTACGACGCGCCGACCGCCAGCGTCGTCGACGACGCGGGTGTCGACGTGATTCTCGTCGGCGACAGCATGGGCAACGCGAAGCTCGGCTACGACACCACGCTGCCCGTGACCGTCGACGAAATCGCGAGCGCGACCGGCGCGGTGTCCCGCGTCACCGAGGACGCCGTGGTCGTCGCGGACATGCCGTTCCTGAGCTTCGGCGCGAACGAAGCCGACAGCATCGAGCACTGCGGCCGCATGCTGAAGGAGGCGAACGCCGACGCGGTGAAACTCGAATCCGGCCCGCACACGGTCGAACTCACGGACCGGCTGACGGACCTCGGGATTCCCGTGATGGCCCACCTCGGGCTGACTCCCCAGCACGTCAACCAACTCGGCGGCTACTTTCGGCAGGGAACCGACCAGAGTGCCGCCGAACGTATTCTCGACCTCGCGCGCGGTCACGAGGACGCGGGCGCGTTCTCGCTCGTGCTCGAACACGTCCCCGCGAACGTCGCCAGCGACGTCACGGACGCCCTCGACATCCCGACCATCGGCATCGGTGCCGGCCCAGGCACAGACGGCCAGGTGCTCGTCGTGGACGACGCAATTGGGCTCTCCGAGCGCTGTCCGCCGTTCGCCGAACAGTTCGGGGACGTCAAAACGGAGATGGAGAACGCCGTCGAGGGCTACGTCGACGCCGTCGAGTCGGGGGAGTTCCCCGCCGAGAAGCACAGTCACGTCGAAGAAGACCTGGATTCGCTCTATTAGAGCCCTCGCTCGTCGAGGAACGACGTGAGTTCATCGTTGAACGCTTCTGGGGCTTCCAGCATCGCGAGGTGCGCGGCGTCGTCGACGGTCGTCCACGCCCCGTCTTGCACGTGTTCTGCGACGTACTCGTGGTACTGTGGGGGCGTGAGGCGGTCGTACTCGCCCGTGAGTGCGAACACGGGCGTCTCGATTTCGTCGAGGCGGTCCCTGACGTCGAAGGTGTGACAGGACAGGAAGTCGCGTTCGACGACTTCACGGCCGGCTTCGCGCATCGCGTCCTTCGAGAATGCGACTTCGCGCTCGCTAGGTTCGTGGAAGAGCATGTCCTCGCGGTGGAGGAATTCGACGGCACGGTCGAAGCCGTCGCCCTCGCCGGCCAGCCAGTCCCGGAGTTCGTCGAGCACCGAGAGCTTCGCGCCGGAGCCCGCGAGCACGACGGCGTCGGCGTCGAACGCCGCGTCGAGGACGGCGGTGAGGGCGACAGCGCCGCCGAGGCTGTTCCCGACGAGCACGCCGGCGTCCACCTCGTCGGCGACCGCACGCACGTCCTCGACGTACGCGGCGAGCGTCTCGGGGCCGGGCTCGGTGTCCACGTCGTCGCTCTCGCCGTGGCCGCTGAGGTCGAGGGCGGCGACTGGGCGCTCGCTGGACAGGCGTGCGAGTTGTGCCTTCCAGACCGTGTGCGTGCCACCGCTGCCGTGGACGCAGAGCAGCGGTGTCCCGCTGCCCCCGCGGTCCTCGATGCGGTAGGCAGTCGTACGGCCGTCGTGGGTGACCGTCTGCATGGTTCCGGCGAGGGCGACCAGCGCCAAAACACCTACGGCGATGTGAACCGCAATTCTACCTGTCTCACTTTCGCCGTACCGTCCCCCACTGACCGCCGATAAGTTTATAAGGGTGCACGGGTAACTTTACGTTAGTTAGATGAACCCGAAATCCTTCACCGAGCAACTCGACGCGCCGGCACGACGGTTCGACTACGGCGACGAAACCGTCCTCGTCGCGGACCTCGGGGTCGCCGACGACGCGGTCTCGATCGACGTCGTCGACGAGACGGTCATCCTCGTCGTCGAAACCGACGACGAGCCGCACCAACACGAATTCGACGTGCCCGCGGGCACGGTCGCGAAAGCGCTTATCAACAACGGCATCGTCACCGTCGAGGTGGAACGATGAAACTCACGGTCAAGCCGCTCAAGCAGAAGGACGCAGGCCGTGGACTGGCCGCCATCGACCGCGCGGCGATGGACGAACTCGACCTCGAGAACGGCGACTACGTCGTCCTCAGCAGCGACCAGGGTCGCGCCGTCGCCCGCGTCTGGCCGGGTTACCCCGAAGACGAAGGCGAGGGCATCGTCCGCATCGACGGTCGCCTCCGCCAGGAGGCCGACGTCGGCATCGACGACAACGTCGCCGTCGAACCCGCCGACATCAAGCCCGCGACCGCCGTCACGGTCGCGCTCCCGCAGAACCTCCGCGTGCGTGGCGACATCACGCCAATGGTGCGCGACCGCCTGAGCGGCCGCCCCGTCACCACCGGACAGACCATCCCCATCTCCTTCGGTTTCGGTGGGATGAGCACGGTCTCCGGCCAGCAGATTCCCGTCAAAATCGCCGACACGGACCCCGACGGCACGGTCGTCGTGAGCAACGACACCGAGATTCAGGTCTCCGAGCAGCCCGCCGAGGAAATCGCCGCGGGCGCTCCCGCCGGCGAAGGCGGCGACAGCACCCCGAACGTAGCCTACGAGGACATCGGTGGCCTCGACCGCGAACTCGAACAGGTCCGTGAGATGATCGAACTGCCGATGCGCCACCCCGAGCTGTTCCAGCAACTCGGCATCGAGCCGCCGAAAGGCGTGCTCCTCCACGGCCCGCCGGGTACCGGGAAGACGCTCATCGCGAAGGCCGTCGCCAACGAAATCGACGCGCACTTCCAGACCATCTCCGGCCCCGAAATCATGTCGAAGTACTACGGGGAGAGCGAGGAGAAACTCCGCGAAGTCTTCGACGAGGCCGAGGAGAACGCCCCCGCCATCGTCTTCATCGACGAAATCGACTCCATTGCGCCCAAGCGCGGCGAGACCCAGGGTGACGTCGAACGCCGCGTCGTCGCCCAGCTGCTGAGCCTCATGGACGGGCTCGAAGAGCGCGGCGACGTCACGGTCATCGCCGCGACCAACCGTGTCGACGCCATCGACCCCGCGCTCCGCCGCGGCGGCCGCTTCGACCGCGAAATCGAAATCGGCGTCCCGGACAAGGAGGGCCGTAAGGAGATTCTCCAGGTCCACACGCGCGGCATGCCCCTCGCCGAGGAGATCGACATCGACGCGTTCGCCGAATCCACGCACGGCTTCGTCGGCGCGGACATCGAGAGCCTCGCGAAGGAAGCCGCGATGAACGCGCTCCGGCGCGTCCGCCCGGAAATCGACCTCGAAGCCGACGAAATCGACGCCGAACTCCTCGAATCCATTCAGGTCACCGAGGACGACTTCAAGGCCGCGCTGAAGGGCATCGAACCCTCCGCGCTCCGCGAAGTGTTCGTCGAAGTCCCGGACGTCACCTGGGACCAGGTCGGCGGCCTCGAAGACACCAAAGAACGCCTCCGCGAGACCATCCAGTGGCCGCTCGACTACCCCGAGGTCTTCGAGTCCATGGACCTCCAGTCCGCGAAGGGCGTCCTGCTGTACGGCCCGCCGGGCACCGGGAAGACGCTGCTCGCGAAGGCCGTCGCCAACGAGGCCAACTCGAACTTCATCTCCGTGAAGGGCCCCGAACTCCTCAACAAGTACGTCGGGGAGTCCGAGAAGGGCGTCCGCGAAGTCTTCGAGAAGGCCCGCGCGAACGCCCCCACGGTGGTGTTCTTCGACGAGATCGACTCCATCGCCGGCGAACGCGGCTCCAACATGGGCGACTCCGGTGTCGGCGAACGCGTCGTCAGCCAGCTCCTCACGGAACTGGACGGCATCGAGGAACTGGAGGACGTGGTCGTCGTCGCAACGACGAACCGCCCCGACCTCATCGACAGCGCGCTGCTCCGCCCGGGCCGCCTGGACCGCCACGTCCACGTCCCCGTCCCGGACGAGGACGCACGCCGCGCCATCCTCGAAGTCCACACGCGGAACAAGCCGCTGGCCGACGACGTCGACCTCGACTACCTCGCCAGCGAGACCGGGAACTTCGTCGGCGCGGACATCGAAGCGCTCGTCCGCGAAGCCACGATGAACGCCACCCGCGAGTTCATCAACTCCGTCGACCCCGAGGAAGCCACCGAATCCGTCGGTAACGTCCGCATCACCGCCGAGCACTTCGAGGAAGCGCTCTCGGACATCACGCCGAGCGTCGACGAAGACGTCCGCGAGCAGTACGAAGAACTCGAAGAAAAATTCGAGAAAGCAGCCACCCCCGAGGAAGAAGAACCCACGACCCCCGGGGCGTTCCAGTAGTACCTTTTTGCAGCGCTCGGCGCGCGAAGCGCGCCGTCGCTTGCAAAAATCTACGCTAAAAAGCGCTCCTCGTTCCCGTCGCGCGCCGGAGGCGCGCGGTGGTCACTCGTCGGCCCGCTCGCTCACTGCGTTCGCTCGCGGGAGAAACGCGCGGCTCTGCCGCGCGTATGCTCTCACGCACCCAATTTCTCTCGCTCTCTCTGCCACTCCTGAGCGACCGCGACGCTATTCTCAGTAGAATACAGTTTCGGCGCTAAACCCGGCGAGCCGCCGTCAGTCCAGTTTCTCGGCGGCGTCCTTCTCGACGAGCGGCTTCGCGTTCTCCTCGGGCAGCGTCACGATGTCTTCGGCTTCGAGTGTGTACGGGCGTTCGTCCACGCCGAAAATCTCGCCGACGTCGTCGGTCACGCGCACCTTCGTCCGAGCCACGTCCTCGTCGGAGTCAGCGTCCACGTCGGCCTCTTCGTCGTCCGCGACGCGTTCGAGGTCCTCGGCGATGGCTTCCGGCGGTTCGGGTTCGGCGGGCACGCGGTCTGATTCGGGGGAGTCCTCGCCAGCGTCCGGCTCGGGGGCTGGCTCCGCGTTCGCGTCGTCGAGTCCGCCACCCATTGCGGCCGCCGCAGACGAATCCTCGGCGGATTCGGGCGTCCGGTCTGTCGGCGTCTGGTCGGCGGCGTCGCCGAGCGGTTCCGTGTCGGAGTTCTCCGACTCGGCGCTCGTCGGTTCGGCGTCCCCGGAGATGACGTCGAGCACGTGATTCTTGTTGGACTCGATGCGCTCGACGAGGTCGCCGTACAGGGCGCGCTCCTCGTCGGTGAGCCCTTCTGCGTCGTCGGGCATCCCCGCAGCCGCGAGGCTCGCCTGCTTGACGAGCTTGCCCATGCGGCGCTCGTAGATGGCTTCCGCGACCTGCTCGGCAGTCTCGACCTTGTCCGTGAGCTCCTGGACCTCGGGGTCGCCGAACGGGTCGTCGGCCGCGCTCGCGGCGGCCTCCCGGCGGTCCTTGAGCTCCGCGATGTACTCCGCGACGTCGGCGTAGAACGAGTCCCGAAGCTCCTGGAGGCCGTCGGTCGCGCGCTCCCGAGTCTGGGCCGCCCGTAAGTCTTCGAGGTTCATTGCTTGGCTTTCTCCGCGGTGCCGCGGGCCATCAGGAAGACGCCCGCGTACTCTGGGACCGAGACGACGCCCGGTCGCACCGTAAGCGTTTCCCCGAGCAGTTCCAGCGTGCGCTCCTCCTGGACGTCGACGGTGATGTCGTGGCCGACGAACGTCTCCGGGACGGCGTCCACCAGCGGGTCGAAGTCGTCCAGTTGCTCCCGGGTGAGCCGCTGGACCTCCAGGCCGCTCCCGCCGTGCAGCGTCCCGGGCAGCCGAATCAGGCGATTGGTGTCCGTCGTCACGGGCTCGTCGATGGGCGCGTTCTCCGCCTCGACGGTCTCCGCGACGTACTTTCGCGCGACCTTCAGGAACGCCGGGTGCACGTCGACGTTGCCCGCGCGCACCGCCTCGGTGTTGTTCGCGACGGCGTTGTAGATGGCGCGCGCGGACTTCTCGCCGACGCCATCCATTCCGGAGAGGTACTCGACGGCGTCGTCCTCGCCGCGCTCCAGTATGTCGTCGGCGAACTCGCCGAGGCGCTCGGTGACCCGGCGCCCCCAGCCGCCGTCGGCGGGGAGCACGCGCTTGTTCGTCGGGTTCTTCAGCCCGAGTCCTTCGACGGTCTCTTCGCGCACGAGCGAGTCGAGTTCGAGTTCGTTCCCGCGCACGTAGTCCACGATTTCCCGGCGCTGCTCGCGTTCGAGGTCGTGAACGCCCTCGTCACGGACGTGTACGTGGTATCCCCGGCCGCCGGAGAACGTCACCGTGAGGTCCTCGAAGCCGAAGTCGCGTTCGAGGAAATCCAACAGTCGGTAGAGCGCGTCCTTACACTTCGCGAGCATCTGCGCGTATGTGTCCTCACCGAGCGTCACGCTCGGCAAGTGGTCGGCGTCCAGGTCGAAGACCAAATCGGACCCCAGCCAGTTCTTCTGCTCCATCGTCGACGCACCCGGCGTCTCGTAGAACCCCGCCGAGAAGTAGACGTGGCGGGGTCGCTCCCGTTCGAGGAACGCCGACGTGTTCCCCAAATCGAGCGTGGACTTGTGCCGGACCATCGTCGTGTCCGGCCCCGACGTCCACGGAATGTACCCCCACTCGCGGTCGTCGGCACGCGGCGGGAGCTGTACCTCCGAGCGGCGATAGAAGTCGCCGAAGCGCCCCCGGAGATACGCGCGGGTCCGTTCCTCCATAGCGGGAAACGCGTACGCCGACCGCGGGTAAATGCGTGTCGTCTCTCTCGTCTGCCTGGGTTGACTTGCCCCGACAGTAGTGCACTCAACTTCTCGAAAGCGCGACAGCACCGCCCCTTTCAGTCCACCCGTCACCAGTTGGGCAGCCGGTAATCGCGCGGATTGAAAGGGGCGATACTCTGGACGAAGGCAGGCGACGCAAGCACCGGAAGGAGCCCAGCGACTGAGGAGCGCAACGAGCCTCCCGAGTCCAGAGTAGCGGGGCTTTCGAGGAGACTTCGACATCGCTGTCGAAGCCGTAGCTACGCGAAAAGCGGACTACACAGCCAGACGCGAGAACTACCGTCCACGCAGCAGTTCAGAAATCCGGTCCCGGATGCGGGCGCGGTCGCCGAGGCGGAGGTAGTAGGCACCTTCGCCGTCCTCGTAGTAGTTCGAGATGTCGCGTTCGACGCTGAAGCCGAGGTGTTCGTAGAACGAGACCGCGCTCTCGTTGCTCTGTCGGGCGTGACACGAGGCTTTCCCGGCGTCCTCCGTGACGCGCGCGACGAGTCGTTCGCCGTAGCCTTCGCCGCGGTACTCGGGGGCGACCGCGAGAAACAGGATGTAGCCGTCCGAGCGCGCCGCCGCGAAGCCGACCATGTCGTCGCCGTCGAGGAAGCAGTAGACCGTCGAGCGACGGTAGGCGTTCGCGAAGAACCCGCGTCGCTGCTTGAGGAGGCCTTCGTCCTCCCGGATGCGCTCTTTGAGGTCCCACGCTTCGTCGAGGTGCTGGTCGCGCCCCGGTGGAACCACGCGCTTGTCGACTGTGACGCTCACTAAGAGGGGGTAGCAGGCCAGCGAATATAATTCCACCGTCGCCGGACGCCGAAACCCTTTCACGCGTCGTCGGCGTCTCCGCGAACGATGCTAGGCGGTAGCCGCCCCGACGGCGAGGCGATGCAGCGCGCCAGCGAGTCCGCGTACGACCGCGTCCGCGAGGCCGCGCTCACGGGCGTCACGGTGGTCGTCCCGCTGCTCGTGACGCTGTACGTGCTCTCCATCGCCGTCGGCGTCGTCGACGACCTCCTCGAGCCGCTCGCACAGGTGCTGAACAGCACGAACGTCGCGCCGAACGCCTCCGAGATGATCGTCGACCTCGTCGGCGTGCTCGTGGTGGTCGCAATCACGGTTCTCGTCGGGTTCGCGGCGTCGTTCCGGTCCGGAGAGCGCGTGCTCGCGTACTTCGACGCGGCGCTGGAACGCATCCCGGGCGTGGGTGCCGTCTACAAGAGCTTCCGGCAGATGGGCGACGTGATGGTCGACGGCGAAGCGGACAACTTCCAGTCCGTGAAACTCGTGGAGTTCCCCCACCAGGACGCGTACACGCTCGGATTCCTGACGACGGAGACGCCGAGCGCCATCGAGGACGCCGCCGGCCACGAGGAGATGCTGACGCTGTTCCTGCCGCTCGCGCCGAACCCCGTGATGGGCGGCCACCTCACGCACGTCCCGGCCGAGCGCGTGATGGACGTCGATATGAGCGTCGAGGAGGGAATGCGCGCGGTGGTGACGATGGGCGTCGCGGTGTCCTCCGAGGCGGGCGCGACCGAGGGGCTCTCCCGGGAGCGCCTCGAACGGCTGACTGGGGAGGAAATCGCGCCGACGCAAGTCGCGGAGGACGACGAATGAGCTACGAACTCAGAGAACACACCGCCGACGTCGCCGTCGAAGCGACCGCGGACAGCCTCGGAAACGTGTTCGCGGCGGTCGCCGAGGGCATGGCGGCGGCGATGACCGAGGAGACGCCGGACACCGGAAGCCGGTTCACGTTCGAGGAGCGCGCCGAGAACCGTGAGGCGCTGTTGTTCGACTACCTCGACCGCCTCATCTACGAGCGCGACGTGCGCAACGTCCTCCCGGTCGACCACGACGCCACGGTCCGCGAGGAAGGCGGTGAGTGGGTCGTGGAGGCGAGCGCACTCGGCGTCCCGCTGAACGAGGTCCACGCCCGCGACCTCAAAGCGGTCACGTACTCCGAGATGGACCTCTCCGAGCGCGAGGAAGCAGGGGGGTGGCACGCGTACGTCGTCTTCGACGTTTAATCCGGACTGGCCGACCTTTTTGCGTTCGCGGCGCGTTGGCGACCGTATGTTCACAGGCACAGGTCCCGGTCACGTCGACTACGTCGTCGAGGGCGCGCCGACGGTTCGCGCGGTGGAGTTCCTCGTGGAGGTGCTCTCGAACCCGCTGAACGCCGTGCTCCTGCTCGGTGGCGCGCTCTCGGTCGTCGCCGGCATGGTCGCGTACATCAAGTACAAGCCGGCAGCGGCGGACGTGCGCGCGCTCCGCAGCACGCTCGAGGACTACCACGCGTTCCTGCCGTGGATGCTCCGACTCGCGGTCGGCCTGCCACTAGTCGGCGCGGGGTTCGCGGGCTACTTCTTCTCGCCGTCGGTCGAAGCACCGACGCGCATCCTCCAGGTCCTCATCGGGTTCTTCCTCCTGTTCGGGCTGGCGACCCGCGCGGTCGCGCTCGTCGGCCTGCTGGCGTACCTCACGGGGCTCGTGCTCCGCCCCGAGCTCGTGCTCGCCAGCGAGTACATCGGCGGATTCCTCGGCGTGCTCCTGCTGGGCGCTGGCCGCCCCAGCGCCGACCACTTGCTCCAGCAGGTCGCCGCCGCGAGAGGGACAATCTACGGTCGCTTCGACCCGCTGCATCCGCTCGTCGCGAAGTTCAACGATATTGTCGGCCCCTACGAGCAGTACGCGCCGACGGTCATCCGGCTCGGCGTCGGCTTCAACTTCGCGCTGCTGGGGTTCTGGGAGAAACTCGCGAACCCCGGGATGGCGCTCGCAGTCGTCGACAAGTACAATCTCACGGCGGTCGTCCCCGTCGACCCCGGTATGTGGGTTGTCGGTGCCGGCCTCACCGAACTCGCCGTCGGCATCTTCCTGTTCGTCGGGCTGTTCACGCGTGCGACCGCCGCGGTCGCGTTCGTCGTGCTGACGACGACGCTGTTCGGGCTGCCGGACGACCCCGTGCTCGCGCACATCACGCTGTTCGGGCTCTCCTCGGCCCTGTTCGTCACCGGCGGCGGCCCGCTCTCGCTGGACGAACGGCTCGCCGCGGTCACGGAGTACTCGCCGCTGGCCACCTCGACGGAGTAGCGCCCAGACGAAACGTATTCCCGGGCTCCGCGCCCATCGCCGAGTATGAACACGTTCGACGCCGACGGCGTCACGCTCCGAGAAGTCGAGGACGACGTCTGGGAGCTCGAACGCGACGACGAGATGCGAGTGCCCGCGCGCATCTTCGCCAACGAGACGCTGCTCGAAGACATCCAGAACGACAAGACCCTCGAGCAACTCCGGAACGTCGCCTGCATGCCGGGTGTGGTCGCGCCCGCGCTCTGCATGCCCGACGGCCACCAGGGTTACGGCTTCCCAGTCGGCGGCGTCGCGGCCTTCGACGCCGAAGACGGCTACATCTCGCCCGGAGCCGTGGGCTTCGACATCAACTGCGGCGTCCGGATGGTGAAGACGAACCTCACCTACGAGGACGTCCGCGGCTGCGAGGAGGAACTCGTGGACGCGCTGTTCGACGCCGTGCCATGCGGGCTTGGCGGCGGTGGCGTCCACGACGGCACGCACACCGACCTCGAAGCCGCGCTCGAACGTGGCGTCGACTGGTGTCTCGAAGCGGGCTACGCGGTGCGCGAGGACCTCCTGCACTGCGAAGACGAAGGCCGCCGCCCGGACGCGGACCCCTCAGCCATCTCGAAGAAGGCCAAGGACCGTGGCGCGAGCCAGATGGGGTCGCTGGGCTCGGGCAACCACTTCCTCGAGATCCAGCGCGTCACCGACATCTACGACGACGAGACCGCTGACGCGTTCGGCCTCGACGAGGACCAGGTCGTCGTCCTGATTCACTGTGGCTCGCGCGGGCTCGGCCACCAGGTCTGCTCGGACTACCTCCGGCGCATCGAACAGGAGTACCCGGACTTCACCGACGACCTCCCGGACAAGGACCTCGCGGCGGCACCCGCGGGCTCCGAGCTCGCCGACGACTACTACGGCGCGATGTGCGCCGCCATCAACTTCGCGTGGGTGAACCGCCAGCTCATCACGCACGCCGTCCGCGAGACGTTCGCGGACGTCTTCGACACCTCTTGGCAGGCCCTGGAGATGGACCTGCTGTACGACGTCGCGCACAACATCGCGAAGAAGGAGTCTCATGACGTGTACGTCACCGAGGACGGCTACAGCCTCGACGGCGACGGCGGCCGCGTCCAGCGCGACCTCTACGTCCACCGGAAGGGCGCGACGCGCGCGTTCCCCGCCGGTCACCCGGACGTGCCGAAGGCGTACCGCGACGTCGGACAGCCCATCATCATCCCCGGCAGCATGGGCGCGGGCAGCTACATCCTGAAGGGCGGCGCGCAGTCGCTGTCGCGGTCGTTCGGCTCGACGGCACACGGCGCCGGCCGCCTGATGAGCCGGACGCAGGCCAAGCGCGAGTACGGCGGCGGCGAGGTGCAGGCGGACCTCCGGGAGCAGAACGAAATCTACGTGAAAGCCGCCTCCGGCGAGACCATCGCCGAGGAAGCCCCCGGCGTCTATAAGGACGTCGACGAGGTCGTCGGCGTCTCCGACGCCCTCGACATCGGCGACCTCGTCGTCCGCACGTTCCCTATCGCGAACATCAAGGGGTAGTTACCGCGAGAATCCCGGACCGTTCGGCCCCTGTGGCCCGCTCGGTGCCATGCCTTCCGCCAACTGCACGTACTCGGATTCGGGTTGCCCGCTGACTTCCTCGCCATTCTCGTAGCGCACGAAGTTCAAGTAGAACGGCTCCCCGCAGCCCGGCTCGCCGTCCGCGGCTGACTCGGGTGGATGTGACCACGCCGCAGCGTCCGCACCACAGACGAACTTCACGCCGTCAGCGTCATCGCCCTCGTAATCGTCTGCGGCCGAGACGTACGTCCACCCCTCCAGCGGGAACGGCGTCACGGACTTGTCCGCGAGGTAGGGGTCGCGGTCCAGCTCGGCGACGGCGCCGCAGCGCGGACAGTAGTACGACACGTCGACCATACTCGAGATTGGGCGGCCAGCGGTTTGAGTGTCGCGACGCAGCACACTCCGAGAAGACGGTCGTGCCACGAGTAGTAACACCGCCAACCACGAGTAACTCGAAACAGCCGGTCGACCAACGTGCGGGGTTCCGTGGAAATCCACGACTGCTGGCCTGGTGGACTGTAAGGGCGACGACCGAGCGAGCGGCGCGCAGCGCCGCTCGCGAGGGAGGAGGGCTTACTTCGGAAGACATTAGGACGGACCCGCGGATGCATCGGGTATGATAGACGAGACTGCCGAGGAGATTCGCGAGATGCGGACCCACTCCTCCTCGGTCGTCGCCGTGAAAGCCGCTCGCGCGCTCCGGGACCTCATCGACAACGACTACCCGACTGTCGAGGAGTACGTGCGGGCGCTGGAGCGGAACAGCAACGCGCTCCGGCGCGCGAACCCCTCGCACGCGTCGCTGGTGACGACCCAGCGAGACATCGTCGAGCGGGTGCGGGACGCGGAGCCGGCGTCGGTCGCGGAAGCGAAAGAACTCACGGCCGCGGCTATCGACGACGTCGTGGAGTCCGTCGAGCAGGCGAAACACGAGGCCGCGGCGACGCTGGCCGACCGCGTCGAGGACGGCCAGACGCTGCTGACCCACGACTACTCCTCGACGGTGCTGGAGGCGCTGGAGACGGCCGCGCAGGACGGCAAGCACCTCGACGTGTACGTGACGGAGGCCCGACCCCGACACCTCGGCCGGAAGACCGCGCGGACGCTGGCGGCCATCGACCGCATCGAGCCGACGCTCATCGTGGACGGCGCGTCGGGCTACTACCTCTCGGAGTGCGACCGCGTGCTGCTCGGGATGGACTGCATCGTCGACGACACGTACTACAACCGCGTCGGCACGTACCCGCTGGCCGCAGCGGCCAACGACGCGGGGACGCCCGTGACGGTCGCGGGGTCGAGCGCGAAGCTCGTCGACGAGGGGTTCCGCTTCGAGAACGACTTCCGGGACGCCAGCGAGGTCATCCGCGAGCCGCCGGAGGGCTTCGACGTGAAGAACCCGGCCTACGACGCGACGCCGACGCGGCTGCTCGACTCGGTCGTGACCGACGAAGGCGTCCGCGAGTTCTAATCGGTGTGGCTGGCCAGTTCCGGCACAGCCCGCAGCCGATGTGTGAGCGCACGAGTGGGCGCAGCGCGTGAGGCTTGCCGGAACGACTAACGGCGTGGCAGCGAACGAATAGGTATGCGGCGTCTCGACGCCGACCAGGTCTGGAACTACCTCGCCGGTGACCGCCGACCCCGACGACTCGTCGTTCTCTCCGCTATCACCCTCGTCAGCGTCGCGTCCGTCGCGTTCCTGCTCGGACTGAACGTCAGGTTCTACGAGTTCTCGGGCTGGCTCGTTATCGTCCCCGGGATTGCCGTCGCCGGCGGGATTCTCGGTGCCGGTCTCGTGCCGACCATCGGGTCGCTGTGGCTCGTCGGTGTCTGGGGGTACGTCTTCCCGCCGCTGGTCGGATACGTCACCGGCGAGTGGACGGGCGGCGGTCGATACACCTCCCCGAGAATGCTGGGGTTCGCGTACGGATCCGCCCGCGCCGAACTCCTCGGCGGCGTCGAGACGACCCTCAACTTCGGGCTGGTGCTCGCGGTCCTCCTCGGCGTCCTCGGCTACGCCACGGGCTCCGCCGTCAGTTGGCTGGCGACGCGCATTCGGTCGTCCCAATAACGGGCCTCGTGTCTCGAGAAAGCGAGGATTCAGCGGCCGTACAGCACGTACGAGAGCACGAGAAAGCAGGCGACGGCACCGCCGACGAATCCCACGAACGCACCGTAGGGAACGTCGGCGTTCCCGAGAGCTGCTGCGAGAATCCCGCCGACGAGCGCCGATGCCAGCAGTAAGACGGCACCGGTCTGCCAGCGCTCGACGAACGCGACGGTGGTCTCGTCTGTCATAGACCAGAGTCGGGCTGACGTTCGCGTAAGTGTACCGACGAATCTACGCGAACGAGAACCCTACTCCCGTGGCGGGTTGTCGCGGGCGAGCGTGATTTCGTGAGCTTCGACGTCCTCGTAGGCGGCGACGCGACCGCCGACCTCGACGCGGCCCGCGTCGGTGTCGAGGACGAGCGTCGCAACTTCCTCGGTCTCCTCGAACTTCGTCTCGGCGACGCGACCGCGGTCCGTGCGCGCGTCGCCGCTGAGCACGTCGCGGCCGTGGACGGTCGCGTACACGTCGCCGTCGAGCGTCCGGATGTCCTTCACGCAGCGCCGGATGGAGGCGTACGTCCGCGGGAGTTCGATGTCGGCGGCGTCGCTCTCGTAGAGGGTGTCGTTGGCGGTCGACCAGATGACGGTGCCGAAGAAGCCCGAGACGAGGAAGCCCAGCGCCGAGCGGTTGAAGATGACGCCGTACTTCTCCGGGTCGTCGCGGACCGCGCCCTGTGTCGCGTAGACGGAGTACTGGCCGTCGGCGACGGCGACGACGGGCGTGGTGACACCACGGCGGCCGCGCGCGGTGGTGGCGACCTCGCCGTAGTCGAAGTCGTCGGGGTCGGGGGCGTTGCGGACCGGCGTGACGACGAGGTCGACGCTGACGCCGCGGTCGCGGGCGGCCGCGAGGTCGTCCGCGAAGCGGTCGAGCAGCCCCGGCGTCAGCGAGCAGACCAGTTCGAACTCCGCGCTGTCGATGACGTCGCCGAAGTAGCGCAGAATCGTCGACCGGGACTTCACCAGCGACACCGCCTCCGTCTCGCGGGCGGGCGTGGTGTACGCCTCTTCGAGGGAGGCGACCATCTGCGCGAAGTTCGTCTGGAGGTCCGCGAACGCCTCCTCGGGGTCGATGGCGACTACCTTCATCGGCCGGGACTCGCGGAGCTCAACGAGCCCGCGGTCGCCGAGGCTCCGAACCGTGTCGTACACGCGGGGCTGGGGAATTTCGGTGCGGTCGGCGATTTCGCTGGCGGTGAGTTCGCCGTGCTGTAGCACCGTGAGGTACGCCTCGATTTCGTACTCGCCGAGGTCGAACCCCGCGCCGACTCGTTCGACCGTCTCGCGGAGGTCCTCGTCGCTCATACCGCCACCCACGGTGACCCCGCTCTTTTACCCTGCGGTCGGCGGTCGGTGACGCGACACGTTCGACCGGCCAACTACATGTACATCCGGTCGTCGGGTCGCTCGTCGTCGTCGGCGCGCTGGACGCGCTCGCTCAACTCCTCGTAGTGCTGGGCGACTTCCGCCGCGAACGCTTCGAGGGGGCCGGTGTCCACATCGAGGTCGTAGACGTCGCTGACGGCGTCCACGAGGCGAATCGCGGCTTCGACGTCCGGCGCTTGGGCGTGAACCGGCGTCGTGTACACGCAGGCACGACGGTCGCTGTCGATGCCGCGCGCGAGCAGCTCCGCGTTCACGCCGTCGAGGAAGCCGTTGCCCATCGGCGGCACGTCCGCGTCTTCGAGGCGGGCTTCCTGGTAGTCGTCGGTCGCGATGTAGAACGTGCGGTGGCCCTCGGGGCCGTGGGCGACCGGAACGCCCGACAGCACCGCGGTCTCTTGGACGTCGTTGTCGTCCAACCACGTCCCGAGCGCGCTGCTGAACGCGCCCGACACGGAGACTGGCACGAACAGTTCGCCGACGAGCACGGTGACGTCGACGTCGGGCTTCGAGAAGAACCGCGTGTGGTGGCGCGGGGTGCCGTTCTCGAACGGCGTGATCGCGGGGAGGCCCTCGACGGCGACGTGGCCGGTCTGTTCGAGTTCGAGGTGGTCCACGAGGAAGTCCGCGGCCGTCAGGCCCGCGAGCCCGAATTCGGAGAACCCACAGAGGAGTGCGTCGCTGGGCTCGGTGTCGTGCGTAAACTCGAACTCGGGCTCGCTCCGGGCGGGGGCGGTCCCCGTAGCGTCGTCTGCCATACCGGGACGACGGCGACCAACCCCTTATCCGTTGCCCGGTCAGTCGTCGGCGTGCATCGTGACGCGCCCCTCGATTTCGGGGTCGATGCCGTGTTCGCGGGCGTACTCCGCGAGCACCTGGTGTTGGATGCCGAGGCGGTCGACACGATGGGCTTCGTCGAGCGCGGGGAACTCGTCGTCCGTGTAGAAGAGGTAGTCGGTGGTCGCCAACGTGTACGTCGCGCCGGGGTCGACGGGCTCGCCGGCGACCCGGACCTCCAGCAGTTCGTTGGTGGTCTCGTCCCACGTGAGTTCCGCGCCTGAGACGTGAGCGTGCCACCAGTCGGGTTCGGCGAAGCCGAGCGACCCGCCCTTCGCGCCGCGGAACACGTCCAGCAGTTCCGCGCCCGTGAGTTCGGCGACGGAGACCGGCTCCTCGAAGGGGACGACGCTGACGAGGTCCGCGACGGTCACGTCGCCCGCGATGGCGGGGCCGTCGCGGACGCCGCCGGAATTCTGGAGCGCGACGTCCGTGTCGGCGGCCCACCGGTAGGCGTCCGCGACGAAGTTCCCGATGCGGGACTCGCCGCGGAACAGCGTCGACTCGGTACGCTCCATCGGCTCCGCGACGTGGCCGACAGTGTCGTTCAGGCCGGTCTCGGCCATGCGCTCGCGGAGGCGCTCGGCGAGCGGTTCGTAGACGGGCGCGTCGGCGACGACGTGGCGCGTGACTTCGCCGGCGTCGAGGTCGACTTCGAGGACAACCTCCCCGCCGGAGCCGGGGCGCGTGAGCAGGGTGTCGTCGAGGCGTTCGACGCGCTCGGCAGGGATGTGGCCGCCCAGCACCGCGTCCACGTCCGTCGTAGCGGCGAGTTCCTCGTCGCCACGGCCGAGGTGCGAGAGCGCGACCACGTAGTCCGCCCCGGCCTCGCGGAGCTGTTCGCTGGCTTCTCGTGTCGCCTCGATGGGGTCAGTGACGGTGAGGTCGCTCGCCATCGGGTTCAGCGACGGCGTCGCGTCGTCGAGCACGCCGAGGAAGCCGACGCGCGCGTCGTCGACCTCGACGATGGTCCACGGGTCGACGCCAGCGACGCGGTCGCCGTCCCGGTAGACGTTCGCCGAGACCCACGTCTGCGGGGAGTCGGCGACGATTTCGCCCGTGACGTCCGCACCGTAGTCGAAGTCGTGGTTGCCGAACGTCTCCACGTCGGGCTCGACGGCGTCATAGAGGTCCAGCGCCTGCCGGCCCTCGGTCACCAGCGAGAGCACGCCCGGCGCCGTGTTGTCGCCCGAGCCCGCCGCAATCGCACTGCCGCGGTCGCGCAGGACAGACGCGAGCCGGCCGGCCTTCGCGGGCGAGTCGTAGACGTTCTCCAAATCGGAGTAGTGGAAAATCCGGACCGCCATTATCAAATTGGAGGCCCGCAGCGGGGAAGAGCGCTTCGATGAGCGGCACTCCCGCCGCGAGCGCGGGGACGGACAGGGCTAAATGCGGGAGCCGGCTACTGGTGAACATGCTTACGGTGGCGAGCGACGACGACACCCTGTACGTCGCGGAAGACGAGGGGCAGCGCGGTCAGGACGGCCCGTTCTACGTGGTCTACCGGACCGAGGACCGCGAGGGCCGGTACGGCTTCTACTGCTCGAACTGCGAGTCAATCGACGTCGCGATGGACTCGATGCGCCGCATCAAGTGCAACGGCTGCGGGAACTTCACGAAGCCCGAGGAGTGGGATTCCGCCCACGAGTAGCCGGACAACCCGAGTTTTAACCGCTGGGTCGGCGATTGCGCAGCCATGAGCCGTAGCTGCACGCTCGACCCCGAGACCCGGGACGCCGTGGAGTCGTTCGTCGGCGAGTGGCTGACCGACGAGACCGTGCCGAGCGCGGGCGTCGCGCTCGTGGACGGAGACGACATCGTCTACGTGGACGGGTTCGGGGCGCGCGGCCTGGAGTCGAACGCGCCCGCGACGCCGGACACGCTGTACGGGGTCGCGTCCATCACGAAGTCCGTGGCGGCGACGAGCGTTCTCCAACTCGTCGACGACGGCCATCTCTCGCTGTCGGACCCAGTAACCGAACACCTCCCCTACTTCGAGGAATTGGCGGAGTCGCCGACGGTCCACGAACTGCTCTCGCACACGTCCGGGATGCCAAGCGACGGCGCGAGCGTCACCCTCATCGCCCGGCTACTCGGCGAGGGGACCGAGACTGCGCCGTTGAGTTCGGACGCGGACTTCCGCCGCCACGTCCGCGAGTCGACGGACGAGCGCGCGGCCGGCGAACGGTTCTTCTACTACAACACGGGCTACACGGTGCTCGGAAAACTCGTCGAAGCCATCGACGGGCGCTCGTTCCCCGAGTACACCCGCGAGGAGGTGCTGGCGCCGCTCGGGATGGACCGCTCGGTCGTGCGCGCGGACCCGCGGGACTACGACGACGCGATGACGCCGTACCGCGTCGAGGACGGCGAACTGACGCGCGCCGACTACCCCGTGAAGGGCGTGGGTGCAGCGGGTGGCATGCTCAGCACGGCGCGTGACCTCGCGACGTACCTGCAGTTTGCGATGCACGGCGACGAGTCCGTCCTTCCGGACGCGCAGCGCGAACTGGCGCAGGCAACGCACGCGACGCGCACGGAGCGCCTCGACGGCCCGGCCGAGCGGTACGGCTACGGCTGGATGCGGCGGTCGTTCCTCGACGATGTCCTCGTCGGCCACTCGGGGACGCTGACCGTGACCTCGGCCTACCTCGGCTTCCTTGAGGACCGCGAAGTCGGCGTTGCGGTCGCGTGCAACACGGCGCCGGACGTCCACCCGATGTACGTCGGGCACGCGCTGCTCGCGCTCGTGGAGAGCGAGGACCCCGAAGACGTGGTGTCGTTCTACGCGCTCCGCGCGAAGTGCCGGCGTGTCGCGGGGACCTACAAGTCGTTCCGGAGCGCCGCGACCGCCGACATCGAGCCGGCGGACGGGAACCTCGACGTGACGCTGTCGACGGCGCTCGGCGAGGAGACGCTGACCGCGTTCCCGGAGACGACCGCCCGCGACGACTACCAGTTCTACACCGTCTCGGCGGGCGGTGACCGCGTGCCACTGACGTTCGAACCGACCGATAGCGGTGGGTTGGACTGCTACTACCGGCGGTGGCGGCTCCACGAGACGAGCGGCTGAGGCGCGCTGGACTCGGCAATTCTGAACTGTTACCATGCGGCAGGAAAACTTATTACCTAGTCCCGCCACGGTACGAGTGCATGGGGACTGTTACCACCCCTCCCGACGAGCAGGCCCGGTCGATATTCGACGACCTCGGGTACAGCCTCGCTGGAGACGGCGCGGAGTTCTCCGCCACGCGCGACTGGAAAGAGATACGCGTGACAGCCGTCACAGACCGAGTCGAGGCCGACCACGACAGCGGTTATCGCTGTTTCGTGACGTGGGCCGAGAACACCGACGCGCTCGAACGACAGCTGCGTCGGCTCGACCCGCCCTACGAGTGGGCGGTGATGGGTGTCGAGGAGGACGGTGACTACGAAGTAGCGCGCGCCCCGCCAGTCAGTTAGGGGCGCGTCGGTTTTTCTATCGGAGCGCTTCGCGCGTAGCGGCAAGCCCGGCAGCCGCGTCCACGTCCGCACCCAGCGCGTCGAAGGCGTCCGCGAGCGCGGCGACGACGAGTGTAACGTTCTCCGGGCGCGCGCCGTGGCCCATACAGCCGATGCGGAACACGTCGCCCTCCAAGGCACCGAGGCCGGACGCGATTTCGAGGTCGTAGTGGTCGAGCACGTAGTCGATGACCTCGCCGTCGTCGACGCCCTCCGGGACGCGCACGGCGTTCAGGCTCGGCAGCCAGTAGTCGTCATCGGGGTTGAGGCCGAGGCCCATGGCTTCGACGCCGGCCTTCAGCGCGCCCGCGATTCGCTCGTGGCGCGCCCAGCGCTGTTCGATGCCCTCCTCGGCGACCAGCCGCAGCGCCTCGCGGAGCGCGTACACGTTCGAGACGGGCGCCGTGTGGTGGTACGCGCGCTCGTCGCCCCAGTATCCCTCCAGCAGTGAGAGGTCTAGATACCACGACCGCGGGTCCGCCTCGCGGGAGAGTACTTTGTCCATCGCGTCGTCGTTCAGCGTCAGCGGACTCGCGCCCGGCGGACAGGACAGGCACTTCTGCGGGCCGGAGTACGCCGCGTCGATGCCCCACTCGTCAACGCGGAGTTCGACGCCGCCGAGGCTCGTCACGGTGTCCGCGATGACGAGCGCGTCATGCTCGTGAGCGATGTCCGTGAGTTCGGGGACGTTCGTCTGCTTCGCGCCGGTGGACGTCTCGGCGTGCACGAACCCGAAGACGTCTGGCTGGTGCTCGGCGAACGCGTCCGCGACGTCCGCGGGCTGGAGCGGCTCTCCCCACGGTGCGTCCACGCGCACGACCTCGCCGCCCGCGCGGCGCGCCATTTCAGCCATGCGGTCGCCGAAGTAGCCGTTCGTCGGCGCGAGGAACGTGTCCCCGGGCTCGGTGAGGTTGCCGATGGCGGCTTCCATCGCGGCGGAGCCGGTCCCCGAAACGGGAATCGTCCACTCGTTGTCCGTGCGGAACGTGTACCGCAGCAGTTCCTGGGTCTCGTCCATGATGTCCACGAACGACGGGTCGAGGTGGCCCACCAGCGGCGTACTCATCGCTTTCAGTACGCGCGGGTGGACCGGGCTCGGCCCCGGCCCCATCAGCGTTCGCTGCGGCGGCGACAACTCTCCGACGTCTGGCGCGTCAGTCATGTCCGAACCCCAGACGGGCGTTAGCAAGAAGGTTCGGGAATCGGCACCACGAGTCCCATCCAGCGGCAGGAGTTACGTGCCCGGGCCGCGATGGGCCAGTATGCAGCCAGAGTCGCCGTCGTCGCTGACCGACCTCCTGAACAACACCGTCGACGAGTTCGTCGGCAACGTCGCTAGCGCGCTCCCGCGAGTTCTCACGGGGCTGGTCTTCCTCGTGCTCGCGGCGATTCTCATCCGCGTCATCGCGACCGCCGTGCGCGTCGTCCTGCGACAGGTCTACCCGGACCAGCCGATTTACGTCCAACTCGGCGGCACGCTCGCCTCGGTCGTGCTGTGGTTCGGCGCGCTGCTCGGGTTCCTGTCGGCGGTTGGCCTCCCCGAAATCGCTGCGGCACTCGGCACCGCCTCCGGCTTCCTCGCGCTCGGTGTCTCGTACGCGCTCTCGGGGATGCTCGCGGACGCCGTCGCCGGCATCTATCTCCTGCGCGACCCCGACTTCAATCCGGGCGACACGGTCGTCGCCGGCGACGTGACCGGCGTCGTCACCGCCATCGAACTGCGGAAGACCCGCTTCCGGGTCGACGACGACACGGTCGTGCGCGCGAACGCCGACGTCGAGAAGAAGTGGACGAAGAAGGCCGAGTGAGGCGCGAACGCGGCGTGCTAGCGGGGCACCCGCGAGTTTATCCCGCTTCGTAGAGTACTTCGGGTATGTTCGTAGGGCACGCGATGTTCGCGTTCGGCGTCGTCGCGCTCGCTGCCGCTCGATTCGGGGCGTCCCGCGAGCGCGCGCTCGCCCTCGGCGTCGCCGCCGGCCTGTTCGCCGCCGTCCCCGACGTCGACATGGCCTACGCCCTCGTCGGCCTCGTCGCCGTCGACCCGACGAGCCCCATGGCCGTCGCGCAGTCGTTCTGGGGCGCATCGACGGTCGTCCACCGCGCGGTCACGCACTCGCTAGTCGTCGCCGTGCCCGCAGCCGCCGCATTCGCGCTCGCGCCAACCCACCGCCGGATTGCCGCGGCCGCCCTCGCCGCGCTCGTCGGCGTCGTCGCCGCGTTCTCCGGCCCGCTCCCCGCAGTCATCGTCGGCCTGTTCGCGGCCGGCGGCTGGCTCGTCGCGCGCGCCGCCCACGCCTACCGCGTCCGCGGCACCAGTCTGTTCGCGGTCGCGCTCGTCGGCCTCCTCAGCCACCCGTTCGGCGACCTGTTCACCGGGGAACCGCCGGAGCTGCTCTACCCCCTCGGCGTCACCGTCTTCGACGGCCGCGTCGCGCTCTCCGCCGACCCGACCCTGCACCTGCTAGGTGCGTTCGGCGTCGAACTGTTCGCCATCTGGCTGGGCGTCGCCGCGGCGCTCTGGCTCACCGGCCACCACTTCACCGACCACGTGAATTCACGGGCGGCGTTCGGCGCCGCGTACGCCCTCGCCGTGCTCGTGTTGCCACCGCCGACGATGGACGCCTCCTACCACTTCGTGTTCAGCGTCGTCGCGGTCGGCTTCGTCGGCGTCGTCCCCGCGCCGAAGTTCCGCCAGCGCTCGCTGACGCTGCCGTCGCTGCCGACTGCGGTCGTGACCGGGCTGGCAGCGGTCACGCTCGCCGGGCTCGCGTACGGCGTCGCGTACACTACCGGCCTCGCGTAACTATTCTCCCGCGGCCTCAGCACTTGTTAGGCGGGCGCCGAGATAGGTAATCGTGGCCCGTAACTCACGCCTCGCCGCGCTCGTCAGAGCCGAGCGCGCGAACGCCGCGCTCTCGTGGCTGCTCGTCACGGTCGTCGCCGCGTCAGTCGTCGCGAGCGTACCCCGTGACCCCGTCTGGGTCGTGTTCGCACTCGTCACCGCCGCGGTGGCCGTCCTCCCGCCGCTGGCGTTCGGGGACGCCCGGGCGATGCTCCCGTGGGAAGTGCTCGCGCTCGCTGCACTCCCCACCGTCGGCCGAGCACTCGCGGCCCCCGGGCTGACCAGCGACCTGTCTACCTACGTCGGGGTGGCCGCGCTCGCGCTCGTCGTCGCCGTCGAACTCGACGTCTTCACGCGCGTCCGCCTCGCGAACTGGTTCTCGGTCGTCTTCGTCGTCGTCGCGACGATGGCGACGGCGGGCTTCCTCGCCGTGCTCGGCTGGCTCTCGGACCTCGCCGTCGGCACCGCGTTCGTCCTCCCCGCCGAGCCGCCGCTGACCACCGCACAGGAGCACGCCGCCGTGACCGCGCTCGTGCAGGACTTTATCGCGGCGACCGCTGCGGGCGTGCTCGCCGCGGCGGTGTTCGTCTGGTACTTCCGGCGGCGCGCGGACGCCAGCCTCCGACTCCCCGCGGAACTGGAGGGGGTCGTCGAGTGAAACTCCGCGACCGCCTCGGCATCTCCGAGCGCCGCCAGCGACAGGCCACGCGCGGGATGCAACTCGCGCTCGCAGCGTTCACGGCCGTCGGCGTCCTGACGTGGAACGTCGCCGTCACCGTCAACGCGGCCGCCGCGCTCGCGGTCACACACCTCCCCGCAGTGCTCGAACGCGACTACAGCATCCCGATGGACGCCGCCCTCACGCTGTGGATTACGACCGCGGTGTTCCTGCACGTTCTCGGTACGCTCGGCGTCCCCGGCGTCACCGACCAGTTCTACGGGCCGAACCCGCCAATCTGGTGGGACCACCTCACGCACTTCCTCTCCTCAACCGTGGTCGCCGCGGCCGGCTACGCCACCGTGCGCGCGCTCGACGAACACCACGACGACGTCGCGTTCCCGCCGAACTTCACGTTCGTCTTCGTCGTCCTGTTCGTGATGGCGCTCGGCGTGCTCTGGGAGATACTGGAGTACGCGGCGTGGACGCTCGGAGACGCCGTCGGCGCGACTGTGCTAACCATCTACGGCGTCGACGACGTCACGCTCGACCTCGCGTTCAACACCATCGGCGCGGTGGTCGTCGGCATCTGGGGGACCGCGTACCTCGGCGACGTCACCGACGCCATCCGCGCCAACATCGAGGACGCCGCCAGCGAGTGACCTGTATCTAGCGAGTAACTTTATCCGGTTCGCTGGAAAACTGTCGGGCGATGGTATTCAAGAAGATTCGACTCATCGGGACCAGCGAGGAGAGCTTCGACGCCGCCGCGGACGACGCAATCGACCGCGCGGACGACACCCTGGACAACGTGAAGTGGGCGGAAGTCGTCGAACAGGGCGTCGAAATCGCCAGCGTCGAGAACCGACAGTACCAGGTCGAAGTCGAAGTCGCCTTCGAGTTGGAGAACTAAGTCCGGAAGGACTCGCCGCAGCCGCACTCACTCTCGACGTTCGGGTTCTGGACGTGGAAGCCAGCACCCTGCAAGCCGCCCTCGAAGGCGAGTTGGCTGCCACCGACGTAGTTCAGGCTGGACTGGTCGACGAACAGCCGGATGCCGTTGCTCTCAAAAATCTGGTCCTCGGGCTCCGGCTCGGGTTCGAAGCGCATCCCGTAGGAGAGCCCCGCGCAGCCGCCCTGCTGGACGTACAGCCGCAGGCCGGCCTCCGAGACGTCCATGTCTTCGCCCTCCATGAGCTCGCGGGCCTGCTCGGCCGCGGGCTCCGTGGCGGTGACCACCGTGTCTCCGTCCCCGTTCTCGACGGTCGCGCTCATGTCGAATACGTTCGGGGGCCGCAGTCATAAGCGTGGTGCCACCCCACAGGGCCGCCGCGACCAGTTACGAGTCGTCCTCGAAGCGCGCGTCCACGCTGGCCGCGTGCGCGTCGAGGCCTTCCGCCTCCGCGAGCGTCGTCACGGTGTCCCGGAGGTCCGAGAGCGCGCCCTCGTCGAGGCGCTGGACGGTCGTCGACCGGAGGAACGTGTCCACGGAGAGCCCGCCGGCGACCTTCGCCTTCCCGTTCGTCGGAAGCACGTGATTCGTCCCGGTGGCGTAGTCGCCCGCCGCGACGGGCGCGTACGGCCCAAGGAAGACCGAGCCCGCGGAGTCGATGCGGTCCAGGAGTTCCTCGTCGTTCGCCGCTTGAATCGAGAGGTGTTCGGCGGCGTACTCCTCAGCGAGCAGCACTCCCTCGCTCATCGAGCGCGCGACGAACACGCCGCTGGCGTCGTTGTCGAGCGCCGCCTGAATCGTCTCCGTGCGTTCGCGGTCCTCGATTCTCGTCTCGATTTCCTCGCAGACCGCGTCGGCGGTCGCCTCGTCGTCGGTCACGACGACGACGCTGGAGTCGGGGTCGTGCTCGGCCTGCGCGAGCACGTCCGCGGCGACGTAGCCCGGGTCGGCGGTCTCGTCGGCGACCACCAGTAGCTCGGAGGGGCCGGCGAGGAAGTCGATGTCCACGTCGCCCCGGACTTCGGCCTTCGCCGCGGTGACGAATTTGTTGCCCGGGCCGACGATCTTCTGCACGCGGTCCACAGTCTCGGTCCCGTACGCCAGCGCCGCGACGGCCTGCGCGCCACCGGAGGCGTACACGCGGTCCGCGCCCGCGACATGCATCGCCGCCATCGTCACCGGGTTCAGTTCCTCGGCGGGCGGCGTTGCGACCGCGACCTGTTCGACGCCCGCGACCTTCGCGGGAATCACGCCCATCAACACCGAGGAGGGGTACGCCGCGGTGCCGCCGGGCGCGTACACGCCGACGCGCTCGATTGGGCGGAATCGTCGTCCGAGTTCGCGGCCCTCGGAGAACTCGCGCCGCCAGTCGTCGGGCACCTGCGCCTCGTGGAACTCCCGGACGTTCGCGGCTGCTGCCTCGATGGCCTCGCGGGTCTCGTCGTCGAGTTCCTCGTACGCGCGCTCGGCTTCGTCCGTGACGTCGACGTTCCCCAATTCCACGTCGTCGAACTCGCTGGCGTACTGGCGCAGCGCCACGTCGCCCTCCTCGCGCACGCGCTCGACGATGTCCCGGACCGTCGACCGAACCGACTCGACGCCGGCCGTGCGCTCAAACAGCGCGCGGCGGCGGTCCGGCCCGAGGTCCGCAACGGCTTCGTAGTCCATACGCGCCATAGGGGCGGCCGGCGAAAAGGCGTTTCTATCCCGCGAGTCGCTGGCCGCGTAGTCGTGTCCGACGCCGCCGAACGGGAAACGGTGTCATCTTGGCGCTACGACTACGTTTAAATACTGCTACTGCACACCACCTGACATGGTCGACCCGATTTCGGCGGTGCTGATGACACTCACGGTGGGCGTGGACTCGGCCTCGCTGCTCCACCAGAAGCGGGACGCCGAGGCCGACGGGGGCGTCGAGGATATTGGTGGCGTCAAGGAGTTCTGGCAGGCACACAGACAGGGCTCGCTGGAAGCCGGGAGTTACGTCTCTATCGACGGGACGCTGTCGGAGTTCGCGCCGATGCTGTTCGGCGACCCGCGGCAGGTGAAACGTCGCCACTTCGAACTCCGGGACTCGCTGTCTGACGAAGCCCCAGCGGTCGTCGACGCGCTCGTGAGCATCTCCTCAGGGAACCCCGTCGTCCGACTCGCCCCGATGCAGGGCGTCTACTACATGGGCCTGTACGACTCCATCGGCCGGAACTCCATCCCCATCTTCGTCGACGCCGACGTCTTCGAGTCGTGGCACGCCGACCGCGACGACAGACAGGTTTGGGACGTGACCGTCACCGGCAAACTCGACGATCTCCCGCTGGAGTGGGGCGACTTCTTCTCCATCTTCGGCATCGACGATGAGGCCGCCGAGTACGCACTGTACGTCCACGCCGACGACGATGTCTCCGGCATCGAGTACCACGAGGAGACGCGGTTCTTCGAGGCCGACGCGTGGGCGGCGTACACCGTCGACGACGAAACCAACTGGATTACCCGGTGTCCGGACTTCGCCGACCGCTCGGATCGCCGCCACAGCCTCGAAACGATGATCGATGTCCTCGAATCCCGCGAGGACGCTACGCTCGTCTCCCAGTACGACCTCGTGGACAAGCCACTCACGTCCGGCACCAGCGTCGACGACAGCGCCACGACCGTCCAAGAGGTCGCGAACAAGCGCGTCCGAGAGGGGTACGTCGACGAGATCCAGTCCATCATCGAGGAGTACACGACTTGAGATGGGCGCCAGCCTCGACACCGACGACCCCCGCGAGTACGCCGAAGCGAGTCTCGAACGGTGTACACTCACCCGCCACGAGGACGACGACACGCTTATCGGGCTACCGAACCCGTACGTCGTCCCGAACACGAGCTTCTTCGAGGAACTGTACTACTGGGACTCGTACTTCACCATCGTCGGCCTCCTCGAACTCGACCGTACCGAGCTCGCGAAGGGGATGGTGGAGAACTGCTTTTTCCTGCTCGACGAGTACGGGTTCGTCCCGAACGGCAACCGCACGTACTACCTCTCGCGCTCGCAGCCGCCGTTCCTCGCGCCGATGGTCACCGCTGTCGGCGACGCGCTCGACGACGACGCGTGGCTCGCAGCCGCGCTGCCGTACCTCGAACGCGAGTACGAGTCCTACTGGACCGAACGACCGCACCTCGTCCCGGAAACCGGTCTGAGCCGGTACTACGACGCGTCCGGCGAGCACGAGCACGCCGAAGACGAGTCTGGTTGGGACCTCACGCCGCGATTCCAGCAGCGCGCCAACGACTTCCTCCCGGTCTGTCTCAACAGCTACCTCTACGGCTACGAGACGACGATCGCAGCCCTCCACGAGCGCGTCGGCGACGCCGACGAGGCGCCGGCGTGGCGGGAGCGCGCCGACCGCCGCCGCGCCGCGGTCGACGAGTACCTCTGGGACGACGAGACTGGCCTCTACTTCGACTACGACTACGTGAACGGGCGCCAGTCGCCGGTGCGCAGCCTCGCGACGTTCACACCGCTGTGGACCGGCCTCGCCTCCGACGAGCAGGCCGACCGCGTTGTCGCACACCTCGACGAGTTCGAGCACGCGGGCGGCCTCGTCACCTGTGACGAGAACTACGGGGCACCCGACCGCCAGTGAAACTACCCGAACGGGTGGCCGCCCCTCCAGTGGCTGGCCGTCGACGCACTCGACAGCTACGGCTACGCAGCCGACGCCGCCCGCATCGCGGAGAAGTGGTGTCGCGTCTGCGAGGACGTCTTCACCGAGACCGGCGTCTTCTGGGAGAAGTACGACGTCGTCAACGTCGACGTGGGGACCAGCGACCGACGCTACGAGATTCAGGACGGGTTCTCGTGGACGAACGCCGTCTACATCGCCCTCCAAGAGCGGTTCTGACTCTGCGGGCTCCACCACGAAACCAACGGCCACAGGTGTGGTCCGTACTGCCGTCTAGTCCAGTCCCAGTGCGCAGCGTTCACCCCATCCTGCTGACAGTCACCGGAAGACCGCGAGACCGAGCATACCCGCGAGGGCGATGCCGAGTGCGAAACAGATTAGGAGCACACGCCGAGTCGACCCGGATTCGGTGGGGGAAGAGACGGTGGCGTCCTGGTCGACGACGACGTCGGGCGTCGCGGAGTTCTCGTTGAAGCTGCTGGTGCCGGCGAACACGACGAAGACCGTGAGGCCGCCGAACGTGTAGGCCAGCGCAGCCAGGGGGAACGACTGCGAGGCGGCGAGCGCGTACCCGACTGCGGCGACGACGGCGGCCGCACCGCCGCCGTAGAGCACGGGGAACGAGGAGACGGAGGTTCATATTCTGTCGCTCAACTGTCAACATAAAAGGGTTCGAGTCCCGAGTTTCGCGGCGTCGCGACGCGCCCCCCGGAACCTGATTGAATCCCTTTGAAAGCAGTTCAGAGTGGTCTACGCCGTGACTACGCAGCCGGAAAATGTACGCCCGCGACACTAACGACCGACCTCATCCGTGGGCGGCGTGCCCCGTTGGCCGGGAAACCCTCGTGGCGGGCGGGAGTGCTCGTAGAGCACTCCGAACATCGAGACGGCGTAAGCCGTCAATTGCTGAACCGGCGTCAGCCGGCTCGCTGCGTGGTGTCTGACGCCACCAGCCGGGCAGCCGTCGGGCTGCCGGTGTGTCGCACGCCGGGGTTCTCCGAGCGGTCATCGCGTCCGCATGGACAGACTCGGCTGGGGACAAACGGCGCGCACAGAGTCGTAGGCGGCCGCGTAGAAAGAGGGTTACGCCTCTGCCGTCTCGGTGAGCGCGTACACCTGTTCTTTGGTCTCGCAGAGCCCGCAGACGCATTCGGCGAGGCCGGCGTCGTCGAGTTCCCCGAGCGCGTCCGCAGCGTCGGCTTCCGAGAGGCGTGCCTCCTCGGCCACTTCGGCCGGGGAGAGCGGGCCGCAGTTGTCGAGCACGACGCGCGCGAGTTTCGCCGCGCACGACAGTGCCTCGGACTCACTCATCACTTCCGCGTAGTTGACACGAGCCAAAAACCCTTCGTAAAGCGGCGAGTAGGGTCCCCGTCGCACAACGCTTAGGGTGGTCGCCGCCGACGAGCGAGTCGATGCCAGACATCACAGTACTGCGGACGGGTGCCCACGGCACCCCGATGTCGGAGTACGCCGCCGCGCTGCGCGACCGCCTCCCCGAGCAGGACATCGCGCTCGCGCGGACGCCGGCCGACGAGCGCGAACTCGTCGCGGACGCCCGTGTGGTGACGGGCGGCGACATCGACGAGGACCTGCTCGCGCAAGCCGAGGAATTGGAGCTGTTCGCTGGCGCGTACGCCGGCTACGAGCACCTGCCGCTCGACGCATTCAAGTCTCGGGACATCGCGGTGACGAACGCCGCAGGCGTGCACGCGCCGAGTGCCGCCGAGCAAGTGCTCGGGTACGTCTTGACGTTCGCGCGCAGCCTCCACGAAGGGTGGCGGCGCCAGCAGAACCGCGAGTTCCGCCACTACCAGGCGTACGAGTTGAAGGATTCGACGGTGACCGTCGTCGGCCTCGGTGCCATCGGGCAGGGTATCGTCCAGCGCCTCCAGGGGTTCGACGTGGACACCATCGGCGTGCGGTACACGCCCGAGAAGGGTGGCCCCACGGACGAAGTCATCGGCTTCGACGACGAGGCGCTCCACGAGGCGTTCGCGCGTACTGACTACCTCGTGTTGGCGTGCCCGCTCTCGGATACCACGCGGAACCTCGTCGACAGGGAAGCACTGGACACGCTGCCCCCGGAGAGCGTGCTCGTGAACGTCGCGCGCGGCGGCGTCGTCGACACGGACGACCTCGTCTCCGCGCTACGCCAGGAGCACATCCGTGGCGCCGCGCTCGACGTCACCGACCCCGAGCCGCTCCCCGAGGACCATCCGCTGTGGACGCTCGAAAACGTCGTCGTGACGCCCCACACGGCCGGTCAGACCCCTCAGTACTGGGAGCGGCTCGCGGACATCCTCGCGACGAACGTTCCGCGCCTCGACGCAGACGAGGAGTTCCAGAACCGCGTCGCCTAACCCTCGACGTAGCCCAGCCAGACGAACATCGCGCCGAAGAATCCCGCGAACACCGCGACGTAGCCGCCGATAATCGCCGCGTCCCCGGCTTCGGTGAGCGCGAAGTACGCGAACGCCGCGGCGAGCGTGAACGACCCCACGCCGAACGCGTACAGTGCTCTCGTTATCGCCGGATTCCTGTCGCTTTCGGGTGGGCTCTCGTCGCTCGATTCGAGGACGTCTCGGACCCGACTGGCGCGCTCGGGCGAAACGCCGAGCAGTCGCGGAGTGGACGCGCCCGCAGCGCCGTCGTGATAGCGAACGCGCAGCACCGAGACCGGCCCGAGGTCGTACTGGCGGACGCTGTCGACGGCTGCCAGCGACACCTCGCGGTCGTTCGCTTCGAAGACGCCCTCGGCTGTGTCCACGTAGCCTTCGCTCCGGAGTGCCGCGGCGACGGGGAGACAGACGAAGACGGCGACGAGGATGCAGGCGTAGACGACCTGCGACGGGACGTCAAGCGCGAGGAGCGTGCCGAGGAACGCGGCCCACGCGACGCTCGCGGCGACGAGTTCGCGTGCCGAGAAAAAGTCGGGGAGGCCACCGTTCTCGCTGCGTGCGAGCGCGGTGTGGGTCGCCAGCCGGCGCGCGCCGAGCAGGCCGAATGCCAACACCAGCGCGAGGATGGCGAACTCGCCCGCGAGCAGAGAATTTCCGACGACGAACACCGCGAGCGCGGCCACGAGCACGAACAGCCCGCCGATAGCACCGAACGCGGCGAGCGAGAGCGCGCGCAGTAGTTGGCTCGTCTCCGCGGTGTACCTCCACTCGACGCGAGTCACGGACGAGGGTTCGCGCGAGGGAGAGTTAAAACGAGAGGTGGCGTCTCAGACCCAGCCTTCGCTGGCGAGCAGTTCGCCGTTGAGGAGGCTGGCGCCCGCAGCGCCACGGATGGTGTTGTGCGCGAGGCAGTTGTACTGGATGCCCGTGTCGGTCTCCTGGATGCCGCCGGCCGCGACCGCCATCCCGCCGCCGAGCATGCGGTCGAGGCGCGGCTGCGGGCGGTCGGGCTCCTCGAAGACGTGCACGAGCTGGTCGGGCGCGCTCGGCAGGTCCAGCGTCGGCGCGTTCTCGAACGCGTCGGCGACTTCCGCGGGCGTCGGCTCGTCGCGGGTTTCTACGAAGACGTTCTCTAGGTGGCCGTCGAGCGTCGGGATGCGGTTGCAGGACGCGGAGACGCTGGCGTCGTGCCAGGAGACGTCGGTGTCCGTGAATTCGCCAAGGAGTTTGCGGGACTCGGTCTCCATCTTCGCTTCCTCGCCGCCGATGTGCGGGACCGCGTTGTCGATGATTTCCATCGATGTCACGCCCGAGTAGCCCGCACCCGACACTGCCTGTAGCGTCGAGACGTGGACGCGTTCGAGGCCGAACTGGCGCAGCGCGGCGAGCGTCGGCACCATCGTAATCGTCGAACAGTTCGGGTTCTTCACGAGCGCGCCGTCCCACCCGCGCTCGTCGCGCTGGACGTCGATGAGGTCGAGGTGGTCGGCGTTCACTTCGGGAATTACGAGTGGCACGTCGTCGGCCGCCCGGTCGTTACTGGAGTTCGAGGAGACGACGAACCCGGCCTCGCAGAGCGCGGGTTCGACACGCTCGCCGACGCTGGAGGGCAGTGCTGAGAACAGGAGGTCGGTGTCGTCGGGAATCTCTTCGGGGTCGGTGTCGTGGACCTCGACGTCCGCCACGTCCTCGGGAATCGGCGTGTCGAGACGCCACTTCGCTGCTTCGCGATATCGTTTCCCTGCGCTCTCCGGGCTCGCGGTGAGTACTGAGAGTTCGAACTCCGGGTGGCCGTCCAGCAACTGAATGAATCGCTGGCCGACCGCGCCAGTCGCACCGAGTACGCCGACAGATGTCATACCCCACTCTCAGAACCGGGTAGTGAAACCCCTTCGGGTCGTGGAAAATTCGGCACGTTCCCCGGCGCACGCCGCAGGAAAACTACTCGCGCTTGTGCGTGATGTAGCCCGCGATGCGGTTGCGGACCGGCTTCGACTCGACGTTCGTGAGCTCGGTGACGGCTTCCTTGTTGTGCTCGAAGTCTTCGCGGCTGAACGCGTCGGGGTATCGCTCCATGAGGATGTTCCCCGTCTTCTTGACGTAGTCGGGCTTGATGGCCATACGGTCAGGTTCATTCGCCGTGCGTTAAAAGGATTCGTTTCACGAGCACGACTCGGCTTCTGGAGGTGAAGCCTGAGTGAGGGACGTTACCGTCTTCGACACCTCGAAAGCCCCCGTGCTGCCGACTCCCGGCACTCGCTGTGCTCCTCAGTCGCTTCGCTCCCTGCGGTGCTTGCGTCGTCCGGGTTCGTCGGCAGCACGGCCCCTTTCAATCCGCCCGCTACCGGCTGTCCAACCGGCTACGGGAGGACTGAGCGAACGCGGGGCTTTCGAGGAGACAATAGAAACGACAGCGAGAGATGCGTCGCGCTACTCCGAGTCGCGCTCGAACGCGCCGGCGACGAGCAGCGGGAAGACGAGCGTCGCTTCGGCTTCGATTTGGGTGTAGTTGGTCTCGGTCTCGTCCTTGATTTTCCCCCAGGAGACGGCTTCCTCCGGCGGTGCGCCCGACAGCGAGCCGTCGCCCTCCATGCCGGTGGAGATGTAGACCGCGTACTCGGCGCCGCCGCGGAAGAGGTTCGTCATGATGGCGTGGTGTTTCGGGACGCCGTCGCCGACAGCGATGAGGCCCGTGGTGTCCGCGAGCAGGCCCTCCTCGATGAGGGAGTCGTAGTCGTCGACGATTTCGATGCCGACGTCGGAGTCGTAGCCCTGCCGGTAGTAGTAGAGGAAGTTCCCGATTTCGGCGTCCGTGAGCGCCGGACAGAACACGGGGACGTCCTGGTCGGCGGCGTTCTTGAGGACGGAGTCCTCGTCGTCGAGAGTCTCGCCGAGTTCCTTCGCGAACTCGGTGGGCGTGCGCACCTTCTCCTCGGCGAAGAAGTCCTCGAAGAAGTCGTAGAGGTACTCCTCGAGCCAGACGTAGCGGTCCGAGGGCACGAAGATGTTGCCGAGGCGGTTGATGCCTTCCTCGCGGAGCGCGGCCTCGTCGGCGTCCCACTCGCCCATCTTGAACGGCTTCGCGGTCTTGATAACGTCCTCCGTCAGGGAGCCGGAGGTGGTGATGATAACGTCGACGTGCCCCTCGCGGACGAGGTGCGCGACGGCCTCCCGGAGCCCGGAGGAGATGATGTTCGACGTGAACGTCAGGTAGACGGTGGCGTCGTCGTCCTGCATGTCGCGCACGATGTCGACGCCCTCCGCGAGGTGCGTCGCCTGGAAGCCCGTGGTCGCGTACGCGTCCAGCATCTCGAAGAAGTCGAAATCACCGCGGAAGTCGTAGCCGCGGACGTCCTCGGTTTCCAGCTCGCCGTCCGAGCCCGGGAGGACGTTGTCGCGTGTCTCGTCGGTCATGCCACCGGCTAGTGGCCGCGCGAATTTGAACGTCCCGACATGCGACGAAGTCCACGAACGTGGTGGTCTTTGACCCAAACTACGCGTTGCGGTCGACCCACTCACAGAACGCGTCGAAATTACGTGCGCCCGCGCTCTCCGCGATGCCGCGGAGCGTCCCCGTTCGAAGTTCGTCGTGCAGCGGGACGGTTACCTGTCGCTGGTCGTCGTCGTTCGTCGGATGCTCGTAGTACAGTTGTGCGTGGTCGCCGGTCGTTCGACGCCACTCGAAGCCGCCGTGGTTGACGAGAACGCGCACGACTTCAGCACCGGAGAACGTTCGACGCCCCATCTCAGTCGAGTACGTCCGGCGGTTCGTCGTCGCCGGTTTCGTTGTCAGCGGGGTCGACGCCGAGTTCTCGGAGTTCCTCGGGAGTGGGTTCCCGACCGACGTCGCCCTCGTGGAGCGAGACGGCGTCGTCGAGGTTCGCCAGCGCGTCCTCCCGAGTCTCGCCCTGCGTCGTGACGCCGGTTTCGACGTCCTCGGCGACCCACCAGCCGTCCTCGCGCCAGAGGCGAATTTCGTCCTCGTGGGTCTCGCCGTTCCGCGTGGAACTCGCCATCACGACAAGGTTGGCCGACCAACCGTATAAGGATTCGGCGGGGAGACGGTGCGCTACGCAGTTCCACCGGTAGCTACCACTCGCCGTCGACGCACTCGCGCACTCGCTGGATGGCCTCGCGTTCGCGCTCGCCGCCGCACTTGCGCGCGACGTCCGCGAAGAACCGCAGGCGCTCGCGCAGCGTCTCGGTGTCGTAAGCGGGCACGTCCAGGCGCGACGCCGCGACCGTCGCCTCCACGACCGCGTTGAACCCGCGGTTTATCGTGGCCGGCGATGCCCGGACGACCTCACTCTCGACGGGGCGGAGTTCCCAGTTCTCGCGCCGCGTGCCGTCGTCATCGTCTGTGCCGACGTGTTCGACCTCGACCTCCGCCCACGCGTCCGCGGCGTCGAGCACGCGCTCGTGCTCCTCACGAATCGAGAGCGCAGCGTCCACGAACACGACGGGGTCGGAAACGAACTGGACGTAGCCGCCACCCTCGCGGTGGAAGTTGCGGCGCGTGCGTGTGTTCCCCCACGTCGTCGCCGTCGCCGCACCTCCGTCCTCGGGCGCTCGGATTCCTAGTGCGGCGACGTTCCACAGGTCGTTGGGCCCGCGCGTCGTCACGACCGTCTCCGTCGTCCCGCGCAGCGCGACCGGCCACTCAGCCATGGACGGACACCCCGCGTTCGAGCGCGACGAACATCGCGGCGGCGGTGAGGTCCGCGGTCGTTCCGGGGTTGATGCCGCGCTCCACGAGGTCGTCGGCGAACTCCTGGACTTCCTCGGTGTCGGCGCGTTGCAGGGAGAGCGCGCGCTCCTGGACCTCGCGGGCGACGCCCTCGCCCTGCTCCGTGACGACGAGCGTGTCGGGTTCCTCGGCGAGCAGCGTGAGGAACGCCGAGGCAGCGCGGTCGGTAAGCGGTCCACGCTCCGCCTCGATGCGGGCGGCCGCACGGAACACGCGCGGGAACCCCTGTAGCCACTCGCGGGCGTTCGCGTCGTGGTCGGTGCTGAGTTCCATCACGCCCTCGAGCGTGAGGTCACGCTCGCGGAGCGCGGGAATCGCGGCCGCGCCGCGGCGTGCGTCCAGCGCGTCGATTCCCTCGGGCGGGTCGGGGACTGCGACTTCGGCGTGCTCGAACGCGCGGTAGAACGCCTCGGCGTCTGCGACGGTCGTGTCCTCGACGACCTCGGTGACACCTTCGGGCGAGAGGTCACCACGAGAAGCGGCGCGCACGAGTGGCGTCAACAACAGCAGGCAGCCGAACTGCGTGTTCGTCCCGCTGCCGTCGGCCATCCCTGCGACGGCCGTCTCGAAGGCGTCACCGACCGGGCCGTCCTCGGCGGCTTCGAGACCGTCGCGCGCGCCGACCGCGCCGGCGAGGAACTGCTCGAAGTGGAGGTCCGCGAGGTCGCGCTCGCGGTCGACGTTCCCGGGTTTCGGCGTGCCCGCGACCTCCACGAGCAACGCGAGTTCGGCGTGCTCGGCTGGCGTCACAGGAACCACTCCTTGACCGCGGCGTACACCGACTCGACTTTTTCGGGGTCGCGGCTCGACCGCCCGACGCTGACCGCGTCCGCGCCGTACGCGAGGTACTCGAAAACGTCCTCTCGGTCCCGCACACCGTTGTTCGCGACGACGAAGCAGTCCGTGGCTTCGGCGACGTCGCGGACGACGCGCCGCGAGTCCATCGCGTCCACGTGAATCGCGTCGGCACCCGCGCGCTCGATGGCTTTCGCGAGCGTCGGCAAGTGGATGCCGTCGACTTCCGCGCGGACTTTCACGGAGACCGCCGCTCCCGCGTCGCTGGCCGTTTCGACCTGCTCGCAGAGCCGGTCGGTGTCCCCCAGCAGCGCCTCGCCAGCGCCGACGTCGCACATCTCGTCCTGCCGACAGTGCGCGTTCACTTCGAGTATCGCGTCGTGGTCCGCGCAGACGGCCGCGGCCTCCCGTAGCGGGTCGAGTTCGACCGCGCGAACGTTCATGCCCGCGCGCAGGAACGTGTCGTCGAGTTCGGCGAGCTGGTCGTCGACGAACGCGATTGGGTCCACGGGGAGGAACTCCTCGCGGTCGCGTTCAACCATCGCACGGGCGGCGTCGCGGGTCGGTTCGTCGACGGCGATGCCGCCGAGGAAGGCTGCGCCCGCGGGGCGCGCGCAGGCTTCCGCCCACTCGGCGTCGGACTCGCCGCTGAGGCTCGCGAGCGCGACGCGCGGCGCGAACATCAGGCCACCTCCCCGCTCGCGCGCTCGACGGCCCGCTGGCACGCACGTGCGACGCGCTCGGCGTCCGCGTCGTCGTTCATCTCGGTGTCGGTGCGCACGACCGTCCGGTCGAGGCTCGTACCGTCGGTGTCGTCGAGCACGAACGCGTCCGCGAACGGGTAGGCGTCCGCGACGCCGGCCGTCGATGGGTCGTAGCCGACTGCGTCCATCAGTTTCGCCGCGGGTCCCGAGAACACCTCGTCCTCGACGAACGGCGAGACGGCGACCACTGTGGACTCGTGGATCGCCTCACGTACGCCGTCGAGGGCGAGCATCGGGCCGATGCTCGTGACGGGATTCGAGGGGCCGATAATCACGGGGCCGTCGCGGAGCGCGTCGAGGGCAGCGTCCGCGGGTGCGGCGTCCGCCGCGCTCCGGAACTCCACGTCCTCGACGGCGGGCTCGCCGTTCTCAGCGACCCAGAACGCCTGGAAGTGCAGTTCGCGGTCGGGCGTGTGGACGATGGTCGCGACGGGGTCGTCGCTCATCGGCACGACGTCGGCCGTGAGGTCGAACGCGTCCGCGAGCGTCCGCGTGACCTCCGTGAGTGAGCTGCCTTCGTCGAGGAGGCTGGTGCGGAGGACGTGGACTGCGCGATCGCGGTCGCCGATGAACATGAACTCCGAGGCTGCCGAAAAGCGCCGCCATCGCGCGATGTCGCGGCCCGAGGTCTGCCGGTCGTCGGGGAGGTAGCGCGGGCCCGGTTCGATGCCGGCGTTCCGCGAGAGGTCAGTGAGGTAGTCGTGGGTCGTCGCGTCGTCGCCTTCGATGCCCCACCACGTCTCGCGGTCCAGTACGTCGCCGCCCTCAAAGAGCACGGTGTCGACGTCGGGGCAGACGAGCAGGCCGCCAATTTCCACGTCGTCGCCGGTGTTGGCGACGACCGTGAGTTCGGCGGGGTCGAAGACCTCGCGGCCGCCCGCGAGGAGTTTGGGGGTGCCCGTCCCCCCGGCGAGGAACGTCGTCATGGCTCGTCGTCGGGGCGCAGTCCGGTAAACCCTTGCGTCACTGGCGTACGAGCGCAGAAGGAGACCGGAGCGAATCAGGCGGAGGTGTTCGCGCGCGCCTCGTCGAGCCACGCGGGCTCGGAGACGGTCGTCGAGCCGACGTCGACGTACTGCTGCTCGGTGGCGACGCTGGCCTCACCGTTGTTCGTGGACACCGTCAGCGAGTAGCCGAACTGCTTCACGAGGCCGTCGTCGGTGACGTAGACCTGCGCGCCCATGCTCGTGACGTTCTCCGTGTCGAGGCTGGAGAAGCCGGGCGCGGACTGGTTGAGGTCCTCGACGCCGCTGGCCTCGTAGACGTACGTCTCGGTGCCGTCGATGGACTCAGTACCCGTGTGGGAGAACGAGAACGCCCCGACGAACGAGGCGAGTTGGCTACCGGCCAACTGGGACGTGTTCGGGCTCTGCTGGGGGACCGTGTACTGGGTCTGGCCGGACGCCATCGAGACGCGCTGGTACGCCGTGCCGTTCCCGAAGCCGTACTGCTCGATGGTCTGCCCGCTGGCTTCCTGTCGGGAGAAGTACGCGCCGGTGGCGAGGTCGACCGCGGTCGAGGACTCGACGCCGAACGACTGGTTGCCCTGCGTCTGGTTCGACGTCGAGACGAGCGTGAATGAGCCGGCGTCGCGGACGACCGACTCGTGGGCCTGTGCGACCGTCTGGGCGTCCAGCGGCGAGTCGTACACCGGGTCGCCGCCGGCTGCTGTCGTCTCGGGCGCGGTCGTCGCGCCGCCGTTCCCGCCGGCGCTACAGCCGGCGAACACGAGGAGGGCTGCGACGGCGACAGCCGCAATCTGTTTTCGCATGCCACCGGATTCGGCGGGCGAGCGGAAAACCCCTCCGAACGCGGCCACAGTAGCGGACGCGACAGTCAGCCCGCAGACGGCCGGGCCACGGGTTTTTAGGCGAGAACGCCGAACCCCCGCCTAATGACGACCATCAAGGACAGCGTCCACGACCACATCGAGGTCGGGGGCGTCGCCGCGGACCTCCTCGACACGCCGCCGGTCCAGCGGCTCCGCCGCATCAAGCAGTTGGGCACCGTCGCGCTCGTCTATCCCTCCGCGAACCACACGCGCTTCGAGCACTCGCTTGGCGTCTTCCACCTCGCCGACCGCGCGCTCAACCACCTCGACATCGCCGGCCAGCGCGCGGACCGCGTGCGCGCCGCCGCCATCCTCCACGACGTCGGCCACAGCCCGTACAGCCACAACATCGAGGGCGTCGTCGCCCGCCGCACCGGGAAAGAACACGACGACGTCGACGAACTCGTCACCGAGGGACGCGTCGCTGCCGTCCTCGACGACCACGGCATCGACCCCGAAGAGGTCGCGGCACTGATTCGCGGCGACGGCGAACTCGCCCAGTTGGTCGCTGGTGAATTGGACGTCGACCGGATGGACTACCTCGTGCGAGACGCCCACCACACCGGCGTCCCCTACGGCACTATCGACCACGGCCGCCTCGTCCGTGAATTGACGTTCATCGACGGCGACCTCGTCCTCGACGAGGGCAACGTCCAGACCGCCGAATCCCTGCTGTTGGCGCGTGCGCTGATGAACCCGACCGTCTACAGCCACCACGTCGCCCGCATCAGCAAGTCGATGCTTCGCCGGGGTACCGAAGCCCTCCTCGACACCGCGGAAATCGACGCCGAACAGCTCCGGCGCATGGACGACCACGAACTCTCCGTCGCGCTGCGCAGCCACGAGCAGAGCCAAAAATTCGGCCGCCGGCTCACCGAGCGCGACCTCTACAAGCGCGCCGTCTGGGCGGAGATGGGCGACGTCAGCGACGCCCTCCTCGACGCCGACCACGACGAAGTCCGCAACTTCGAGGAACAGGTCGCGGCGGACGCCAACGTCGACCCTGACGCCGTCGTCCTCGACGTGCCCGGGAGGCCGTCGATGCGCGAATCCACGACAGGCGTGCTCGTCGGCGGCGAAGTCCGCCGGCTGGACGAACAGTCTACGCTCGTCCGCGCGCTCCAGGTGGCCCAGCGCGAACAGTGGCGCCTCGGCGTCTACGCCCCCGAATCGCACGTCGAAGCCGTCGGGCAGGCCGCCGAGCGCGTGCTCGGCCTCGAAACCGACGGCGCGCTCATCAGCGACGTGAACACGCCCGGGCGGTACGCGTCGCTGGCAGAGTTCGAGTAGCGTGGCGAGCGAAGCGAGCCACGTTAACGCGAGCGGGGAGCGCGTGCTCGACACAGGGAGAGCACGGAATGACGAACGGTGAACGCAGTAAACCGTGAGCGTAGCGACCCGTGAGCAGCGTGCCCGACCCGCCGCGTCGAGTAACCTTCACGGTACCAGAGGTGTACCTCCCGGTATGGAACTCTCCGGTACCGTCCTCTGGGGCGAGGACTACGAGCCCGTAGAGGGCACGCTCGTCGTCGAGGACGGCGAAGTCGTCCGACTGGACGAGGAGTTGACGGACTCCGAGGACATCGTGTTGCCGGCGTTCGTGAACGCGCACACGCACCTCGGCGACTCCATCGCGAAGGAGGCGGGGCGCGGGCTCACGCTCGAAGAGCTCGTCGCGCCGCCGGACGGCCTGAAACACCAGTTGCTCCGCGAGGCGAGCCGCGAGGAACTCGTCGAGGGAATGCGCCGCAGCCTCCAATTCATGCACCAGACGGGCACGACGCGCACGCTCGAATTCCGGGAGGGTGGCGTCGAGGGCGTGCACGCGCTCCGCGAGGCCGCCGAAGGGACTGGCGTCGACCCGTTCGTCTTCGGCCGGGAAACCCCTGAAGTCCTCGACGTCGCGGACGGGTTCGGCGCGAGCGGCGCGGCGGACGGCGAGTTCGGGCGCGAGCGCAACGCTGCCCGGGACGCCGGGAAGCCGTTCGCCATCCACGCCGGCGAGGTGGACTCGCGGGATATCAACCCCGCCATCGACCTCGACCCGGACCTACTCGTGCACATGGTGCACGCCGAGGCGCTGCACCTCGACCGCGTGGAGGACAACCAGATTCCGGTCGCGGTGTGCCCGCGCTCGAATCTCGTGACGGACGTCGGCCTGCCGCCCGTCAGCGACCTGCTCGACCGCACGACGGTCGCGCTCGGTACGGACAACGTGATGACGAACAGCCCGTCGATGTTCCGCGAGATGGCGTTCGCGTCGAAGCTCTTCGACGTCTCCGCCCCCGACGTGCTGCGGATGGCGACCCGCGCGGGCGCCGAAGCAATCGGGGAGAACCACGGCGTCCTCGAAGCCGGCCGCGAAGCCCGATTACTCGTGCTCGACGGCGATTCGGACAACCTCACCGGCGTCCGCGACCCGGTGCGGGCGGTCGTGCGCCGCGCCGGCGCCAGCGACGTGAAGCGCGTCGTCACACCCGACTCGCTGGCGGAGTAGCCGCAAGTCGGGAATCCGCCCCGAAAGTTAAGCCACTCCCCGACAATCGATAACACACATGGGCCGCTACGAGCGCATCCTCGTCCCGACCGACGGCAGCGAGGAGACACGGGAGGCGGTCGAGCACGCCATCGACCTCGCCGCCGAACACGACGCGACCATCCACGCGTTGTACGTCGTCAACTCCGCGAGCTTCTCCGGACTCCCGATGGAGTCCTCGTGGGAGAGCGTCGCCGCGATGATGAACGAAGAGGGACTCGCCGCGCTCGACGAAGTCGAGGGTATCGCCACGGACCGCGGCGTCCCGGTCGAGCGCGCGCTCGTCGACGGCAACCCCAGTCGGGAAATCGTCCGGTACGCCGAGGACGAGGACTGCGACCTCGTCGTGATGGGGACGCACGGCCGTGGCGGCATCGACCGACTGCTACTCGGGAGCGTCACGGAGAAGGTCGTCCGGTCGTCGTCGGTGCCGGTGTTGACGGTGCGCGTCGACAGCGAGGACTAACCGCCGTCCGCGGGCCGGAGGTGCTGGCAGTCCCCGGCGTGGACGACTGTTCTGCCGTCCGCAGTTTCGACGACGAGCGCGCCGTGTTCGGTCACGTCCACGGCGTCGCCGACGACGTCGCCATTCGCGGTTTCGACACGCACGCGCTGCCCGAGCGTCGCGGCGCGGTCCCGCCACGCGTCGAGGACCGCGTCGGGGTCGTCGCGGACTTCGTGGAACCGTTCGAGGACACGCTGGACGAACACGCGACGCTCCACGTCGCCTGCTTCGGCGCGCACGCTCGTCGCATCTGGTCCTAGTTCCTCGGGGTCGACGTTGACGTTCACGCCGACGCCGACGACCACCCACGAGACGCGGCTGGCCTCGCCCTCCATCTCCGTGAGCACGCCAGCGAGCTTGTCGCCACCCCGCTCGGTTCCGTCGCGGGGCACGATGCAGTCGTTGGGCCACTTGATAGCCGCGTCCACGCCGGCCTCGCGAGCGGCGTCAGTGACAGAGACTGCGGCTGCGAGCGTCACCAGCGGGACGCGCGCGGGCGGTACGTCCGGCCGGAGCACGAGGCTCATCCAGACGCCGCCCGGGGGCGACGACCACTCGCGGCCGCGCCGACCGCGCCCGCCGGTCTGCCGGTCCGCGAGCACCACGACGTCGCTGGTACCCGATGCGGCGAGTTCCCGGGCGCGGTCGTTCGTGCTCGGGAGCGCGTCGTGGTACTCGACGTCGAACGGCGCGTCTAGCCCGAATTCGACGGCTTCCGCGCCGTACTCGGGGACGCCCGCGAGCGTGTACCCCTCGGGCGCGCTCTCGACCTCGAAGCCGGCTTCGCGGAGCGCTTCGACGTGCTTCCAGACCGCGGTCCGCGAGATGCCGAGGTCGTCGGCGAGCGCGGGTCCCGCGATTGGACCGCCCGCGAGCGCGTCCAGAACCGCGCGGCGCGTCTCGTTCATCGCGCCGATGTTCCTGCTACGCCAGCAAAAGTCCCGCCATTCGCGGGAAAGACTGAAGAGACCGGCTGTCCTTGCGAAAACGACTCGCTCGCAGTTCTTGGCGACCGTGAGCGGCTTTTCTGCGAGTAATTTAGGGATTTTTTATCTCTGTTATCTTCAAATAGATTGAATATATCACCGCGGAATGGTGTAGGTAGACGATGACCGACAGCAAGTTCACGCAGTTCCTCGAGAACAACCCGCGAATGATCGGCGTGCTGTTCAGCCTGATGGTGTTCCTGTCGAGCACGGGCGCCGCGGCGGCGAGCCTCTCAGCTTCGAACTCCGGCCCTTAACTCAGTCGACCTTCCAGTAACTGGTCGCTCCAGACGAGTTCTCCGTCCCAGAGCACAGGGGCGACACCTCGACTAAAGAAGTCACGAAGACCGGCTTCTCGAACACAGAACGTGTCAACTTTTCCCGAGTTGAGATAGCGCGTCGTGTTCTCTCCGATGTGCGGCGTCACCAGCGAACCGATGGAAGTACGGGATGTCGGATAGCCGTACAGTGTGAGTTCGAATCGGTCGGCGGCCGTATCGACTTCTACTAGATGTGGCGTACCGTTCCTACTTTGTACGAGTTGCAGCGTCCCGTCTCCGATAGTGATGTACTGATTACCGAACAGCGTCACGTTCCGGGCCACCGACAGCCCAGCCTGCAGCGAGAAGCCGTTGTTCAGCAGACGAGCGAGCGCACGGCCGATTCTAACCGCAGGGTCGTTACTGATGTTCGCGAGGGTGACGATGCCGCCGTAGCTCCCGCGCTCGACGAGTGCGTCACCTTGCTCGTACGACTTACACGCGTTCAACAGGAACGCGTCGACGTTCACCTCGTCGAGCGTGCGCGCGTCGAACATTCCGTCCGCGCACTGGAAGCCCCCCTTGTCGACGTGGCCGATGTAGTGCAGGAAGTCAGTGTCTTTCCGCAGGACGTCCGCGAGTTCGTCGCACGTCAGCTTGTAGTGAACCGTGATGTCGAACTCGAAGATGTCCCGCGTCCCGTAGAACTCCTCGACGATGTCTTCCTCGCTCATCTCGTCCTCGTTGCAGACGATGTCGATACTGATGGAGTTCTGCTCGCGGGCGGGCCGGTCCAGTCGACGGAGGTACGACTCCACCCGCGTCTTGCTCGCACCGAGCGGGAACCCCTCCGCAATCCACGCGTGCTCGATGGCGTCCGTCTCGTCGGGCTTGACGACGTTCGACCAGTCGGCCACCGATTCCTCCCTAGAGGTACTCCGGACAGTCGCGCCGTTCGTGCGGTAGAACTCCGTCAGCGCCTCGGGTTCGTCGTGGACGTCCGGCTCCTCGTCGTCCTCGGGGATGCGGACCGTCGCGAGTTCGTTCGCGACGAACGGAATCGCCTCGACGTGGTCCGGGTCGGGTTCGATGTCCGCGGTGAGCTTCCACTGCGGGAGGTGAGGTTCCGTGACCTCGTAGGGGACGTCGAGGTAGGCGCGGAGGCGTTCCGCCGGCGACGCGTCGTAGGTTGCTGCCAGGTCGAACGTGAGAGCGTCCTCGACGACGTTGCGCTCGTAGAGGTTCACCGGATAGAATCCCTCCGTTCGGGTGACGCAGTCGAGGAAGAATACGTGCTTGAGCAGTGTCGAGACTTCCGCCTCGAAGCCGCGCGCTGTGTCGAGGACGTAACGCTCATCACCGACGTCGAGCACGCGTTCGTTACCGGGGACGACGTCCGCACCGAGGTAGTACGCCAGTGAACTCACGCGAAAGAGGTCGCCGTAGTCGCGTGGAATCTCGATGGTGATGTTGGTTTCGGGGCGCTCGAAGGCGTCTGGCGCGTCGAACGCCTCGCCGCGCTCGACGAGCGGTGGGTGGCCGCGCAGCGACGGGAACGACCGTTCCGGCGACGTGGTCTTGAGCGCGGAGCCGCTGAGCGCGACCGCACGCATCGCGTCCTCGACGTCGTCGCCGATGGTAATCGTGCCAGCAGGGGACTCGTGGAGCGAACGCGCACCGAGCGCGACATCCTCGCTACCCTCGAAGCGCACGAAGGTCGTGTTCTCGGCGCGACGCACGGTGACGGCGCTGTCGACGACGGCCTGCAGTTTCATCGGCCCGATGTCGATGTCCAGCGAGTACCAGTTTTCGTCGTAGGTCGCGACCTGCTGGTTGGCGGACTCTCCGACCATCGTCCCTGTGTCGTCCCACAGAAATACGTTCACCAGGCGCGGAATCTTCAGTTTCCCGGCCGTGACGGTGACGGCGTTGTCCACCGGGAGGACGAACTGGTCGGTGTCCGTCTCGACGGGGTCGACCACCCGGTCGGTGTACAGCTCGAACTGCGCGTTCTCGATGGGGTCGCGCACGAGGAGGCCGTCCGGGTCGATCAACTGCTCGAACTCTGGTCTCATCGCTGCACCTGCTCGGAGCACAGCCGAAGTGACCCGGTCGCGCGCTCGCTACACGAGCGCGCGGTCCGAGACGCCGACCGAATCGGTTCGCGGCTGGGGGTGTCGTCTGCCATGGCACTAGTATCGCGTCGCAGTACCGGACAGTCGCAGGCGCGACGGTTAGTCTGACCGGTGGCGCGAATCGTCGCCGCCGCGACGAACGGTACCGTGGCTCGGGGGCTTCGCCAACGATAGGCTGCTGACAAATCAACGAGCGTCCACGGCTCGTCGCACGACGACGCCGCCACCCTCGGCATTATGTCACAGAGGGATAGAACAAGTAATAAAAATTCGGGCGTCGGTAGTCAGTCGATGACGACGAGCACGTCGCCCATGTCGACGCTGTCGCCCTCCTCGACGGCCACCTGCGTGACGGTGCCGCCGTGGGAGGCCACCACGTCGTTCTCCATCTTCATCGCTTCCAGCACCACCAGCACGTCGCCGGGTTCGACCTCGTCGCCCTCCTCGACGTCTACCGAGAGAATCGTCCCCTGCATCTCGGACTCGACGGTCTCGCCGCCGCCCTCGACGACCGTCTCGGACTCCTCGTCGCCACCGGCTGGCTCTGGCGGTCCGCCGGCACCGCTCTCGGCCCCGCCGACGGCGAGTTGGGCTGCGCCGCGCTCCTCGAGTTCGACCTCGAAGCGCTTGCCGTTGACCTCGACGGTGAAGTCGCGCTCGACGACGTCCTCCTCGCTCTCGGCCCCCACTGGCTCCGTGCCCCACTTCTCCTGGGCCTCGTCGATGCGCTCGGGGTCGAGGTGCTCGTCGAGGTACTTCGTCGTGTGCGTGCCGCCGACGAACGCGTCGTCGGTGAGCATCAGCCGGTGGAACGGCACGATGGTCGGGATGCCCTCGATGTCGTATTCGGCGAGCGCGCGCTGCGAACGCGCGATGGTCTCCTCCCGGTCGCTGCCGTGCACGATGAGTTTTGCGACCATCGAGTCGTAGTCGGTGACCAGCTCGTCTCCCTGTCGGAGCGCGTCGTCGACGCGCACGCCGATGCCGCCCGGCGGGTCGTACGTCTCCAGGCTCCCGCCGGTCGCGGGCGCGAAGTCGTCGGCGGCGTTCTCGGCGTTGATACGGTACTCGACGGCGTGCCCGTCCAGTTCGACGTCGGACTGCGCGAAGTCCAGCTCCTCGCCGGCCGCGACCCGGAGCTGGTACTTCACGATGTCGATGCCCGTCAACGCTTCCGTGACGGTGTGTTCGACCTGAATCCGGGTGTTGACTTCGAGGAAGTAGAAGCCCGCGTCGGCGTCGAGCAGTTCGCCCACCTCCCGGTCGGGGTCGTCCTCGACGAGGAACTCGAACGTCCCTGCGTTCGTGTAGCCCGCAGCGTCCGCGCCGCGGCGCGCGGCCTCCCCGATTTCCTCGCGGAGGTCGTCGGTGAGCGCGGGGCTGGGGCCCTCCTCGATGACCTTCTGGTGGCGGCGCTGCAGCGAGCAGTCCCGTTCCCCGAGGTGGCGGACGTTGCCCTGCTCGTCGGCGACGATTTGTACCTCGATGTGGCGCGGGTTCTGCAGGTAGCGTTCGAGATAGACGTTGTCGTTGTCGAAGTACGCCTCACCCTCGCGCTTCGCGGACTCGAACTGCTCGTCGGCCTCGTCGGCGCTGTGGACGATTTTCATGCCACGGCCGCCGCCGCCGCCCTCCGCCTTGATGGCAACGGGATAGCCGTGCTCGTCACCGAACGCCTCGACCTCCTCGGCGGACTCGGCAGGCTCGGTCGTACCGGGAACGATGGGAACGTCGGCTGCGCGCATCGTCTGTCGGGCCTTCGTCTTCTCGCCGAGTTGTTCCATCGAGTCGGCCGACGGGCCGACCCACGTCACGCCGTCGGTGTCCTCGACTTTCCCGGCGAAGTCGGCGTTCTCCGCGAGGAAGCCGTAGCCGGGGTGGATGGCGTCCGCGTCGGCCTGCTGGGCGGCGTCGATGATGGCCTCGTGGTCGAGGTACGAGTCCGCCGCGCGAGCGGGGCCGACGTTGTAGGCTTCGTCCGCGTACCGGACGTGACCCGAGTGCTTGTCGGCGTCGCTGTAGACGGCGACCGTCTCGATACCGAGTTCCTCGCACGCCCGCATCACGCGGACGGCGATTTCGCCGCGGTTCGCGACGAGAACCTTCTCGAACATTCTTGGGAAACCGTTCTGCGGACGCCCTACTGATACCTTCGGTTCCGAACTGTCCACCGCACGCCGCGGTCCGGTTGACAGACGGTCGCACTCGGAGAACGAGAACCTTGCCTCAGAACCGGTCGCTGCGGCCCGCTGCCGTCCACGGGTCCGTCGGCGCGCCGTCGGGCACGCGGTCGGCGTGCCCGTCGACGGCTTCGAGGCGGCCCGCGAACGTCCACTTCTCGCCGTCCCACGACTCCTCGCCGTCTTCGGCGGCCGCGGATTCGGCTTCGAGGCGCGCGAGGTGCGCGCTCACAGCGGCCGCGATGGCGGCGGCCTCCGCCTCGGTCGCGTCGTCGGGGACGGAGATGTCGTAGTCAGCGGCCATTACAGCGGGATGTTGCCGTGTTTCTTGTCGGGCGACTCCTCGCGCTTGCTCGCCAGCATCTCCAAGTCCTGAATCAGGCGCGGGCGCGTCTCAGTGGGTTCGATGACGGCGTCGAGGTAGCCGCGGTCCGCGGCCGTGTACGGGTTGGCGAACTCCTCGCGGTACTCGTCGATGAGCTGGTCGCGGAGCTCGTCCGGATTCTCCGCGTCGTCGAGCTCCTCCCGGTAGAGGACGTTCACCGCGCCCTTCGGCCCCATCACCGCGATTTCGGCGGTCGGCCACGCGTAGTTGACGTCCGCGCCGAGGTGCTTGGACGCCATTACGTCGTAGGCGCCGCCGTAGGCCTTCCGCGTGATCACCGTCAAGAGGGGGACGCTGGCCTCTGAGTACGCGTAGAGGAGTTTCGCGCCGTGGCGGATGATGCCGTTGTGCTCCTGGTCGGTGCCCGGCATGAACCCGGGGACGTCGACGAACGTGACGATGGGGATGTTGAACGAGTCGCAGAATCGGACGAACCGGCTGGCCTTCTCGGAGGCCTGGATGTCGAGGGTGCCCGCGCTCACGCGGGGCTGGTTAGCGACCACGCCTACCGAGCGGCCGTCGAGGCGCGCGAACCCGACGACCATGTTCTTCGCGTAGTTCTCCTGCACCTCGAAGAAGGAGTTCTCGTCGACGACGCTGCCCACCACGTCGGTCATGTCGTAGGGCTTGCGGGGCTCGTCGGGGACGATGGTTTCGAGGGCGCCGTCGCGGCGCTCGGGGTCGTCGTAGGGTTCGACGCGTGGTGGGTCCTCGACGTTGTTCTGGGGGAGATAGGAGAGTAGGCGCTTGATGTTGTCGAGGGCTTCCTCCTCGCTGTCGCAGGCGAAGTGCGCGACGCCGGACTCCGAGGAGTGGGTGGTCGCGCCGCCGAGTTCCTCGAAGCCGACCTGTTCGCCGGTGACCGTCTCGATGACGTCGGGGCCGGTGATGAACATGTGGCTGGTGTCTTTCACCATGAAGATGAAGTCCGTAATCGCGGGACTGTAGACCGCGCCGCCCGCGCACGGCCCCATAATGGCCGAAATCTGGGGGACGACACCACTGGCTTTCTCGTTTCGCGTGAAGATTTCCGCGAACCCGCCGAGGGCGTCGACGCCCTCCTGGATGCGGGCGCCGGCGGAGTCGTTGAGCCCGATGACGGGCGCGCCGACCTCCACGGCCTTGTCCATGACCTTCGTCACTTTCTCGGCGAACACCTCGCCGAGGCTGCCGCCGAAGACGGTGAAGTCGTGGGCGAACACGAAGACGGTGCGGCCGTTCACCTCGCCGTAGCCCGTGACCACGCCGTCCCCGGGGAGCTGTTTCTCCTCCATGCCGAAGTTGTGGCTGCGGTGGGTGCGCAGCTGGTCGAACTCGTTGAACGTGTCGTCGTCGAGGAAGTAGTCGATGCGCTCCCGGGCGGTCATCTTCCCCTTGTCGTGTTGGGACTCGATTCGGTCCTCGCCGCCGCCGAGGAGTGCGCGTTCGGTCTTCTCGCGCAGTTCCTCGATGCGCTCTTCCATCGTCATCTGATTGTGCCTTCGTTTCCCCACCGGCGGCAAAAGGATTCCGAGACGACCGCAACCCGCAGCGGCGGCGCTTGTTTACAGGACCGAGCGCGAGCGCCGCAGTCCGAGGAACGACGCGACGGCGACCGCCGCGGTGATTACGAGGAACACGCGCGTCTGGTCGAAGGTGACCCCGAGCAGCGAGAGCGGGCCGACAGCGACGCCCAGCGCGCCCGCGAGCCCGGAGACGAACGTGAAGATGAGGAACACGGGGATGACGACGCCGACCGCGTACAGCCACGGCGTCGCCAGCGACCGCGCGAGCGAGCCAGCGCCGCGCTGGAGTTCGTCGACTGCGTCCGTGCCGAGCACCCAGCCCGCGAACAGCAGGAAGCCGACGAGTCCACCGGCCAATAGGAGGTCGACGACCGGGCCGGCGACGACGCCGAATATCTCGGCGTCGAGCGCGCAGACGCTCCCGGTGACGGCGAACAGGCCGGTGAGCGCGCCGACGGCGCGACGCCGCGAGACGCCGTACTCGTCGACGAGGAACGAGACCGGAATCTCCAGCATCGAAATCGACGAGGAGAGCGCGGCCAGCAACACGACGCCGAAGAACACGACGCCGACGACCTGTCCGTAGGGGAGCGCGCCGAACGCGCCCGCGAGGCTGATGAACAGCGCGCCCGGACCGCCGCCGCCCGCGCCAGCGCCCAGCGCGAACAGGATGGGGAAGACGACGACGCCCGCGAGCACGCCGACGACCGTGTTGAGCACGGCGATGGCGGTGCCGTCAGTGACCAGCGAGCGGTCCTCGCCGAGGTAGGAGGCGTACGTCAGCATCGTGCCCGCGCCCAGCGAGAGCGTGAACAGCGCCTGGCCGGCGGCCTGCGGGAGGATGTCGAAGAAGTTCGCGCGCAGGAAGCCGATGTCCGGGGAGAGGAAGAACGCGACGCCCTCGGCTGCGCCGTCGAGTGTGACGCCCCACGCCGCGAGCGCGACGAGCAACACGACGATGGCCGGCATCATCAGTTTCGTCGCTCGCTCGATGCCACGTCGGACGCCACGGAGCACGACGAGCGCGGTGATGCCGAGGAAGAGGAGGTGGAACGCGACGGCGTCGAACCCGTAGCTGATTGCGCCGAAGTGTGCGCCGGGGTCGGCGAAGTACGCGCCCGTGAAGCTCTCCGCGAAGTAGCGCAGAATCCACCCGCCGACGACGCTGTAGAAGGAGAGGAGGACGATACCAGTGACGACGAAGACGTGGCCGAACCCCGACCAGTACTTCGAGTCGGAGAGGTCGGAGAGCGCGCCGACGGGGTTGCGTCGGGAGCGGCGGCCAATGACGAACTCCGCGAGCAACCCGGGGACGCCGACGAGCAGGACGATGCCGAGGTAGACGAGGAGGAACGCCGCGCCGCCGTTCTCGCTGGTCATCCACGGGAACCGCCAGAGGTTCCCGAGCCCCACGGCCGAGCCGACGGCCGCGAGGATGAAGCCGATTCGTGTCTGCCAGGACTCGCGTGTCATTAGGTACGCCGTAGCAACCCCCCGCATTTGAGGGTTGCGACTGACGAACCGTCAAACCGTAGAAAACACCACGTAACGACGCTAAAAGACCGTTATAGAACTGTGGGTCCGCGCCATAATCGCCACGGCGGTGACGGTTCCTAGAGTCCCGGAATCGGCGGCGCAGCGTAGATGTCCGTGACGCCGAGGTAGAGGGTCACGAACACGCCCACGAGCACGTACGTCCGAATCGACCAGAGCCACGCGGTGGCGAACGTCTCACCGCCGCTGGTGCCCTTCTTGATTTCGTCGACGGCCTCGGGGCCGTACACCCAGCCGACGAAGATGACGCCGAGCAGCACCGACAGCGGGAGCAACACGCTGTACGCGAGCGTGTCGAACCAGCCGAGCCACGCGGTGTTCCACGCGGAGAGCGTGCCGAGGACGAACAGGCCGCCGGCGAACGCGAACGCGGTGCCGGGGCGGCTGTAGCTGTAGTTGTCCACGACGTAGGAGGTGACGACCTCCAGCAGGCTGATTGCCGAGGAGAGCGCGGCGATGAGCACGACGAGGAAGAACACCGCGCCGAGCGCCTGCCCCGCGGCGCCGAGGTCGGCGAACACCTGCGCGACGGCGACGAACAGCGCACCGGGGCCGCCGCCCGCTGCGGCGTCCGGCACGCCGCCGAACTGCACGAACAGCAGCGGGATGACGACGAGGCCGGCGAGCAGGCCGACCGCGGTGTTCAGCACGACGACGAGGCTACCGTCCGCGGGGAGACTGTCGTCGTCACCGAGATAGGACGCGTACGTAATCATCGCGCCCATCCCCAGGGACAGCGAGAAGAACGCCTGGCTCACCGCGAACGGGACGATGCTGCCGAGGTTGTTCGCGAGGTAGCCGAAGTCCGGGGAGAGGTAGTAGCTGTACGCGGCCGCGGAGCCGTCGAGGGTGAACGCGTAGACGGCGAGCGCGACGAGCATGACGACGATGGACGGCACCATCAGCTTCGTCGCCTTCTCGATGCCTTCCTCGACGCCGAACGCGACGATGCCCGCGGTGATGGCCATGAAGACGGCGTGGAAGGCGATGGCCTCCCAGCCTGCGGAGACGGACGCGAAGTAGCCGGCGGCGTCACCGAAGTACGCGCCGGTCGCGCTCCCGAAGACGTACCGGATGACCCAGCCGCCGACGACGCTGTAGTAGGAGAGAATCCACAGACCCGTGAGCAGGCCGATGGCGCCCACGACCGTCCACGCGGGGTGTTTCAGTCGGTCGAACGCTTCGACGGCGTTGATGTTCGCGCGCCGCCCGACGACGAACTCCCCGAGGATGGCGGGGAGCCCGATGAGCAGGGCGGCGAGCAGGTAGACGAAGACGAACGCCGCACCGCCGTTCGTCCCGGTCTTGAACGGGAACTGCCAGATGTTTCCGAGGCCGACCGCCGACCCGACGGCCGCGAGGATGAAGCCGAGTCTCGTGGCCCAGGTTTCTCGTTCTGTCATGTTGTACCACGCCGTACCCGCGCCGTCAGTTAAAAAGCGTACGGTTTGCGAGCGAAGCCCACGCCACAGCCCCGCGAACGAGCGTCAGCCCTCGTGGGTGGCCGCGCGGTACGTCAAGTCGGCCATCGCGAGGAAGAGGAGCGTGCCCGCGACGAACGCCAGCAAGTGCAGCGGCGGCATCGAGAGCCCTTCCGCGGCGACGACGCTCCCGGGGACAACCCACTGCCCGACGACGTAGAACCACTGGACGAGCGAGCGCTCCCGGCCCTGCAGGTCGTAGTGGTCGACGGCGAAGCCGACGACGACCGCGAGAATCGAGAGCACGCCGAGGTGGGCGTGCGCGCCGACCATCCATCCCGGGAGGTTCGGCCCGCCGGGCATGACGAGGTAGGCGTTCTGCATCCCGTACAGCATCTGGACCGCGAGGCCGAGGAACCCCGACGTCTTCAGCACGCGTGTCATGGTTGTCGCATTTCAAGTAAGACAGATTAACCTTATTATCCGTTGTCATCACGTACACAAAACCACCGTGCGAGCGCCGCCCGCGTTTAAGTGGGAGAGCAGTCAACACCCGCTCATGCCCTCCGACAGACGCCTGGTCGCGGGCGGCGTAGCGCTGGTCGCTCTCACCGCCGTCGTCAGCGCGCTCGCGTACCCCGAGATGCCCGCGGAGATGGCGACCCACTGGAACGCCAGCGGCGACGTCAACGACACGATGCCGCGGGCGCTCGGACTCGTGCTGTTCCCAGTGCTGAACGCCGGCCTGTTCGCGCTGTTCGTCGCGCTCCCGCGCGTGGATCCACGAACCGACTACGAGTCGTTCCGGCCCGCGTACGACGCGCTCGCGCTCACGACGCTCGGCTTGTTCGCGTACCTCGACGTCGTGGTCGTGCTCGCGAACCTCGGCTACGCATTCGAACTCCTCCAAGCGCTGGCACCCGCAATCGGCGCGGTTTACGCCGTCGCCGGCACCGTCACCCGCCACGCCGAACAGAACTGGTTCGTCGGCGTGCGCACGCCGTGGACGCTCGAAGACGAAGCCGTCTGGGAGCAGACCAACCGCGTCGTCGGCCGCCTCTTCCAGGTGGGTGGCGTCGTCGCGGCACTCGGGGTCTTCGTTCCCGCGTACGCGCTTGCGTTCGTCCTTGCTCCCGCGCTCGTCATCGCGGTCGTCTCGTTTGGCTACTCGTACTATCTGTACCGCCAGGGCGACTGAACAGACCAGCAAAATCGCGGGGCAGCGTCCGTTCCGAACTGTGTCCACGACCCGACCGCCGGAAAGCGGCAGGGGTGAGTGAGAAGGGTTGGCTTTATGCGAACCCGCGACAGCCTTCCGAGTGCAAAATGAAGCTCCACGAGTATCAGGCGAAGCAGGTCTTCGCCGAGGCGGGCATCCCGACCCCCGGGTCGACGCTCGCCACGTCCGTCGACGAGGTCGTCGAGGCCGCGAGTGACCTCGGCTACCCCGTCGCGGTGAAGGCCCAGGTACACGTCGGCGGCCGCGGGAAGGCCGGCGGCATCAAACTCGCCGAGAACGAAACCGAAGCCCGCGAGGCCGCCGAGTCCATCCTCGGCATGGACCTCAAGGGGTACACGGTCGACAAGGTTCTCGTCGAGGAAGCAGTCGACTTCACGAACGAACTGTACGTCGGCGTCACCATGGACCGCGGCGAGGGCAAGCCCGTCGTGATGGTCTCCGAGAAAGGTGGCGTCAACATCGAGGAAGTCGCGGAGGAAGACCCCGAGGCCATCGCCCGGGAGCACGTCGACCCCGCGTTCGGCCTCCACCCCTTCCAGGCGCGGAAGGTCGTCTACGACGCCGGCATCCCCCGCGAGGTCGCGGGCGACGTCGCGTCCATCCTGACGACCCTCTACGACCTCTACGAGGACCGCGACGGCAGCGACGTCGAGGTCAACCCGCTGATGGTCACCAGCGACGACGAAGTCATCGCGGCCGACGCCGTGATGAACATCGACGAGGACGCGCTGTTCCGTCAGCCGGAACTCGCGGAAATGGAAGACGAGGCCGCCGAGGACGAACTCGAAGCCAAGGCCAACGAGTACGGCTTCGACTACGTGCGCCTCGACGGCAACGTCGGCATCATCGGCAACGGCGCCGGACTCGTGATGACGACGCTGGACCTCGTGGACTACTACGGCGGCAAGCCCGCGAATTTCCTGGACATCGGTGGCGGCGCGAAAGCCGAACGCGTCGCGAACGCCCTCGACATGGTGTTCAGCGACGAGAACGTCGACAGCGTCGTGTTCAACATCTTCGGCGGCATCACGCGCGGCGACGAGGTCGCGAAGGGCATCAACAGCGCGCTCGAACAGTTCGACGAGATTCCCAAGCGCGTCGTGGTGCGCCTCGCCGGCACGAACGCCGAGGAGGGCCGCGAGATTCTCAACGACGAGCTGGTGACCGTCGAGGAAACGCTCGAAGGCGCCGTGCAGCGCGCCGTCGAATACGCTGACACGGAGGCAGAACAATGAGCATTCTAGTCGACGACGACACCCGCGTCGTGGTACAGGGTATCACCGGCGGGGAAGGAAAGTTCCACGCCGAACAGATGATCGATTACGGCACGAACGTCGTCGCGGGCGCGGTGCCGGGCAAGGGCGGCCAGGAGGTCGCCGGCGTCCCGGTGTACGACACCGTCCACGACGCCGTCGACGAGGAGGACGCCGACGCCTCGGTCATCTTCGTGCCGCCGGCGTTCGCCGCGGACGCAATCTTCGAGGCCCTCGACACGGACCTCGACCTCGCCGTCGCCATCACCGAGGGCATCCCCACCCAGGACATGGCGAAGGTGAACAAGCGCCTGCAGGAGACCGACACGCGCCTGCAGGGGCCGAACTGCCCGGGTATCATCACGCCTGGCGAGGCGAAACTCGGCATCCTCCCCGGGAACATCTTCTCGGAGGGGAAGGTCGGGCTCGTCTCCCGCTCCGGCACGCTGACCTACCAGGTCGTGGACTCGCTCACCCAGCGCGGCATCGGCCAGACCACCGCCATCGGCATCGGGGGCGACCCCATCATCGGGACGGACTTCATCGACGCCCTCGAACTGTTCGAGGCCGACGAGGAGACCGAGGCCGTCGTGATGTGCGGCGAAATCGGCGGCGAGGACGAGGAGGAAGCCGCCGAGTACATCGCGCAGAACATGGACACGCCGGTTGCCGGCTTCATCGCGGGCCGCACCGCGCCGCCGGGCAAGCGCATGGGCCACGCGGGTGCCATTGTCTCCGGCAGCGGCACCGGTACTGCCGAGTCCAAAATCAACGCGCTCAACGAGGCAGGCGTCCCCGTCGGCGACACCCCGGAGGAAGTCGCGGACGACATCGAAGACCTGCTGTAGTCGGCACGCGCCGCTTTTCTTTCGGAAACGAGCAGCCGCGAGCCGTGGCTGTGCGGTGAGAAACGTGAGGACGGAGCGCAGGTCGCTGCGGGCTCGGACACCCCTGGCCGAGCCACGCGACCGGCGTGTGAATACACACCACGCTGGTAGTTAGGTCCAACGGCCGCGGCCAGCAGTTCTGGTTCTCCCCCTCGTGCCGCAGCAGCCCGTAAATCGTCGTTAATTCGGCTTAACCGTCCCAAAACGGCGGCCACTGTATCCCCGGTTTATACTCTAGCCGATTGACCAATCGGACACGATGACTACTACCGCCCCCGACTCGAACCTCCGGGAGTTCTGCCAGGACTGCGACCGAGCGACCCGCCACGCGGTCCGCATCGAGCTCCGCGTGGAGAACCACGCCGTGGATAACCCCGGCTGCTCGCGGGAGCCCTACCGCGTGAGCCGGTGTCTGGTCTGCGACGCCACTGACGCGCGCCGCATGAGCGACGCCTGACGCCAGCGAAACGCCTACGTGTGGGCGTGCGGACAACTGAGTGAATGGAGACCACCCACCGCGTCCACGTCGGCGACGCCCGCGACCTCCCGCTCGCCGACGACTCCGTGGACCTCGTGGTCACGTCGCCGCCGTACCCGATGATCGAGATGTGGGACGACGTCTTCGCCGCCCTCGACTCCGCCGTCGGCGACGCGCTTGACGCCGGCCACGGCGACCGCGCCCACGACCTGATGCTCTCCGTGCTCGACGACGCGTGGACGGAACTCGCGCGCGTGCTCGCCCCGGGTGGCATCGCCGTCGTCAACGTCGGTGACGCCACCCGCAACCTCGGCCGGTTCCGCGTCTACGACAACCACGCGCGCGTCACCGACGCCTTCCAGTCGCTGGGCTTCGACCCGCTCCCGGGCGTGCTCTGGCGCAAACCCACCAACTCCGCCGCGAAGTTCATGGGCAGCGGGATGGTGCCGCCGAACGCGTACGTCACGCTTGAACGCGAGCACGTCCTCGTCTTTCGGAACGGCCAGCGCCGCGAGTTCGAACCGCGCGCCGACCGCCGCTACGAGGCCGCGTACTTCTGGGAGGAGCGCAACCGCTGGTTCTCGGACGTCTGGGACGACCTCAACGGTGAGCACCAGACGCTCGCCGACCACGAGTTGCGGGAGCGCTCGGCGGCGTTCCCGCTGGAACTCCCCTACCGCCTCGTGAACATGTACTCCGTCTACGGCGACACTGTCCTCGACCCGTTCTGGGGGACCGGCACCACGAGCCTCGCCGCCGCAATCGCCGGCCGCCACTCCGTCGGCGTCGAACGCGACGACGGCCTCGCCGACGCCTTCGACGACCGCATCCGCGACGCCCCCGCGCTCTCTCGGGAGTTCGCCACCAGCCGCCTCGACGACCACCGCGCGTTCGTCGACGACTCTGGAGACGACTTCGAGTATGCCGCCGACCACTACGACACGCGCGTCCGAACAAAACAAGAACAGGCGATTCGCTTCCACGAAGTCACGGACGTCGAACCGACGCTGGACGGCTGGGAAGCAACGCACGAACCGTACGAGGAGTAGGTGGATTCGAACCGGAAGAAGTCAGTCGAGGCGAATGGAAGCGGAGCGAGACGGCCGGGCGGAGTTGAACCAGAGTAAGCCGTGCCCGCCCCGCTGCGCGCGACTTGCAGGGTTCAACCCCTTCCGACGTCATTCACGCAGTCACGACGCGGCCAGGGACACACGCGTCGCTGGCTGGCGTCGGTTCAAGGAGAAGTGGGTCGGGGCGGAGTTGAACCGCCGACCTGCTCCGTGTGAAGGAGCCGTCATAACCGGACTAGACCACCGACCCGCGCACCAGATAATACCCGCAGGCCGCCATTAAGGCTTGCGTTTAGTCGACGCGCGGAGTGATGCACCGAACCACGCCCCGATGCCCGCCACCGATAGATTTTAGTCGTTTTGGGCAAACCTAAAAGTCGTGCGGCGGACGCCGCCGGCCGTCCGTCCGCGTCTGTCCCAGCCTGTCACCCGTCGGCACCAACCGCGTCCCACACGGGACGAAGGCATCATCTCGTCCGCGCGCCGTCAGTACGACGGCGACTCCTCGCGGACACCTGCTTCCAGATTCGCCAGCCGCGCGAACACGAACAGCGCGTCGGAGAGCCGGTTCAGGTACGCGATTGCGGTCTCGTTGACCTCGTCCTCGTGGTCGGCGAGCGCGACCGCGCGACGCTCGGCGCGCCGGCAGACCGCTCGCGCGTGGTGGAGGCTCGCGCCCGATTCGTCGCCGCCCGGCAGGATGAACGACTCCAGCGGTTCCAATTGTTCCTCGCAGGCGTCTATCCACGCCTCGACCTGGTTGACGTGCTCCTCGGTGACGACTGGGTCGCCTTCCTCTGGTTCCGGGTTGGCGAGGTCCGCCTGCACGACGTGGAGGTGATTCTGGGCGGCCTCCAGGTACTCGTCGAGTTCGTCGACGCCAGTCGGCCGCACCGTCCCGAGGAGCGCGTTCACCTCGTCGACGGTGCCGTACGCTTCGATGCGCGGGCTGGTCTTCGACACCCGCGTCATGTCCCGGAGGTCCGTCTTCCCAGTGTCGCCGCGGCGCGTGTAGATTTTCATGTGAGAGTGCGTTCGACGTACGTCAGGATGTTCTCGCTCTCGGCCATCGTCACGCCGTGGTCGTCGTCCACGAGCACGGGGACGCCGCGCTGGCCGCTCACGCGCTTGACCTCGTTGCGTTCGGAGTGCATCGCGTCCACCCAGACCGTCTCGTAGTCGACGCCCGCGTCGTCGAGCGCGTCCGCGGCCTTCTCGCAGTACGGGCAGCCGTCCAGTTCGTAGAGTATCAGACTCATACCGTCCCTTTGCGGGGCGGCGGCAAAGTAGTTGGTCCCGAACCGTTTTGCCCCCGCACGCCGTCGCCTCGTGCGTGCCATCGAACCTCTTCGAGACGACGTTCGCCGTCGGCGAAGTCGTCGCCGCAGAACCGTTCCCGGAAGCCCGCAAGCCCGAACTCGCGAAACTTGACGTCGACCTCGGCGAGGAGGTCGTCCAGTCGGCCGCGCAGACCGGCTACAACTACGACCCCGACGACCTCGTCGGCCGGCAGGTGTTGTGCGCGACGAACCTCGGCACGGTCAACATCGCGGGCTACGAGTCGGAAGTGCTCACCGTCGGCGTCCCGGACGAAAATGGCAACCCCGTGCTCGTCGGCCCGGACGAGGACGTACCGCTGGGCGGCGAACTCTACTAGTTACTAGTCGCCGGCTTCGACGACCTCGTAGCCGACGTTGCGCTCGCGCAACGGGTCGGTGTGCTCGGAGAGCCGGTCAGTCGTCGCCACGAGCAACACGGACAGTCCCTTGCTCGCGGCTTCCGGGACGGCTTCGGCGGTCCCGAAGCGGATGTCGGGCTCGACGCCAGCGTCCCGCACGGCGACGAGTGCTTCGACGCCCGCAGCAGCCACGCGGTCGTGTTCCGCAAGCCGGTCTTCGACGACGTCCTTGGCGAGCGCGCGACTCCCGCCCTCTCGAACAGTCGGAACCGAGAGCACGGTAACTTCGCCGGGCTGGTAGTCGAGCATTCCCTCGAACTCCGCGGCACCAACGTCCTGGCCGGGTTCGGCCGACGTGACTGCGACGGCTGTGGCGCTGCCGACATCGCCGGGCGTGGCGTGCATCACGCCGTCCTGCATCGCGAGCGTGACGCGCTGGCCCTCCTGGATTTCCGCGGTGGCGATGGCGGTGTCGACCTCGACCTCTTCGATGACGTTCTCGGAGACGTACTCCACGAACGACCGGAGGTCGTCGGTCTGGGAAATGAGCCAGTCGACCCCCTCCTTGGTGACCTCGTAGCGGCCGCGGCCGTGCTTGCGCACGTGGCCGTCCTCGACGAGGTCGCCGAGGTAGTCGCTGACCGCTTGCGCGGTGACGCCGATGGCTTCCGCGATTTCGCGCTGGCTGACCGCGGGCTGGCGTTCGGCGATTTCGACGAGTATCTGGTAGCGTGTGGCGTTGCGCTTGCTCCGGAGAACCCCCAGCTCCCCGACGGTGCTCGAATCGCTCATTCACCACGACCTGACGCGTCCCTAATTCAAGTATCTTTGTACAAACTCCGTCCTCGGTTGCGCTACTGGCCGTTTCGCCGGCCGTAACAAAAATACACTTTCTCTAATACAACCAAAATTGTTTTAGGCGCTACTGCTGTTGTGTTCGGTGATGGCTCAGACCCGACTCCCCCACGACGCCAAAGCCGGACCGACCAAATCGGAGGTGCGAGCAGTCCTCCGGGCCAAGCTCGCGCTCGGACCCGACGACCACTTCGCCGAAGTCGGCTCCTGCACGGGCGCAGTCACAGCCGACGCAGCCCGCGACGCTGGCCGCGTCACCGCCGTCGAGCGCAAGCGCGAGCGCGTCGAGACCACCGAACGCAACCTCGCAGCGAACGGCCTCGCGGACGCCGTCGACGTCCGCGAGGCCGAAGCTCCCAATGGCCTCCCCGAGGACGCCGACGCGCTGTTCCTCGGCGGCAGCCGGAACTACGAGGCCGTCCTCGACTACGCCGTCGACGCGAGCGTCGAGACGGTCGTGATGAATGTCTCCCGTCTGGAGGTCGCGGGCGCTGCCACCGAGGCGTTCCGCGAACGAGACCTCCTGGAGGAGGTCGTCCAGTTCCAGGTGAGCCACGGCTACGAGCTCGCGGGCGCGACCTCCTTCGACTCCCAGAACCCCGTCTACATGCTCGTCGGGAGCGCCACCGAGGACGCCGCGGAGGGCGACCGATGACCCTCTACGGTGTCGGCCTCGGTCCTGGCGAAGCCGACCTCGTGACCGTGCGCGGGAAGCGTGTCCTCGAAACCGTGGATGTCGTCTACTCGCCTGGCCGGCTCTCGCGGACGGTCGCCACCGAACACGTCCCCGAGTCGCGCATCGGCGACCTCGACTTCCCGATGACGCGGGACCCACAGGAACTCCGCGACGCGTGGCGGGACGCCGCCGCGGAAGTCGCACCGCGTGCCAGCGACGGGGACGCCGCGTTCGTGACGCTCGGCGACCCGAACGTCTACTCGACGTTCGGCCACCTCCGCCGCACGCTCGACGCTTTCCACCCCGACGTGGACGTGGAGGTAGTCCCGGGCGTCAGCGCGGTCACCGCGTTCGCCACCGCGCTCGGCGTGGAAATCGACGCTGGTGCAGGGCTCGCGCTCCGCGAGGCCGCCCAGGGGAAATCCCCGACTGGCCCGGACCGCATGGTCCTGTTCAAGGTCACGGACGCGCCCGCGACCCACGACGGCCTCGTGGACGCCGGCTACGACGTCACGTACGGCCGTCGGCTGTTCATGGAGCAGGGCGACGAGCGCGTGACGAGCGACCCCACCGAAATCGCCGAGCGGGACTACTACACGCTCGCGTACGCCGAACGCGCGGACTTACGGAAGGACCGCCCGACGGCCTTCGAGGACGCCCGCGACGGTGCAGACAGTCCTAATGGAGTGGTCGGCGGTGACTGACGCGACGGACCCGCAGGCCGCCATCGACGCCGCCAGCGAGCAGCGCGAACGCGGCCGCGACCCCCGCGTCTACGAGCACACCGCCGGCGATGTCCAAGAGGGCATCCCGTTCATCGGCGCTGGCCCGGGTGACCCCGGCCTGCTCACGGTGACCGGAAAGGAACTCGTCGAGGATGCAGACCTCGTCGTACACGCCGGCTCGCTCGTGAACAGCGAACTCCTAGACGAGTACTGCGCGGACGCCGAGACCGTCTCCTCCGTGGGGAAGGACCTCGAAGAACTGATACCGCTGATGCGGGACGCCCACGAGGACGGCCGCACCGTCGTCCGCCTGCACAGCGGCGACCCCGCAATCTACGGCGCGGCCCTGGAGCAGATGGACGCCCTCGAACAAGAAGGCGTCCCGACGTACATCGTTCCCGGCGTCACGTCGGCGTTCGCGGCGTCGGCGACGCTACGCACGCAACTCACGCTGAACGGCACCGCGAACCACGTCGCATTCACACGCCCGCAAGGACGCACGCTTGACCCGGAGGACGACCACGTCTCCGACTTCGTCGAGATGGGCGACGTGACGACCTGCATCTACCTCGGCACGCACGCCATCCCGGACGTGATGGACCGACTCCGCGACGACGGCCACGACCCCGACACCCCCGTTACCATCGTCTACCACGCGTCGTGGCCCGACGAGGACGTCATCGAAGGCACCGTCGAAACCATCGGCGAGAAAGTCGAGAACGCGGGGTACCGAGCCTCCGCGCTCGTCGTTATCGGCGACGCTGGGGCGGGCGCGAACTACGACCGCTCGTACCTCTACGGCGACTGGGCGAACCGTAGCGGCAGCGAGAGCGAGGCGGATGACTAACCATGAGCACCGACAGCAACGACAGCGACGGTTCTGGAGCGCACTGTTCGACGCCCGACTCCGACGGGGAGGTCGCCGAAGACATCGCCATCGTGGCGTTTGAGCGGAAGATGAGCACCGCCGAGGACATCGTGGCGGGCATCGGCGACCGCTACGACTCCATCGAGATTCTGGAGTACCACGGCGACGTCTTCGAGGAGCACTGGGGCGAGTACGACTGCTTCGTCGGACTGATGGCCTCCGGCATCGCGATGCGCAAGACCGCGGGCCTGCTCGACGACAAGTGGGACGACCCCGCGGTCGTCGTGGTCGACGAGGAACTCACGTGGGCGATTCCGCTCACCGGCGGCCACCACGGCGCGAACCAGGTCGCCGACGACCTCGCGTCGATGGGTGCGGTACCGGCCGTGACCACGGCCAGCGAGGCCGCGGGCAAGCAGGGCGTCGAAGAGCGCGCGCGAGCCCTCGACGCGCACGTCGTCAACGGCGACTCCACAGTCGCGACGAACCTCGCGGTCCTCGACGAGAATCTCGGCCCGGTCGCGCGCCTCGACGGCCCCGCGGCCGTGCTCGCCGACGACGACGTCACCGTCCTCAAGCGCAACGGCGACGACGGCGTCGTCCTCGGAACGGGCAGCGTCTCCGGCGCGAAGAAACAGCAATTCCTCGACGCGTGGGCGGCCAGCCTCGAACCCACGGACTACAACCTCGACGACGTGGAGTTCATCGCGACGGGCACCCGGAAAGCGGACGAAGACGGACTGCTCGCCGCTGCCGAGGAACTCGATTTGGGCGTCGTCTCCTTCGAGAAGGAGACCCTCGAAGACCACGAGGGCCCGACGCCCTCGCGCTCGAAGGAACTCATCGGCTGGCCCGGCATCGCGGAGGCGTCCGCAATCGCGGGCGGCCACGACCACGACCTGCTCGTTGAGAAGGAGCGCTACGACGAGGCCGTGACAGTGGCGGTGGGACGATGAGCGCTGATACATCTACCGACAGCGATGCCGCCACTGCTACCGACACCAGCGACTACGGCACGCTGTACGTCGTCGGCATCGGCCCCGGCCTTCCTGGCGGAATGACCCAGCGCGCGAAAGACGTCGTCCGAACCGCGGACTGCGTGGTCGCGTCGAACCTCTACCAGGAGTTCCTGCGGCGGGACGGCACCCTCCCACCAGAGGACGCCGGCGAGCGTCCCGACCAGGAAATCGTGCGGTCGACGATGGGCCGGCAGGTCGAACTCGCTCGCGAGGCGTTCGAACGCGTGCGCGACGGCGACGACGTCGCGCACGTCTCCGGCGGCGACCCGAACGTCTACGGGAAGTCCGACTTGGTCTACCTGATGGCAGAGGAGGACGAGGCGTACGACGTCCCCATCGAAATCGTGCCAGGCGTGACGGCGGCGCTGGGCGGCGCGGCGAACCTCGGCGCGCCGCTGTCGAACGACTTCTGCACCATCTCCCTCTCGGAGAAGTGGCGCGGCTGGGAGGAAATCGAGGAGAAACTCCGCGCGGCTGCCATCAGCGGGTTCGTCGTCGTCCTCTACAACTGCTGGCGGGACTACGAGCGCGCCGTCCGGGTGCTCCGCGAGGAGCGCGCGGACGACGTGCCCGTCGCCATCGTCAACGACGCAGGGCGCGGCGACGCCGGCCGGAACACCGAGGGCGAGACGCACACCGTGACGACGCTCGGCGAGGTCGCCGACCACGACGAGAAGGTCGGCGGCATGGGCACCTCGATTCTCGTCGGGAACCACGAGACGGAGGTATGGACCAACGACCACCGCGAACACCTCGTCACCCCGCGCGGCGGGCGTGACGTCGAGGACTTCTGATGAGCACTGACGACACCACCACCGAGACCGACGCATCGACTTCCAACTGTGGCGCAGCGAGCACGACGGACTCGTCCAGCGAGTCGACGTGCGGCGCGTCCAGCAGCACCGACTCGTCGTCTTCGTCGTGTGGCGCGTCCGAGAGCACCGAGGAGAAGGTTGGCTCGACCGCCGACGACTTCGACGCTGACCCCGGCAAACTCACCGCAGTGGGTCTCGGGCCCGGTCAGCCCGAGGGGATGACCGAGCGCGCGAAGGCCGCGCTCGCGGACGCCGAGCACATCGTCGGGTACACGACGTACATCGACCTCATCCCCGACGACATCACCGACGACGCGGAGGACATCTACGACACGCCGATGTGCGGCGAGGTCTCCCGCACGGAGGAGGCTATCGACCGCGCGCTCGCGGGCAACGACGTCGCCATCGTCGGGAGCGGCGACCCGAACGTCTACGCGCTGGCGGGGCTCGCGCTCGAAATCGTGGAGTCGAAGGGCGCGACCGCGTCCGCACTGGACTTCGAGGTCGTGCCGGGCGTCCCCGCGGCGCAGTCCTGTGGGGCACGGCTCGGCGCGCCGCTCGTGAACGACTCCGTGAGCGTCTCGCTGTCGGACCACCTCACGCCGATGCCGGAAATCGAGTCGCGGCTGCACGCCGTCGCCGGCGAGGGGTTCACCATCTCCATCTACAACCCGTGGAGCCGCAAGCGCCGCGAGAACTTCCAGAAGGCCTGCGAGATTCTGCTCGCGCACCGCGACGCGGACACCCCCGTGGGTATCGTCCACGGCGCGGGCCGCGAGGACGAGGAAATCGAACTCACGACGTTGGGCGAGCTGGAGTCGTACGGCGAGACCGACCTCGTGGACATGACTACGACCGTCGTCGTCGGCAACGAGGACACGTACGTCTTCGACGACCGGATGGTCACTCCGCGCGGCTACGAGACGAAGTACGACTACTGATGTACCGAGTGACAATCGACCGCGACGCCTGCGACGGCGTGTTCGCGTGCCTGACGCGCGACCCGCGGTTCGTCGAGGACGACGACGGCATCGCCACGCTTGACCCGGACGCGGACCCCGCGCCGCCCGACGACAGCGATGACGGAACTATCGAGCGAGACGACGAAACGGTGGTCGGAACGTTCGACGACGAGCGCGTCGCGGACGCTGAGGACGCCGCGGCGGCGTGCCCGTTCGACGCCATCACCGTCGAAGCCGTGGAGGGCGAGCCGTGAGCACCGACGAATCCGACGTGGCCGTGCCGGCGTCCGCGCTCGCCGCGCACCCCGAGACCGCGTACTTCTGGGGGTACGTCGCGGGCGCGGGGGAACTCGGCGACACTTGCGTGACTGTCGAGACGAGCGACGAGGCCGTCGCCGACAAACTCGCAGCCATCGCCGGCGGCGAGCGCACCGGCCACCGCGTTGAGGAACGCGAGTACGCCCACGACACGTCGATTACGCGCCGCGAGGACGAGTACACCGTGCAGGTGTTCGGCGGGCTCGCGGCCCGCGCGGCGGCCGCGTTCGGCCTGCCCATTTCGGGTGAGGCGGGCGGCTACCGGCTGGACGCGCTCGCCGACCACGACCGTCAACTCCTCCGCGGACTCGTCGAAGCCTGCGGCACGGTCTGCTTCAAGTCCTCGTCGGGCACCGTGGGGCTCTCGTTCGTCCACGACGACCGCGCGCTCCTCGACACGGTTCAGTCGCTCCTCGACGACGCGCCCGTGGACGCGCCGTACGGCGAATTGGCCGACGCCTCCTCGGGCTACTACTTCAGCGTCGAGGACGACGCCGTCCCGGAAGTCGGTGCGTGGCTCTACGAGGGCAGCGAGGCGTCTGGGCTGTTCGCGCCGTCGCGCCGCCGGAAGCTCCGGCGGAGCCTCGAACAGGCTGAAGACGTCGACGTCTCGCTGGAGGTGGGGCCGTGAGCCGCACCGACGAGGCGACGGCCAGCCTGAACGACGAAGCCGTCCTGCTGGTCGGCCACGGCTCGCGCCGCGAAGAGTCCAACGAGCAAGTGCGCACGCTCGCTGCGGACCTCGAAGCGCGGCTGGGCGTACCCGTGGACGCGGGGTTCCTCGAACTCGCGGAGCCGTCGATTGCGGACGCCATCGACGCGCTCGCGCCCGCCGTCTCCAGCATCTCCGTGGTCCACCTGTCGCTGTTCGCCGCCAGCCACGTCAAGAACGACGTGCCCGCGGCGCTCCGGCAGGCGCGCGCCGACCACCCCGACGTGGCCTTCGACAACGGCTCGCATCTTGGCGTCCACCCGGCCATCGTCGACCTGCTGGACGACCGCGCCGCGAGCGTCGAGGCCGACCTCGGCGTCGACCGCGCGAGCGACGACGTGGCGGTCGTGCTGTGCGCTCGCGGGTCCAGCGATCCGGATGCGAACGCCGACGTCCACAAACTCGCTCGCCTGCTCTACGAAGGCCGCGAGTTCTCCCGCGTGGACGCGACGTTTATCGGCGTCACGGAGCCGACACTCGCGGACACGCTCCACGACGTCGCCAAACACCGCCCGGACGCCGTGGTCGTCCTGCCGTACATGCTCGGCGATGGCGTGCTCACGGGCCGCATCCGGGACGGAGCCGCCGACTTTGACGCCGAATACCCCTACGTGGAAGCGGCCTGTGGCGACCCGCTGGGCACGGACCCCCGGCTGCTGGACGTGCTCGGCGACCGCTGGCAGGAAGCCCGCACGGGCAGCGTCGAGATGTCCTGTGACACCTGCAAGTACAAGGTCGAGTTGGACGGCTACGAGGAGGACGTCGGCGGCGCGAAGGCGATGCTGCGCGCGCTCGACCACCGCGAAGCCCACGCCGACCGCGAGAACGTCGCCGACGACCCCCACGCCCACGACGCGCCCGACAAGCACGTCGCCGTCTGCACGAACCAGACGTGCGCGGCGGACGGCGCGCCCGCAGTCCTCGAACGCCTCCGGCAAGCCGCCCAAGACGCCGACGACGGGAACGTGCGCGTCACGCGCTCGTCGTGCCTCGGCCAGTGCGGGGACGGTCCGAACGTCGCCGTCTACCCGGACGGCGTCTGGTACCAGCGCGTCGCCCCCGACGACGCCGACCGCATCGTCGCCTCGCACCTCGACCGCGAGCGCATCGTCGCCGACCTCGACTCACAGCTACTATGACCTGCCACGAACTCGAAGCCCTGCGACTCGGCCTCATGAACGTCCTCGGCACTACCGACCGGAGCGCCCGCGAGCACGCCGAGAAGGAACTAGAGGGACACCTCGACGGCCCCATCGAGGGGCTGGCGAACGCCGACTCCCTCTCGGAACTCCAGCGCCACCTCGACGCCGCGCTCGTCGACCTCGAAGAGGAGGTCGCCGCGACCGACGAGAGCGACCCCGAGTACGACTACCTCCGTGGCCGCCTCGTCGCGGTGCGAGACGCCGAGCGCTCGCTGGCCCGCCTCGCGGACCACGGCGACTCGTTCCTCGACGACCTCGGCGAGACCCACCACTCACTGCACGATGCCTTCCCGGCAGACGAGTAGTCGCGCGGTCGAGTTAGGGGGCGTCCAACCGAACGGCTCCCGGCAACTCGGCCGCCGGTCGAGCGTCTGTCTCACCGACGACGGCGCCGTCGCCGGCCTCGCTGACGGGACGGTCGCGGCGTACGACGGCGACCCGACCGAACGGTGGCGAAACGAGGCCGACGACCGAGGGAGCGTCGTCGCGCTCGCACCCTTCGCGGACGGCGTGCTCGCCGGTGAGCGCGGCGTTGACGGCGAGATACGCCTCCACGACGCCGACACTGGCAACGTGCGCTGGCGGTACCGGACCGCAGACGACGTCGGCGACCCGGAACGGGAGACGCGGTTCTACCTGCCGTTCGTCGCCGACGTGGCGGTTAGCGACGGCGGGGAGCGCGCGTTCGTCGCTGCGCGCCGCTACGAGCGCGGCCCGGACGGCGGCCGGAACTTCCGGAGCGCGGTCTACGCGTTCGAGGCGGACGGGAGCGTCGCGTGGCGGTTCGCGGCCGACGCGTCGCCGATTAGCCTCGCCGCGGACGGCGACCGCGTGGCCGTCGCGTACAACCGCTGTCCCGGCCACCACGGCGCTGGGCTGGTCGTTCTGGACGCCTACACGGGCGAGGAGCGACGGCGCTGGGACCCGCCGGGAGGCGGCGACCGGCGCGTCGGCGACGTCGCGCTCGCGCCGGACGGGTTCGTCGCCGCGAGCCACGCGGACTACCGCGGCTACCGCATCGACGGCGACGGCGTCCGGTGGGCCGTCGACCTCGGGCGGCCGGTCGACCGCGGCCACGAGACGGTGTACACGTACCCGAACCACGTCCACGCGACCGCTGCCGGAGCGCTGTTCGTCACCGGGAACACCTACCCCGAGGAGGGCCGCGAGACCGACGCGCGTCACCCCAGCGAGCACACCGCGGTCGGCGTGGCGGCGGATGGCGAACAGAGGTTCGCCGACCATGTCGGTGGCTTCGCGCACGAGACGGCGATTCACGGTGACCGGCTCGCAGTGCCAGTCGCCCAGCACTTCCGAGAGCGCGACCCCGCGCGCCACGGCGTCCGCGTCTACGACGTCGAGGGAGGACGCACGGAGTCGTGGAGCGCAGCGGGCGTCGTCACGGCGGCAGCAGTCGACGCTGACCGCGTCACGGGCGTCGAAGAACCAGTCACGTACCACGACGACGGCGAACAGCGGGGCGCGTACCGGCTCCGGCTGTTCGACTGACCCTGTTTTCAGGCGAGTAACTGCACCGCGAACGCGAGCACGACGACGCTCGCGCAGAGTTCGACCGCGGCGTGGGCGTGTTGGCCGCGCTCGCGCGCTGCCGTGAACACGCCGCCGAGGCCGGTGCCGACGCCGACCATCGTGACGGTCAGCGCGACGCCGTACACCCCGACACTCGCGGCGGTCGCGGGGAGTCCGGCGGTCGGCAGGACGGCGGAGACGAGCGCGAGCATGCTCACCGGCGGCGACAGCGCGAACAGCGAACCGACGAGGCCCGTGCGGAGGTAGTCGCGGCGCGTCTCGTGGCTGTGACTGTGGAGGTGGGCGTGTGCCCGCGACAGGACGCGTCCGACCAGATTCGAGGCGTCCTCGGGCGACGGCCGCGCGGACCGCCCGCGGAGCCGGCGCGCGCCGGTGACGGCGAGCAGCGCGGCAACGGCGACGAGAATCCCGCCCGCGACCAGCGTCCCGAATTTGTCGACGACCGCGGGCACGGTGCTGGCGGCGGTGCCGAGCAGCGTGAGCACGGCGACCCACGCGACCACGACGAGGACGTGCCCGACGGCGAAACTCCCGCCGACGAACGCGGCGTGGGTCCACCGGTCGGTGTCGCTGGTGAGCGCGGAGATGCCGGCCGCGTGGTCGGGTTCGAGCGCGTGCGTCACGCCCAGCACGGCCGCCGCGCCGAGCACGCCGAGGCCGGTACCAACGCCGAGGCCAGCCATCAGTGCTCACCCCCGGCGGCGCGGACGGCGCCGTCGATTCGCTCGGGCGTCAGCGCGTCCAAGGGAACGCGCTCGCCGCCAGCAGCGCGTACCACGTCGTCCACGAGGCTCGTGCGACCGCCGTCCCCGGCGTCCACGACTAGCACTTCCGCGCCGCGGTCGGCGAGCGCGCTCGCGGCCTCTCGCGTGTCCGCGGTTGGCGCGTCCGTGCCGGCGTTCGCGCGACCGTCCGTGACGACCACCACGACTGCGGCGTCCGGGTTCGCGCGCGCCAGCACGTCGTCGGCGGCGCGCAAGCCCGCGGGCAGCGGCGTGCGGTCGCCTGTCGGCAGCGACTTGAGGTGGCGCGCCGCCAGCGTCACGCTGTCTGTCGGCGGCAGGACGACGTCCGCGTCGTCGCCCGCGAACGTCACGACGGCGACCTCGTCGCGGCGCTCGTAGGCGTCCCGCAGCACGTCCAGCGCGACGCCCTTCGCGGCGCGCATCGGCCCGCGCATCGACGCGCTGGCGTCCACCGCGAACACGACGAGCGCGGACGCCGACCCCGCACGCACGGACTGCCGGAGGTCGCGCTGCTTGACCCGCTCCGCGCCGCGCGCCGCGGCCGCTCGCACCGACGCCGCGGCGTCCACGCTGTCCGTCGCGGACGCACGCTCGGTCCGCACGCGCGGCCCACGACTGTCCGTGCTCGGCGTCGCGGTCGCGCCACCAGTTCCGGCAGGTCGCTCCGCGCTCGCGGCTGCCGTCTCCGGCGCGGCACCCGCACCCGGCTCGACTGTCTCCGAGTGCGACTGCCCGGGAACGAGCGGCGCGGCGTCTTCGGCGTCGTCGCCCTCGTCGACCGATTCGTTCTCGGACTGCTCGGCCTCCGCGGCGTTCCCGTCGCCTCCGTGTTCGTCCCCCGAACCACTGGATTCGGGGTTTGTCGGGGACTTGCTACTGTGCTCGTCGTCCGGCTCGGAGTCCGCCCCCGGGTCGGCTGGCTCGTCGCCCGTGTCGGCGTCTGATTCCTCGCTCTCTTCCTCGTGCTCCGCGTCGTCCGTTCCGTCCTCGAAGTGGTCGTCGACAACGTCCTCGGGGTCGGGCGCGTCCTCGAACGGTCGAGACTGGAGGCGGTGCGGGAGCGCGAACTCCGCGGCGCGCTGGACATCGGCCTCCGTGACCGTGGGTCGGCCGTCGAGCGCGGCGAACGTGCGCGCGGCGCGTGCGGTGGCGACGTCGGCGCGGTGGCCGTCGACGCCTGCGTCCCGGCAGAGTTCGGCAATCTCGTGGACGAGCGAGTCCGGGAGGTCCACTTCAGGGAGCAGTTCGCGCGCACCGAGCAGGCGCTCGCGGACCTGCTCGGTCGCCTCGACGTAGTCGCCGTCGAAGCCGTCGAGCGCGCGCGAGACGATTGTCGCGCGGTCGTCGAGGTCGTCGCTGCCCGCAACGCGCACCTGGAGCGCGAAGCGGTCGCGGAACTGCGGGCGGAGGTCGCCCTCCTCGGGGTTCATCGTCCCAATCAGGGTGAACTCCGCGGGGTGGGCGACGCTGACGCCGTCGCGCTCGACGCGGTTGACGCCCGCGGCGGCGGCGTCGAGGAGGACGTCGACGAGGTGGTCGTCGAGAAGGTTCACTTCGTCAACGTAGAGGACGCCGCGGTTCGCCCGTGCGAGTAAACCAGGGTTGAACTCAGCGTCACCGTCGAGGGCGTCCGGCACGGACAGCGACCCGACGACGCGGTCGCGTGACGCACCGAGCGGGAGCGTGACGAACGGGACTGGTCGCGTCTCGACGGGTGGGTCGTCTCGGGTCCGGCAGTCCGCGCACTGGCGCTTCGGGTCGTCGGGCGGGCAGCCGTAGGGACAGTCGGCGACGGCGCGCTGGTCGGGGAGGAGGTCGGTGAGCGCCCGCGCCGCCGTGGATTTCGCGGTCCCCTTCTCGCCGGCAGCGAGGAGGCCGTCGAGGGCGTCGTTGGCGGCGACCGCGAGGAGCGCGTTCTTGAGGTCGCGCTGGCCGACGACGGCCGGGAACGGCACCGCGGTGCGGCTCGCCTGCGACAGCTTTTTGCCGCTTCCTAATTCAACCATAGTTGTAATACCACAACGTGGGTTTAACAGACTTATGCCTGAGATTGCACTCTACACCGCGACCGAGAACGAACTCGGCTCCATCCAGGCGGCCGCCGAGCGCGTCGAGGCCGACCTCCTCGCGCGCTCGGAGAGCGACCTCGACGACGACACCGACGTCGAGGCGTTCGTCGACGCCGCCGCGGACGCCGACGCCGCCGTGTTCTGGCTACACGGTGCCGAGGACAGCATGCCCGGCTACGACCGCGCGACCCGACGGCTCGCCGACGAGGGCGTCCCGCTCGTCGTCAAGTCCACGGGCGACGCCTACGCCGTCGAAGACACCACTATCGCCGCGGAGGACCGCGACACCGTCTACGAGTACCTCGACCGAGGTGGCACAGCGAACGTTGCCAACTGCCTGCGCTACCTCGTCGACCGCTACTCGCCGGCCGACCGCGCGTACGATGACCCCGTCGCGCTCCCCACGGAGGGCGTCTATCACCCCGACCACCCGGGCGTCGCGTACGACGAACTCCGCGGGACCTTCGATCCCGACACGCCGACCGTCGCGGTCTGGTTCTACGAGTCCCACTGGACGCACGAGAACACGCGCTACGTCGACAGCGTCGTCCGAGCGTTAGAGGAGCAGGGCGCGAACGCGCTCCCCATCTTCTGCAACCCCGCGACCGACACGGACGAGCAACAGGACGCGGAGTGGGTGACCGACGAGTGGCTCTTGGAGGATGGCAAGCCGGTCGTCGACGCCGTGCTCTCCTCGTTCATGTTCTCGCTGTCGATGGACGAGCGCGGCCGCTCGGCCTCCGACGAGGGCGACTCCGCGGAGGACATCTTCCTCGACCGCCTCGGCGTCCCCGTGCTCCAGACCGTCACGACGATGCGCTCGCGCTCTCGCTACGAGTCTGCGGACACGGGCGTGATGGGGTTCGAACTCGCGCTCTCGGTCGCACTCCCAGAGTTCGACGGCAACGTCATCACGCATCCGATTTCGGGGAAGGAGCGCACCGACGACGACGCGGACATCGGCACCGCTCCCAAGCAGCACTTCCCCATCGAGGACCGCGTCGACCACGCCGCCAGCCTCGCGGTGAACTGGGCGCGCCTGCGCCACCTCGACAACGACGAGAAGCGCGTCGCCGTCGTGCTCCACAACTACCCGCCCAGCGACGACGGCATCGGCACCGCGTTCGGCCTTGACACGCCCAAGAGCACGGTCAATCTGCTCGACGAACTGGACGCACGCGGGTACGAATTGGGTGGAGCGAGCCCACCGGAGGGACAGGCGCTCATCGAGCAGTTGACGAGCCAGCTCACGCTGGATGACCGCTGGGTCGCGCCCGAGGACGTCCGTGAACACAGCGTCGACGTAGTTTCGACCGACGAGTACGCCGAGTGGTGGGCAGACGCCGACTCCGAGTTCCGCGAGAACGTGGTCGCGGAGTGGGGCGAGCGGCCCGAGCGCCCGTTCGCGATTCCGGGCGTCGAGTACGGGAACGTGCTCGTGACCGTCCAGCCGCCGCGCGGGTTCGGGATGGACCCACAGAAGGTCTACCACGACAGCGACCTCCAGCCGCCCCACGACTACTACGCATTCTATGCGTGGCTACGCGAGGACTTCGACGCGGACGCAGTCGTCCACCTCGGCACGCACGGGAGTCTGGAGTGGCTACCCGGGAAGACTGTCGGCCTCGACTCGGCGAGCGCGCCGGACGCGCTGCTCGGCGACCTCCCGAACGTCTACCCGTACATCGTCAACAACCCCGGCGAGGGCACGCAGGCCAAGCGCCGATCGTACGCCGCGGTCGTGGACTACCTCACGCCCGTGATGAGCAACGCGGGCACGTACGACGAACTCGCGGAACTCGAAGAACTGGCGTCGCGCTACCGGGAAGCCGGCACGGGCACCGGCGCGGACGCCGAAGACCACCTCGCCGACCGCATCCGCGAGCACGTCGACGACCTCGACCTCGCGGTCGAACTCGGGATTGCGGGCGAGATTTCGGAGCAGGCGGACGTTCGCGGTCCCGACGAAGCAGGCACGTCGCTGGCAGAAGGTAGCGTATCGGGCGATGACATCGGCATCGAGGAACTGGTCGAGCGCGTCCACGAGTATGTGACGGACGTGAAGACCACCCAGATTCGGCTGGGGCTCCACACGATGGGCGAACCCCCGGAAGACGACCGGCTCGTGGAGTACCTGGTGGCGCTCACGCGCCTCGAGAACCCGGGCGCGCCGTCGCTCCGCGAGAGCGTCGCGGGCGTGCTCGGCGTGGACTACGAGACGATGCTCGAATCCCCGGGCGAGTACAGCGACGAGTTGGGAATGACGTACGCGGAGGCCGCCGACGCGGTGTACGAGACGAGCGTCGACCTCGTGGAGACGCTGGCCGCCGAGGACTTCGACGTGCCCGCGTCGAACGTCAAAGGCGAAGCCGACGACGAGGTGAACATGAATCTGCTCGTCGTGGACATCGACACCATCGGCGACGCGCGGGCAAAGTCGGGCGCGCACGACGACCTCCGCGACGTACTGGAGTTCATCTGCGAGGAGGCCGCGCCGCGAGTGTTCGGCGCGGAGACCGAGATTCCCCAGACGGCGGACGCGCTGAACGGCGAGTACGTCGAACCGGGCGGGAGCGGCGCACCCACGCGGGGCGGCGTCGACCTGCTGCCGACGGGCCGGAACTTCTACACGCTGGACCCGCGGAAGGTGCCCGCGAAGACCGCCTGGGACGTGGGGAAGGAAGTCGCAGACGGCATCGCCCAGCGCCACAGAGAAGACGAAGGCGAGTACCCCGAGGAGGTCGGGGTCGTCGCGTGGGGGACGCCGACCGTGCGGACGCGCGGGGAGACCATCGCGCAGGTGCTCGGTCTGATGGGCGTCCGGCCGGTGTGGACCGACGCCGGCCGCGTCGACAGCGTGGAGCCGATTCCGCTGGAGGAACTCGGCCGCCCCCGAATCGACGTGACGACGCGCGTCTCCGGGCTGTTCCGGGACGCGTTCCCGCAGGCGGCGGGCGTGATTCACGACGCCGTCGAGGCGGTCGTGGACCTCGACGAGTCCCACGACCAGAACTACGTGAAGAAGCACGTCGAGGCGGACGCCGCGGAACTCGAAGCGGAGGGCGTCGAGAACCCCGAGCAAGCGGCCAAGCACCGCGTGTTCACGACCCGGCCGGGCGGCTACGGTGCGGGGACGAACAAGGCCGTCGACGAGGGCGAGTGGGAGGACCGCTCGGACCTCGCGGACGTGTACGTCCAGTGGGGCGGCTACGCGATGGGGTCGCGGGGCCGCGTCTCGGAAGCCCACGACGCCTTCGAGCGCCGCCTCGGGAACGTCGACGCCACCGCGAAAATCGAGGATACGATGGAGCAAGACGAGTTCGACTCCTCGGACTGGTACGCGTTCCACGGTGGGTTCATCACTGCCGTCGCGGAGGAGTCCGGCGAGGAGCCCGCCTCTTACGTGGGGGACTCCAGCGACCCCGACAACGTGGACGTCTACACGAACGAGGAGAAGGTCCGGAAGGCGATGCGCGCTCGCGTGCTCAATCCCGAGTGGCTGGACTCGATGGAGGAGCACGGCTACAAGGGCGCAGGCGACCTCTCGTCGACGGTCGACGTGACACTCGGGTGGGACGCCACGACGGGCGTCGTCTCCGACCGTCTCTGGGAAGACGTCGCCGAGCAGTACGCCTTCAACGAGGACCGACAGGAGTGGCTGCGGGACGTGAACCCGTGGGCGCTAGACTCCATCACGGACACGCTCCTGGAGGCCATCGAGCGCGGGCTCTGGGACGCCGACGACGAGACCGCCGAGCGCCTGCGCGACCTGAACCTCCAGGTGGAGGGCGACCTCGAAGCCAAAGCCAGCGAGTCCCCTGCTGCGAGCGCGGAGGTGTCCTCGGATGACGACTGACGGCGACTTCGAGTCGTATGCGGACCTCGGCGCGACGACGGAGAACGCGATGGACATCGCGGAGACGAGCATGGACCGCGTACGCGAACTCGTGCCCGACGAGACGCTCGCGGACCGCGTGCGCCAGAAGTCCGTGCACGCGACCGGCGACCCCGAGTTCCAGCACCTCGTGCGGTTCACGGGGAGCGACGACTCCGAGCCGGTCCGCGCCGGAGCGCGCGCGGTGCTCGACGAGGCCCCCATCGTGACGGACATCACGATGGTGAAGGCGGGTATCACGGGCCGCGGCCACGACTGCGCGGTGCGGAAGGCAATCGGGAACGGCGCCGAATTGGCGGCCGAGACGGGGATGACCCGCACCGCCGCCTCCGTGCTCGAACTCGACAAGGAGGGCGTCTACGACGGCGCGATAGCCGTGGTCGGGAACGCGCCGACGGCGGCGCTCGCGCTTGCGGACTGCATCGAGGACGGCACCCGGCCCGCGGTCGTCGTCGCGACGCCCGTCGGCTTCGTGAAGGCCGCGGAGAGCCGACAGCGCCTCCGCGAGGCCGCCGGCGAGCACAGCGTGCCCGCGATTACGAACGTCGGGCGGCGCGGCGGCAGCGGGCTCGCCGCCGGCCTGACGAACGAACTGGTGCACGTCGCCAGCGACGCCCGCGACGGAGACCTCGACCTCGAACAGTGAGCGACGACTACGACCTCGACGCGGGGCCGGACCCGGCGGCGTTCGCGGCCAGCGACCCGGAACCGGCCCGCGAGAACGGAGCCGTCGTGCACGCGGTCGGCGTCGGCCCCGGGAACCCCGAGTTCCTGACGCCGCGCGGCGAGCGTGCGATACGCGAAGCCGACGTCGTCGTCGGGTTCGAGACGGTCGTGGACTTCGTCGCGGACCACACGGACGCCGACCTGCTGACGTGTGGCTACCGCGACGAAGAGGAAACGCTGGCGGCGTTCGCGGAGCGCGTCGCGGCCGGCGAGCGCGGGACGGCGGTGCTGATGGGCGACCCGAACCACTCGGGCTACCAGTTCCTCGGGAAGGTCGAGCGCGCGGTAAAGGTGCCCGTGCGAGTGATTCCGGGCATCTCGTCGCTCCAGATGGCGGCGAGCCGTGCACGTACGCCGATGGAGGACACCGAGTTCGTCACGCTGCACAAGAGCGGCGACCTCGCGCCCGACCTCGCACGACTCCGCGAGGCCGTCGGCGAGCGCCACCTGCTCGTGCTGCCGAGGCCGTTCGACCTGATGCCCGGGGACGTCGCCGCGGACCTGCTGGATGCGGGCGCGGCTCCCGACTTGCGGGCGCTCGTGCTCGAGCGGCTCACGCACGACGACGAGACGATTACGCGGACGACGCTCGGCGACCTCGCCGAGCACGCCGGCGAGGAGACGCCGTTCTCTGATTTGTCGGTGCTGGCCGTCCGGCGGGCGTAGCCGTCAGTCCCGGCCGGCAATCGCTTCGAGCGCGGCGAGCAGCCGCCACGCGAAGTAGCCGACGCCGACGACGAGCGCGGGGAGCAAGCCGAGCAGCGGCTGGTGAGCAATCAGCACCGAGTACGCGAACACGGCCACGAGGAGGGCGACGATGGCGACGGTCCACGAGCGAGGGAGGGACGGGGGCGAGTAGTCGGACACAGGCCGAGTATCGGGAGAAGCGATATAATAGTTACCGCAGGGGCCACGAACGATTCTCGGACGGTCCGTAATTCGAGCGGAAGCCGCTTGCTACCGGCCGTCGCCGTCGGCGGCGAACGCGGCAGCGTCGGCGGTCAGCGACGCCTCGAACGTCGTGCCGGCGTCGTGGCTGGCGAGCACGCGTTGCTGGGCAAGTTGGGCTTCGACGGCGTCCGTCAGGCGCGGATGAGCACCGAGCGGGTCGGCGTACGCGAGGCCGCCGCGGTCGAGTTCGAGGCGGTCGGGGATGTCGCGGTCGGTGGCGTCGCCGCCGGCGACGAACAGCGGGACGGCGACCGCGTCGTCGGCGTCGAGGTTGTAGCGCAGGCACTCCGCGGCGGGGTTCTGGACGAGGTAGCTGGTGGCGACGTCGTCGTAGTCGCCGTTCGCGCGCAGGCGGGCAGCGTGGTACTCCGCGACCTGCCGGTGGTAGGGCCGGGAACTCGCGCCGAGCGCGACGAGACCGAGCGCGTCCGGGGTGCCGTCGGCGGCGTCGACGGCGCGGTCGCGGAGCGCGTCGGTGACCACGGGACTGCGACAGACCGGTTCGCAGTAGTGGACGGCGGCGTCGAGGCGGTCGAGCGCGGCGGGGACGCCGACAGTCGTTTCGCGGCCGTGCGCGGCCGTCATCGGGACGGCGAACGCGCGGTCGGCGTCGACGGCCGCGAGCTGGTCACGCAGGTCCCGCCGCGGCTCGTGGCGGAAGTGGCAGGCGTGGACCGCGTCCGCGACGCCGCGGTCGCGCAGGCGGCTGGCGTGGATGGCGAGCGTTTCGCGGGCGTGGGGCGTGTCCCGGCCGAGCAGGACGAGAGCGTCGCGTGTCATGGTAGTAAAGTTGGATTGTTCTAATCCAACTGGGGTTGCATAACGTCGCGGGCGCGCTCCCCTAATAGTTTGCGCTGGCCGTTCCGAACGAAGCCATCGCTGACGAACCCGACCGCTGAATTAAAGTTCGCTTGTGTTCTCTCGGGGAACGTGACTGACACGCCCGAGACGCTGTTCGCGCTCGTGGCCGGTGCCACCGAGACGGCGGCCATCGACGGCATCAGCGCTGCCGGCGCGGACCCCGCGCTGATGGCGCACACGCCCAGCGCGGACGTCGAAATCCTCGCGTACGGCCGGCCCGTGCGCGCGCCGGTCGTCCCCGTCAGCCCCTCCGGCTGCCCGACGCCCGCGGTCGTCACGCGCGCCGTCCGCGAGCGCGTCGACTTCGAGAGCGTGGTCGTCGACGCCGGCCTCGCGGAACCCACAGGCACACCCACCGTCGATGTGGGCGCGGCGCGCGGCGGCGACGTGCGCGACCCCGAACCCGTCCCCGACGCCGGCTCGATTTTCGCGGACGCGCGGCGCTTCGGCGCCAACCTCCCCACGGAGCGTCTGGTGCTCGCGGAGACGATTCCCGGCGGCACCACCACCGCGATGGGCGTCCTCGCCGCGCTCGGTGAGCGCCGCGCGGTCTCCTCGTCGCTCCCCGAGAACCCCCTCGAACTCAAACGCGAGGTCGTCGACGCGGGCCTTGACGCCAGCGGCCTCGACCGCGGCGACCTCGCCGGCCAACCCACAGAAGCCGTCCGGCAGATGGGCGACCCCGTGCTCGCCGCCGTCGCCGGTCTCGCGGTCGGTGCGCTCGAAGCCGACACCGAGGTCGTGCTCGCGGGCGGCACCCAACTCGCCACCGCGGGCGCGCTCGTCCGACACGCTGGTATCACGGACGCCCTCGAACTCGCGACCACGTCGTTCGTCGCGGCCGATGACTCCGCAGACATCCGTACACTCGCCGCCGACAACGACCTCGCGCTCACCGTCACCGACCCCGGCTTCGAGCGACGCGACGACCACCCCGCGATGGCCGCGTACCTCGCTGGCGAAGCCAAGGAGGGCGTCGGGATGGGCGGCGCGCTCGCGCTCGCCGACGAGGCGGGCGTCGGCATGGACTCGGTCCGGGACGCAATCGCAACGGTATACGACCGTGTCACCGAGCGGGAGGCCGCGCCGTGAGGGGCGTCGTCCTCGGCGGCACGGCCTCCGGCGTCGGGAAGACCGTCGCGACGCTGGCGGTCCTGCGCGCGCTCGAAATCGCGGGCTACGACCCGCAACCGGCGAAGGCCGGCCCGGACTTCATCGACCCGAGCCACCACGAGCCACTCGCGGGCAAGCCCTCGCGTTCGCTGGACCCGTGGCTCTCCGGCGACGAGGGCGTGCGCCGGAACTACTACCGCGGCGACGGCGACGTCTGCGTCGTCGAGGGGATGATGGGCCTCTACGACGGCAGCGTCGCCAGCACCGCGACCGTCGCCGAAGTCCTCGACCTCCCGGTCGTGCTCGTCGTGGACGCGAGCGCGGGGATGCAGAGCGTCGGCGCGACGGCGCTCGGGTTCCGCGAGTACGCCGCCGAAGCCGGCTACGACGTGGACGTCGTCGGCGTGCTCGCCCAGCGCGCGCACGGCGGCCGCCACGCCGACGGCATCCGGGACGCGCTCCCCGACGGCCTCGCGTACCTCGGCCGCATCCCGCCGACGGAGAACCTCGACATCCCGGACCGCCACCTCGGCCTCCACATGGGCGACGAAGCGCCCGTCGACCCCGATGCGGTCGACGCGGCAGCCGAGCACGTCGACGCCGAACAGATAGTCGAACTCGCGCGCGAACCACCGCAACCCGAACCCGTGGAGTCGAAACCAGAGAGCGGCAAACGCGTCGCCGTGGCTTCCGACGCGGCGTTCTGCTTCGAGTATCCGGTGACCCGGGAGCGCATCCGCGAGCGTGCTGAGGTGGTACCGTTCTCGCCGGTCGCGGGCGACGACTTGCCGGAGTGCGACGGCGTTTACCTACCCGGCGGGTATCCCGAACTCCACGCCGAGGCGCTCGCCGAGTCTCCTGCGCTCGATTCGCTCTCCGAGCAGGCGGCGGACGGCCTCCCCGTGCTCGGCGAGTGCGGCGGCCTGATGGCGCTCGCGGAGTCGCTGACGACGACGGACGGCGAGACGTACGAGATGGCGGGCGTGCTCCCCGCGGACGTGACGATGCGGGAGCGCTATCAGGCGCTCGACCACGTGGAACTCCGCGCTCGGGACGACGCGCTCACTGCGAGCGCAGGCGAGACGCTTCGCGGTCACGAGTTCCACTACTCCGAAGCGACGGTCGCGAGCGACGCGCGGTTCGCGTTCGACGTCGAGCGCGGGACGGGCATCACGGACGAGCACGACGGACTGACCGAGTACCAGACGCTGGGCACGTACGCCCACGTACACGCCGACAGCGGCGCGTTCGACGCATTCATCGAGAACCTATGACCGACGAATCAGACGCGACTGACGAGCAGGCCGACCAGCACGCACGAACACCCGGCAAGGGACGAACGCCGACAGCGCGCGAAATTACGCCGACCGCGCCCGAGGAGTTCGGCCTCGTGCAGGTCTGGTGGGGCGACGGCAAGGGCAAGACCACCGCGGCGCTCGGGATGGGGTTCCGGGCGGCCGGCCACGGCCACCGCGTCCACCTCCTCCAATTCATGAAGGGCGGCACCGCCAGCGTCGAGGACGTCCGCGGCGAGTACAACGCCATCGCGGAGGTGCCAGGGTTCACGTACGAGAACTCCGGAAACTACGGCTGGCACGGCTTCCTCGACGGCAGCGATGACGACGAGCACCGAGCACGCGCGCAGGGTGGGCTCTCCCGCGCCCGCGACCTCGTCGACGCCGCCCGCGACGCGGACGGTGAACTCCCGCTCGATGGGCCGGCCGACGACGGCGTCCACATGCTAATTCTGGACGAGATTCTATACGCCGCGAACCGTGGGCTCGTCGACCCCGAGGACGTAATCGGACTAATCGAGGACAAGCCCACGAACCTCGAACTCGTGCTGACGGGCGGCCACGACGAACCCGCCTACGCTACCGAGCGCGCGGACCTCGTGACCGAAGTCCGCAAGCAGACCCACCCAATCGACGCGGGCCAGCGCGCCCGCAAGGGCACTGAGTACTGATGGCCGACGCCCCGACGCTGCTCGTCGCGGGGACCGCCTCCCACGTCGGGAAGAGCACCGTTGCGGCCGGGCTCTGTCGCCACCTCGCCGACGCGGGCGTGTCGGTCGCGCCGTTCAAGGGCCAGAACATGAGCAACAACGCGCGCGCCGTCCCTGCATCAGACGCCGCACCCGAGGCCGCGTGGGGCGAAATCGGCGTCTCCCAGTACGTGCAGGCACGAGCAGCGCGCGTCCCCGCGACCACGGACCACAACCCAGTCCTTCTGAAGCCGCGCGGGGACGCCGAGAGTCAACTCGTCCTCGACGGCCAGGCAGTCGGCCACTACGCCGCCGGCGACTACTACGACGAGCACTGGGACGAGGCGCGCGAAACCGCCGAAGCGGCCCACGCGCGTCTCGCCGCTGAACACGACGTAATCGTCGCGGAGGGCGCGGGCAGCATCGCGGAGGTCAATCTCCACGACCGCGACCTCGCGAACGTCGAAACGACGAGATTCGCCGACTCGGACGTGCTCGTCGTCGTGGACATCGAGCGCGGCGGCGCGTTCGCCAGTCTCTACGGCACGTTGGAACTGCTCCCCGCGGACGTCCGCGAGCGCGTGGTTGGCGCGATAATCACGAAGTTCCGCGGCGACCCCACGCTCCTCGACGCCGGCATCGAAGAAATCGAGGAGCGAACTGGCGTCCCAATCTTGGGCGTGCTCCCGTACGACGACCCCGGGCTCCCCGCGGAGGACAGCCTCTCGCTCCCCGACGGCGACGAGCGCGTACTGTTGGGCGACGACGAGGTGCCCGCCGAACACGCCGTCACGGTCGCGGTCCCGCGCCTGCCGCGCATCTCGAACTTCACCGACCTCGAACCACTCGCGCGCGTCCCCGGCGTCCGCGTCGCGTACGTGCCGCCCGAAACCGGGCTCGACGACGCGGATGCGGTCGTGCTCCCGGGCACGAAGAACACCGTCGACGACCTCCGCGACCTCCGTGCGGCCGGGTTCGGCGACGCGCTCGCGGACTTCGATGGTCCGGTCGTCGGGCTCTGTGGCGGCTACCAGTTGCTCGGCGAGCGCATCGTGAACGCGGGCGTCGAGTCTACCGACGACCTCGATGCTGTCGCGGGCTTCGGACTACTCCCCGTCGAGACGACGTTCCGCGAGGACAAACGCGTCGAAGCGGTCACTCGAACGCTGGCCGGCGCGGGTCCGCTCGCGGGCGTGACGGGTGAGGTGTCGGGCTACGAGATTCACATGGGCCGGACCGAGGTCCCCGAGGCGCTGCCGAACCCAGTCGGGCCGACGAGCGCCGCGAGCGAGCGCGTGCTCGGCACGTATCTCCACGGACTCTTCGAGAACGAGAGCGCGCGGGCGGCGTTCGTCGACGCCGTGTACGAGCACGCGGGGTGTGAGCGGCCGAGTGCGGCCAGAGACCAGCAGTCGCCGTACGACGCGGCCGCCGCCCTCGTGCGCGAGCACGTCGACCTCGCCGCGCTGGACCTCCCGCCGTAGCGCTCACCGAGCGATTCAAGTTCACTTGCAGTAAGTAAAGCACAGTGCCTACGACGTTCGACTTCTTCGGGACGCTGGTCGCCGCCGAGCGTCCCGAGCGCCCCGCGAACGCCGTCGCGGACGCGCTCGCAACGCGCGGCGTTTCCGCCCCCGAGGACTGGACGGACGCCTACCGGGAGCCTCACGAGTCGGTGCCCGAGGGTGCCGAACAGCCGCTCCCGGACCACGTCGCGGCCGCCCTGGAGAGCCGCGGCGTCGACGCCGATGCAGACGTCGTCCGCGCAGCGACGCTCGCCGCGTTCGCCCGACCCGTCGAAGTGCGGGACGGCGCGCGGGAAGCGCTCGACGCCGCACGCGAACGCGGACCGGTCGCCGTGCTCTCGAACTGCAGCGTCCCCGGCCTCGTCGAATGCGCGCTCGACCGCGTCGACCTAAACGTCGAAACTGTCGTCACGAGCGTCGGCTGCGGCTGGCGGAAGCCCGACCAGCGAGCGTTCGCGGCGGTCGCGGACGTCCTCCGCACAGAGCCCGAGTCGCTCGTCCACGTTGGCGACGACCCCGCGACGGACGGCGGCGTCGAAGACGTCGGCGGGCGGGCGATTATCCTCGGCGAGACGCCGCTCCGTGCGGTTCCGGCGGAACTGGAGGGGGGAGCGTGTCGCTGACTGCGGTCGCGGCGGTCGGGTTCGCGTTCGCGCTCGAAGTCGTGCTCGCGGAACCACCCGCGAGCGTCCACCCCGTCGCGTGGCTCGGGCGCGTTATCGCACCGTTTGACCGCGAGTGGGCGCATCCCAACGTCGTCGGCGCGCTCGTCGCCCTCGTGCTTCCGCTGGCGGCCGCCGCTCTCGTTGCCTCGTTGGTCGTGTTGGCGGGGCGCGTGGATGCGCTGCTCGCCGCCGCTATCGCAGGGCTCGTCCTGTTCACGACGACCAGTCTGCGAATGCTGCTGGGCGAGGCACGCGCCGTCGTCACGGCGACCGATAGCGATCTGGATGCCGCGCGCGAACGTCTCGAGTCGCTCGCTGGGCGTGATGCGAGCAAGCTCTCCGCAGGCGAAGTGCGGAGCGCGGCCGTCGAGAGCGCCGCGGAGAATCTCGCGGACGGCCTCGTCGCGCCGCTGCTCACGTTTGCGGTCGGCGCGCTCGTCTCGCTGCCAGTCGCGGCGGGCGCGGCAGCCTGGGTGAAAGCCGTGAACACGCTCGACTCGATGCTCGGCTACCGCTCGAAGCCGGTCGGAACCGCGAGCGCGCGCCTCGACGACGTCGTGATGTGGCTGCCCGCGCGCCTGAGCGCGGTGTTCGTCGCGGTCGCCGGACTGGACCTGGGTTCGCTGACCTGCGCCCGCGAGCACGCCGACGCGTCACCGTCCCCGAACTCCGGGTGGCCGATGGCGACGCTCGCCGCGGTGCTCGGCGTCCGTCTCGAAAAGCCGGGCGTCTACGACCTGCCGCTCGGCGAGGAGTTCCCGACCGTCGCCGAGAGCGAGCGCGGCGTCCGCGTCGTCGGCGTCGCTGGCGTGCTCTCGTACGCGCTCGCCGCGGGGGTGGTCGCGTGGTCGTGACCGTGCTCCGTGGCGCGCTCGGGTTCCTGACGCGGCTCCGCGTCGGCCACAGCGAGCGTGCGTGGGCGGCGTTCCGCGAATCACCTTGGGCGTTCCCGCTGGCGGGCTACGTCGTCGGCGCGCTGCTCGCGGTTCCGTTCGTGTTCGACGCGCTTCCACCCGGAACCGTCGCGCTCGCGTACCTCGCAGCTGTCCTCGTCGTCACCGGCATCAACCACCTCGACGGCGTCGCGGACGTCGGCGACGCGCTGGTCGTCCACGGCGACAGTGAGGAGCGCACACGCGTGCTCAAGGACACGACGGTCGGCGTCGGAGCGGTTGCAGCTATCGCAGTCGCAGTCGCCGGCCTCGCGCTCGGCGCGCTCGGCGTTGCAGGGCTACCGACCCGCGCCGCGATTGCAGTCGTCGTCGCTACGGAAATCGGCGCAAAAGTTGGGATGGCAGCCGTGGCCTGTCTCGGGACCGCCGCGCACGAGGGACTGGGCTCGCAATTCACGGAGCGCGCGAATAGCCGAGACTTGCTCCCCGCCGTCCTCGTCGCAATCCCCGCCGTCGTGCTCTCGTGGCCGACGCCGGCAGCTGCGGTCGCAATAGTCGGCGCTGCTCTCGCCGGATTGCTCGTGCTCTGGCGGCTCGAATCGCTGCTGGACGGCGTGAACGGTGACGTCTTCGGCGCGGTCAACGAGGTCGGCCGCGTCGTCGGCCTCCATTTGGGGGTGGTCGTGTGGACGCTCTACTGATGTGCGGTGGCCGCGGGACGCGCCTCGACAGCGACGTCGAGAAGCCGCTGTTCGAGATTTCGAGCAGGCCGATGGTCGACTACGTGCGCGACGCACTTGCCGAGAGCCGCGTCGACGCCACGTACGCCGTCGTCTCCCCCAATGCTCCCGAGACACACGCGCATCTCCAGGGAGAGATTCCTGTCATCGAGACGGCGGGCGAAGGCTACGTTGCGGACTTGACGACCGCGCTCGATGCCGTAGAGACGCCCGTTTTGACCGTCGCCGCGGACCTCCCGCTGCTCGACGGCGAGGTCGTGAACACCGTACTGGACGCGGCCGACGGCTCCACGAGCGTGCGCGTCCCGGCCGCGCTGAAGGACGCGCTCGGCGCGAGCACGGACGAGGAAGGCGAGTGGGTTCCGACGGGCGTGAACGTCGTCGCGGACGACGAGGATTCGGTGTTCCGGAGCTACGACGCGCGGCTCGCGGTGAACGTCAACCACCGGTCGGACGCCGCGCTCGCCGAACGGCTGCTCGCGCCGCGGACCGACGCATCAAAACCCGGCGGGAACGTGGAGGGAGACGATGGACCCTGACGCCGTTCGCAACGCCGGCCGCGTGCCCCACGGCGGCAGCGACGACCCCGACGTGCTGGACTTCTCCGCGAACGTCAACCCCCGGACGCCGCCCGGCGTGCGCGAGGTGTACGAGGCCGCGCTCGACGACGCCGCGCGCTACCCGAACGACGGCTATCCGGAGTTCCGGGCGGCTGCGGCGGAATATACTGACTGCGCGCCCGACCGCGTCGTCCCGACGCCGGGCGGACTCGCCGGGATTCGGCTCGCCATCGAGACGCGCGTCGAACCCGGCGACAGCGTACTCGTCCCGTACCCGAGTTTCGGCGAGTACGCGCGCGAGGTCGACCTCCAGGGCGCTGACTCCGCGTTCGTTCCGCACGACGAAGTCCTCGACGCGGACCCCAGCGAGCACGCGATGGCCGTCGTCTGCAATCCGAACAATCCCACGGGTGACCGCTACGACGCCGACGCGCTCCGCGAGTTCGCACGGCGATGCCGTGCATCCGACACGGAACTGCTCGTCGACGAGGCGTTCCTCGGCTTCACCGAGGCCGAATCGCTGTCTGGGACGCCCGGCGTCGTCGTCGCGCGCTCGCTCACAAAGCTGTTCGGGATGCCCGGGCTCCGCGCGGGCTTCCTCGTCGCGACCGGCAACCAGCTGGACGACCTACGGACGGCGCGACGCGCGTGGAACCTCGGTACGCCCGCAGCAGCCGTCGGCGCGCACGCGATGCGCCAGCACGAGTTCGTGGCCGAAACCCGCGCGCGCGTCGCCAGCGAGCGCCGACGAATGTCGCGCGAACTCGCCGACGACTTCACCGTCCACGATTCGGACGCGCCGTTTCTGTTGCTGGACGTCGGCGACCGCGACGTGGACACCGTCCTGACCGAGACTGAAGCGCGCGGCGTCGTAATCCGGGACGCGACGACGTTCCGCGGGCTCGCCAACCACGTGCGCGTCGCCGTCCGCACGCCCGAGGAGAACGACCAGCTACTGGCGGTGCTCGGCGATGTTTGACGCGTCGAAGCGGGACGGCGTGCTCGCGCTCGAACGCGAGCGAACGCGCTGGCTCTCGACCGGCTGGGACGGCGGCCTCGTCGACGCAGACCGTGCGTTCAACGTCACCGTCCCCGAGGGCTGGAATCCCGACGACCTCAGCGCGTACGCCGATGGCCGGCTCGCGGACGCGGAATTCTCTCGGACCAGCGACGACCCGGTGTTGCTCACTGGCGTCGCCCAGCGCCACGCCCGCGGCGCGCGCTGTGGCCCCGTCGAAGCCGTCGCGACTGTCGGCGTCTCGAACCCGGCGGCGCTCCCGATGGAGCCCGCGGGCGGGACGCTCCCCGAAGAACCCGTCGTCGCGGGGACGGTGAACGTGTTCGTCGGGACGACGCGCGCGCTCAACGACGCCGCGCTCGCGAACCTCGTCGCCGTCGCCGCCGAAGCGAAGACTGCGACGCTGCTCGATACAGTTGGTTTCCCCGGGACGACGACGGACGCAGTCGTGGCAGCCTGCGACCCAACGGGCGACAGCGCGGCGTTCTCCGGGAGCGCCACGCGCGTCGGTGCCGCGGCGCGCGCTTGCATCCGGGACGCGGTGCGCGCGAGCTACACTAGCCGGTACGGTGACGACGAGCCACCGGACTCCGTCGCTGACGCCAGACACGGCGTGCAGACGGACGTACGGGGCGACGTGTTCGTTCCCGACGACCAGTAGTTTCGTATCGCAGCATAGAGTTTACGAGTTTGATTCGTGGCGTCTCGGTCCCGGAAACCAGTACGTTGAATGGGGTGGCTCGCCGAACGCCGAGTATGGCTCGCGAACTCGACCACGAGTGTCCGAAGTGCGGCGAGGAACAGACGTTCTACCGCGCCGCGGCGACCCAGATTCACCTCGGGCAGAAGACGAAGTGGAACTGCCCCGAGTGCGGGTACGGGTTCATCCGCATCGACGGCGACATCGACTCCTCCGCCAGCGCCTGACGAGCACCGCTGCTTCTGGAGCCCGCTTCTCGACCCGCGAACCCGAGGGTATCACCCGGAGATACCGGTTCGATTCTCCCGTCGTTCGCGTTCCGCATCGTTCTCTTCACGCGCAGGCAGGTGACCGGAATCGCTGAGTGAAGCGAGTGCTGCCAATCACCGTCCAGCTCGGACTGCTGCGGCGGTCGAAGTCACATCGAGATAGGGTTTACAGTAGGCGATGGATACAGTAACCCCGTACCAGCACGAAGTGCTATTTTCCCGATGTGGCGGCCACACACCGCCGTCAGAACGGCCGACAAGAGTTGGGAGAGGAGAAGTAGTCGGGAACTCGAGCTGGCCGTCGTAGTGCCTGCACTCGAGAGCGACTTCGCCCTCCTCGATGTGTTTGAACCACCTTGCGGCCTCGTTCTCCGAGGCACGCTGTGCCGTGATGGAGAGAAGTGACGTTTGCGACGGAAATCCCGGTCGGGGAGACCAAACACTGAGGCCTGCTCCGACGAGGGCGTCCTGGAGAGGTTGCCGTAGCACCGAGAAAGTCGCGCTGGCGTCTCGATTCGACAGCGAAAACCCGGTCGTGACAGGGTCAGATTGTATGGTTCTTGTAGGCTGCTTACCGCAGTAACCCTGCTACAAACGCCAAAACAGGGTGGGGCGTGGGCGCTCTCCTGGTTCCTATGGCGGGCTTATCTCCCTAATCCGTCTATAGACACCAAAACCGTTAACCCCCCATCGCGAGACAGTCAGCACAACATGAACGAGGACGTGAAACTCAACGTCGCCGTCCCCGAGCACCAGCGCGACGTCTACGACGAGGAGGCCGAACAGATGGGGTTCGCCAGCCGGTCCGCCTACGTCCGCGCGATGGTGAATTCTGGACGGCGGGATTTCGGCCTCGACCCCCAGGGTCCAGGCGGCGAAGCCACCACTCTAGAGGACGTCATCGAACAGCGCATCGTCGACATCATCGACGACGCCGACGGCGCCAGTCGCGACGCAGTCGTCCAGGAAATCACTGGCGACATCGAGCAGACCATCACCGACTGCCTCTCCCGGCTCGACGATACCGGGAAGATCGACTACGACATCCAACAGGACGGCCTCGTCGTCCGCACGGAGGGAGACTGACCGTGGCACAGCGCGACACCACGACCGACTACGACCACCCCCCCGTGCAGACGTTCCTCGACGAGATGGAGCTGTACGGCCGGTCTACCAGCACCATCGGGGACTACCGGACGACACTCCGGCAGCTCCGTGCGTTCCTCGCCGCCCACGACACGCCAATCGAGGACGCGACTCGGGGGGACTGCCTCCAGTGGATTCAGTCCCTGCGCGAGGACGGCTACGCACCAGGGTCGATTCGAACGAAGGCCGTCCACGTCAACCGCTTCTACGGGTACATGGTACAGACGGGCAAATTCGACGAGAATCCGATGGTCGTCGTGATGGAGGAGATGAGCGAACGCGGCGACTCGTCACCGACTCGACGGCGCATCGCCGTCGAAGAGATGCGGGAGTTCGTCGGCTCGATTCGCAATCCGCTCCACCGCGCCATCGTACTGGTGCTGGCGAAGACCGGCATCCGCGTCGGCGAGCTGTGCAACCTCGATTTGCGGGACGTCAATCTCGAAAATCGGGAGATAGCGGAGTACTACGACAGCCAACCGCGAGCGGCCATCAGCGACCGCGAGAACACGCTGTTCGTGACCAGTGACATCGACGTCGGCGACACTGTGAACGGCGAGGAGCGAACGGAGGGGAACAAACGCCACCGCGACACGCGCATCCCCGTCGACGCCGAAGTGGAGCGCGCGCTCGTGGAGTGGCTGGCAATTCGTCCGGACGTAACCTCGTCGGCAGAGCCGCTGTTCGTGAACGTTTCAGAGAGCTACGGCGAGCGGCTGACGAGCGAGATGGTGCGGGCGTACGTCACCGACTTGGCACGGGAGAACGGGTGGTACACGACGGGTGCAGGCGTCGAAGAGAACGTCACGCCCCACTACTTCCGGCACTTCTTCACCACGGAGATGCGCCAGCGGACCGAGGACGGCTACCTCGTGAAGTACCTGCGCGGCGACGTCGGCGACGTGATGGACCGGTACACCCACAACTGGCAGGAATTGGTCGCCAGGCCCTACAGCCAGTCCGTGTACCACCTGACCACTCGTCCGAGACAGAACTCGTAAACTGCATATCGCTATATCAAAACCAGTCGGTCGCCGGCCGTTTCTGGGAGGAGCCAAACACCTAACTATCCGCCCGTCGTCGGCTGACGTGTATGGCAGAGACCAGTGGTCGTTTTTGCCGACGGTAACGAGGCACCGACGCCCGACCGGGACAGCTTAGCCGACCTGCCGCCGAGCGCGAAACTCGTGTTCAAGGTTCTGGAGTACGACTCGCCGCTCACGCAGGCCGAGTTGCGCGACCGGACGCGGCTCTCGAAGCGCACGACGCGCCACGGGCTCTCGCTTTTGAAAGAGGCCGACCTCGTCCAGGAGCGCGTCTACATCCCGGACGCGAGAAAACGCATCTACGAGCCGCGGGTGGTCGACTAGCGTTCCGAGAGCGGGGTGAAGCCGTCGACGGGAATCACCGAGTAGTCCACCGTAATCGTGTCCTTCGTGGCGCGCACGCGCCCGACGAACTCCGAGATTTCGTCGAGTTTGCCTTCGAGGATGAACAGCTCCATGCAGTAGTGGTCGCCGACGTGGTTGTGCACGTTGCTCGTCACGAGCCCCTCGTACTCGTGGCGGAGGTTCATCATGCGCTCCTCGACGGTGGAGTTCTCGTAACTGAACAGGACAGTGACGACGCCGATGAGCGGGCGGTCTTCCAGTTGTTTGTCCTCGAACTCGCCGAGGAGGTTGCGCGCGGCCTCCCGAACGACCTCGCTGCGGCCGGTGTAGCCGTGGTCCTCGGAGAACTCGTCGAGTCGTTCGAGGAGTTCGTCGGGCATCGAGACGCTGACGACGGTCATGTATTAACCGAGGCGGGTTCGAGTAATAAGGATTGGCTAACTACGCGCGCTCAGCGACGCCGAGTTATTCGAGGTCGTGCCACGAGAGGCGGGGATTCCGGGCCGCGCTCGTCTGGTCGATGCGCCGGGCCGTCGTCTGGTTCGGCGCGTTCTCGAGCGTCTCCGTGTCGTCGGCGGCGACGGCGTTGAACGCGTCCGCGAGGTCGTCGAGGTTGTCCTTCGTCTCGACCTCCGTGGGTTCGGTCATCAGCGCTTCGTCTACGAGTTCGGGCCACTTCGTCGTCGGAGGGTGCACGCCGTAGTCGAGCATGCGCTTGGCGACGTCGGCGGCGTCCTGGTCGCCCGCGCTCGCGACGAACTCGTGGTGGAACGGGCCGAGTGGAACGTCGTAGTCGACCTGTTCGGCGAGGTAGTTGGCGTTCAGGACGGCCTTCGCGGAGGCGTCGCTGAGGCCGTCGTCGCCGAGGCGGTCGATGTACGCGAACGCCTTTATCAGGACGAGCCAGTTCCCCGAGAAGCCGTGGACCTTCCCGACGGAGTGCTCGGGCGTGTAGCGCTCGTACTTCCCGGTCTCGGTCTGTCGGACGTGAGGTTTGGGGAGGAACTCCGCGAGGTCCTCGGTGACGCCGACCGGGCCTGCGCCCGGGCCGCCGCCGCCGTGGGGGGTGGCGAACGTCTTGTGGACGTTGAAGTGCATGATGTCGAAGCCCATGTCGCCGGGGCGCGCGCGGCCGAGCAGCGCGTTGAGGTTCGCGCCGTCGTAGTACAGCAGGCCGCCCGCGTCGTGGACCATGTCCGCGATTCGCTCGATGTCGCGCTCGAAGAGCCCGAGCGTGTTCGGGTTCGTGAGCATCAACGCGGCCGTGTTCTCGCCGAGCGCGGCGTCGAGGGCGTCGAGGTCGACGCGGCCGTCGTCGCCCGACGGGAGTTCGACGACGTCGTAGCCGCCCAGCGCGGCCGAGGCGAAGTTCGTACCGTGCGCGGAGTCAGGGATGAGCACTTCGTCGCGGTGGCCCTCGTCGTTGGCCTCGTGGTAGGCGTCCGCGAGCAGGATACCCGCGAACTCGCCCGCAGCGCCCGCGGGCGGCTGGAGCGTGACGGCGTCCATGCCGCCGATGCGCCCGAGGTAGTCCTGCAGGTCGTGCTGGAGTTCGAGCGTTCCCTGGACGCTCTCCGCGGAACGGTCCGGGTGGACGCTCGCGGCGTCGAGCGCGGCAACGTCCTCCGTGAAGCGGGGGTTGTACTTCATCGTGCACGAGCCCAGCGGGTACGGGCCGGAGTCGACGCCGTAGTTCTGCTGGCTGAGCCGAACGTAGTGGCGCGCGAGCTCGGGTTCGGCGAGGCTCGGCAGTTCGAGTTCGTCCCGCGTCAATTCGTCGGGGAGGGACGACTCGACCTCGGTGGTCGTCTCGTCTTTCTCGGCGAGCAGCGGCTCGTACTGGTCGTCGTCGGCCTGCCGGTAGGCGGCCTGGTCGTAGTGCTCCATCAGTGGGTCACCTCCTCGACAGCGGCGACGAGGCGGTCGGCGGCGTGCTCGTTGGCGTCCGTGACGCAGACCTGTAGCCGGTGGTCGCCGACCGCGTGGACGGCGAACCCGTCGGCTTCGAGGTCGCTGGCGATGGCGGGCGCGGGCTGGTCGGTGTGCGCGAGGAACTCCCGGAAGTGGTGGCGGTCGTGGACGGGCGCGCGGACGCCCGTGATGTCGTCGAGGTCCGCCGCGAGGTCGCGTGGGAGTTCGACCATGCGCTCGGCGAGATTCACGAGCCCCTCGGAGCCCAGCGACGCGGCGTGGATGGCGGCACGGAGCGCGACCCACGCCTGGTTCGTGCAGATGTTCGACGTCGCGCGCTCCTTGCGGATGTGCTGCTCGCGCGTCTGGAGCGTGAGCGTGTACGCGCGATTGTCGTCTGCGTCCTCGCTCGCGCCGACGAGCCGCCCCGGGACCTGCCGGAGGAAGTCCTCCCGGCACGCGAACACGCCCAGCCCCATCCCGTAGCTCGTGGGGAGGCCGAGGACGCTGGCGTCGCCGACGACGACGTCCGCGCCGACGTCGACGGGGCGCTGGAGGAGCGAGAGCGCGACCGGGTCGGAGCCCAGGCAGAACAGCGCGTCGTGGTCGTCGGCGAGGTCGCCGATTTCGTTCAGGTGCTCCTCGACTGCGCCGGTCGTCGTAGGGTTCTCGGCGAACACCATCACGACGTCGTCGTCGATGGCGTCGGCGAGCGCGTCGACGTCGACGTTGCCGGCGTCGGTGCCGTAGCGTTCGACGACGACCTCCGCGCCGTTCGTGTAGTTCTCGAGGACGCTGACATGGCCGTCGCGGACGTAGTCGGGGATGAGCACGCGGTCGCCGTCAGCGGCGCGCACGCGCTTGGCGAGCAGCGCGGCCTCCGCGAGCGCGGTCGCTTCGTCGTACATCGAGCAGTTCGCCACACCCAGCCCCGTGAGTTCGACGAGCATCGACTGGTACTCGAAGAGCGCTTGCAGGAACCCCTGCGTGACCTCGGGCTGGTACTGCGTGTACGACGTCAGGAACTCCGAGCGCTGGGCGAGGTGGTCGACCAGCGACGGCACGTAGTGCTCGTAGTGGCCGCGCCCGAGGAACTCCGTCAGGTCGTCGTTGCGCCGCAGGCGCTTCTTGGTCTCGACGACGGCTTCCTGCTCGGACTTGGCGTCGATACCGAAGTCGTCGTCGAAGCGCACCGAGTCGGGGATATCGAACAGCGCTTCAACGTCGGCCACGCCGACGGCGTCCAGCATCGCTTCGGTCTCGGCGTCGGTGTGTGGCGCGTACGGGCTCCCGCTCTCACGCCCGCTCATGGTCGTCCTCCCGGCGACGGACCGCCATCGAATCCAGACATACGCGGGACTTGCGGAGCGGACAACCAAGATACCCCCGGTTCCGGAACACCACCGACCGGAAAAGTGTGCGCGAACGTGCTACGATAGTCAGTGTCGAACGTCGAAATAGTCACGAACGAGGTGGTATCGTGGCAATCGTTGCGAGTGTCAGTCCTCGCGGAGTGCCTCGGCGATGGCTTCGAGGTCCGCCTTCCGGAACGCACCACCGGCGCTCTCGGGGTCCGCCTCGTCGGCCAGCCCGACGCGCGCCCGAATTTCCGCACGCATCACGGACTTCGACGGGAGACTCCCCTTCTGGACGTCGTACCCCAGCGCCCCGCAGATGGCCGCCAGCGCCTCCTTCGTGAATCCGGTGGACTCGACGCGCGTGTACCGCCCGACGGACTCTCGAATCTCGTTCCGCAGGTCGTCGACAGTCGGTGCCATTCGGGGACAATCACACCACCACTTCAAGAACGTTCGGCACGAAACAGCCAGCATCCGCGAGCCGAGCGGCGCGAGGCGCGAGGTACGAGCGCCTCGGCCTGCGCGAACGGGGAGCGTAGCGACCCGTGAGCGCAGCGAGCGAGCGCGGGCCGACGAGCGACTAAGCGCCGGAGGCGCGCTGGAGCGAGGAGTGCTTTTTCACCACGTTTTTGCAAGCGAGCGGCCGGGAGGGCTGCGAGCGCTGGAAAAAGTGGCTTCAGGCGATTTGCTCGGCGTACTCGTCGGCGTCCAGGAGTTCGTCGAGGTCGGATTCGTCGAAGTCGAGTTCGACGAGCCAGCCGTCACCGAAGGGGTCGTCGTTGACGAGTTCCGGCTGGTCTTCGAGAGCGTCGTTGACGTCCGTGACTTCGCCGGAGACGGGCGCGTAGATGTCCGAGACGGCTTTGATGGATTCGACGACGCCGAGCTCGGCCTCCTGCTGGAGGTCGTCGCCGACGGCGGGGAGTTCGACGAAGACGACGTCGCCGAGTTCGTCCTGCGCGAAGTCCGAGATGCCGACACGGCCGGTGTCGGGGTCTATCCATTCGTGCGATTCGAGATAGTACAGGTCTTGGGGAACGTCGAAGCTCATGAGTCGATGAAAGGTGTGGGGGTGATGGTTGCTCGTTTGCCGGTGCCGCGGACGACGACCTCCACGCTCGTGCCGTCGTCGGCGTAGTCGGTGTCGACGTAGCCGAGGCCGATGGGTTCGTCGAGCGTCGGGCTCATCGTCCCGCTCGTGACCTCGCCGATAGTGTCGCCGTCCGCCTGGATGTCGTAGCCGTGCCGGGGGACGCCGCGCTCCTCCAGAACGAAGCCGACGAACTCCTCGTCGACGCCCGACTCGTTCTGGGCGGCGAGGCGGTCGCGGCCGACGAAGTCGGTATCGAGGTCGACGACGAAGCCAATGCCGGCCTCGTAGGGCGTGCGCGGATTCTCCTCGTGGTGGAAGTCCTGCCCGGAGAGGAGGAGCCCGACCTCCAGCCGGAGCGTGTCACGCGCGCCGAGCCCGCAGGGCTGGCAGTCGTTGGCGAACGCGTCCCAGACCGCGCCCGCGCCGTCCGCCGGGAACACGACCTCGAAGCCGTCCTCGCCCGTGTAGCCGGTGTTGGCGACCCAGCACTCGACCCCCGCGATGTCGGCGTACTCGGCTTCGAAGCGACCGAGGTCGAGCACGGAGTCGTCGGCGCGCGCCGCGACGAGTTCCGGTGCGTCGGGGCCCTGCACGGCGACCATGCCGTACTCGCCGGTGACGTTGTCGACGGTCGCCGTGAGGTCGTGGTCGTCGCGGTAGTCGCTCCACCGCGCGTACATCTGCTCGTCGTGGCCGGCGTTCGGCACGAACAGGTACTCGGCGTCGTCGCCCTCGGGGAGCCGGTAGACGACGGTGTCGTCGAGGATGACGCCCTCGTCGTCCGTAATCGCCGAATACTGGGCGTCACCCGGGTCGAGCGCGGCGACGTCGTTGGTCGTGAGCCGCTGCATCAACCGCTCGGCGTCCGGACCGCCGACCTCGATTTCCCCCATGTGGGAGACGTCGAAGACGCCGGCCGACTCCCGGACGGCGTCGTGCTCGGTCCGGATGGAGTCGAACTCGACGGGCATCTCCCACCCGCCGAACTCCGTGAACTGCGCGCCGCGGTCGTCGTGGCGACCGTACAGCGGCGGCGTTCGGAGAGCCATACTCGTGGCGTCGGCGGCCGGCAAGTAATATTTTCGTATCCCGGGCGTTCGGGACGACCGCTCGCTTCCGGCACGCTCTTGTCGGGCCGCCCCCGAACGCGGGTATGCAGCGACTCAGCGGCCTGCTGGACGGAGACGGCGACGCGGCCGTCGCCCTGTTCGTGGACGGGCCGAACGTCCTCCGCGAGGAGTTCGACGTGGACCTGGACGACGTTCGAGAGACGGCCGAAGCCGCGGGCCGACTGGCCGTGACGCGGCTGTACGTCGACGAGCACGCGACGCCCGAACTGATGCAGGCCGCAGAGGCACGTGGCTACGACGTCCGCGTGACCAGCGGCGACGTGGACGTGAAACTCGCGGTGGACGCGACCGAACTCGTCGTGGAGGGCGGCGTGGACGTGCTCGCGGTTGCCTCCCGCGACACGGACTTCAAGCCCGTGTTGGAGACCGCCGGACGTCGCGGCATCCGTACGCTCGCCATCGCGCCCGGCGAGCACGGGCGGTCGGACGCGCTCCGGAACGCCGCCGACGACGCGGTCGTGCTCGGCGAGTAGACGAACAGATTTTCGAGGGCGACGCGCCAACCCCGGGCCATGACCGACCTCGGGACGCCCGTACTGGACAACCACCTCCACCTCGACGCGGACAACCGCGGCATCGACGCCGTCGAGGACTTCGCTCACCTCGGCGGAACACACCTGCTCGTCGTGAACAAGCCGTCGTGGCACCACGGCATCGAAGCCGACGAGGGCGCGGACTTCCGGCCCGTCTTCGAGGAGACCATCGACCTCGTCGAACGAGCGAGCGAGGTCCTGCCGGGGCGCGCGTGGCCCGTGCTCGGCGTCCACCCCGGCCTGATTTCGCGACTCGTGGACGACCGCGGCTTCGCGCCCGAAGAAGCGGGTGAACTGATGCGCGCGGGCATCGACGTCGCCGCAGAGTACGCGAGCGACGGCCACGCGGTCGCGTTGAAGTCCGGCCGTCCGCACTACGACGTTAGCGACGCCGTCTGGGAGGCATCGAACGAGGTCATCCGGCACGCCTGCACGCGCGCCGCCGAGACCGGGGTCGCGCTCCAACTCCACACCGAATCGACCGAGGACCTCACGGACGTCGCGGAGTGGGCCGAGGCCGCGGGGCTGCCGCCCGAGCGCGTCGTGAAACACTACGCGAGCGGCGAACTCGACGGCGTCACGAAGAGCGTGATGTGCGACAAAGAGTACCTGGAGACCGCCGTCGAAGTCGGCGAGCCGTTCCTGATGGAGACGGACTTCGTGGACGACGCCGACCGTCCGGGTGCGGTGATGGGGCCGAAGACGGTACCGCGACGCGTACGCTGGCTCCAAGAACAGGGCCACGACGACGCCGTCCGGCTCGCGCACGTCGAGACCCCCGAAGCCGTCTACGGCATCGACACCCGCGGCACGCTCGACGAGTAACGAGCAGGCGGTGGACTCGGGCTGTCACGGACCGTGCGGACGCGTGACTCGCCGCTCCGTTGAAGGAAAGGCCTTTGTCTCGGGCGGCCGGCGTACGGAGTATGAGTGCCCCCGAGGAGGAGTTCTACTCCGAGGAACGCTGGCAGAACTGGCTCGACCGGCTGCGCGACGAGGACATCGACCCGGAGGACGAGGACTCCGCGCGCCTGCTCCTGAACCTCCAGGACGACGTCGCAATCGCGGTCGCGAAAATCCTGAAGGCGTACGACAACGACGCCATCGACGACGAGGAAGCCCTCGAAGAGCTCACCGACATCCGCGAGGTCGTGCTCTCCGAGCCCGACTTCGAGGACGAGGACAAGCTCATGCTCGTCGACGGCGTCCAGACGAGCCTCGTCTGCGTGTTCTACAGCGCCGAGCAGTACATCGCCGACGGCGTCGCCGACGAGACTGACGTCACCGGGTACGTCCAGGCTGCCGTCGAAGCCGAACAGGAAGAGGACCTCGACCGCGCGCTCGGCCTGAGCGCCTGCGCCGGCACGCGCGTCATCGACGGCGACGACCTCGACATGGACATCCTCGACGACGTCGAGTACGGCCTCGTCACGGAGTGGGTCAACGGCCTCGACAGCCTCCAGAGCGCGCTCTCGGACCCGGAAGTCATCGAAGACGACGACTGACGACCGCGAGCCAGCCTGCCGCAGGCTACTGTCGGCGACGCCGCAGTAGGCGTCGCGTTTATGCCGCTGCCCGCACGAGTCCACACAACCGTGCGTTTCAGGGACGACAACAGGGCTGTCACGGTCCAGATCGGAGCCGTGTTGCTCTTCGCCACGCTCATCATCGCGCTCTCGCTCTACCAGGCGACAGTCGTCCCCTCGCAGAACGCCGACATCGAGTACAAGCACAGCCAGACCGTCCAGAATCAGATGACGGACGTGCGGAACGGACTGCTCCGTTCGGCTGCAACTGGGAACTCGCAGCCGGTCTCGGTCGCGCTCGGCACCCAGTACCCCTCTCGGGTCTTTCTGATGAACCCGCCGCCAGCGACGGGCACGCTGCGGACGGGAAGTTACGAGAACAGCACGATTCGCGTGTCGAATATTAACGCGACGAACGAGGAGACCAGACACTTCCTGAACGGGAGTTGGATGGCGTCCACGAAGTATCTCGAATACGAGCCGAATTACCACGAGTACGACAACGCGCCGAATCTCCTCTACGAGACGTCGATACTCTCGAACTTCTACCCGAACACGAACAACGGCACCGCGATTCCGCTCACCGAGCAGCTGCTCGTGGACAACGAGACGCGGACCATCACGCTCGTCACGCTCAACGGCTCGCTGAGCACGACGCGCGCGAGTTCGGTGACCGTCAGCCCCGAGACGCTGAGCGCACCCTACCAGCGCGTGCAGGTCCAGCCGAACGAGACCGGTGAACCAGTGAACGTCTCCGTACCGACGCGACTGTCGGCCAATCAGCTAGAGGACCGGACCGACCTCGGCAGTCACCCCGGCGTCATCGACGTCGTCGATGTGGCTGACGAGGACCGCGTGGTCGTCCAAGTAGAATGGACCGACCAGTTCACGCTCCAGACCGCGCGCGTCGGCGTCGGGAGCGGCACAGAGAATCCGCCAGCGCACTATCTCACGCTCGTGGAGAATCGCGGCGACCGCGTGACAGTGGAAGCTCGCGACCGGTTCAACAACGCGGAGAGCGGGGTAAAAGTGAGCGTGAACGGTTCGAATCCGTTCTACGAGACCACGGCAATTACGGGCACAAACGGACGTGCGACGTTTGAGGTGAACGCATTCAGTGAACAAAATACAACTCTACAGATTCTGAACGGTAGTGAACTCTACGAGCGTGTAAACGTCACAGTCCAGAAGGCCGGCCAAGGCCCTGTCGAGCGTGGCGACCCGCCAACAGTTACTATTGATTCGATTTCGACTTCGCAGGATTCCAAAGAAAACGACAGGACGCACGACGTAGACGTGACATTCACCGCAAGTGACCGGAACAACGATATCACGAACTACTCTGTGCGTCTGTACGACTCTTCGAGCAAGTCCTACCTCGCAGGCGAGGTGACCTCGAGCAGTTATACTGGCGGTCAGACGACGGTGACTGTTTCCGACACCGAACAGGGCGAAGAGAAGGGAGACGATCCGTACTACGTCGTCGTCATCGTGGGCGATGACCAGGGCAACACCGCTAGTGCAGAACAGGAAGGAAGTGCCGTCTGAAGCGAGATAGTTCACCCACACACATTTGTTCGACAAGTGTCGAACAACACCATCGACAAACCCATATGACCGTTTCGCGTAGACGAGTGCATGACTAGCGTCGGTATTGACGCCATTGAAGTGCGAACGGGGCGGCTAAAACTCGATCTCGCGGAGACGTTTGCGCCCGAGCAGGGCGACGACCCCGAGAAGTACACGAAGGGACTAGGGCTGTTCTCGTCGTCGTTCCCGGACGCCTACGAGGATATCGTGACGATGGGCGCGAACGCCGCGCACCGGCTGATGGATCGCAAGGGCCTCGAACCCGAGGATGTCGGCCGTATCGACGTCGCGACGGAGTCCTCGTTCGATAACTCAAAGCCGGTGTCGACGTACATCGCCGGGTGTCTTGAGCAGGTCTATGACGGGGACTTCCACCACGCGAACAAGGGCGAGCGAAAGTTCGCGTGCATCGCCGGCACCCAGTCGCTGGACGACGCGGTGAATTGGATTCTCGCGGGGCGGAACCGCGGGCGCGGCGCACTCGTCATCGCGACCGACACCGCGCTGTACGCCCGGGACTCCTCCGGCGAAGCGACGCAGGGCGCTGGCGCGGTCGCCATGTACATCACTGAAGACCCGGACCTCGTGAAACTCTCCACCGAGCAGGGGTACGGCTCCGCGGACGAGACGGACTTCCTGAAGCCGAACCAGCAGTTCCCGAGCGTGGACGGCAAGCGCTCGGTGCAGGTGTACCTCGCACGGATGCGCGAAGCCCTCGAGGACTTCGAGCGCGCCGCGGGCGACACCCACCCCGACGACTACGCGTTCATCCCGTTCCACACGCCGTTCCCCGGGATGGTGCGGAAGGCCGCGGTGCTGGGCTATCGGCACATGATTCGCGGGACGGACGTCGAGGAGGAACTCGCCGAGGACATCGGCCGGCAACCGCGCCGCGACGACTTCGACTCCCGCGAGGCGTTCGAAGACGCCATCCGGGAGTACGTCGACGACCTCAAGGAGACCGACGCGTACCGCGAGTGGTACGGTGAGGCCATCGACCCGACGCTGGACATCTCCAGTCAGGTCGGGAATTGGTACACGGGCTCGGTCCACATCGCACGTGTGAGCGCGCTCAAGCACGCCGTCGAGCAAGGCCGCGACCTCGCCGGTCAGAAGCTCCTCGTGGCGTCGTACGGTTCCGGCGCGCAGGCCGAGATTCACGAGGAGACCGTCCAGCCCGGCTTCGAGGACGAGGTCGCCGAACTGAACGTCGACGCGGAGGTTGAGCGCCGTTATGACCTCTCGTTCTCGGAGTACGAGCAGATTCACGACCGGCACAACCACGAGAAATCCGTCGAGTTGGAGCCATTCACGCAGCCTGACAGTGAATTCGTCTTCGACGGCTGGGGCCCAATGAACGAGCGCCAATACACCTACATCGAGTAGTTAGCGGTCTTCAAGCACGAGCGCTCGCTTCAGGCGTGTTCTCGGAGTGCGTCCAGCATCTCCTCGATATCCATTTCTGTGACTGCCAGCGAATAGCCATCGCGTTGTGCGAGCGCGGGTGCGTGTTCCCAGAGGTCGTCTGTGGAGAGGCCGTGGAGGAGCACGGCGTTCGGCGTGGGGTTGACGACGCGTAGTGCGACCAGCGGGCTCTCTCCGCGGGAGACGTTCGTGAAGGAGAGCACGCGGCTCGTGGACTGGCCGTAGAGCCGGTAGAACTCGTCGGCGCGCAGTCGGCGGATGGCTTCGATGGAGTCGATGACGGTGTGGCCGGTGACGGTGTCGCGGTCGCCCTCGACGACTTCGGTGGCGTCGACGGCGTCGTACAGTTCGCCGGCGGGGAGCGCTGTTGGATACTCTTGGAGGTCGAGGACGACGTCGCTGTCGAAGCCTGCGGAGAGCACGCGGCCGTACTGGCGGATGTGGTCGCCGCCGCGGCGCTCGTCGATGTCCAGCAGCGCCTCGACGACGCGCGTGACGAGCGCGATGCCAGGGCTGGAGCGGCGGCCGCTCTCGTAGTCAGAGACGACAGACGACGAAACGTCGAGCTCCTCGGCGAGGGCGGTCTGGGAGACGTCGAAGTCCGTGCGCCACTTCCGGAGTGTGGCGCCAGGGTCGTCGCTAAGCGTGATGTCGCCGGCGATGCGCTCGGCGAGGTCCGCGCGCGGGTCGTCAGTCATGGCCGAAATTCGGGTGTCGCCGGCAAAAAGTCTGCCGGAGAACTTCGACACGTGCCGAAGAGAAAGACCCATTCTCACGTGAGACAGTGACACACGTATGCCTTCGACGGTCGTCCACGTGGCGTTCGGTGCGCTGGTGGCGACGGCGCTGCTCCGGGAGTTCGACGCGAAGACGCTCGCCGTGGTCTGCGCGGTCGCCGCGCTCCCGGACGTCGACACCTTCCTCGGCGTCTGGATCGCCGGCGGTCACCGCGCGCTCCTCCACACGGCGCTGTTGCCCGCCGTCCTCGGTGTGCTGGTCGTCTGGGACACGCGCCGCGCGGAGTCGTGGCTCCACGCGAAGTTCGGCCGCGACGGCCCGCACGTCGCGGTCGTGGGTGTCGTTGCGCTCCTGTTCGGCGGCATCCTCCCAGACTTAATGACCAACGGCGTGAACCTCCTCTACCCGCTGCACGACCGCTTCTACACGTTCGCGGGCTCGCTGGAACTCTCCAGCACGGAGGGCGTCGTCCAGACGTTCGTCGACTTCGGCGACGAGCCCGGAGGCGGCGGTACGGTCGGCGGGACGACCGAGAACACGCACTACTACACGGGCGTCGACCTCGAACGCGGCAGCGACCCCGCGAACGCCGAGCGCGTGTTCCCCGTCGTCGCCTCGGGCCTCCAGTTGGTCGTCGTGCTCACCGCCGTGGCGAGCGTCGTCGGGCGGTTCCGAGAAGCCAAACGCTAACGCCGCGACAGTCCAAGCCGAGGTATGGTCAGGCCGTACATGGACGCGGACAGCGACGACCTCTGGGAATTAAAGCGTGGCTTCGAGACGGGACTCGGCGAGAGGACGGGAGACGAGTCCAAGCAGGCAGCCTACGAGGCGAAACTCGACGAAGCGTACCGGAGCGACTGGCTCGGCTGGGTCGACCGCTGTGTCACCGAGAACGAGCGTTGCGTGCAGGTCGCCGAGCGCGAGGACGGACTCGCGGGCTACGTCTTCGTGCTCCCCGAATCGATGGCGTTCGTCTGGGACGCCGCCGTGCTCAACGAGATTTACGTCGCCCCCGATTTCCGCGGCACGAGCGTCGCGGACGACCTGATGGAGGCCGCGCTCAGCGTCGCGCGCGAGCAGTCGCTACCGCTGGACCGTATGGTGTTAGACGTTGACCGGCAGAACGAGCGCGCGAAGGCGTTCTACGAGCGGTACGGCTTCGAGCACTGGGGCGAGATGGTCGCCCGAGACCTCTAGGTCGACGTGACGGCACCGAGCGCGCCGCCGATGCCGCCGAAGACTGCGGGGTAGACGACGCCAGCGAGCAGCACGCCGAGCGCGTACTCGGGGTGAATCGCGCTCCCCCCCGCGGCGTACTCGAAGACGAACAGGCCAGCAATTGCGAGCACGACGTAGCCGAGCACGACGCGAGCGCCGATTTGTGCGCCCCCGGACGCGTCGGCGGCGTTCGCGCGGCGTGCGAGCACGAAGCCGGCGAGCACGACGACGACCGCGGGCACGAGGTACAGCAGCATCGGCGCGCTCCCGTCCGCGATGAGGTTCCGGGTGGCCTGCCCGCTGCCCAGCGACGGGACGGTGAACGAGACGCCATGGGCGTTGTAGAACAGCCAGCCGACGGCTTTCCACGTCGGAATCGGGTCGCCGCCGAGAAGTTCCACGATAGCGTTGTAGCCTTCGAGTTGCTCCTGGACGGACGACCCCTGCCAGAGGTACGTGAGGAGGTAGCCGAGCACGTACGCGACGGCACCGGCGGCGGCACCGATGCCGAGGTCGGTGCTACGGGAGTTGCTGGGGACTCGTTCGGACATGGTTGTGATGCTCGCTGTGGAGTGAAAAGGCTTTGTGGCGACTGAACCAGGCCGAATCTCCGAGCGGCGCGGCGACGCGACGACGTCCGGTTACGGGTTCAGGCCCGAGAGCCCGGCGCGGACGAACACGAGCACGGGGATGATTTCGAGGCGGCCGACCCACATGTTGAGCGTGAACATCGCTTCCGCGAGCGGCGACATCGTCGGGCCCGTGATGCCCGAGGAGAGCCCGACGTTGCCCTGTGCGCTAGCGACCTCGAAGAGCGCGTCGGCGTACCCGAACTCGGGGCCGGCGAGGTTCACGAGGACGATGCTGGTGGCGGCGAGCACGAGGAGCCACAGCAGCGAGACGATGGCCGCCTCGCTGAACTCGCGCTCCATCGACTCGCGGTCGAGCGTCCGGTCGCCGATGCGCGCGGTGACGACGGCGTTCTTCGGCAGGAACACGCGGGAGAACTGCCAGATGATGCCGCGGGCAATCGTGTACGCGCGGATGATTTTAATGCCGCCGACGGTCGACCCGGCAGCGCCGCCGACGACCATCGCGCCGACGACCATCACTTTCGCGCCGGCCAGCCAGCGGCCGATGGGTGCGGACTGGAACCCGGTGCAGCTCAGCGCGCTCACCCACTGGAACGTCGAGTCGCGGATGGCGTCCAGTTGCGCCGCGTCGAGCGACGGCACGGCGAACGGGAGGAACGACTGTGTCGCGAACGCTCCAGTGGTGGATGAGACGGACAGCACGTTCTGCGCGGAGAGGACGGCGATCCCGAGCGCCAGCAGGGCGAACAGCCAGCGGGTCTGGAGGTCCGTGAGGAGTTCGCTGACCTTCCGGTCCCGGAGCACGACGTAGTGGACCGGGAACGCGATGGCCCCAATAATCATAATCGGGAGGAGCGCGGTCTCGACGAGCGGCGAGTTGTAGGTCGCAATCGAGTTGTCGGTGACGGAGAACCCGCCCGTCGTGAGCCCGGTCATCGCGTGGTTGAGCGCCTGCCACGCGACCTCCCAGAGTTCCAGCGACTGGACGTACTCGCTGTCGCTGTAGCGAATCGCGCCGAACAGCAGGACGAACGATAGCACCGTGTAGCCGACGACGAGTTTCCAGACCGTACGGACGGTGGAGACGACGCTCGGGTGAATCTTCTCCTCGCGAGCCTCGCTCTGGTAGAGCGCGTAACTCCCGCTGCCGGGCCGAGAGAGAATCGAGACGGTGAGGACGATGACGCCGACACCGCCGACCCACTGGATGAACGACCGCCACCACTGCAACGCTCGCGGGAGCGACGGCTCGTGAATCGCCATCGTCAGCCCGCTGCCCGTCCACCCGCTCATACTCTCGAAGAACGCGTGCAGGGGGTCTCGGAAGTACGCGAGACTGGACAGCGTCGTCGTGCCGGCGACACCGATGGGCTCCCACGTGCTCGTGTCCGTGGCCGCCGGGACGAACGCCGCCATGGCGGCCGGCGGCGTCAGCCACGCCGTCAGGAAGAACGGGAGTGCGCCGAACGCCGCGACCATCAGCCACCCGCCGGCGGCGATGACCATCCCGTGTTTCATCTTCGGGTCCGGCGCGTCCGCGAACGCGCGGTTCGTCGCCCCGCCGATGGCGGCCGTCACGCCCGCCGCGAGGAAGATGGCGAGCGCGGCGTGGAATTCCCGGAACCCGAGCGCGACGAGCGACGTAATCACCATCAGGCCCGCCTCCATCAACACCAGCGACCCGACGTCGCGTGCGATGATTTGCAGGTCCGTCGGGAGCAGGTCGCCGTTCTGTCGAGTCATGCTACGAGCGGTCTTCCGTGTGGCCGAAGACGTCGGTCACCTCGGGCGTCGCGCCCTTGCTGGAGTAGACCGTGAGGAGGTCGCCAGCCTCGACGCGGGTGTTCCCGCGAGGCGTTATCGGTTCGCCCTCGCCGTCGCGCTCGATGGCGACGACGAGCAACTCGCCTTCGAGCAGCCCCTCCTCGTCGGCCTCCCGCAGTGTCTTCCCCGTAATCGGGGCGTCCCGTTCGACCGTAATCTCGAACACCTCGGCCTCCTCGCCGATGCGCATGAAGTCGACGATGGACGGCCGCTTGACCGCCCGATAGAGGTACTCCGCGATGAGGCGCTGGGGGTTCTGCATCGTGTTTACGCCAATCTGCCGGAACAGGTTCATGTGCTCGGGGTTGTGGACGACCGAGACGACGTCCGGGACCTCTAGTTCCTGCGCGAGCAGACACACCATCACGTTCGTGGCGTCCTGGTCGGTCGTCGAAATCAGCGCGTCCGCGCGGTCCGCGCCGGCGTCCTCCAGCGTCTCCTTCGACGTCGCGTCGTCGTTGATGACCAGGCAGTCGTATCGCTGCGACGCCCGCTCCGCGCGCTCCTCGTCGCGCTCGATGACCACGACCTCGTTGCCACCCTTCGTGGCAATCTCGGTGAGGGGGTCGCCGATGTCACCTGCGCCGACGATGACGATGTACATTAGCGACACGCTTCAGGGCCGACGACTGAAAGGCTATCGCTCTGCCCGAAACGCCGAAATACACCCCTATACAACGTCTAAGCGCTCTCTAGGTCGATTCAAGGGCGGGAGAATTCTCCGAGGGTCGTGTCCTGATTGCGTGCTACACGTCACGGAGACGGTAGCGTTCGGTCGCGCGGCTCGCGGTTCCCTACGGTCACCGCTCACGATAACGTGGCCTCGCGGTGCTCGGCCACGCTCTCCGCAACCACTAAACGCGGCTCGCGCCTTCTTCCGGTAATGACCGACTGGACGGAGAAGTACCGCCCGTCGTCGCTGTCGGAGGTCCGCGGGAACAACAAGGCCCGCGACGCGCTCCAGGAGTGGGCGGACACGTGGGAGGACCACCGGGAGGCCGTCATCCTCTACGGGAGTCCAGGCGTCGGGAAGACGTCGGCAGCGCACGCGCTGGCGGCCGACGAGGGCTGGGACGTCGTGGAGTTGAACGCCTCGGACCAGCGCACCGCCTCGGTCGTCGAGCGGGTCGCCGGCGAGGCCGCGAAGTCCGGGACGCTGGCAGGCGGGACGGGGGGCCGCAAACTCGTCGTGATGGACGAGGCGGACAACCTCCACGGGAACGTCGACCGCGGCGGCTCCGCGGCCATCACGGACCTCGTGAAGGAGTCCACGCAGCCCATCGTGCTCATCGCCAACGAGTACTACGACATGAGCAACAGCCTGCGGAACGCGTGTCAGGACATCGAATTCCGGGACGTCTCCAAGCGCTCCATCGTCCCCGTGCTCCGGGACATCTGCCGGCGCGAGGGCATCGACTACGACGAGGAGGCCCTGGAAGCCATCGCCGAGCAGAACTCCGGGGACCTGCGGTCGGCAGTCAACGACCTACAGGCGCTCGCGGAGACCGGGGAGACACTTACCACGGACGACGTGGTGATGGGCGAGCGCGACCGCACAGAGGGCGTCTTCGACTTCCTCGACGACCTCATCAAACACCTCGGCGCGCAGGACGCGCTGGAAGCCGCCTACGACGTCGACGAGACGCCCGACGACCTCATTAATTGGGTCGAGGACAACGTGCCCAAGGACTACTACGGGGACGAACTCGCTGACGCCTACGAGTTCCTCTCGAACGCGGACGTCTGGCTCGGGCGCGTGCGTGCGACGCAGAACTACTCGTACTGGCGGTACGCCACCGACAACATCGCGGCGGGCGTCGCGGCGTCGCGCCAGCACGACCACGGCGGGTGGACGCGCTACGGGCCGCCGTCGTACTGGCGGAAACTCGGGTCCTCGCGGGCGACCCGGAACAAGCGCGACTACGTCGCGCGCAAGGTCGCGGAGGTCAGCGGCTGCAGCATGTCGACGGCGCGCCGCAAAATCGTGCCGTTCCTCGCGACGATGACCCACCACTGCACGAACCGAGAGTTGACCGTGGCAATGACGGCAGCGTACGACCTTGACGCCGAACACGTCTCGTTCGTCACAGGGTCCGGAGAGACGACGAACAAGGTCCAGTCCATCGTCGAGGACGCCGAACAGCTGCGCTCAGAGCGCGCCGTCGAGCACTCCGGCGGCGCCTTCGAGGGTGAAGCAAGCTTCGACGAAGCAGACGAATCTAGCGAGGAAGCCACCGAGGACGAAGAGTATGAAGACAAATCCGGCGAGGAGGAGAGCGACGACGATCAGGCGGGTTTGGATGACTTCTTCTGACTACTCCGTTGAGGTGCGCCCACCTGCGGAGCCGCCAACGCCCGGAATCGCGACGCGCTTGCGAACCCACTCCATTGTAGTGGTCGCCGACAGCACGAGCAGGACGTAGACGACGGCTGCCAGCAGGAACAAGTCGAGGAAGCGATAGTTGTCGTAGGCGGCACTCTCGGCGGCGTGGTAGAGTTCGGCCACCGTGATGAACGACGCCAGCGAGGAGTACTTCACGAGGTAGACAAGTTCGTTGGTCCACGATGGAATCGCGAACCGGAGCGCCTGCGGCAACACGACGTAGCGAATGCCCTGCAGTTGGGAGAGGCCGATTGCGCGTGCAGCCGTTAGCTGGCCAGGGTCGACGCCCTCGATAGACCCACGGATGTACTCGGCCTGGTAGGCGGCACTGTTAATGGTGAACCCGATGATGGCGACCCATACCGCTTGCGCGGGGACGATGCCGCTGCCGACGAAGGGGATGGCATTGATCCACCCGGAGAGTGGGAGTGCGTAGTACAGCACGAACAGCTGCGCGAGCAGTGGCGTCCCGCGAATGAGTTCGATGAACCCAAGCGATATCCAGCGGGTAATGCGGCCGTACACGCGGGCGGCGGCCAGCGGCACCGCGAGCACAATCCCGAACACGATGCCCAGCGTCGTGAGCACAACGGTGAGCCACGCGCCAGCGGCGAGATCGGGGAGGTACGTCATCGCAAACGAAATGGAATCGAGCGCGCTTGCAACCCAGCCGACCGGCACGCCGACGATTCCCAGACTAGCCGCGGTGTCGCCGATGACGGAGGCGGCGTCTGCGACCGGTTGCGGGTCGAAGAACGGCTGGCCGGCGGGGACGAACACGCCGCCGAACCAGTCGTTGAGCAAGCGCGCAGAGAACCATATCCAGAAGGTGGCGAGGATTCCGTCCCGGACGAGCCGCTGCGTACTCCGGCTCATTGGCCGCCGTGGAGTTGGGTGAGGCGGCTGAGGAACGCCGCAGTGCGGTCGTGTTCGGGGTTCTCAAAGATCTGTTCGGGCGGGCCTTGTTCGACGAGTTTGCCCTCATCGAGGAACAACACGTCAGTCGCAGCCTGCTTCGCGAACCCCATCTCGTGGGTGACCACGAGCATCGTCATACCCTCCTCGGCGAGTTCACGCATCACGGACAACACCTCCCCGATAAGTTCGGGGTCAAGCGCAGATGTCGGCTCGTCGAACAGCATTAGCTTGGGGTCCATCGCGAGCGCGCGAGCAATGCCGACGCGTTGCTTCTGGCCGCCCGACAGTTCGGCAGGATAGGAGTTCGCTTGCTCGCGGAGGCCAACCTGTTCGAGTTGCCACGCGGCTTTCTCGACGGCCTTCCGCTCGCCCATATCAAGCACGCGCTTGAGACCGAGCGTGACGTTCTCGAGGGCGGTGAGGTGCGCGAACAGGTTGAAGTCCTGGAACACCATTCCGACCTGTCGGCGGAGATCGTTGGCGTCCATCTCGAAAATGGAGTTACCCTCGAGGCGGATGTCGCCGTCGTCGATGTCGGTGAGGCGGTTGATACAGCGGAGCATCGTGGACTTCCCGGAGCCGGAAGGGCCAACAAGCACCTTGACGTCCTGTCGCTCCATCTCGAAGGAAATCCCTTCGAGGACGCTTTCCTCACCGTAACTCTGGTAGACGTCGTCGACGTCGAGTAGTGGGTCTGTCATCAGTGGTTACCTCCGGGAATCGCGACGTAGTCATGGAGCTGCTCGATACCGCGGTTGACGGTGAACGTCAACACAAAGTAGATTAGCGACGCCGCCAAGAACACTTCGAGGGCAGCAGTCGTCTGGATGGAGAAGAGGTCGTAACTGCGCTTCAACAGCTCTGCGACGCCGATGGCGTACGCGATGCTGGTGTCCTTGAGAACGATAGTGAACTCATTCTGGAACCCGGGCACAGAGCGACGTAGCGCCTGCGGCAACACGACGTGGCGGATGGCGCCCAGCTTCGAGAGGCCGACCGCACGTGCAGCCTCCATTTGCCCGCTCTCGACGCTCTCGATGGCGCCACGGAAGATTTGGCTCTGGTAGGCCGCCGACCGTACACCGAGCGCGATAGTCGCGGCGGTAAATGCTGGTGAAATACCGCCCGCAAAGTACGTCAGCGAGATGATGACGAGGATAGGCGTACCGCGGACGACGACGCCAAGCGGCCGCACAACGCCCTTCGAGTACTTGCCGCCGTACGCCTCAACGACGCCCGCGGGCAGCCCGAGCGCAAACCCCAGCACCATGCTGAAGAACGTCAGTTTGACAGCGAGTATCGTCCCATTGACGAAGAACTGCCGCTGGCGCCAGACGAATTCCCAGTCGCCGAGCCCGGTCTGCAGCACGAGGGACGTCGGGTCCATCGCAGTTATTCGCTAGCGAACCACTCTTCGGTGAGGTCCGCGTACGTGCCGTTGTCCCGCACGGCCTGCAGCCCCTCGTTGAGGGCGCTCTGCAGGTCGCTGGCATTCTCGCGAACACCGAATCCGTACTGTTCACCGGTCTCGATGGTGAACGAGATGACGACGTTGCGGTTCGCGACGAACGTCTCTGCGACCGGCGTGTCGACGATCACGGCGTCGATGTTGCCGTTGGCGAGGTCCTGAACGGCGAGCACGTAATTCCCGTAGGTGTTTGCCTGCGAACTGCTGATGGTGCCGTTCTCGACGAGCGAGTCCATCTGGTCCTGGCCGGTCGTACCAGATTGCGCGCCAATGGGGCGGTCAGCGAGGTCGTCCTTGCTCCCGGGCCGGAAGCTACCGCCCTCACGAACGAGGACTGCCTGGTTGGCGTCGTAGTAGGGATTGCTGAAGTCGATGGTCTGGTCGCGTTCGTCGTTGATCGTCATCGCGGCGGCGGCGACGTCGATGTTGCCGTTGTCGAGCGCAACGATAAGCTGGTTGAACTCAAGGTCCTCCCAGCTTCCGAGTTCGTAGTTATCGGTCTGCTCGACGACCGCCGACAGCAGGTCGACGTCGAAGCCAACGAGGTCGCCGGAGTCGTTGACGAATTCGAACGGCGGGAAGCCGGAGGCGGTCCCAGGCGTGATGGTCGTGACTTCGTTGGCCGTCGTGGTGTCGGTGGTCGTGCCGTCACCGCTGGCGGTCGTCCCAGCGGTGGTCGAGCCGTCTCCGTCGCCGCCAGTGCAGCCAGCAACGGTCAGTGCAACGCCGGTACCGCCTACACTCTTCAGGAACGTACGCCGGTTGAATTCAGACATACAAAATCGATGCACGGGGAGGGACTTAAATACAACCGAACCTGACCGACGTCCACGCTACAGGGGGGCAGTCGTGCTCGTCTCAGTGGAACGTGCAGCAAGAATGAACAGCGCGACGACAACGGCGGTGAGCGCGTAGTACGTAAGTTGAACCGCAGCAGAGAAATGCACGACGCCAGTCCCGATGAGAATCTGGACGGTGACAACGGCAATCGTAGCCACCATCGCTTGCACGGCACGGCGGTTGTCACGGCGGTGCGCCCACACGAGCGCGGCGAGCGCGGCAGTGAACACGAGCAGTTCAAGCGCGTGGTGAATTAGTTGGACGCGCGTCCCGTACACCGCAAAGACGGTGTTCCGGGAGAACACCAGCGCCACCGGAATCACCGCAAGTCCAGCCAGCGAAGCAGTGCGAATGCTCCCGAGCCCGATACCAACGAGTTCACGCATTCTGAGTGTTGTGTAGACGAGCGTCCCGAAGATAGCGAGCGCGGCGAGGTGGTGGACGGCTTGTGTGATGGGCATGTACCCCCACGGAATGAGACCGCTGAACGTCACAGTTGTGCCGCCGAGAATCACCTGAATCGGCAGCAGGACAACGGCAAGCACGCCGCCGATTTTGACGTCGCGCTGGTCGAAGTTACGCCACGCGACGGCGCCGGTACCGAGGATGAAGAAACCGACAACCATCGCGAATCCGCGGTGGAACTGCTCGATGAAGTCATGAATCCGGAGGCCCAGCGGGAGGAGTTGGCCGTTACAGGTGGGCCACTGCAGCCCACAGGTTGCACCTGACCCGGAGACGGCGGTATACTCGCCGACGAGGATGAGCGCGAACGTCAACACACTCGTCACGGCCGCGAGCTGGTAGGAGCGGCGGTCCATACCTCGGATTTTTGGACGAGCGTACGTAGGCGTGTCGTATTGGGCGTGGGCACGGCCGACCGCGAGGACTCCAGGTGAATGCGAACGGGGAGCGCAGCGATCGACAAGAGAGCCTAGTACGACAAGCGGCGACCAGCGAGAGTCGCGAGCACAGCGACCGTCGAGCAGGGCGCCAATCGTGATTCTTCACACACACTTGCTTCGACGGATGACGTAACAACATTCGACGCATTGGGATAGGTTTTTGCCCGTCGGTGCGGCAGACAACGACATGGGATTAGACGAGGACTCTCTGGACTACCACGCCAGCGACCCGCCGGGAAAAATCGAGATTTCGACAACAAAGCCAACGAACACACAGCGGGATCTCTCGCTTGCGTACTCGCCGGGCGTCGCAGCGCCGTGCCGGCACATCGACGACGACCCCGAGGACGCGTTCAAGTACACCGCGAAGGGGAACATGGTCGGCGTCGTCTCGAACGGCTCCGCCGTGCTCGGGCTCGGTGACATCGGCGCACAGGCCTCCAAACCCGTCATGGAGGGGAAAGGCGTGCTGTTCAAACGCTTCGCCGACATCGACGTCTTCGACATCGAACTCGACCAAGAAAGCGCCGACGATATCATCGAGTCGGTGGCAGCAATGGAGCCGACGTTCGGTGGCATTAACCTTGAAGACATCAAGGCGCCGGAATGTTTCGAAATTGAGACACGGCTCCGCGAGGAGATGGACATCCCCGTATTCCACGACGACCAGCACGGCACCGCCATCATCTCCGGCGCGGCACTCCTGAACGCCGCCGAAATCGCGGGCAAGGACATCGAAGACCTCGAGGTTGTCTTCTCCGGAGCGGGCGCCTCAGCCATCGCCTCCGCGAAATTCTACGTCTCGCTGGGTGTCCAGCGCGAGAACATCACGATGTGTGACTCCTCGGGCATCATCACCGAGGACCGCGACGTCAACGAGTTCAAACAAGAGTTCGCCAGCCCCGGCGAAGGCGGCGATCTCGAAGACGCCATGGAGGGCGCGGACGTCTTCGTCGGCCTCTCCGTGGGCGGCATTGTCAGCCAAGATATGGTTCGGTCGATGGCGGACAACCCCATCGTGTTCGCGATGGCGAACCCGGACCCCGAAATCGGCTATGAGGAAGCCAAGGCCGCCCGCGAGGATACGGTCATCATGGCGACCGGGCGCTCAGACTACCCTAACCAGGTGAACAACGTTCTCGGGTTCCCGTTCATCTTCCGCGGCGCGCTCGACGTCCGTGCCACCGACATCAACGAGGAAATGAAGGTCGCGTGCGCGGAAGCACTTGCAGACCTCGCCAAGCAGGACGTCCCGGACGCTGTTGTGAAGGCGTACGGCGACCAGCCGCTGCAGTTCGGATCCGAGTACATCATCCCGAAGCCGCTGGACCCGCGCGTGCTCTTCGAGGTTGCGCCCACCATCGCGGAGGCCGCCATCGACTCCGGGGTCGCACGCCGCGACCTCGACCTCGAGGAGTACCGCGAGGAACTGGAAGCCCGCCTCGGGAAGAGCCGGGAGATGATGCGCATCATCCTCAACAAGGCCAAAAGCGATCCCAAGCGCATCGCGCTCGGCGAGGGTGACGACGAGAAGATGATTCGCGCGGCCTACCAGATGCAGGAGGAAGGCATCGCCGAACCCGTGCTCATCGGCGACCGCGACACCATCGACGGTGTCGTCTCCGCGCTCGGCCTGGACTTCGAACCCGAAATCGTCGACCCCGACGAAGGCAGCCACGAAGCGTACGCCGAACGCCTCTACGAACTCCGCCAGCGCAAGGGCGTCACACGCAGCGAGGCCAAGTCGCTCGTGAAACGCGACCCGAACTACCTCGGGTCAACGATGGTCGAAGCCGGCGACGCCGACGCGCTCCTCACCGGCCTCACCCACCACTACCCATCGGCGCTGAAGCCGCCGCTGCAGGTCGTCGGCACCGCACCGGACGCCGACTACGTCGCCGGCGTCTACATGCTGACGTTCAAGAACCGCGTCATCTTCTGCGCTGACACCACAGTCAACCAGAACCCCGACGCGGACGTGCTCGCGGAAGTCGCCGAACACACCGCCGAACTCGCACGCCGATTCAACGTCGACCCACGCGTCGCAATGCTATCGTACTCGAACTTCGGCAGCGTCGACAACGAGGGCACGCGCAAGCCCCGCGACGCCGCACGCATGCTCCGCGAGAACTCCGACGTCGAATTCCCCGTTGACGGCGAGATGCAGGCCGACAGCGCGGTCGTCGAGGACATCCTCGAAGGCACCTACGAGTTCTCCGAGCTAGACGACCCCGCGAACGTGCTTATCTTCCCGAATCTCGAAGCCGGGAACATCGGCTACAAGCTCCTCCAGCGCCTCGGCGGCGCCGACGCAATCGGCCCGATGCTAGTCGGAATGGACGAACCGGTTCACGTCCTCCAGCGCGGCGACGAAGTCAAAGACATCGTAAACCTCGCAGCCGTCGCAGTCGTCGACGCCCAACAGAACGGCGAGTAGCTGCTCGAAACAGACCGTTTTTCGGCTTAGGCGACTCCCGTCTCGGTACTCGCATTCACGTCCGCCACGACTGTTTCAACATTCCCGTCAAGCGTGACGTAGTGGATGTCGCCGTTGCCATCGACGAAGACGTGTTCGAGCCGCTCATCGCCAGTCAAATTAATGCCGGCAACCGGCTCATTCACTGCTTTGGTCTGAGAGGAGAGCTGGTCTACCGTGTTATCATAATCCACGAGAGCGGGATAACTGCTACGATCAGTGATTGGCGCTCGTGCGGGTGTCGTTCCGTCAAACTGTCGCGGAGCACCAAACCCGTATCCATGAGTTCCTGAATTCGCACTGTATCCCGTGTTTAGGACCTCACCGTTGTCATAGTACTTCACGGTAGCCGAACCCCCGAGGAAGACGAGGTCGGTATCACCGTCGCCGTTGAAGTCAGCAGGTCCACCAACTGCGTTCGACTTTATGTCGGCACTCAGCCGTGACGCAGTCGTTCCCGGTTGTACGCGGTAAATATACTTGTTGTCTGTACTGGAGTAGAACACGCTGGTGTCGCCATTCCATGTGCCGACACCAATCGTCGGCCCTTGTTTACGAGCGTTGTCAGCGAGTACTTGTTTTTCGTTCTGCGAGTCCACGAGTAGGAGGGTATTTGTGTCGTTCACATACGGAACTTCAAGGAGGCCGTCGCCGTCGAAGTCCACCTCTTTCGGACCGATTGCTGTTGCAGTCGCATCATAGTACGTAATCGATTCGTTAGCATCGACGGACCGCAACGCATTGTTCTGTGTGGCGAATACGAGCTCCGAACGACTCGAGGACTCTGCGGGCGTCCGGAAGAGGAACACGTCGCGAGCGCCGGTTGGCGTGACGACAATGCGGGTGTCTGCGCGTGGCTGTAGCGAGATGTCCGTGCGTATGCGCAGGAGATTTCCGGTGCCCCATGAATCGGCGTCGAGGACAGTTGTCTCGATGTCGGTCTGGTAGTTGCCATTCACGAGCACTGAGATGGTGTCTGGGTCGGTGGATAGTGTTGACCCGCCGACGTTCTTCACGTAGAGTGTGAGTGTCTCGGAACTGTGATCGTAGATGGACTGGGGACTGCCGGCGTCGCTGACGATTTTGATTTCGGCGTCAATATCTTCGGCGTGTTGCTGGCTCTGGTCACCGAGCGCGCCGCCGAGTCGGGTTGCGCCTTCGGTAACGGTCCCCGCGACGGATGCGGCGACGAGGATGGCGGCGATGAACAACACGAGATGGGTGGACGAGACGGACGCCACTCACGCGTCCCCCCGGCACCGTACGGACATACGACGGTGTCGTCGATAACCGTGGTTGAGTATTGTGGCCGTCTATTAACAATTAGTACGCCGACAAGAACCGAGAAGGGGGTCAGTCGCTGGCGCGGCGGTCGCTACGCGAGGGTGGCGGCACCTGGGTGTCACCAGTGTTGCGTTCGGGGAGCAGACAGCGCGCGGGCTCGTCGTTGACGTGCCCGTACTGCTCGGGTTCGTTCGCGAGCACGTGTGCGGGATTGGAATTGCTATCTAACTGCGCCGCACGGACCGCCTCAAACCCGACGACGCGAGCGCGGATACCGCGCCAGTGGTGGTCGGCGGTCGCGGGCGGCGAGAATTCCTTGATCGGGCGATAGTCGTGGGCGCGCGCGGCGAGGGCCGCGGTATTGACGTCGCCCGCGAGATCGTTGTGGTCGACGAGCACGCCGATGCGCGCATCGCGTGGGGCGCGCGACGCGAGCACATCCAAGCCGAGATGGAGTGCGCGGTACTCGGCGACGTTGTTATTCGGGGCTTCATCAGGCACCGCGAAGCGGGCAACCCGCTCGCCGTCCCGGGTTTCGACGATGACGCCGAGCCCGCTCCCGTCGCGCGAGTACGAGCCGTCGGTCGCGACATAGAAGTCCCGTCGGTGAGACTGGGGAGGGTGGGCGATGTGTGGCGTCGGCGAGTCGTCGAACAGGTCTCGGAGTTTCGACCGGCCCACGATGGCCATATGCTAGGTAGCGAGCGCTGGAACTTAAGCGGTCCGCCGGTCGCGGCCCGCATCCAAAGCGATACGTGGCGTGGCCGCGACGACTCCCATATGCAGGCACGCGACCTGATGACCGAAGACGTCGAAACCGTCCACGAGGACGACGAGGTCAGCGACGTCCTCCAGCAGCTCGCCCGGCGCGAATTCACGGGGTTCCCCGTCGTGGACGACGACGACCGACTCGTCGGCGTCATCACCCAGCGCGATTTCGTGGAGCTGTTCCAACCCAAAGACCACACCGTCTGGATTCCCATCGGGCTGCCGCCATTCCTCGAGACCCTCGATTACGGCATTGACCTCTCGTGGAACGAACTGGAGACCGAACTGGACCTCGCGAAGAACGCCGGGAAGCCGGTGAAGAAAATCATGACGACAAATGTGCTCACGGTCGGCCCCGACGCGGACGTCGACGACGTGCTCGCCATCCTTGCGGCCGACGAGCGCGACGTCAACCGCGTCCCCGTCGTCAAGGACGACGTCGTAGTCGGCATCATCACCCGACAGGACATGCTGCGCGCACTCCACGAGGAGCGCAACCTGTAGCCAGCGGCGGCAAAACGGGTATGTCTCCGAAAGCGTAAACGTCACCCCGCTCGGAGATTCGACGTGACCAACTACCGGAATGCCGTACTGTTTCTGGCGCTTGCAGCGGTCTGGGGGTCGGCGTTCGCCGCCATCAAGGCTGGCCTTGACGCCGGGTTCGAGCCCGTGCTGTTCGCGGCCATTCGCTACGACGTCGCGGGCGTACTGATGCTCGCGTACGCGGCGTACGCCGCCGATAACTGGCTGCCGCAGTCGCGCGCTGACTGGACCGTCGTTGGCATCGCTGCAGTCTTCCTTATCGCTGCCTATCATGCCTTCCTCTTCGTTGGCGAACAGCAGACCACGAGCGCCGTCGCCGCCGTCGTTGTCAGCCTCAGCCCCGTGCTCACAACGGGGTTTGCGCGAGCGTTCCTTCCCTCCGAGCGCCTCTCGCTTGGCGGTATCGCAGGCCTGCTGCTCGGCCTCGTCGGTGTCGTCGTGCTCTCGAACCCCGACCCGTCGAACCTCCTCGGCGGGAGCACCGTCGGGATCCTCCTGGTGCTCGCGGCGTCGACGTGTTTCGCGCTTGGGAGCGTGCTCACCCAGCGCGTCGACGACGACCTCGACATCGAAACAATGGAAGCGTGGGCGATGCTGCTCGGCGCACTCCTCATGCACGTCGCCAGTCTCGCCCGCGGCGAGACGCAGACAATTCCCCAAAATACGGACGCATTGTTCGCCATCGCATACCTCTCGCTGGCCGCCAGCGCTGCCGGCTTCCTCGTCTACTTCGAACTGCTTGAACGACTCGGCCCCATCGAAATCAACCTCGTGAGCTACGTCGCGCCCGTCTTCGCCGCGATCGTCGGACTGGTCGTGCTCGCCGAACCAATCACCGCACACACAGTTGTCGGCTTCGCCATCATCTTCGCGGGATTCTGCCTGCTGAAGCGACGCGCGCTCGCCGCCGAACTGCGGAACGTCCGCGCCGCCTGGGGCTAACTACTTCACGCGGGCGATGCGGTCAAATTGGTCGGTACTCAGCGTGAGGTCTGCAGCGGCGAGGTTCTCGCCGAGCTGGTCGGGCGTGCGAGCACCGGTAATCGGCGCGACGACCTGCTCATGGTGAAGCAACCATGCCAACGACACCTGCGCAGGCGTCGCACCGACTTCCTCGGCGACAGCCTCGACTTCCTCAAGCGCGTCAAAGTTCTCCGGTGTGAGATACGAATCCACGAACTGCTGGTCGGTCGCGCCTCGCGTTCCCTCCGGTGGCGCCTCCCCGCGCGTGTACTTCCCCGTGAGGAACCCACCAGCCAGCGGCGACCACGGTACGACGCCGAGATCGTAGTCCCGGCACATGTCGAGGTACGTCGCCTCGATCTCGCGGTTGACAGCGTTATACCGCGGCTGAACGACCGTAAACGGCTCGTATCCCTCGCGGCGCGCGATTTCGTTGGCCTTCGCGACCTTCCACGCGTTCGGCTCGAACGTCGACGCACCGAGGTAGTGGACCTTGCCGTCGCGGACGAACTCATCGAGCGTACGCATAAACTCGCGGGCGGGCGTCCGATCATCCCACCGATGGATGTAGAGGACGTCGAGATAGTCGGTATTGAGGCGGTCAAGAATCGCGTCGACGTTGTTCCGGAGGTGTTTGCGATTGAGCCCGCGGCCGTTTGGGCCCTCGCGAGTCGGCCAGTAGATCTTGGAGGCGATGACATACTCGTCGCGGTCGCGGCTGTCGAGCCACTCGCCAATGTACTGTTCGGCGCGGCCGCTGCCGTACATATCTGCAGTGTCGATGAAACGGCCGCCAGCGTCGGCGTACGTGTCAAGAAGTTCAAGTGCGCGCTCGCGACCAACTTCAATCTCGCCAGCGTCGTTCTCGCGGCCGAACCGCCACGTCCCGAACGCGACTTCGGAGACGCGGAGGCCGGTGCGGCCGAGCGAAACAGCGTCGAGACCCATGTGGGGACCGAGATGGGCGGCGGTGTTAAGCGGCGCGTCTTCGAGCCGTTAGTTCGTGTTGTGGCGGTGACCGAGCACGAGCGCGACGACGTGGAGGGCGACCATCGCGGCGAGCGCGGTCTGTTGGGCCGTCGTGTCGGGACCAGCGAGCACGAGCGGCGTGTACAGGAACGGAAGGGCGACCGCCGCCCAGAAGCCAGCGACCTCGAAGGGCTTCAGGAGGGTGGCGGACGCGGGCGTGTTCACGGCGTCCGATGCGACCTCGGCCAGTGCGGAGCGGGAGGGGGTAGACATTGGGTCTCACCTCGTCTACTCCACCCTACTGGCGCCGACCCCATATAGGGGGTCGACCGTTGCCCGGATTTCAGTACGTTTCACCGCGAGTCACCCCGATTTCGGGACGTTTTACGATGATCTTAGAATCGGCAAGACAGTTTATAACCAATTCTAAGGGCGTTTCGGGGAATCAGTGATTCGGCCAGCCATAACCGTTATTGGCGGCGATTCGACGACTCGTGAGTCCTCCCGAGCGCTCCGGAGCCGTCATTCGGAATTCGGAGGCTTCGTTGGGCGTCCAATACCGCCACTTGACGGTCGAAGTTGTAGAAAGTGCCCGGGGAGGGTTTTGAACCCTCGATCTCCGCATGTCCCAGGTTCGAGGCTCGGCGGGCCTCGCGGACATGCTGAGCATCCACGTGGCGAGTGGGATGCCGCACCGAAGCTCGGAACCCTATGAGTGCGGCGCTATGACCAGCTAAGCCACCCGGGCTCGCTTCCGGCTAGGGGGAGGTTGCTCTTGAAGGTTCTCATCTCAATCGACGGACCCGCCGGGTTTAAGCCGAGGCGGTTGCTTCGAGCGTATATGAACGTACCTGCGCTTGTCCAGTCCTCACTTGGGGACGAGGACGTCGCCGCGCACGTGCCGCTGAAGGGGGAGGACGCGGTGTTCGTCACGCCGACGCGGACGCTTGTCTACACAGCCGACGGCCTGCTAAGCGACGAGACCGTTGATGAATTCCCACACGACGCAGAAGGCATCAAAGTTAGCGAAGGACGACGAAAATCAAAGATCACGCTGGACTACGGGCTGGACGGCGAGGAATCGTTCTCGGTACCATCGGGGAAACTCGACGACGTACTCCACCCGATTATCGCGGGCGTGCTGAACGCCGCTGACGTCACCCAGCCTGGGGAGACGGTCAAGCGTACGTACCAGTTCAGCGAACTCACACTCGTTGTGACCAGCGATCGCGTCGTGAAACACGTCGGCGCGGCCATCTGGGGCCCCGACTACGAAGAAATCGACTACGACTCGGTGACTGGCATCGACATCGAGGAAGGAAACGTCTCCAGCCAGCTCGTCCTCGAGACAACCGCTCGTACCCAGCGCATCAAAGCACCCAACGAGCAATTTCGGGACGTCCGCGAAACAGTCGAAAACGCGGTCTACGCATTCCATAACGCGGCTAACGCCGACGAATTCGAGCGCATGAACGTCAACGAGGACGCAGGCACAGCCACGAAGGAAGTGTCGTTCGAAAGTGGCGTCGAACCAATCGACACGAGCGGCGTCGGCGAAGACGACGAAGCGGCCACGAACAAGCCCGAGGCGAATACGGAAGTAAGGGCCGAGACAGGCAGGGGAGCAGGTAGCGCGGCAAGTGCAACCCAGGAACCAGCCGAGCGCCCCGACGTGGACGACGACGAGTTCGCGTCCAGTGGCTTCCAGACGGCTGCAACGCAGGTTGAACCGCCAGTCGACCCCGAAGAACTCAACGCGGAGCTCGCCGATCTCGAAGACACCATCGAGGAGTTAGCTGACGTGCTGGCCGAACAGCGCGAACTCGCCGAGCGCCAACGCGAAGCGCTCGATGCCCAACAGACGGTTATCGAAGCCCAACGCGACCGGCTCGCAGCGCTACGCGACCTTGTTGACGAAGAGTAGTTACTCGCGGCCGGTGACTTTCCGGATACACGACGACCCGAACGCGCCGAGTTCCCCGTGCTCGAAGTTGATGAAGTAGCCCGTCTCGATGGACGCACCACAGCGCCGACACGAGAATTCGCCTTCTTTCGTAATGACGTCGGATTGGAAGGAGACATAGCTGCCGCCCTGCGGCTGAACCTCCCCGCCCTCGCGTTCAACGACACCGCGGCGCTCAGCCGCTTCAAGAATCTCGCGAGTGGTCCGCGGATGCGTCGTCACAGTTTCGAGGCGGTCGATGGCGGCCGCGACGGACAACGACTCGAATTCGAGGTTCGCGAGTAGCTCCACCCCGAGTTCAACCGGGTCCTCAACGTCCCCAGCGTCGCCGTCAGTCATGTGTCGTCGTGGGGCGAGCGCGCGCTTAACGCTTGCGCGACGCCGAAGGGACAACGCTAAACCCGCCGCTCGGGTAGCAGGCGGCGATGAAACGGTACGCGGCCGGCGCCGCGCTCACGGCGGTGCTCGTGCTCGCCGTCGTGGCGCGACCGGCTGACGCGCTTGACGCGCTTCGAACCGCGCTCGCGAGCCCGTGGTTCCCCGTCTTGCTGGTCGGCCTGTACGTGGTCCGCCCGCTGCTCGGCTGGCCCATCAGCGTACTCTCCGCGCTCGTGGGCTTCCAGTACGGGCTCGTCGTGGGCGTGCCGGTCGCGCTCGCGGGCGCGGTCGTCACAAGCCTCCCGGCGTACACCGCGGGCCGCTATGCGCCCGCCGACGGCCGGCTATTCGGCCGGTTCTCGGACGGCAGCCAGCGCTTCTTCGCCGCCACGGGCGACGTCCGCGGCCTCGTCGCCGCGCGGTTCGCCCCGACACCAGCAGAACCGATTTCGGCCGCGGCAGGTGCAGGCAACGTCAGCCTCCGGTCGTTCGCGGCCGGCACGCTCGTCGGTGAACTCCCGTGGGTCTTCGCGACCGTTGCACTCGGCAGCGGCCTCGACGCGTTCACGATGGCCGCGACTGACGTGAATCCGATTGTCGTCGCAGGCGGCGTGCTCGCGGCGGCTGTGCTGTTGAGCCCCGTCGCGTACCGTGCGTGGCAGCAGCGCGCGTAGTCAGAATTTGAAGGGGTCGGCGCAGTCAGCGATGACGCCGTGCTGCGGGCAGACGTACTTGCAGTGGCGCTTGAACATCGCCGCGTCGCACATCGGACAGCGGCTGCCGCCGCGTTCGGCGTCCATCGACTGCTCGCTCATACTCACGGCTGCGTGCGCGACGAGCATAGGCGTATCCCTCGCGTGTCGGGAACGGGAGAAAACCGTAGAAGTGTGCGTTAGTCGCTCAGTTCAGCACTCGCTCCAGCCACAGGACTCGCAGGTTTTGCAGCCTTCGCTGTAGTACAGCGTCATCGAGCCACAGTCCGGGCATTCGGGGCTCTCGCCCGCGTCGATGAGCGACTGCGTGGCGTCCTCAGTCTGTTGGCCGTCGCCACCAGCGCCGGAGGGACCCTGCGGGCCGCCGACAGCCGGCTCGGAGGCAGCGCCGCCGTCAGTCTCGGGCGTCGCCGCGTCGTCGGTAACTTCGCCGAGACGCTGCTGCTGGGGGTAGGCGGCGCGGTCGACGTCACCGTCGAGGTAACGCCGCAGCGCGGTGCCGAACGCGTCCGGGATGGAGTTGACCTGTTCGCCCTTGTCCCAGGCGACCTTCGGCGAGCGGATGCCCTGCAGTTTGTCCGCGATTTCCTCGGGGTCGACGCCCGATCGCAGCGCCACGGAGATGGTCTTCGCGAGCGCTTCCGTGAACGAGCCCGTGAAGCCGCCACTGTTCCCAGTGTTCGCGAACAGCTCGAACGGCCGCTCGCGCTCGGGGTCCTCGTTGATGGTGACGTAGAGCTTCCCGTAGCCCGTATCGATGCGCTGGGTGACGCCGTGGAGGAGGTCGGGGCGAGCCTGTTTCTCGGCGAACTCGCCGTCGAAGGCGTCCTCCTCGCCCGCGAAGATGTCGCGGAGGTCCTCGCCGAATGCGGCCTGGACGTCCTCGTTGTCGAGGAAGCCCTCGATGCCGCCGAATGTCTCCTGGATGGTCTCGACGATGGCCTCGGCGGCCTCGTCCTCGTCCATCTGGGAGAATTCGGTGTTGTCCGCGCGCGTCGTCAACACCTGCTTGCTGCGGGTGCCGTCGCGGTAGACGGTGACGCCCTTCCCGCCGTTGTCGTAGATGTAGCGGTAGACCTCGTCCATGTCCTCGACGGACGCGTCGTTCGGGAAGTTACACGTCTTCGAGATGGCGGAGTCGACGCCCTGCTGGCAGGCCGTCTGGACCGCCGCGTGGTCCTTCCCGGAGAGGTCGGAGGTCACGACGAACAGTTCGCCGATGGGGTCCGGAACCGTCTCCAGCCCTTCGACGCCGTCGAATTCGTTGTTCGACATCTGCTCCTGGGCTTCCTCCTTGACGGCCTCGACGTCGATGCCGTTCTCCTCCAGCGTGCGGAGGAAGTAGTCGTCGAACTCCACGAGCATCTCGTCGCCCTGCACGTCGTCGCTGACGTTCTTGTAGTAGGCGACGTTGTAGATGGGCTCACAGCCGCCCGTGGTGTTCCCGACCATCGACGTGGTGCCGGTCGGTGCGATGGTCGTCGTGTTGTGGTTGCGAATCGGGAAGCCGTCCGCCCAGTCCGCGGGGTCCTCGCCCGTGTGGTGCTCGAACCACTCGGGGTAGTCGGTCGGGTTCGCGTACTTGGACTTGTCCCACTCGTCGAAGCTCCCGCGCTCCGTGGCGAGGTCGTGAGAGGCGGCCTTCGACCCGTGGTCGATGTGGCGCATTACCTGCCGGGCAATCTCGTTGCCCTCCTCGCTGCCGTACTTCACGCCGAGCTGGATGTACAGCTGCGCGAGACCCATGACGCCGAGGCCGACCTTCCGCATCTCGGCGACCTTCTCTTCGATCTCTTCGACCGGGAAGTCCGACATGGTGACGACGTTCTCGAGGAAGCGCGTCCCCATCTCGATGCGGTGGTCGAACTCCTCGTTGTCGAGTGCGTCCTCGAGGAAGCGGTCGACGCCCTCTTCGAGGGTGTCGAAGTCGTGCTCCTCGCTCCAGACGCGCCAGTCGGGGGCGTCCTGAGCGGCGAGCGTCGAGAGGTTGATGTGCCCGAGGTTACACGCCTCGTACTCTTCGAGGGGCTGTTCGCCGCAGGGGTTCGTCGCGAGAATGCGGTGGTCGGGGTGTTCCTCGACGTCGAAGGAGTGCTGCTTGTTGACGCGTTCGAGGTAGATGACGCCGGGTTCGCCGTTCTCGTGGGCGCCCTCGACGATGCGCTCCCAGACCAGTTCCGCGGGCAGCGTGAGCTCCTCGCCGGGCGTGACGTACTCGCCGAGCCCGTACCGGGAGTACATCTCCTTGGTCTCCTCGGTGGCGATGTGGGGCTCCTCGGTGCGCGGGTTCGTGAACGTGTACTCCTCGCCGTTCTCGAGGGCCTCCATGAAGCCGTCCGTGACGCCCACGGAGATGTTGAAGTTCGAGAGGTGGCCCTCCACGGCGTTGCGGAGGTGTTCGGGGACGCGGCCGTCCTCGTCGATGAGTTCGCGGGCCTCTTCGAGGGCTTCCGAGAACTCCGTGTACGTGTAGTCGTCGGGGTCGTTGAGTTTGAGCGTCTGCGCGAGGCTGACGTCCTTGTTCTTCGCGTGGATGAACTCGATGACGTCCGGGTGGCTGATGCGCATCACGGCCATCTGTGCGCCGCGGCGCGCGCCGCCCTGCGCGATGGTCTCGCACATCTGGTCGAACGTCTCCATGAACGTCAGCGGACCGGAGGCGATACCACCGGTGGAGCCGACGGTGTCGCCGTACGGCCGGAGCTTCCAGAACGCGTACCCCATGCCGCCGCCGGACTGGAAGACTTCCGCGGCTTCCTTGGCGGTCTGGTGGATGTCTGTGATGTCGTCGTCCGGGGAGTCGACGAAGCACGCCGAGAGCTGCTGGAGCTCGTCGCCGGCGTTCATCAGCGTCGGCGAGTTCGGCATGAAGGAGAGCTTCCCCATGAGCCGCTGGAACTCGTCGCGCTGGGCTTCGACGTGGCTGCGCACGTCGTCGTCGTCGAGTTCGGGGACGACCGTGTCGTACGCGAATTTGTTGACGTTGCTCTCGGTGAGCTCGACCTCGACGTCGTCCTCGGGGGAGACGCCCTCACCGAAGACCTCCGTGGTGAGTTCGTCGCGGCGCGGGTGGTCGGGCTTGAGCTGGTCGGGCGTGACCGTGACCGGCTCGTCGCTCTCGTAGACGACTTCCGCGAGCGCGATGTTCTTCGCGACGCGCTCGAAGAGGTCCTCCTGTTCTTCGACGTGTTCGCCGTCGGCGTTCTTGCGGAGATAGCGCGCCGGCAGGATGTTGTGGTAGGCGTTCGCAGTGAGGCGCTCCTCGAGCGAGTCGCCGGTGGTCCGCTTGATGGGCAGGTCGACTTCGTCCGCGGAGACGTTCGGCGTGCTCATTGACACTCACTCCTCAGTACAGTCCGTGTGGTGGGTTGTTGGTGTATCATGTATGGTCTACTTCCGGGTGTCGATGGGGACGACAAGGTACCGGGCACGGGAGGTTAGTAGTTGCGTTTCCGGCCCCCCGTGCTGGCGGTCCCCAAAGCGGCCCGAATCTGCGTGGCTGAACCGTTGGGCTGGGACCGATATAATGGTACCCAAAGCGCGGTGAAAGTGGTCGGCTGTGACCGGCCGAAACCCCCGACGTGGACCCGGTTTCAGTTTCGGCCGTCCAGTGGAACCGAAGGGGGCACGCGACCCGGCCCGACTGCCCCCTCGCTTAAGTCGGTGGTCTGCGTGGACCCGAGCATGCTCGCTGCACTCGTGCTCGCGCTCGGCGGCCTGACGTCCTCCCCGCTGGGCACACTACTGGTCGCGCTCGTCGCCATCACAGTCATCGTCCTCGTTGGTCGCTTCGTGCTCAGCGTCGCGTGGAAACTGCTCGTGATTGCGACCGTGCTGGTCGGCGCGGCGTGGGTCGTGACGACGCTGCTGGGCTAGACGGACGCCAAGAAATTCTCCACGAGGTCGTGCCCGGCAGCGGTGAGCACGCTCTCCGGGTGGAACTGCACGCACGTAATCGGATGTTCTTCGTGGCGCACCGCCATCGCGAGTTCGGTGCCGTCGTGGTCGGTGCGCGCCGAGACCTCGAAGCAGTCCGGAATCTCGCCGCAGGCCAGCGAGTGGTAGCGCGCCGCCGGGAACCCCTGCTCGATGCCGTCGAAGACGCCGCGGCCGTCGTGCTCGACGGGACTGGTCTTCCCGTGCATCGGCTCGGGCGCGCGGTCGACCATTCCGCCGTATTCGTAGACCGCGGCCTCCATGCCGAGGCAGACGCCGAGTGTCGGCACCTCCGTACTGACCTCGCGGAGCACGGGCGCGGTGACGCCGACGTCGCGCTCGTTCTTCGGGTGGCCGGGACCGGGACTGATGACGATGGCGTCCGGGTCAACGTCGCGCACGTCCTCGATGCTCGCGGTGTTCTTCAGCACGGTCGTCTCGGGACGCTCGCCGTCGACGCGCTGCTCGGAGACGTACTCTACGAGGTTGTACGTGAACGAGTCGAAGTTGTCCACGAAGAGGACGTTCATCCCTCCACCTCCGGCGTCTCCGGTTCCTCGTCGGCGTCCTCGCGGATGCGTTCGACGGCCGCGAGCACGCCGTTCATCTTCGCCTCCGTCTCGTCGAACTCCGCCGCGGGGTCGCTGTCTGCGACGATGCCCGCGCCAGCGCGCACGCGGAGGGTGTCCTGCTCGCCAGCATGACCGATTGTCGCGGACCGAATCGTGATGGCGAACTCGGCGTCGCCGTTCCACGAGAAGTAGCCGACGCCGCCACCGTAGATGCCGCGGGGCGACGCTTCGAGCGCGTGGATGTGCTCCATCGCACGGACCTTCGGCGCGCCGGAGAGCGTGCCCGCGGGGAAGGACGCGCGGGTCGCGTCGAAGGCGTCCCGGCCGTTCTGGAGCGTGCCGGTCACCGTGGACTCGATGTGCTGGACGTGGCTGTACTTGAGCACGCGCATGAACTCGGGGACGCGTACGCTCCCGGGCTCGCTGACGCGGCGCACGTCGTTGCGCGCGAGGTCCACGAGCATCGTGTGCTCGGCGCGCTCCTTCTCGTCGGCGAGCATCTCGCCCGCGAGCCGGCGGTCCTCAACGGGACTCGACCCACGGGGGCAGGTGCCCGCGATGGGGTTGTTGAGCACGGTGTCGTCGTGGACCGCGACCAGCGTCTCCGGACTGGCGCCGACGACCGTGCGGTCGTCGTGCGACAGCAGGAACATGTACGGCGAGGGGTTGACGTCCCGGAGCGCAGCGTAGAGACCGCGCGGGTCGACGTCGCCGTCGAGTTCCCGCGTGCGGGAGACGACCGCCTGGTACACTTCGCCGTCGAGGACTGCTTCCTTCGCCTTCGCGACGCTGTCCTCGTACTCGTCGCGGGGACCGGCGCGCTCGTCGGTGACGCGGAAGCCACCGAACTCCGGCTCGTCCGCGTCCCCGAGTTCGCGCTGCACGCGCTCGGCTTCGGCGACGAGGCTGTCGTAGACGGCGTCGGGGTCGTCCGCCTCGCTCACGAGCGGCGTGAACACCAGCGAAACGGTGTCCGTCGCGCGGTCGAAGACGAGCGTGCGCGTCGTGAGCACGAACTCGGCGTCGGGCAGCGGCGTGTCGGGGCGCTCGACGCCGACCTCTTCGAGCCAGAGGTCGTAGACCGCGTCGTACGCGAGGAAGCCGACGAGCCCGCCGTCGAGCAACTGGCGGTCCTCGTCGGGGAAGCCGCGGCGTTCGACGTCCGGGAGCGCGCCCCGGAGCTGGTCGAGCACGTCGCCGTCGCCGGCGTCCAGGGATTCCGTGACGCGGTCGTCGCGGAGCGCCTGTACTTCGGTCCCGTCGGGGTGGGCGGTGACGACGGCGGCGGGGTCGTAGCCGACGAACGAGTAGCGCGCGTGGCGGTCCTCGGTCGCGTCCGACGGCCGGAACGCGCCGTCCGGGTCGCTCGCCGACGTCTTCTCGGCGCTCTCCAGCAGGAAGCCATAATCTCCCTCCGTGAGCGTGGCGTACGCCGACAGCGGCGAGACGCCGACGTCGAGTTCGGCGGCGACGCGGACCACGGCGGGACCGTCGGCCGCGAGGTCGGCGAACTCGTCACGGGTGGTGTCCAGTCCCGCGGCGGCCTCGTCGTCGTCGGTCACGCTTCCACCTCCCGGTGTCCGGTCGCGTTCGCGACGAACCGCCGGACTGCGTCGTGGTCCTTCTCGCCGCCAGTGCGCTCGACGCCGGACGCGACGTCCACCGCGAACGGCTCGACTGTCTCGACGGCTTCCGCGACGTTCTCGGGCGTGAGCCCGCCCGCGAGCACGACCGGCGAGTCCACGCTGTCGGCGAACTCGCGGGTCGCGTCCCAGTCGTGCGTGCGGCCCGTGCCGCCCGCGCCTTCCTCGTCCATGGAATCTACGAGGAGCGCGTCGGCGACGTCGTCGTAGCGCGCGCCCTCAGGGTCGGCAGCGTCGACGGTCTTCAGCACGGCTGCCGAGGTGTTCGCCGCGACGTACGCGACATCACTCACGGGGCCGTCGCCGTGGAGTTGGACGGCGTCCGGGTTCACGCGGTCGACGAGTTCGACCGCGCGCTCCGGAGATTCGGGCATCGTCACGAGCGCGGTGGTGACGAACGGCGGCGCGGCGGCGACGAGGTCGGCTGCTCGCTCGACGCTCACCTCGCGGGGCGTATCCACGGGCACGTCGACGATGAACCCGAGCGCGTCCGCGCCGGCGTCGACGGCCGCACGGCGGTCGCGGTCGTTCGTGAGCCCGCAGATTTTCGCGCGCGTCATCGCGTCGCCGTCGCGGGGTCGCGGAGCGTCTCCAGCGTCTCCCCGGCGGCACCGGAGTCGATGGCTTCGGCGGCGCGCTCCGCGCCTTCCTCCAGCGAGTCGGCTTCGCCGGCGACGTAGATGGCCGCGCCCGCGTTCGCGAGAATGATGTCGCGCTTCGGGCCGGTCACGTCGCCAGTGACGATGCCGCGGAGGTCGCGGGCGTTCTCCTCGGGCGTGCCGCCCGAGACTTCCTCGATGGGCGCCTCTTCCAGCCCGAAGTCCGCGGGCGTGACCGTGTACTCCTCGATGTCGCCGTCGTCGAGTTCGGCGACGACGGACTCGCCGTGGAGCGCGAACTCGTCGAGGCCGTCGCCGTGGACGACGAGCGCGCGGTCGACGCCCATGTGCGAGAGCGCGCGAGCGAGCACGGGCACGAGGTCGGGGTCGTAGACGCCCACGACCTGTGCGTCCGCGCCCGCGGGGTTCGTGAGCGGGCCGAGCACGTTGAAGATGGTGCGGATGCCGAGCTCGCGGCGCGGCCCGATGACCGCCTTCATCGCGGGGTGGAACGCGGGCGCGTGCATGTAGCCGATGCCGTGCTCCTCGATGGTCTCCTCGACCGCCTCCGGGCTGGCGTCGAGGTCGACGCCCACCTCTTCGAGCACGTCCGAACTCCCCGACGACGAGGAGACGGAGTAGTTGCCGTGTTTCGCGACCGGAACGCCGGCGCCAGCGACCACCATCGTCGACGTCGTGGAGACGTTGATAGTGTCGTAGTCGTCGCCGCCGGTCCCGCACGTGTCGACGAGCGGTTCGCGGTCCGGGTCGATGGTGTGGGCAGCGTCGCGCATCCCCTGCGCGAACCCCGCGATTTCGGTCTCGGTCTCGCCTTTCGCGCGGAGCGCGGCGAGCAGCGCGCCGATTTCAGCGTCTGTCGCGTCCTCGAACAGTCGGGTGACGGCGTCACGCGCTTCGTCGAGGGTGAGGTCCTCGCCGGCGGTGACGCGCTCGATGTATTCCTCCATTATGGACACCAGTGTACTTCTTCGCGTTATAGTGTACAACTCTGTACAGCGACTTAACTCTGCCGGGGCACACACCCCCACGCAGGTACCGATTCGAAACCTTCAACTATACCCCCGGACTACGCTGGAATGCGTTCGAAGACCGCCGCGGGTTGGTGGTCTAGTCAGGCTATGACACCTCCTTGACATGGAGGAGGTCGGCGGTTCAAATCCGCCCCAACCCACTACACTCCCTCCGGTCGTGTTAACCGCACGACGGCGGGAACTTTTCCACAACTTTTGGCGCTGAGAACGACGTTTATCGCTCTCAATTCATTCCGCTTCGCAACGGCCCACTACGATGTCCGGGGATTAGGACCTAATTCATGGCAGGTATGCGTTCCATGTAAGTTTAGGGGAGGATGGAAGCGACGGGAAGGCGCCTAAGTGGATGTGAGTTGGAACAATAATTGGAACAAGACTGTTTGGAGATAGTGTAGCCCGCTCGCAAAATATGGGGATTGACCGAACTTGTAGTGGGATATCTTCAACCAAAAGGTTTAAATTGATGCATAGTCTTGGTAAGAGAGGCGAGATAGGTTCTGCAACTGTTTTTCTGTTGCACAACCGTGGGTAAGTAGTTTCCTGTCAACGCTTCCCGATTATTATGAGCACCCATAGCCAGCAGCAATCAGATCGTACCAAACCCAGAAGCAAAGACCGATTTCGGGATTGGTCCCAGATAAAACTGCGAGTGCAGCCCACACTTCGTGATTTTGTCCGCGACTCAGGAAAGCCATATGATGAGCCAGATGCAAATAATGCTACTAAACTGTATCATCCAAGTGATTATCCAGATAGTGGACTGTCCGAGGAACGGTGGAAGAGACTGGATGGATACAATTCTGGTATTACAAACCTCAAATGGAGTAATAGCCCCTATATTACATATCAGTTAAATCGCCATCATATCCTCGCCCTTACAAGTCAATTGGAGTTAAGTAGAAGACAGCGAAGAAGAGTCTATAACCGATTTATGCAGTTAGAATTGGGGAAATGGGGTGTATCTGCCAATCTTATCGCCTTCTGTGTCTGTGCTGTTACAATCCATACGGACAGCACTTATCGAGAATACCATCCAAATCAAGATAGCGAAAACAAGGACGAGATATTTGTCCGAGTAAGGGACAGCCTCGGTTTACGGAAAGGATCGGTCCGTAAGTTCTACTCAAAGTATGAAAACTACATCAGCAACAGTTCTAATGGCAATTTCAACTATTTAGAGTTTCAGAAGCGATTGACCAACAAGGAGGGTATTTAAACCCTATTCCATTCTTTTAGATGAGGAGATTGAGGACGTAATGTTATGAGATAACTCAAATATAAATGTTAACGTATAGATTGGTAATAGCGAGAAGGAAGGACCCTCATTACAAATCCCGAATTAGGACTAGTCCAGACTCGGGGAAAGATTCAGAAAATGCGGCCCCTTCTCGTCGTTAAGGTTTAGACGGAAAAAGACCAATTCTGTGCGATCACCTCAATTCAATCCTCATACTTGTCTATCGTGGTCGCACCTTCAGCAAACCCCTTCTATGACGTTTAGATTGGTGACTAATTTTTCCCCGTCTTAACAACTGTTGATGTATTTCGCACCGTGTAATTGGATTATTTGTCAATACGCTAAGTTTGGATAGATACCTATAAACAGCAAACTTCTGCTCTTCCCGCCTTCCAGACCATTAATATATTATTCATGGTAATTTATGTTTGATATGTTCTGCACACTATGGGTTTTGCGCAAATATCTACAGGAAATTTGATGCAATAGAATCCCAACGTTCGATCCGAAATCTGGTTTAGATCACGAATTATGAATTGAAGTACCAAACCGCACTAGTGCAACTTCTCCCACTATTTATAATATCGGCTTGAGTAGATAGATTCAGTACATCACAAAGCCGCTTAGTTAGAACGTCTGCTTGCTGAAGGTGTGTCTACGACCCAGCAAGCAGACAGTGAGATTCACGAGGACCAGCTCCTTAACTTCCTCGTCAACTGCCTTGACGAG
>NZ_JAJJZH010000007.1:0-142721 GCF_021029015.1 Halobacterium sp. KA-6
GCGATGCCGTGCGAGCGCTGGGCTGGTATCGACAGTTCCGTGAAATTGTCTTGATGTTCGCCATCATCAACATCGAACCGCTGTGTGAGCCGCTATAACCGTGACTCAACATCTATTCAACACAGCAGACGTCGCAGTCGTCGGAATTCCGGACGACCGCCGCGGCGAGACAGTCAAAGCGTTCGTGGTGAAAGCGCCGGACGCCGACGTGACTGGCGACGAACTCAAGCAGTTCTGCTTGGACCGCCTCGCGGAGTACAAACACCCACGCGAAGTCGAATTCGTGGACGAACTCCCGCGCACGACCACGGGGAAAGTCCAGAAGTTCGAACTCGTCGAGGAGTAGTCCAACCCACCACGGGTTGTCACGAGTTGACACAGATTTATGCGGTGAGATGCGAAACACGGAGTCGTGACCGCCCGCACCGTCCACTTGCCGGTCGCCGCACAGGACTCGCTGTCTGACGTCGTCGGCATCGGCGAACGCGCCGAAGCACTCGGCTACGACCGCGTCTGGTTCCCGGAGACGTGGGGCCGAGACGCCGTCACCACGCTGGCCGCGCTTGCCGACCGCACCGACACCATCGGCGTCGGCACCAGCATCGTGAACACGTACTCTCGTAGCGCCGCGCTCCTCGGGCAGACCGCCGCCACACTCCAAGAGCACTCCGACGGGCGGTTCCGCCTCGGCCTCGGCCCGAGCGGCCCCGCAGTCGTCGAGGGCTGGCACGGCCAAGAGTTCGGCAACCCCCTGAAGCGAACGCGCGAGTACGTCGAAGTCGTCCGCCAGGTGCTATCGGGCGAACAGGTCGACTACGACGGCGACATCGTCCAGACGCGCGGCTTCCGGCTGCGACAGGACCCGCCCGAGCCCGCTCCCGAAATCGACGTCACCGGCATGGGCCCGAAAGCCGTCGAACTCGCGGGCCGATTCGCCGACGGCTGGCACGCGCTCATGTTCACGCAGGCGGGCTTCAAGGACCGCTACGCGGACCTCCGGCGCGGCGCGAGTCTCGGCGACCGCAGCGCCGAGGACGTTCGCACGACGTTCGTGTTGCCGTGCTGTGCGCTCGACGATGGTGACGCCGCCCGCGACCTCGCGCGCCAGCACCTCGCGTTCTACGTCGGCGGCATGGGGACGTTCTACCGGGACGCACTCGCCCGCCAGGGCTACGAGGACGCCGCCGAGACCATCCACAGTTCGTGGCAGGACGGCGACCGCGAGCGCGCCGTCGCCAGCGTCTCCGACGACCTGCTGGACGCGCTGGCGGCCGCCGGCACACCCGAGACTGTTCGCGAGCGCGTCGCGGACTTCGCGGCCGTCGACGGGGTCGACGCAATCGCCGTCTCGTTCCCCCGCGCCGCCGACCGCGAGGTCATCGACCAGACACTGGCGGCCGTCGCACCGGAGTAACTGTTCAGCGGCGAAGACTTCGACCGCTCTTTGAGCTATCCAGCGTTCTTTACATCCACTCTACCAGGGGTAGGTATGGACAGTCGAAGCAAGCGGGTCGTGCTGGTCGCGCTCGTCGGCATTCTCATCGCGACTGCGGGCTGTAGCGCACTCGGATTCGGAAATTCAGCGACGACGGACATCCTCCTCGTCAACAACGACGAGACGAGCCACAACGTGACCGTCGAAGTACTGAACGACGGTGACAGTGTGTACAGCGAGGATGTGACTGTGAACGCCGAAACTGACGAGGAACTACCGGCGTTCGAGGGGAGCGGCGAGTACACCGTCGCCGTCACCGTTGACGGGGAGACGACCGAACAGGTCTACGACTTCACGAACGACGACGACACCGTCTCCATCGGCATCGCCGACGACGACACCGTCTCCATCGGCATCGCCAACGACGCGACCGTCTCGGTCGGCGGATAACTACGGAATCGCGTCGATGCTGTCGCGTCGCCCGCCGAGCACGTCGAACTGGTCGCCACGCCGGCGTTCGAGCCAGTACAGGAGGCGTTCGGCCCACGCCAGTTTCTTCGCTTTCTGGTCGCCGACCGACGGGTCTTCGAAGTCCCACCCCGGGAAGACGAGGTCGGCGGCACCGAGGTGGTCCGCGAGGAACGCAGCGCGGTCGCCATCCGTGAACCCGCCGAAATTATAGACTGCATCTACCGGTTCGGCCTGCGTTGTGCCGAGGACGTGCGCGAGATCGAATTCCGGGACGTACTCGCGGACGGCAGGGATGTTGTCGCCGTGGGCGTGTGCCGCCACCGGCGTCTCAGACTGGGTGAGCTGGCGTGCAGTACCGGGGTTCTTGTCCAGGTCGGTCACCATCAAGTCGACGTCAACGCCCGCATCGTCGAGCACGTCGACGGCGGTCGACGCCGCGAACACGACGTCAGCATCGGCTGCGACGGCGGTCTCGTCGGCCAGCGACGATGCGCCTCCGGCGATAGCGACCCGCTGGCCCGTGCAATCAAGCCGTGTCAGGTCGAACGGCTCGGCGTACTCCGCGAGCACGTCTCGCGCCTGCTCGTCGGCGGCTCTGTCGAACCCGAAGTCGGCGAGAACCTCCTCGTAGACCGGCGCCCAGTCGGCGAACTCCATGGCTGTCGCTACGAACCTGAATAAATGAAAGGATTCCTGGTTCGAGCCGAGACGCCCCGCGAAGTACCCCTACCCAGCGGGGGTCCGGCTTCCAATCTCGGATTTAGGCCCCGCCGGTATAAGTTTTCTCGTTACGTACGAGTTGACCACGCCGCTGTGAGTTCCCCCAGCACGCCGTCCGGGGATTCGAGTTCGTCCGCGGCCGCCCGAAGCACACTAATCGGGGCTGCGACGAACGCCGGGTCGTCCCCCGTGACGGCGACACCTTTGGCCGCCAGCACCGCGCGGTCGTCGCCATCGAGGCCGTGTACCTCGTACGCGCGAGCGGCCGCGTCGCCGGCAGCGTCGAGGTCCCCGTCCAATCGCGTCACGTGGCGTTCAGCCTCCGCAACAGTCGTTACGTCCAATTCCTCGACGCGCTCAGCCTCGTAACGGTCGCGGCGGAACTCGTAGCCGATGAGCGCAGCGTCCCGCGTTTCGGCGACGTCGTGCGTACGTACGATGTGTGCGCCACGCTCGACGGCCATCGACGTCGCCGCCAGCGACACCGGGAGCGCCTCCTCCGTGGAGCGGTCGGCGACCTCCCGGAGGAAGTTCTTCCGATTGATGGATACCAGAATCGGGTAGCCGTGCCCGCGGAACTCACGGAGGCGGTCGAACGTCTCGCGGTCGTCCGCGAGCGTCTTGTCCTCGCTCCACCCGCCGAACGCCGGGTCGACGATAGTCTTGTCCGTGAACCCGTTCAGCGTCAGCGCATCGTAGATGTCATCCACGTCCTCGATTGCGCCGGGACGTTCGAGGTCCGGCGGGCTCGCCATCTTCACGACGGCCGCGTCGTGAGCCTCACACACCTCGGGCATCTCGGGGTCGGCGAACCCACAAATGTCGTTGACCATGTCGAAGCCACGCGACAGCGCTTCGTCGGCGACCTCCGCGTACCGCGTCTCGATGGAGAACACCGCGTCGCCCTCGACGCGCTGGATGGTCTCGACGGCGGTGTCCAGCCGGTCGAGTTCCTGCTCGGGGGAGAGCACGTCGAACTTCTTGTTCGCGGATTCGAGGCCGACGTCGACGATGTCCGCACCCTCGCCGACGAGCTCCTCGTCGACGTACGCGGCCGCCTCGTCGGGGTCGTCGAAGACACTGGGGTCGTACGGCGATTCCTTCGAGACGTTCAACACGCCCATGATACGGGGCGGGTGGTCGTCTCCGATTTGGAGGCCGGCGGCGTCGACCGTCTGCATACCTCGAAGGCGGGACCCCGCGCTCAAAGGCGAATCGGTTCCGGGGCTCGCGGCCGCCTCCCGCGGGTGCCTTCAGGCGACTTTTGTACGTCGGCCGCCTACAAGCCGCTAATGAGCAAGGTGAGCATCGGCTTCCGGGGGTGGCGCTTCGACGAGGACGAGGTCTTCGACGAGCACGGCGACTACCGGGACTTCGACGAGATGCCCGACGACGCCAGCGCGCGCCTGCAGCGACTACCGGCGCTGATGGACCGGCCGTGTGACGCCTGCTATCTCCTCCACGGCGACGACGATACGTCGCGGAACACGCCCGCTGCGGTGTACGGCGAACCCCGCGCCGAAGTCCTGCTGTGCGCCGAACACGAGGTCGACTTCTACTACTGGTTCCTCGAAGCCGGCGGCGAGCAGTACCGCGGCACCGAAGAACTCCAGGAGGCATTCCGCGAGTGGTTCGCGGACGGCGAGCGCTCGCCGGAGTGGTACGACGGCCCCGAGCACGTCGCCACCGACCCCGAGCAAACGCCGAATCCGGACATCCCGGACCCCGAGATTCACAACGTCGAGTTGCCCGAGGACGAACAGGCCGGCATCGACCTCCGGCCGGAAATCGAGGATGCCGACGAACTCGACCTCGACCTGGACGCCGACTACCCCACGAGCGATGAGTAAGCCAGCCGTCGCCGTCGTCGACGCCAAGACCTCCGGGAACGTCGGCACCATCGCGCGGGCGATGAAGAACTTCGGCTTCGAGGACCTCCTGCTCGTGGACCCGCCGTACCTCGGCCGGGACTCCGAAGCCTACGGCTTCGCGGGCCAGGCCCGCGAGGACGTGCTCCCGAACGCCCGCGAACTCTCCTTCGAGGACCTCACGTCGGAGTTCCACACCGTCGGCTTCACCGCCATCACGAACGAGGACGCCACCAAGCACGTGCGCTTCCCGTTCCGCACGCCCGCGGAACTCTCCGAGAGCCTCGCGGACGTCGAGTCGAACACGGCGCTGGTGTTCGGCCGCGAGCGCGTCGGCCTGACGAACGACGAACTCGCGCAAATCGACGAAGTGGCGTCGATTCCTGCCTCCCACGACTACCCCGTGATGAACCTCGGGCAGGCCGCCACCGTCGCGTTGTACGAACTCCGGGACCTCGCGATGAACGAGACCCAACTGCCGGACGTTGAACGCCACCGCGCCGAGGAAGAGGAAATTGAGCGCTTCTACGACCACGCCGATGCGTTCCTCGCGGAAATCGACTACCCCGAGGAGAAACGCGACAAAGTGATGCGGATGCTCCGCCGGATGGTCGGCCGCACGCACCCGACGGGCCGCGAGATCAACACGGTCCTCGGACTGCTGCGGCGCGCCGAGAACCAGATGGAGTAACGGTCATCACTCGTCGGGCAGCCACGACGGCCGGTCGACGGTCGCGTTACCGAATTCGGAGAGCCGGTACTCCATGTGGTTCGTGAAATCGTCGTTTCTTCGCGTGATGTCGTACGACGCGATGTATCCGGTCTGCGTGACCGTGATGTAGCCACTCGCGTCGGTCGCTGGGACGACATACGGGTCGTCGTCGATGCCGGTCACGTTGTACCGGACCGCCGGCGTTCCTTCGACCGTGACGACGTCGGCGGCTTCGAGTGCGAGGTCCGTGAGCGGTCGGCCCATTCGGTCGATGTCGGCGAACCCCGTCATCGTCCAGTTCTGGTCCGCGGGCCGAACCAGTTCATTCGTCTTCAGGTTGTACTCGAACACGCCTTCCGGCCCGAAGTACGTGTAGAGCTCGTTCCCGAAGAGCGTGTCATTCCACCGTAGCGAGGCGGTACCCGCCTCCACATCGACCGTCCTGACGACTGTTCGATTACCGTCGTCGTAGCTGACGACGAGGCGAGCACGCCGCGAGACGTTCTGAACGACGTCATCGTGGGTCTGCTCGGGGAGCCCGATATCCGTGATGCCGTCCTGCGACCACCCTGTCGGGTACGAGAAGTTCTCTACTGTCGTCTCGGGCGCCGAAGGCTGTTGGTCAGTCGTAGGCAGACCGGAGCAACCGGCCACGACGAGGAGGGTAACAAGTGCTACCGCAGAGAGGGACCAGCGAGGGCGACCAGCCATACTGGTAGGCGACTGTACTAACGCGAAAAAAGCTTGCGACGGGACTGGGAGACGGACGTCTCCGGCGCGAAGGCCGATTATAGCGCGTGATAGTGCGGAACGAGTGCTTTTCACCTAGGACAGATTCGTCCGTGGTATGTCAGGGGCTACGAGCAGACCGGGGGTCGACCAGTCGTGGGGGCAGCGGTGGGAGCGAGCGCTTCGTGACGTTGTCAGGTACACACCGAGCGGCGACACGATTCCCGACGAGACGTGGCGGAGCCGCCACCGGAACGTGCTCGTGTTCCTCGCGGCACACGTGCCGTTTCTCGTGTTGCTGGGCACCTACGAGGGGACCGAGCCAGTGACGGGTGCGGCGATACCCGAACTCCCGTTGACCACGGTTCTCCTCGAAGTCTGCGTCGTCGTGGCATTCGGCGTGCTCGCAGCGCTCCCGTGGTTCGGACGGCGCACACGAACCGGGCTCGCGACGATGGGATTAGCGACCACGTCGGCGTTCCTCGTCCACTTCTCGGGCGGCTACATCGAGGCGCACTTCCACTTCTTCGTCGTGATGGCGGTCGTCGCCGTCTACGAGGACTGGGTGCCGTTCGCGCTCGGCATCGCGTACGTCGGCATCCAGCACGGCTACTTCGGGACGATAGACCCGAGTCGCGTCTACAACCACGCCGCAGGCATCAACAACCCGTGGGCGTGGTCGTTCATCCACGCTGCGTTCGTCCTGTTGTTGGCGGGCGCGCTGCTGTCCCACTGGCAGTCCACCGAGCGCTCCCGCGAAGAGGCTCAAGCCCAACTCGCACAAGCACGCGCGAAGACCGAGGAAGTGGAGGACTTAGAGGAGAAGCAGGCGGAACTCGAACGCGCTCGAGCACAAGCCGGGGAGGCGGAAGCCGCGGCCGAAGCCCGCAAGGAGGAGGTCCAGCAGTTGTACGCGAACCTCGAAGCCGACGCGGACGCGTACAGCGCGGCGATGGAGCGGGCGGCCGACGGCGACCTCGGCGTGCGGCTAGACGCCGACAGCGACAGCGACGCGATGCGGGAGATTGCGCGCGCGTTCAACGGGATGATGGACGAGACGGAGCCAGCGATGCGCGAGATTCAGTCATTCGCCGACGAGGTCGCGGCCGCCAGCGGGGGCGCAGCCACGGACGCTAGCAACGCCGAACAGGCCAGTGAGGCAACCAGCGAGTCGATTCGCGAGATTTCCCGCGGCGCGAACGAACAGCGGGAGATGCTCGAAACCGTATCCGGGGAGATGACGAACCTGTCGGCGACCGTCGAGGAGGTCGCGGCGTCCGCCGAAACCGTCGCCGACCGCTCCCACGAGACGGCTAGAATCGCCGATGAAGGCGAGGCGACCGCCGAGCAGGCAATCGAGGAGTCCCGAGCGGTCCAGACGGCGATAGCCTCGACCGTCGAGAACGTCGAAGCGCTCGACGAGCAGATGGCCGAAATCGGGGACATCGTCGACCTCATCGGCGACGTCGCCGACCAGACGAACATGCTCGCGCTGAACGCGAACATCGAGGCCGCCCGCGCCGGCGCGGAGGGAGACGGGTTCGCCGTCGTCGCGAACGAGGTCAAGCAGTTAGCCGAGGCGACCCGCGAGTCCGCGAACGACATCGAATCCCGAATCGAGGAGACCCAATCGCAGACAGCGTCCGCGGTCGAGGACGCGCAGGCGGCTGAGCAGTCGATGCAGGAGGGCATCGACGCCGTCCAGGAGGCCGTCGACGCGTTCGAGCAGGTGGCGGAGAACGCCGAGGAGACAGACACCGGCATCCAGGAAATCAGTGCGACGACCGACGACCAGGCTGCAAGCACTGAAGAAGCAGTGTCGATGGTCGAGGAGGTCGCGGACATCAGTCGCGCGACGGCTGGGGAGAGCGACGACGCGTCCACGGCTGCCGCCGAGCAGGCCGCGTCGATGTCCCGGGTGAGCACGAACGTCACGTCGCTCAGCGAGCAGGCCGAACAGCTCCAGGCGTTACTGGGGAACTTCGAGGTCAGCGCCGCACAGACAGACACCCACTAACTAAAACGCGGCCATCCCCTCGCGGCTATTCTACCTCACCCGACTATTCTACCTATTGTCTCTATTCGACTGTGCTCGGGCCGTCACTCGGTTTTTCGGCACGCGTACATAACCGTCGGCCGCATCTCCAGTTTGACTTCGCCGTCCTGGTTGGTGACGGTGTGGTCGAGCGTGACGATGCCACGGCTCGGGTCGCTCTCGGAGCGTCGTGTCTCCGTGATTTCGACGGTGACTGTCAGCGAGTCACCCGGAACGGTCGGGTTCGGCCAGCGGAGTTCCTCGATACCGAGCGCGCCGAGACCGGCAGCCTCACTGTAGTGGCCATCGACGACGAGCCGCATCGCCATCGCACAGGTGTGCCAGCCAGACGCCGCGAGGTCGCCGAAGTGCGACTCCTCGCGAGCGCGCTCGGGCTGCGTGTGGAACCACTGTGGGTCGTAGCGCTCGGCGAACTCCACGATTTCGTCCTCGGTGACGTCGTACGTACCGAATTCGAGGACGTCTCCCTCGTCGAGGTCTTCGAAGTAAACGGTCACGTCGAGGGGTTCGAAATGAACTGCGATATCTGTTGGGGACGATTCCGACTAGTGGGAGCGGACGGCGTCGGCAGTGGTGACAGCCGCTTCGAAGAGGACGTCGCGCTCGAGCAGCGCGAATCCGACGAAGATGGCCGCGAAGCCTGCGAGTGCCTGCGAGTCGACGACCTGTCCGAGCAGCGCCCATGCCATCAGCGCGGCGACGACAGGTTCGAGGTAGCCGACGAGGTGGAGTTCCGCCGCGCCGATGCGGTCGAGGAGTTCGAAGTACAGCAGGAAGCCGATGCAGCCCGCGACCAGCGTGAGGTACGCGAGGCTGGCGAGCGCGGGGAGCGTCCATTCGACGCCGGCGAGGGACTCACCGCGGGCGCCCGCGCCAATCCAGAGGACGCCGGCTCCGAGCAGCATCGCCCACGCTTCCATCGTCTCGACGGGGAGGTCCGTCGAGAGCGGGCGCGCGAGGACTGCGCCGAGCGCGAACGCGACGGCACCGCCGAAGACGAGCGCGACGCCGAGCAGGTCGGTGCCACCACCGCCGGGTGAGGCGACGATGACGACGCCGGCGAACCCGGCGAACAGGCCGAGGCCTTCGACGAGGTCGATGTCGCTGTCGAGGAGGATGGCGGCCAGTCCGGCGGTGAGCACGGGCGAGAGGCTGACGACGATGGCCGCGACGGCGCCGGAGACGCGGAGTTCGCCGAGGTATAGCAGGCCGTGGTAGACGGCGATGACGAGGAGGCCAGCGACGCTGACCGCGAGCCACTCCTCGGTGCTGCGGGGCCGCCAGCGGTCGGTGGCGTAGGCAGCGTACCCGAGAATGATGAGACCTGCGAGGCTGTACCTGATGGCGGCGAACGAGAGGGCTGGCACGGTGTGCAGCCCGATTTCGATGGCTGGGAACGAAGTCCCCCAGATGGCGGCGAGCGCGAGGAACATCACGGCCGCGGGGGAGACGCCCAACCGGGGACGTCGGTAGCTCATATTTCTACAAATAGCCGAGCATATATTAGAGTTTTCTTCAAAGAAGCCTTCGTTGATGGTTCACAGGGCAATATAACGGTCGTTCATTAGTGTCGCTGCCAAAACTCTCCCGGGGACGTTGTAGCCGACTCCCACAGGCTTATCCTCGCGCCTATCGATGCCGACAGGCATGGACGAACGCGACGTACGCCTCCTGAAAGCCATCTCCGACCTCGGCACCGGCAGCCCCGAGGAACTCCACGAGGAGACCGACATACCCGTCTCCACCATCCACTACCGCCTCAACAACCTCCGCGAACAGGGCGTCGTCGAGAACGACCTCTACGACCTCGACCTCGACGAACTCGGCCTCGGCGTGACAGTCGTCCTCGAAGTCCTCACCTCCTACGAGGGCAGCTACGAGGACGTCGGCGAGAAAATCAGCGGCGTCGAAGGCGTCACGCAGACGTTCTTCACAATGGGCGAGACCGACTTCATGGTGCTCGCGCGCCTCCCACACTCCGACGACGTCGAACGCCTCATCTCCGACTTCGAGGCCATCCCCGAAGTCGACCGCACGAACTCCACGTTCGTCATTGCCCGCCAGAAAGACACCCAGCGCCCGCTCCAGAGCTACGAATTAGAAACGCTGCTCGAAGAACTGGCCGACGAGTAGTTAGGCGCGCTTCTGAATCTCCTCGCGCAGCACCTCACTGACGAGGTCGCCGTCCGCCTTCCCGCGGAGCGCCCCCATGCACTCGCCCATCAGCCCGGAGAACGCGCCCATCCCTTCCGCTTCGACCTGGTCGCTGTTCCGCTCGACAACCTCCACGACCGCCTCGCGGACTTCGTCCTCACCCGCGGAGCCGAGCCCGAGATCCTCCGCGAGGTCGGCGGCTTCCCGGTCGGGCTGCTCGGCCAGCGCCGCCAGCAGCTCCGGAACCCCTTCCTGGGCGAGTTCGCCCTCCGCCACAAGATCGAGCACGCCGCGGAAGTGGTCGTCGGTGAGATTCTCGACGGGGACGTCGTCGCGGCGCAACTCCGTCACGGTCGACTCCAGCGTCTGCGCAGCGAGCGTCGCATCCACGCCGGCCTCGACGCGCTCCTCAAACAGCGGCCACCGCCGGCCGTACGCAACCTGCTCGGCGAGCCCCGCATCGAGGTCGTAGTCCTCCTGGTACCGCTCGACCTTTTCGGTCAACAGCTCCGGCGGTTCGACCTCCGATGGATCCGGGTCGACGGGCGGCACGTCCGTCTCGGGGTACATCCGCGCCGCGCCCGGCAGCGGCCGCAGGTACTCCGACGTGCCATCGTCGTTCGCACCACGGGTCTCCTCCGGGACACCCTCAATGGCCGTCTCCGCACGCTCCGCAACCGCATCGATAGCGCCCGTCGCCACCGACGGCTCGTCCGCGACGATGGCGACCGCGTCGTTCTCGTCCGCGCCGACTGCCTCCCGGAGCGCTTCGACTTCGTCCTCGGTGACGCCGTACGCCGGCAGTTCGTCCGTGTGGAAGATGCCGCCCGCGCCGTGGCGCTTGGCGTGGTCGGAGAACTCCGTGCCGAGCCGGCGGTCTTCCTGGACTTCGCGGCCGACCAGCCCGTCGAAGCCGTACAAGGGAACCGCATAGACGACGCCGTCAGCATCTAGCGCGCCCCGAATGACGCCCGATCCCGTCTCGGCGAAGACGTCGGAGACGTCCTGCGTATCGCCGACGCTGGGGTCTCTATCTTGGAGTTCGTCGGCGATGTCCACGAGTTCGACCTGTCGACGGACCTCCTCGCGCACCAGGTCGTCGATGTCGCCGAGGCTCTGAACGCCCTTCATCTCCACGCGCGCGCCCTCCGCGATGGAGACGTTGACGTCCTGGCGAATCGTCCCGAGCCCGCGCTTGACCTTCCCCGTCGAGCGCAGCAACATCCCGATGCGCTCGGCGGCCTCCAGTGCCTGCTCGGGCGTCGAGATGTCCGGCTTCGTGCCAATCTCAACGAGCGGAATGCCGAGGCGGTCCAGCGAGAACTGCACGCCGCCCTCGCGTTCCTCCACGCGCTGGGCGGACTCTTCTTCGAGCATCAGGTCCTCGATGCCGACGCTACCCTCGCTGGTCTCGATTTCGCCGTCGTGGGCGAGGAGCGTTGACCGCTGGAACCCAGAAGTGTTCGACCCGTCGATGACGACCTTCCGCATCACGTGCGCGCGGTCGACCGGGTCCATGTCCAGCAGTTGCGTGATTTCCAGTGCCGTGCCAAGAGCTTCCTCGTCGAGGCGGTGGGGTGGTTCGTCGTCTTCCTCGACGAGGCACGTCGTGTCGTACGCGAGGTACTCGAACTCCCGTTCGACCTTGCTCTCTTCGAGGGCGGCCTCGTCGATTTCGCCCAATTCGGAGCGCGTTGGGTGGAGGTAGCGCGTGAACGTACGCTCGGCCTCCTCGGGCTCGCGGAGTTCCGTCGGGCACTCGCAGAACAGCTTCGTCGCCGTGTCCAGTTGCTGGTGGATTTCCAGCCCGGCGACGAGTCCCAGCTCGTCATAGTCGAACTCGGTCATTACGTGGTCGTGTGCGGGCGAACGATAAAAAACCGTTCAGTCTGTCGTCCCGACTACTTCCGGTCGCGCTCGTAGATGACGTCGAGGACGCGGTCGCGGACAGCCACCGCGATGCTGTCGGCGTCGTCCTCGTCGCGGTCCAGCGCCGCGGCGTCACCCGCCGATATCGAGCGGGAACCGGCGGTGTCGAAGATAACCGTCGCGAGCCGCCAGCGCTGCTGGAAGACCGTCTGCCGTCGGATGACCGTCTGAATGCGGCGGTAGGGCACGATGCGCGTGCTGCGGTTCCAGAACCCGCCCTGCGTAACGACGTGGTCCGGGCCGACTTCGTAGCCGCGGTGGCGGTGCGTGAGCCGTGCGGCGGGCCATGCCAGCAGGAGCAACACGCCAGCCGCGTACCACGGGACGCTCGTGAGGAACTGGTCGACGAGGAACCCTGTGGCGACCACCGCGAGGCCCACGAGCAGGTACCGACGGACGTAGCGCTTGCGAGCGCGCTCGGGCGGCCGTTCGACCTCGAAGTCGTGGAACGGTTCGAGCGTCTGCGCCAGCGAAAGCACGTCTTCGCGGGGCGCAATCGGGATGGCTGCTTCCGAGCCGCCGCTGGGCTGACTACCGGGCGCGTAGCCAGCGGTCTCGACGGCCAGCGACGCGAAGCCGAAGCGCCGCATCAGGACGTTCTCCTCGACGGCGACCGTCTGGAGCTTCGATAGCGGAATGGTGCCGTCGTGCCGCGAGAGCAAGCCGCGCTCGTAGCGCAGGTCGTCGCCGACCCGACGCAGCCGGAAGCCGTAGAACTGGACGATGCGCGCGACCGCCGATGCCGCCCACAGCGCGAGCGCGGCGACGACAGCGAACCCGACGATAGCGGCGATGCCGAGTCCGGACAGCGAGATGCGGTCACCGAACGTGGGCGCGAGGAATGTCGCGAGCGCGACCACGCCGGACGCCAGCCGCGGGTCGAACGAGAGCGCGCCGTACAGCACGAGGTCGCGGTCCGAGAGCTCGAACAGTGTCTCGCCGCCCGCCGACGCCGCGGCTTCCGCTTCCTCGGTTTCGGCCTCCTCGCCCTCCTCGCGCTGGAGCGCAGCGCGCTTCGCCCGAATCGCTTCCTGCAGACGGTCGGCTTCCTCACCGCCAACGAACCGCAGGTTCGCCTCGGTGCCGCCGCCGCCCGCCGTCTCCACGTCGACGACCGCGATGCCGAGCAGGCGTGCGACGAACGACCGCGTCACGTCGACGTTCTGCACGCGGCGCAGCGGAATCTCTCGGTCGCGCCGCGAGAATACCCCCGAGGAGATGTCGAGGCTTTCGTCGGTGAGTTCGTAGTCGAAACGCCGGTAGTACGCCACCTCGTAGCCCGCAAGCCCCGCAAGCACGACGACCGCGAGCACGACGACGCCGCTGAGCAACAGCGGGTCGCCGCCCGCGAGCGCGAAGCCCGCGAAGATGAACGCCCACACAATGCCGACGGCGCGCGAGACGACGCGGACGGGAATCGACAGCGGATGGAGTTTCACACTGCATCCCCGGCGTCGCCGGTTTCGGGCTCGCTCTCGATTGCCAGGCGCCGCAGCGTCTCCTGGACATCGTCGGCGCGGTCGGCGACTAGTCCCGGAATCGAGACGTCCGCCCCACGGGACCCAGCCGTGTAGACAACGACGCTACTCAGCCCGAGCGCGCGCTCGATTGGGCCGCGGCGGGCGTCGACGTGCTGGACGCGCACGAACGGGACGACCGTGCGGACGTTCACGAGCACGCCGCGCTCGATGTAGAGGGTGTCTTCGCGGACCTCGAAGCGCCACGCTCGGTACCTGAGGACGACGTGGATGGCGCCGAGCACGAGGAGGACAGCGAACACGCTGCCGCCGACGAGGAGGGGTGAGACGGTCACGCTGTCGACGAATCCCGTCACGATGGCTGCGATGACGCCAGCGACAAGGGAACCGACGAACACGCGGAGGAACCAGATGAGGCGGACGCGGGAGTCGAGTCGTTCCATGCGTCGATCATCGAAACGCGGGTACAAGAAGGTGGGCGGGCTGAATCGACGAGACAGGACTCCGACACACTCACGTGACCCACTCCAGACGAGGAGGACATGGAGGTAGCGAAGTTTCCGTCAGTCTCGCTGTACAACGTCGCGGAGACGGTCTCAGCGGAGTGGGCCGACGGCGGCGACCGATTCTGCCGCGTTCCGACCGCAGTGAGCGACGGCTTGAACGACATGGCCCGCGACCGCGTGGGCCACCCGACCGGCAGTGAGGTCAGATTCGTCCTGCACACCGACGACGCCGAAGTCGAGGTGACGCTGTCCGCGTCCGAACCGGCCGAGATTCACATGTTCTGGGGGAGTTCCAGCCGTGGGAGCCGACCGAAGTCGGCACCGACCCCGAGACGCTGACGTTCCGCGTGCCCGAGCGCCTCCGAGAACTCACGTCCGACGAGACCGGCCGGTTCGACCCGCGCGTCTGCCGCATCCAATTCGACCGCCACCAGGCCATCGCTGTCCACGACGTCACCAGCGACTGCCGGCAGCCCACCGCCGACGAACTTCCCGACCAACGATATCTCGCGTACGGGACGTCGATTACCGAGGGCGCCGCGGCGTCGGTCCCACACACGGACTACGTCACGCCCGTCGCACGCAACTGCGGGGTCGACGCGCTGAACCTCGGCTGCTCCGGGTCCGCGTACTGCGAGGGCGCGATGGCCGAACACATCGCCGCCCGCGACGACTGGGACGTCGCGACACTCGCCATCTCGGTGAACATGGCGGCCTCCGGTGGCTTCTCACCCGAGGAGTTCCACGAACGCGACGACGACTTCGTCAACACCATCGCGGCCGCCCATCCAGAGAAGCCGATTACGTGCGTGACGCTGTTCCCGTACTGCGACGACGTGACCGAATCAGGCGACGCCGAACACGCCACAGCGTACCGAGAGACGTTGCGCTCCATCGTCGAGGACTCACCCCACGACAACCTCTCGCTCGTCGAGGGCCCCGAACTACTGCCACTCTCCGGGCTGGCCGCGGACCTGCTCCACCCCAGAGATTACGGCATGAAACGTATCGGCGACGAACTATCGCAGCGGCTCGACGTCTAACTGCGAGCGCCGTCCGACGCGCCGCAAAAATACTGTGCTCGACTACTTGCCGTCCTGTGTTGTCAGTCGTCGCCCGAGAGGATGCCGCGGTGGGTCATCTTCTCGGGGTCGAGGACGTCCTCGGCTTCCGACTCGGAGAGGTACCCCTTCTCGACGACGACCTCCTTGACGGACTTACCCTCCTTGAGCGCGGCCTTCGCAACCTCGCTGGCCTTGTCGTAGCCGATAGCGGGGTTGAGCGCGGTCGCCAGCGCCATCGAGCGCTCGACCTGCTCCTCGCAGTACTCCTCGTTGGCTTCGAGTTTCGCCACGAATTTCTCCGCGAACGCGACGCTGGCGTTCGCGATGACCTTCGAGGACTCGAGGAAGTTGTGCGCCAACACGGGCTTGTAGAGGTTGAGGTCGAGCTGACCCTCGACGGCGCCTGCGTTCACGGCGGCGTCGTTGCCGACGACCTGCTTGTGGACCTGATTGACGGCTTCAGCCACCACGGGGTTGATTTTCCCGGGCATAATCGAGGAGCCGGGCTGGTTCTCGGGCTGCTCGATCTCCCCGAGGCCGTTGCGCGGCCCGGAAGCGAGCAGGCGGAGGTCGTTGGCAATCTTGTTCAGCGAGCCCGCGACCGTGCGGAGCGCGCCGTGGGCCTCGTTCATCGCGTCGTGGGCGGCCTGGGCCTCGAAGTGGTCGTCCGCTTCGCGGAAGGAGACGCCGGTCTCCTCCGAGATGTACGCGGCAGCCTTCTCGGGGAACTCGGGATGCGTGTTGAGCCCGGTGCCGACCGCGGTGCCGCCGAGCGCGAGCTCCGAGAGGTGGGCTTTCACGTCTCGCACGCGCTCGATGCCCTTCTCAACCTGCGTCCGGTAGCCGCCGAACTCCTGGCCGAGGCGCACGGGCGTAGCGTCCTGGAGGTGCGTGCGGCCGGTCTTGACGACGCCGTCGAACTCGTCGGCCTTCTGGTCGAGCGCGTCCGCAAGCAGTTCGAGCGCGGGTTCGACGTCCTTCTCGACGGCTTCCAGGGCGGCGACGTGCATCGCGGTCGGGATGACGTCGTTGCTGGACTGGCCGTAGTTGACGTGGTCGTTGGGGTGGACGACGCGCGCGCCGACCTCTTCGCCGAGAATCTCGGCGGCGCGGTTCGCGATGACCTCGTTGGCGTTCATGTTCGAGGACGTTCCGCTCCCGGTCTGGAAGACGTCGACGGGGAACTGGTCGTCGTGCTCGCCCTCGATGACTTCGTCGGCGGCCTCGACGATAGCGTCGGCTTTCTCGTCGTCGACCAAACCGAGGTCGTTGTTCGCTTGCGCGGCGGCCTTCTTCACGACACCGAGCGCGCGCACGAAGCGCCGCCCGAACGTGCTGTCCGAGATGGGGAAGTTCTCGACGGCGCGTTGGGTCTGTGCGCCCCAGTAGGCGTCCGCGGGAACTTCGATTTCGCCGAGACTGTCGCGTTCGGTTCGGTAGTCGTCTCCCATACTCGGGGGGACGAAGTGGTGGCGCGTAAAACCCACCGAATCGGTTCCGGACAGCACGACGACGACGCAGGTCTTCGTGGCAACACTACCCCGACACCTCCTCTCGGATAAGAAGGACAGAGCGTGGACCTACCAGAAGTAGACGAATCGTTTGACGACGACTATCACCGCGTCGAGCGCGACGAGTGCGTCGTGCGGCGAGTACCGACAACGTTCGTGACAGACCGTGAGACTCACGTATCTGGGGGGTAAACGACCTCTCACGGTGGACGAGACCGTGCTAGTGTTGAACCTTACTCGGTTTTGGATAAAATATTAGCAACAATTAAGTGGAGCGCTACGAATGGCTTGGTTAGGTTTCGCACACGGTAAATCATGACTTCCAATAACAACCTCACGCGACGACGATACCTGCAGGGTGCCGGCGCAACGGGCGCTGTGCTCACTATGGCTGGCTGTCTCGGCGGCGGCGGAGACGGCGACAGTGGCGGCGACGGCACGACCGAAGCCGGTGGAACGACGACTTCCTCGGGCAGCCAGGAGCTCGAAATCGTCCACTGGTGGACCGCAGGCGGGGAAGCCGACGCCCTCGAAGCCCTCGTCGAAGGGTTCGAGGAAGAGTATCCCGAAGTCACCGTGACAAACAATGCCGCACCCGGCGGCGCAGGGAGCGCGCTCGACACCGAAATTCAGAGCCGCATCCTGAACAACAACCCGCCGAGCACGTTCCAGATCTGGCCGGGCAAGGCGCTGAACACGTACACGGAGTCCGAAGTCCTCGAGGACATCGGCGACAGCGTCTGGGATCAGGAGATGCGCGACGCCTACCTCGACGGCGTCAAGCAGATGTCCCAGCCGGCCGGCAACTACGTCGCCGTCCCGCTGAACATCCACCGGCTCAACAACCTCTTCTACAACGTCGAGGTCGTCGAGTCTGCGGGCGTCGACCCGTCCAGCCTGAGCACGCCGGCCGACGTCCTCTCCGCGATGGAGACCATCGACGCCGAGACGGACGCCACGCCGATGGCACACCAGACGCAGGCGCCGTGGTCGACCCTCCAGCTCTGGGAAAGCGTCCTCATCGGTGCCGCGGGCGTCGACACGTACAACGACATCCTCGCCGGCAACGTCGCCGCCAACGAGGACGTCGTCCGCGAGTCCCTCCAGCTGGTCGCCGACTACAGCGAGTACTTCAACGAGGACGCCGGCTCCGTCGCCTGGGACCAGGCGAACAACGGCGTCATCCAGGGCAACGCCGCGTTCCTCCACCAGGGCGACTGGGCAGCCGGCCAGTACCAGGCCGCCGAGGACTTCGAGTACGAGTCCGACTGGGACTACGTGCCGTTCCCCGGCACCGACAGCGTCTACCACGTCGTCACGGACTCGTTCGTGATGCCAACGTCGAACCCGTCCCCGGAGGCGACCGAGAAGTGGCTCAGCTACTGCGGCTCCGTCGACGGGCAGGAGCGGTTCAATCCCATCAAGGGCTCGATTCCGCCGCGCACGGACGTCCCGAACGACGAGTTCGGACCGTTCCTCACCACGCAGCGCGAGGACTTCAATAACTCCGACGCACAGCCGCCGTCCATCGCTCACGGGACGGGCGTCACGCCGGAAGTCAAGAGCAACATCGAGGGCGTGTTCTCCTCGTTCAACGGTAGCTGGAACGTCGACAACGCCTACAACGGCCTCACGAACGCGTTCTAGACAACGAAATGCGTTCCCGTATTTTGCAATCGCTCGGCGTGACCGAAGAGGACGACCCAGGGGAGACCCGAGGAGACGTCCGCACGGACGGCGGAACGACCAGTGACGCCGCCACCACCGGCGAGTCCTCGCAGTTCCGCCGGCTGCTCGACAGCGAGTTCGCGCAGTCGCTGCCGTTCTGGCTACCGGCGACGCTGCTCGTCGGCCTGTTCGTCTACGGCGCCATCGGCTGGAACTTCCTCATCTCGCTGACCGACTGGCGGGGACTCCGCCAGCCCACGTACGAGTCCTTCGACTTCGAGATGTACACGAGGTTCTTCGAGGGCGTGTTCGCGGGCGGACTGCTCTCCGGCCCCCAAGAGTACTGGGCGCTCCGGAACACGTTCGTCCTGCTCGTCGTGTTCACGGTCGCGGCGCTGGCAGTCGGTCTCTTGCTGGCGATTCTCGTCGACCGCGACATCCGCTTCGAGAACACGTTCCGCACCATCTACCTCCTGCCGATGAGCCTGTCGTTCGTCGTGACGGCCATCTTCTGGGCGTGGATGTACAACCCCCAGTCGGGGCTGATAAACCAGGGGCTCAGAACGATTGGCCTCGGGTCGCTCACCCAGCAGTGGATCAGCGACCCGCAGTTCAAGCTGTTCGCGGTGATGTTCGCGCTCGTCTGGCAGTTCAGCGGCTACGCGATGGTCGTCTACCTCGCCGGCCTGCGCGCAATTCCGTCCGACCAGTACGAGGCCGCGAAAGTTGACGGCGCCGGCCTCCTGAAGATGTATTGGCGGATCATCGTCCCCCAGTTGCGGGCGTCGACCACCAGCGCTGCCGTGGTGCTGATGGTGTTCGCGCTGAAGGCATTCGACTTCCTGTACGTGATGTTCGGGACCCGGCCCGGGCCCTCGGCAGACATCCTCGCGATGATGATGTACCGCGAGTCGTTCGGCACCACCAACTGGGCGTACGGCTCTGCGATCGCGATGATTCTGTTCGCGCTCGCGCTCGGGGTCATCGCACCGTACCTCTACCTGCAGTTCAAGCGAGGTGAACTCTGATGACTACCGGACAATCCGACTCCGCTGTCGCGTGGAATCGCGTCGGCCTGTATGCGGCGCTTGGCCTACTGGTCGCGTTCTACCTCTCGCCGCTTGAGAGCGCTATCATGACGGCGTTCAAGACCCAGACCGGGTTCTTCCAGACGTCGCCGGTGGTCCCGCCGACGCCATCGACGTTCACGCTTGACGCGTGGGGGCAGGCGTTCGAACGCCTCCAGGGCGGCCTCGTGAACAGCCTCCTGTTCACGATTCCCGCGACGCTCTTGTCCGCGACGTTCGGCAGTCTCGTCGCGTACGGGCTGACGAACACGAACTGGCGCGGACAGGCGTTCGTGCTCGTGTTGCTAGTTGCGGGCATCTTCATCCCCTACCAGTCCGTGCTCGTGCCGCTGTCCCGGTTCTGGTCCATCGTCGACTTGGCGTCGGTTTTCGCGTGGCTGCCGCCGGTCGCGGACCGCTCGGGGCTGGTCGCGCTCGCGGTCACGCACACTGCGTACGGCGTCCCGATTACGACGCTGCTGTTCCGCGCGCACTACAAGTCGCTGGATGACTCGATGCTGGAGGCCGCGCGACTGGACGGCGCCAGCATCGCGAAAATCTACCGGCGGATCATCCTGCCGCTGTCGATTCCGATGTTCGCCGTCGCTCTCATCTACCAATTCACGAACATCTGGAACGACCTGCTGTTCGCGCTCGTGCTCATCCAGCAGCCGAGCAACGACGTTGTGACGATTTCCCTGACCTCGCTCCAGGGGTCGATGGTGAGCCAGTACAACCTACAGATGGCGGGCGCGTTCATTACCGCGCTCCCGACCCTGCTCGTGTACATCTTCTTCGGCGAACAGTTCGCCGAGGGTGTCGCTGGCGGAGGTGCTTAACATGGCAGAACTACAACTCGACCACATCACGAAGACGTTCGACGACGGAGGCGACGAAATCGTCGCAGTCGACGACGTATCCATCGACATCGAGGACGGCGAATTCCTCGTGCTCGTTGGGCCATCCGGCTGCGGCAAATCGACGACGCTGCGGACCATCGCAGGTCTGGAGACCATTACCGACGGCGCCATCCGGCTCGGCGGTGAGGTCATCAACGACAAGCGTCCGCAGGAACGGGACACTGCGATGGTGTTCCAGTCGTACGCGCTGTACCCCCACATGACCGTCCGGGAGAACATGTCCTTCGGCCTCGAAGAGTCGACGGACCTCCCGGACGAGGACATCCGCGAGCGCGTCACGGAGACCGCGGAGATGATGGGCATCGCGGAGCTGCTGGACCGCAAACCCGGCGAGCTCTCCGGCGGCCAGCAACAGCGCGTGGCGCTCGGCCGCGCCATCGTCCGCAACCCCGCGGCGTTCCTCATGGACGAGCCGCTGGCGAACCTCGACGCGAAGCTCCGCGCGCAAATGCGCACGGAACTGCAGCGCCTCCAAGAAGACCTCGACGTGACCACCATCTACGTCACCCACGACCAGACGGAGGCGATGACGATGGGCGACCGTATCGCCATCCTCGACGACGGCGAACTCCAGCAGGTCGGCACGCCGCTTGAGTGCTACCACGAGCCGTCGAACCTCTTCGTCGCAGAGTTCATCGGCGAACCGTCGATGAACACCTACGAGACGCGCGTCGACGGCGACCGACTGGTTGCCGAGCACTTCGAGTACGCGCTCGCGGAGCGCCACCGCGACGCCGTCAACGACGACCGCGTCGTCTTCGGCATCCGACCCGAGGACGTCGAAGTCGGCGCCGACCTCGACGACAGCCACACCTACGAGGTGACCGTCGACGTTGTCGAGCCGAAGGGCGACGAGAACTACGTCCACATGACCTTCGACGCCGACCGCGACGAACCCGAGACATTCACCGCGACCATCGGCGGCCTGCGTCGCGTCGACGAAGGCGACACGGTCGTCGTCCGGTTCCCACCGGAGGCCGTCCACTTCTTCGACGCCGACACCGGCGACGCCGTGCTGAATCGGTCGCTGGACACCGTCGAGGACGTCGACCCCGTCCTGTAGACTCGCCGCTCGCGTCCCGGAACGCCCTTGCGTCGCGAGCGGTTCCCGACACACGCTAATGGTACCGGCTCCCTTCGCGTACCCGTTCCGCGGCGAGCGCGGCTTCGACACGCTGCTCGCCGGCGGCGCACTCCACCTCCTCAGTGTCTACGTTCCGGTAGCGCCGCTGGTCGTCGTGCTCGGGTACCTGCTCGTCGTCCTTCGTGAGACCGCAGGCAGGGACGCCGACGAGCGCTTCGACGCGCTGCCGCCGCTCGGGAACATCCGTGAGATTCTCCGCCTTGGCGTCGGCGGCACGGTTGTCGTCGCCGCGTTTCTCCTCCCGGCAGCGGTGACGCTGCTGGTGACCGTCGCGGGCGCGACTCAGTTCTCGCTCCCCGCCGGCGAGATCCCGTTCACGGTCTCGCTGGGTTTCGCACTCGGGTCGACGACGTCACTACTGTTGGCAGTCGCGTTCGTCTACCTGCTGCCGGCCGCGCTCGCAAACTACCTCGCGACCGGCAGACTCCGAGCAGCGATCGACCTCGACGTACTCCGTCGCGCAGCCGCCCACGGCGGCTACTTCTACGACGTCCTCGTCGGCGTCGTCGTGGGGAGTCTTCTGCTTATCGTCGCGCGCGCCACGACACCGTTCGCCGTCGGATTCTTCGTCGCGTTCTACGCGGAGGTCGTGACCATCGCATTCTGGAGTCGCGGCGTCAGCCGCGCCATCCCCGACGTCGTGGACGCGGCGTAACTCCTACAGCGACTCCAGCGTCTCGATGCACTCCACGAGCGCGCGACCGTTGTGGTACGCGCCCTTGTACATCGCGCCCTTCCGACCCAGCGGCTGCCGGTCATCGTCGACGCCAGAGTGCCACTCACCGTGCTCGTCGTCGACGTGATACTCTTCGACGAAGTCGTACGTCTCCGCGAAGACATCCCGGTAGGTCTCCTTGCCGGTCGCCGCGTACATGCGCAGTGCGGCAGTCATGCACTCTGCCTGCACCCACCACGCCTTGACGCGGTTGGTCGCGTCCCCATCTAGCGGGCCGAAGAAGTAGAAGCCGCCGTGTTCGTCGTCGTAGCCGTGCTCCAGTGAGAACTCGAAGAGAGACTCGTAGAGGTCGACGAACAGCCGCGGAGAGACGTCCAGCGCGTCGGCGGCCTGCATCGTCAGCCAGACGTTCTCGAGGTCGTGGCCGTACGAGACCACGCGGAAGTCCTCGTCGTCGAGCCGCGGCGTCCAGTCGGGATCGTACTTGTCCGTGCACGCCGTCAGGTCCTTGCGGACAACCGTGTTCGTGAGCACGTCCAGCAGCTCGTGGAGGCGCTCGCGGGCGGTGTCGTGGCCAGTGGCGCGGTAGAACGTCGTGAACGCCTCCATGAGGTGGAGGTGTGTGTTCATGAGCTTCAGTGTCGGATCGAGGACCGCTTCCCCTGACTCCTTAGGCGACCAGTCGGGTTCGATGTTCGCAAGGTACGTCGTTCCCGTCGTAACCTGCTCCCAGTTGGGCTCGAAGTACTCGTGGTAGCCGCCGTTGGCGTGGTCTTTGGCCGCGTCGTCGATAGTCTCGAAGAGCTCGACGGCGAGGTCCCGGGCGGCGTCATCGCCGGTCGCGCGGTAGTACTCCGAGAGTCCGTAGAGCGCGAACGACTGCCCGTAGAGGTGCTTGCGGGGTTTCTGAACGTTGCCTGTGCGGTCGACTTCCCAGTAGAACCCGCCGTGGTTGCCGTCCCACATCTCCGTCCGCAGGAATTCAAAGCCCAATTCGGCCTCGTCGAGGTAGTCGCCGTCGACGACGTCCGCCCGAGAAAGCCGGGAGAACAGCCACAGCATCCGGGACTGAGTCACGATCATCTTGTCGTCGTTGCCCGCGAAGTCGCCGGTCTCGTCGAAACTCAGGAGGTATCCGCCGTGCTCTTCGTCGAGACACCGCGGGAGCCAGAAGTCGAGGACGACGTCCTCGAGGTTCCGTCGGAGCTTCGGGAGGTACTCGGCCGCGAGGTCGCCAGAATCAGTACTCATAGTCGAGTGAGTGATTCGTAGACGCCCCACTAATTCCTTCGCATCCGCTCGACGGGGCTCGAACGAGACACCGCTACTGTGCGTGCTCTTCGTACTCCTCGGGCGTGTACGTCGACAACTCCAGTGCGTGAATCTCCTCAGTCATGTGTTCGTCGAGGGCATCGTAGACGAGCTGGTGTTGCTGGACGAGGCGCTTGCCCTCGAAGGCGGGCGAGACGACGGTTGCCGCGAGGTGGTCGTCGTCGTGCTCGCCGCGCATCCGCGAGATAGTCGCCTCGGCGTCCGGAATCTCGTCCTCGATGATGGCTTCGATATCCGCGAACGTCAGGTCCATACTCTCTATTCGGTGAGCCGGCGAGAAAAGCCCGTGGGTCCCGGCGTCAGGTCCACTGGTCGAGCCCGGTCTGGACGACGCTGTCCTCGATGCGGGAGAACCCACGTTCAAGTTCCGCAGCGTCGACCTCCCACTCCTCGATTACGTACTCACGCGCTGCGTCGATGTCCGGCGACGGCTCCAGATTGAGGTCGTAGTCGTCGGTGACGTCCGGGTTCAAGAACATCTCGCGGATGCGGTCGGCGTACTCGATGTGCTCACCCTCGGCATCGAGGACACTCCAGAGGTCGCCGTGCTCGTGGATGGCCTTCAGCGCGGTCTTCGGACCGAAGCCCGTGATGCCCTCGTTGAAGTCCGTGCCACAGAGGATGCCGACGTCCACGAGTTGCTCCCACGTCAGGTCGTGCTCGTCGAGCGTCGCTTCGAAGTCCATTCGCTCGGGCGCACCCTTGCTCGTGAGTTGCCGGAGCGTCACGGGCGCGCCGAGCAACAGGCAGTCGTAGTCGTCGCTGCCCGCGTAGTCGACGTCGTCGTCCACGCGCGCCATGTGCGCTGCCTGCGCCTCACCCTCCGCGGGCGCCTCGACCTGCGGCACGTCCAGCAGGTCCAGGAGTTCCCGGGAGGTCTCGTGGATGGTCTCCGTGAGGCGCTGCGTGCGGGCTTCCAGGCGTGCGGCCTCGATTGCCTCGCCCGCTTCGCGTGCTTCTTCGAGTTCCTCCTCGTAGCGCTCGCGCTGCTCGCGGCGTGCCTCGACCTCCTCGTCTTTGAGTTCCGTGACGCCGCCGTCCCAGATGAAAATCGGCGTGAGGTCGTGCTCGAAGAACTTCGGCAGGCCCTGCACGATGCCCACCAGGTTCGCGACCTCGATGCCCTCGCTGGTCGTGTAGATGCTCTCGCTGGTCCACTGGACCGTCGTCGTGAGGTACTTGTACAGCCAGTTGTGCGCGTCCACGGCCACCACGTCCCCCTCCAATTCGTCGAAGGGGACCTCCTCGATGACCGCGAGCTGCCGGAGGTCCGCGTTACCCATTACGCGCCCGTAGGCGGCCCCCGGATTTAACGGTTGAGCTACGACGCGATGCCGTTCCCAACGAGGAGCAAGGAGATGCCGATACTGGTCACACCCACACCGAAGCCACGCCACTCGCCGCGGTTGCCGACCGCCTCGGCGTACCGCTCCGGGAGGCTGGTACGCACGAATCCGGGCGCGAGCAGCAGTGGAATCCTAGCAGCGAGGTGGACTGCACCGAGCGCAAGCAGGGCCGTCGAGAGCAGCGTCACGAGTTGGGATCCGAGCCGGACCCGGAAAAAGTTACGAGTCGATTCGCGCGGGCGGCCCGCTGCCAGCCTTCCGGTCGAGAAACGCCGCTTCCTCCTCGGATAGGTCGCGTTCGCGGTAGACGTCGAGGCCGTCCTGATAGCGCGCCGCGCGGTCCGCGCAGGGACGCTCCAACACTAACTCCGCGATGCCGGTTTCCTCGCCCGTGAACCCGAACCCGGCCTTGTGGAGCGCTTCGTACGCCAACGGGTTGTTCACCGCAATCTTAACGCGCTCGTGGTCAGCAAGCAGGTGGTCGGCCGCGAACGCGCAGAGGCGCGCTCCGATGCTGTCGCCGCGGCGGTCCTCGCGCACCGTGACGTACCGCAGCCACGCCGTCCCGGAGTCGGTGCGGTCGTCGTTGAACGAGACAGCACCCACAATATCCGCAACCGGGTCGTCGGCGTCGCGGGCCGCCGGCGGCCAGTTCGTGCGCTCGGCCAGCGGCGCGCCCTCGAACGCTATCGCTTTCCCGGTGTTCGACATCACGAACTTCCCGGCGTAGCTGAACGCCCGCCAGTCGAGGCGGAGCGTCGGGCCGTCGTCGGGACCACCGAGTACCGCGTACTGCACGCCCGTCGGTTGGATGGCGAGGGCAAAGAGTTGCGTGCCTGCGGGCCGAAGGAAGGTGTATGCACGACGTCCAGTACTTCGAGTGGTTCGCGCCGGTGTACGACCTCGTGATGCCGGCCGCGGACCGCGGCGACCTCGTAGCAGGGCTGGCGGCGGCCGAACGCTCGGTCGAGCGCGTGCTCGACGTCGGCGGTGGCACGGGGCGCGCGGCTCGTGCGCTCGCTCGGGACACCACCGAGGTCGCAGGCCGGGACGTCACGGTCGTCGACGCCAGCGCTCGGATGCTGGCGGAAGCCCGCGAGAGCGGACTGCCAGCAGTTCGCGGCGACGCTGCCGCACTCCCGTACCGCGACGACAGCGTGGACGCGATTACTATCGTGGACGCGCTCCACCACTTCCCCGACCGAGACGGTGCGCTTGCGGAAGCAAAGCGCGTTCTTCGACCCGGTGGCGTGCTCGTCGTCCGCGACTTCAATTCAGAGACGCTGCGAGGCCGCCTGCTTGTCGCTGCCGAGCACGCCGTCGCGTTCCACTCGTCGTTCGACGCGCCCGTCGACCTCGCCGCGCGGATGGAGAAGAAAGGACTGGACGCTCGCGTGCTCAACCGCGGGTTCGCGTACACCGTCGTCGGCGTCGAACCGGGACCAACATAGTCCCTCGTTCCGAAGGCTCCGATATGGACCTCTACGACGCCGACCCGCGCGCAGTCGTTCGATTCCTGCCGGGTGACCTGCTGGCCATCTTCGCGTTCGTGCTCGTGGGGACGCTCTCGCACGGCTCACTGACGCCGCAGCGGTACGCCGGCGTGCTCGTGCCGTTCGTCGTCGGCTGGGTGGTCGTCGCGCCGTTCGCGGGCGGCTACGACGCCAGCGTCCGCGAGTCCACGCGCGCCGCGCTGCTGTACGGCGCGGCGTCGTGGCTGGGCGCAGACTTCCTCGCGCAACTGCTGCGCGGCACACCGTTCTTCCCGGGGAACGCCGACCCCCAGTTCTTCGTCGTCGCGCTCGTATTCGGCACGATAGCGCTCACCGTCGCGCGATTCCTCACGCTCGTAATCGTCGACTACCGTAGCTAGAAGGAGCCGCTACCGGGCGGCGAGCACGGCTGCAATGCTCGCACCGCCGAGCGCGAGCACCGCGAGCACGCCGAACAGCACGGTCGCGTTCGAGTATTCGAGGATGCTCCCCGCCATCGCGGAGCCGGCGGAGCCGACGCCGAACACGCCGAGGTAGGTGTAGCCGTAGGAGAGCCCGCGCGTCCCCGAGGGCGTGTACTGGGCGACGGTCGCCTGGTACATCGGCTGGATGACGAACAGCGTGAACCCGAGGAGTGCGCCGACCACCAGCAGCGGCAGGAGTCCGGCGTTCGCGGCCGGGAGGAAGACGACGGCGAGTACCGCGAGCGCGGCGAACGTGATGCCGATGCCGCGCTCGGTCGGGATGCGCTCGGTGAGTTTCCCGCCGGCGTACTGCCCGGTGACGCCGACCATCAGCAGGCCGGCGTACGCGTAGCGGTACGGCTCGAGTTCGCGGCCGGCGAACTGGACGGGTGCGAACGCGGGCAGCTCGGAGAGCAGGTCGGGGAGGAACGTGAGGATACCCCGGTAGTAAAGCCCGCTCAGCATGACGATGACGAAGACGGCGACGAACGGTCCGGCGAGCAGGAGTTTCGATTCGGCGAGGAACTCGCTCACCGAGGAGATGCCGACGCTGGCTTTCGAGTCGCCGCCGTCGGTAGCGGCGACGGCAGCGTGTTCGTCGAAACGCACGCGGAGGGCGACGAGTCCCGCGACGACGGCGGGCACGGCGAGCAGCGCGGTGACGACCCGCCAGTCCGCTACGAGCAACAGAAGCGTGACCGCGAGCGGGCCGGCGGCGGTGCCGACGTTGCCGGCGATGCCGTGGTACGCGAAGGCGTCGCCGCGGTCCTCGACGCCCGTGGAGATGAGTGACAGCCCGGAGGGGTGGTAGACGCTGGCGGCGACCCCCCAGCAGACGAGCGCGAGCGCGACGACGAGGATGGAGGGCGCGACCGACAGTAGGGCGAACGACGCGGCCATCCCGAACAGGCAGCCCGCGATGAGCCGGCGCGAGCCGACGGTGTCCGAGAGGATGCCGCCGGGGAGCGCGCCGAGGCCGAACAGCGCGTAGCCTGCAGCGACGACGAGTCCGATGGTGCCCTGGCCGACTGGGAATGTATCCAGCCACAGCGGGATGAGAATCGGGATGGAGAGTTCGTACGTGTGGACCATGGCGTGTGCGAGCGCCACGAGTCCGACGATAGAGCGGTCGTTCCGGTTCACTGTGTACAGGCGCAGAATCGCCTGTCAGCGTTATAGGCGTGTGGCCTCCGGCAGCCGAGTGCTATAACTTATGCAGATAATACGCAAAACCTGCACCAAACTATTATGTGGCTGCGCGCAGACGTACCAGGTGACCATGAGCAGTTACTACGACGCCTTGCTCGCGGCGCTCCCGCTCTCGCTGATCGGGCTCGCGGGCGGCCTCTACGCGGTGGGCGTCGACCTCACCGTGGCGCTCACGCTCGGTGCAGTCGTGGCGACCGCGCTGACCGCGCACGGGCTGTTCGTCAACGACCCCGCGTCGGTGACCGAGCGGCACGCCGACCCCGGCTACGAGTCCGCAGACTAACTCCCACGAGCCTTTTCTACGCGACCGCCGAAACGGCGCGTATGACCGAGACGCTGTTCCTCTCTGACGACGACGTCGCAGGGCTCGCAGACCCCGCCAACTACGTCGACGCTGTCCGCGACGCGTACCGACAACGCGGCGAGGGCGCGCCCGCCAAGCCGCGCACAAAACTCCTCAACAAGTCCCCGCCCGGCATGTTCACCGCGTACGCTGCCATCCTCCCGGAGACCGGCGCGATGGGGGGCTACATGTACAGCGCGGGCTTCGCGGACGCCGACGCGTGGTTCGTCACGCCGCTGTTCGACGCCGACACCGGCGAACCGATCGCCATCGTCGACGGCGCGCGCATGAACCCGTTCAAGACGGGTGCGGCGGGCGCGGTCGGCGTCGACGCGCTCGCCCGCGAGGACGCCAGCACGCTCGCCGTCATCGGAAGTGGCGCGCAAGCCCGCGGCCAACTCCGCGCGACCGCCACAGTCCGAGACTTCGAAGAAGTGCGCGTGTTCTCGCCGACTGAAGCCAACCGCGAAGCGTTCGCCGCAGAGATGGACGACGACCTCGCCATCTCCGTCGAGGCTGTCTCGTCCAGTACCGCGGCCGTCGAGGGTGCAGACGTCGTCGTCACCGCGACGAACGCGAGCGAACCTGTCTTCGACAGCGCGGACCTCGCGGACGGCGTGCACGTTACAGCAATGGGACAGTACCATCCCGAGAAGCACGAACTCGACGCCGAAACCATCGAACGTGCGGTCTACGTCCCCGATCTCCGCGACCGCGTCACGCAGGACGCCGGCTCGTTCATCCACGCGCTCGAGGAGGGCGTCGTCACGGAGGACCACGTCCACGCGGAACTCGGCGACGTGGTCGCCGGGAACGCGCCCGGTCGCGTCTCCGCCGACGACGTGACCGTCTTCGACAGCGGCGGCACGGGCATCGAGACTGCCGCGGCCGCGTACATGCTCTACGAGCGCGCGAGCGAGCGCGGCCTCGGCACCGACATCGAGTTCGCGCCCGCGAGCGAGGCGCTCACCGGCGAGTAGGACGAAGGTTGAAGTACGAGAGCGGGACCACCGGGTCCCGTGACTTGACGAGTTGCGCGGAGCGGTTCGGCGGGAGTGTGGTGGCCCGGTCCGCGACTTCGTTTCGCCACCTGTTCGCCCCGACTAGTCGCGACTTCAGCGCGCTTAGACGTACGGCGCGAGCCCGAGCGCTTCCACGAGTGGGATACCCGCTGCGACTGCACCCACCAGGTAGCCCGCGATAGCGCCACCGTTCAGCAGCGGGAGACCGGCGTGCGCACGACCCGCGAACACCATCCGCATCAGGACGAGCAGCCCGATTAGGGTCCCGACAATCGCGGCTAGCGCCACCAACTCCACGCCGAATACGACGGGCGTGTCGAGGAAATGTGCCGCGCTTGCGATGAGAATCGTCGGCATCACGGCGTCCCCGAGCCCGATGAAGTACGCCTCGCGTTCCTCCTCGTCGACGCCTTCGAGTTGGCGCTCCTCGGATTCGCTCTCCTCGTCACCCTCGATGTCTTCTTCCTCGACGACTTCGGCGTCGCCGTCGGCTTCTTCGAGGAACGAGTAGCCGCGCGTCGCCGGCACAACCAACACGATGGGGAGCCGGAGTTCCATCACGCCTTCCGCGAGCGTGAGCATGTGCTCGGTGCCGTAGACGCTGATGGCGTCGTAGACGGCCAGCACCGTCAGCAAGACGAGTGCCGGCAGAATCCCGAAACTAATTCCGAACAATGCCGCCGCGCCCATTCCGAGAATGGCGCCCGCGCTGTCGATGACCCACCACTCCGGGTAGACGTACAGCGCGACGACGAGCGCGACTGCCGGCCCGTAGGTCGCGAGGTCCACCCCCGCGAGCTCGACCGTCGGGAGCACGACCCCGAACACGTACGTCGCGATGAACCCGCTCGTGAACAGGATGAACCCGCGCAGAATCCACTGCTGGTCGTACTTGATGACCAGCAGAATACCAGCCGTCGCAACCAGCAGGAACGCGACGTAGAAAATGCTGTTCAGCGGGTTCTGGGGGTTCTCGGTGGACTGGAGGCCGGCGCTCTCGAACGGTTCGAGGAGCGCGAGCGCGCCGAACTGCACGACGAGAAACAGCGCGACGACGCCCACGATCACCGGGACGCCGCGCAGCGAATCCTTCATGCCCGGGCAGTCGGCCCGCCCGTGCTTTGGCTTTGCGACTCGCCGACCTACCGAATGTACAGCGTCTGGCCGACCAGCACCGGGAGGTGGACGCCCTCGTTGGGCGTGACCGAGAGGTAGGGGCGTTCGACCGGCCCGAAGACGTCGACGACGCGCCCGACTTCGTCGAGGTTTTGGTCGACGACTACAGCCCCGATGTCAGGATGGTCGTCGCTCTCGCAGCGCACGACTGCGACGTTCTGCGCGGTACGGACGACGTCGCCGGCGCGCTCCATTATTCGCGCAGCGCCGTCACGTACGCCGCGACGGCCTGCAGGAGGTCTGACTTCCCGGCGTCGTCGGCACCCTTCACGAGGACGCGCCCGGAGTCCTCCCATTGCTGGCGTGGGTACGCGACGTCGCGTTCGACGACCGCGTCGTAGCCCACCTGTTGGACGGCGGTCGCGACCTCGTCAACCGTCGGGTCTTCGACGGAGAGGGATTCGGGGACGCGGCGGCCCTCGCGACGCGACAGCGTCGCGTCGAAGTACGCGGGCCAGATGACGTTCTCGACCATACGTCGGCTAGCAGGTCGCGCCCTTAAACGGTATCGGACGCGTGGCCGAACGAAGTGAGGCCACGAAACGAGGGAGTGGAGCGCCCCCAGCAGCCAGTAACGCTACTCGAAGCGCCGCGCGAGTAGTCCGGCGACGAGCAGCGCGAGGAGCGCGACCGGGATGCCGAATCCGGGAATACCCGTGCCAGTTCCGAGGTTACCGGCAGACACAGTCACCGACGCGTCGCCGGCTGCGAGCGTGTACTGGCCCGCTTCCGGAAGCGTCACGTTCAGCGTTCGAGTGACGGTCGCACCCGGAGCGAGCGACGCGTCGACGGTCGCGATCTCCTCGCCATCGAGAGTTACGGCGACCGGTCCCGTCGCGGGCACGTCGTTGGGATTCGAGAGCGTGACAGTTGTGGTCACGTCGCTTCCTGGTTGGACTCTGGACTCGGCCACAGAGAGGTCACTCACGGAGAGGTTCCCCGGTTTCCGTACGTCGAGGGTGGCCGTGGTCCGGCCGGCAGTCACGTTGTACGTGCCGGCAGCACCCACTTCCTCGCGGAGCGCGACCTCGATGGTTTCGCCTGACGTAAGGTCGCCGCGCGTCTCCACGAGCACATCACCCTCGAACCCGACGGTGGCGACGTACTCGCCGGTTTGACCGCCGTCGTTGGTCACCGAGCCGACGACGGTGACGGTTTCGCCGACGTACAGCGTCGGCGGCTGCGCGAACGTCTTGTTCCGGAACGGCCCGCTGACGCGGTATTCCTGCACCTCGAAGTTCATGTGCGCAGGCTGCGTACTGAACGCGTCGGCATGCTGGCTGCGCGTCCACATCTCGGGCGTTTCGCGGGTGTTCGTGTACTGGTTCGCGCGCTCCTCGACCGACGGAGTGGAGACCTCCAGCACCACGGCCAGCACGTTCGCGTTCGTCACGGATTCGGAGCGCTGGTTCAGTCGGTAGAGGACGTCGGCCATCGTTGCAGTGCTGTTCGTGACGAGGCGTATGCGCCGGTCGATCGCTCCCCAGACGAGGCTGCCTTTCACGTAGTTTGCGCCGACGGGCCACGTCGACGGCTGCGAGAGGATGGCGTCCCTCCACGGGTCGCGCTCGCCGTACGAGATGTGCGTCTCGAACGCCGAGAAGCTCACGTAGTCAGTCTGTAGCGCCAGAAGAGCGGCGTAGTACTCGGCGCCAGCTTCCATCGTCCACCGGCCGCTCTCCGCCGTGCTGAACGACTGCCTGGTGTGGACGTACTCGTGGAACCAGACGTTACTGGCTCTGTCGATCCGGGCATCGGCGACCACCCACGCGTCGTTGCCGCCGTACTCGACGCCACGAACGCCCCAGTCGGCGCTCGTTGGCGCAGCGACGAACCAGACGTCGTCGTCCCGCGCGCCGACGTGGAGCTGGCTCGACGCCGCGCCGAGCGCGTCCAGCACCTCGCCGGACGACTCGACCATCGACGCGTGCTCGGGAACGGCAAGCGTGAACTGCTGGCCGTTCGCCGTCTGCGTGTACTCTTCGACGGGCCCGAGGTACGCGATTTCGCCGCCCGTCGAGCCCTCACCAGCGACGGTGACGTCCTCCGTGATAGTTACTGATCCCTCCGGCCCGCGGTAGCTCCATCCCGTCCGAAGTTGGGGGACCGTAATGAGCGCCCACTCGCCGGTGTCGACGAACGAGTAGTCGCCGCCGGCTTGCACGGTCGGTCCGCGCGAGCCGCTGGCGGTCTGGTTCGCGGGCAGCGTGAACTGCAGCGTCGCGGGGTTGGTCGTTCCGTCCCACTCGTAGCCGTCGGGCGTCTGCGTGAACGACTCCGAGTCGACGTTTTCAGCGCCCGAGGGAAGCGTCACGCTCAGCGCTGTCACAGCATCCGGGATGTCGTACGTGGCCACGACGTCGACGGAACCTGGTTCGGACGGCGTGAGGTGGAGTTCGATGTCCTTCTGAATCGTCGACGATTGTGCGGTCGCGGCGTCGACTGTCCCGCGGTCGGGCTCGGTCGCCACCTGCACGTTCGAGGACTGCGCGTCCGCATCGAGTGGTCCTTGTACGGCGGCAGCGCCGACAGCCTGTGTCGCGAGGATGACGACGAGTGCGACGGCCACGCGTCTCATAATTGCAGCTGTGTCGGCGACACACAAAGGCGATCCGGCTCCCCCTCAATTGTCCGCCACGTTGCCGCCGTCGGCGACCGCGAACGGCTCGGGTTCGACGTCGAGCGCCGCGAGCGCGTCCACGAGCGAGACGAGTTCGACGCGCGCACCAGCGACAGTTCGCGGGCCAGCGTCGCCGACGACGACGGCTGCGTCGGTGGCGTCGCGAAGCGTCCCGTTCGCCCCCCACGAAACGGCGTCGCCAGCCACGACGACCACATCAGCCGCGCCGACGAGGTCACGGGCGCGAGAAACCGCAGCGTCGTCGGGCGTCGAGAACGGTGGGACGGTGACGGCCTCGAATCCGAATCGAGTCGCAGTCTCGTGGTCCAGCGACCCCTCGCTGACAGGGCCGACAGTCACGGTCGCGCCGGCGTCAGCGAGTTCGCGGAGGACGGGCGTCGCGGCGTCTCCGCCGCCGAGCACGTGGACGCGCTCGGCGAGGTCACCCTCGGCGTCCGGGAGCGGCGTGACTGTCGGGTCGCCGGTCGCAGGGTCGGTGCCGACCGCGACGCGGGCATCGAAGGCTTGCCGTACCTGATCGGGCGTGAGCACGTCTTCGGGGCGGCCGGAGTCGAGCACGCGGCCGTCCGCGACGAGCACGAGTTCGTCGCAGTACCGGGCCGCCAGGTCCAGGTCGTGGATGGCCGCGACGACGGCGCGGTCGGCGTCGTCGGCGAGCCCACGCACGAGTTCGAGCGTGCGCACCTGGTGGTTGACGTCGAGGCTCGCGGTCGGCTCGTCCAGCAGTAGAACGGGCGCTTGCTGGGCGAGCGCGCGCGCCAACAGCACGCGTTGTTTCTCGCCGCCCGAGAGCGAGGTGACCTCTCGATCCGCGAACTGCGCGACCTCCGCGCGCTCCATCGCGCGCTCGACCGCCTCCGGGTCGGGGTCGGAGCCGAACCGTGGGACGTGGGCGTGGCGCCCCATCTCGACGGTCTCGCGGACGGTGAATTCGAAGCCGAGGCTCGTATCCTGTGGGACGCTGGCGATGCGGCGGCTCGCGGCCTTCGACGGGAGTTCGTGGACAGCTTCGTCGTCGACGAGCACGGTGCCGGCGACGGGTTCGACGACGCCGTTCATCGCGCGCAGCAGCGTCGACTTCCCCGCACCGTTCGGGCCGACGACGCCAACGAGGCGACCGTCGCCGACGGCCGCGCTCACAGCGTCCAGAATCTGCGTGCCGCCGAGTTCCACGTCTACATCGCGGACGTCAAGGGTCACAGCGCGTGCACCTCCCGATTCCGGAGCAAGTAGAGGAAGAACGGCGCGCCGACGAACGCCGTCACAATGCCCACCGGGAGTTCGGCGGGGCCAGCACGCGCGAACGTGTCCGCGGCGACGAGGAACGCGCCCCCGGCGAATGCCGACGTGGGCAGCAGGATGCGGTGGTCGGGGCCGACGAGCAGGCGCATCACGTGTGGGACGATGAGCCCGACGAACCCGATGACGCCAGCGACGGAGACGGCGGCCGCGGTGACGACGCTGGACACCGCGAGTAGCACGCGCTTGGTGCGCTCGACTTCGACGCCGAGCGTGTGCGCGTCCTCCTCGCCGGCGAGCAGAACGTTCAGGTCGCGGGCGTACGCCAGCAGGACGACACTGCCAACGGCGACAATGGGGAGCGTGAGTTCGACGTCCGCCCAGTTGGCGAGGTGGAGGTGACCCATCAGCCAGTACATCGCCTCGCGGATGCTGTCCCCGGAGTGGACGATGACGTATGAGGTGATGGCACCCAGGAACGTCTGGACGGCCACACCAGCGAGCAGAAGGGTTGCAACGGGCGTGCGGCCGCCGTCGGTGGCGAGTAGGTAGACGCCGAATGCGGCGACGAGCGCGCCCGCAAACGCCGACACTTGGATGCCAAATGGGAGCAGGAGAGGGAAAGCGATGGCAGTAACGGCGCCGACTGCCGCTCCCGAGGAGACGCCGATGATGGAGGGGTCGGCCATCGGGTTCCGGAAGAATCCCTGCATGACCGTGCCGGCGACGGCGAGCGCGGCCCCGACGACGGCTCCGAGGACGATGCGGGGCAGCCGGATTTCGCCGACGATGAGTTGCTGCTGGTCGGGGACCGCGAAGTCCAGCGGCGAGGTGTAGGCGAGGTCGACGGCGAGCCACGGCACGTCGCCGACGGCGGGAAAGACGACGGAGGTGACGTAGAACGTGGCGGCGGAGGGGACCGCGAAGGCGTCCAGCGCCGCGAGCGCTACCCGGTCGAGGGGGATATCGACCGGGCCGATGGTGGCGCTGGTGAGCATGACGGCGACGAGCGCGAGGAACGTGCCGACGGTCCACGCGCTCGCCCGGGTGTAGGCGCGCATCTGGACAAACGTAGTTTCTTTAGGCAAATATTTATTGCGTTAGGCCTGTCCTCCCCGCATGCATCAGGCTGCAACCGTATTTGGAGTGGTACTACTGCTGTTGTCCGCCGTTGCGCCAGCCGCTGGCGTCGCGGCTTCGCCCGCTGGTGACGCCGTCACGAACGCCAGCGCACAGGACCTTGACTGCTCGTTCCCGGTCACCAAGGAGGACGCGAGCGGGTCCAACGTCACCGTCGTGGAAGAGCCCGAGCGCGTCGTCACGCTCAATCCGAGCGCCGCCCAGACCATGTGGGAACTCGGTGCCAGCGACAAGGTCGTCGGCGTCTCGCAGTTCGCCGGCTTCCTCGATGGCGCCGAAGACCGGGAAGTCGTGACCTCCGGCTCCCCTTCCTCCGTGGACGTCGAGCAGGTCATCAGCCTTGACCCCGACCTCGTGCTCGCGCCCAACACCATTAATAACGAGACGGTCGCCCAGCTCCGGGACGCCAACGTCACCGTCTATCGCTTCGCGGCGGCGTCCTCCATCGAGGACATCTACCAGAAGACCGAGACCATCGGCCAGCTCGCCGGCGAATGCGACAGCGCCGAGTCCACGGTCACGGAGATGCGCGATCGCGTCGAGACCGTCGAAGCGGCCGTCGAGGGCGAGGAGAAGCCGAGGGTCTTCTACGATATGGGCGACCGCTACACCGCGGGCCCGAATACGTTCATCGGCCAGATTATCTCGCGGGCGGGCGGCCACAACATCGCTGCTGACGCGAACGCCACCACCGCGTACCCGCAACTCTCCGCGGAGTTCGTTGTCGAACAGGACCCCGACTTCCTCGTCGTGAGCGCGCAGCCCAGCCAACTCGGCAACGACAGCCGGTCGTACATCGCCGAGGACTCCATCCTCCGGAACACGACCGCCTTCGAGGAGGGCAACATCGTCGTGGTGAACACCAACCACATCAGCCAGCCCGCGCCCCGCGTCGTCGAACCGATGACGCAGATGGCGCAGGCGTTCCACCCCGAAGCGTACGCGGAAGCGAACACGACCACGCAGGAACCCACCGCAACTGAGACCGCGACCGCCACCCAGACGACGACCGAGACCACGGGCACGACCATCCCTGGCTTCGGCATCCCCGCCGCAGTCGTCGCCGCTCTCGGTGCAGCGCTGATCGCGCGGCGTTCGTCGTAACGCCACACTTCTCTTCCTGAGCGAGCACGTAGCCGTTAACACACGTCGGCGAGAACCCCACCTGTGAATCGACGCGCACTCGCCGCGCTCGCCGTGGTCGCACTTGTCGCCAGTGCTGGCTGCGTCGGCCCTCTCACGGGCGACCAACAGCCAGCAGAGAGTCGGAACGCGACGGTCGTCGGCGCCGTGGACGGCGACACCGTGGACGTACGGTTCGCGGACGGCACGAAGGAGCGCGTCCGCTTGCTCGGCGTGGACACGCCCGAGGTCCACGCGGATGTCTCCGCCGGCGAGTTCGAGGGCGTCCCGAACACGGAGGCCGGCCGGTCGTGTCTGCGGTCGTGGGGGGAGCGCGCCAGCGGGTACGCCACCGAGCGGCTCTCTGGCGAATCCGTGACCGTCGAATTCGACGCGGAGAGCGACCGCCGCGGCGGCTACGATAGACTGCTCGCGTACGTTATCGTCGAGGACCAGTCGTTCAATCGCGCGCTGCTCGCGAATGGCTACGCCCGGCTCTACGACAGCGACTTCACGCAACGCGACAACTACGCGGCCATCGAGCAGCGGGCGCGCGAGAACGGAACCGGGCTCTGGACGTGCGCGAGCTAACCCCCGAGGCCACGGAAGGCTTATTCGCTGCGCGCCGGCAGTCCCGAACGTGACAGCACGTCTCCGCGCTGCCATCGCGCGTCGGTTCGGCGTCGACACGCGCGCACTCGCAGCACTCCGCGTGTCGCTGGCAGCGCTCGTGCTCGTCGACCTCTGTCTCCGTGCGCGCTTCCTCGGCGCATTCTACACCGACGCGGGCGTGCTCCCGCGATCGCTGTTGTTCGAGCAGTACGGCACCATCTCTCGGCTGTCGATACACGCCATCTCTGGAGCGGCATGGGTGCAGGCCGTCTTGTTCCTCGTGACCGCGCTCGCCGCGCTGGCGATGCTCGCGGGCTACCGGACGACGCTGGCGACGATCGTCACCGGCGTCTTGTTGGCGTCGCTGCATTACCGCAACCCGCTCGTGTTGAATAGCGGGGACACCCTCCTCCGCATGCTGTTCCTCTGGGGCGTCTTTGTCCCGCTGGGCGAGCGCTGGTCCGTTGACGCGCTCCGCGACTCTGACGACGGTCCGCGCCGCGTGGCGAGCGTGGCGACCGCTGGCTTGCTCGTGCAGGTTATCGTGGTGTACTCGACGAATGCACTCCTGAAGCTCCGTGGAGAGCACTGGATCACCGGCGACGCCATCCGTTACGTCCTTGAACTCGACATGTTCACCGTTCTGCTCGGGGACGTGCTTGCGGATTTCCCCATGCTACTTGCGGCGTTCGACCGGTTCTGGCTGGTGCTGCTGGTCGTGTCCGTACTCTTACTCGTACTTACTGGATGGCTGCGCGCGGCGTTCGCGGGGCTGTTCGTCGCGATGCATGCCGGTATGCTCGTCTCGATGCAGCTTGGGCTGTTCCCGCTGGTCTCGATGACTGCACTCCTCCCGTTCCTCCCGTCAGCATTCTGGGACCTGTTGCCCGGCTGGCAGCGCGTTCCCGGCCACCGTGCACTTCCGATTTCGCGGTACACGAGCATCGTTGAGAGAGAGTTCCCGCTTGTCACGCTGCCAGCGATTCCGAGCGTGGCGCTGCGCTGGAAGCGCCGTGTCGTGCCGGTCGTAGTGGCCGTGGTGCTCGCCAGCATGCTCGTGTGGAATGCCGCATCCGTCGGCGTTGTCGACGCCACTGCGGCCGACCCCGTAACCGAGTCGCCGGAGCCGCGCTGGTCGATGTTCGCCCCCATACCCGCGAGCACCGACTTCTGGGTCGTCGCGCCCGGGGAACTCGTCTCCGGGGGGAGCGTTGACGCGTTTCACGGCGGGGCGGTGACGTGGCGCGAACCGTCCGACGTCGCCGGGAGTTACCCGAGTGCGCGCTGGCGCAAGTACGTCGCCAATTTACGCGGCGCGGACCCAGCGGTTGCCGACGGGTTCGCCGACTATCTCTGTACGCGGTGGAACGGCGGCCAGGACGACGAGCTCGCGTCCGTGAGGGTGTTCGTCGTCGAACAGCAGGTACGCCTCGACGGCCCGGATCCGACCGACCGCGTCGAACTGGCGGCGAAAAACTGCTCGGTTCAGTAAGGGAGCGCGTACAGCGCGACGGCGAGGAATGGAATTAACAGCAGCAGCATCGCGACCGCGTACCCGAACATCTCGCGGGCCTTGACGCCCGTGATGGCGAGCAGCGGGAGCGCCCAGAACGGATTCAGGAGGTTCGTGTGTGCGTCACCGACGGCGTACGCGATGGTGGCTTTCCCGACGGGCACGCCGAGGTCCTGGGCCGCAGCGATAATCGAGGGGCCGAGGACGATCCACTCGCCGCCACCGGACGGAACGAAGAGGTTGACAACGGAGCCGACGAGCCACGCGACGACCGGGAACGTCGCCTGCGTGGAGACGTCCAGCAGTGTCTGCGCGAACGTCTCCGAGAGCCCGGAGGCGTTCATCATGCCCTGGATGCCCGCGAAGAATGGGAACAGCAGGATGATGCCGGCCGCGGACTCGGCGGCCTCACCGAACCGCTCGCGGTACAGCGACGGGCGCTGGTAGATGGCGAGGCCGGCGAACAGGAAGCCGAAGTTCACGACGTTCAGCGTGAGTGCGTCGAGGCCGTCGGTCGCGAACAGGTACGCGACGTACGCGACGCCCGTTAGCGCGATGATGGCGCCGAGAAGTCGGCTGTTGTCGATGCGCTTGGCGGGGCTCACCGTCCCGCCGTCGGGGGTCGGTTCCGGGGATTTGCCGTGTTCTTCAGTCGCCGAGTCGGTCAATTCGCTCTCGTCGACGTAGTCCGTGATGGGGCGGGCGCGCTTCGGCGACGGCGACAGCAGGTAGAGCATCGCCGCCGCGAACAGGATAGAGAGGACGGTCAGCGAGAGTGCGTACGAGCTGAAGATGGTCTGCGTGGTCGGGACGACGCCGTCAATGACGCCGGCCTCAATAAAGTCGTTGCCGGGCGTCGCGAGCGCGAGCGGTGCCGAACCGGATAGCCCCCAGTGCCACGTCAGCCCGAGGCCCATGTAGCCCGCGACCGCCAGTAGGGGGTAGTGGATGTCGATGTCGTTTTCGAGGGCAGTCTTGCCCATCTCGCGGGCGAAGATGGCGCCGAGGATGAGGCTGAAGCCCCAGTGTACCCATGCGATGGCCATCGAGAACACGCCGACGAGCACGACGGCCTGGCCGGGCGAACTCGGGAACTCCGTGAGCTTCTGGAGCACGCCGTTCACGCGCGGGTGGTACGCGATGACGAATCCGGTCATGAGGATGAGCGTCATCTGCATCGCGAAGCTCAGGAACGCCCAGAAGCCGTCGAACCAGAAGCCGACCATCTGGCCGGGACCGGTTCCCTCGACGGCGATGCCGACGACGAAGACGACGTAGCTCAGCAGGATTGCGAACAGGAACGGGCTCGGCATCCAGCGCTCGACGACGCCGGCGAGCCGGTGGCCCATCCGTTCGAAGGCGTTGCCGCCCGACTGCGATGCTGTGTCTCGTGATGACATATCGGGAGCAACCACGGCGGAAGAGTATAATAAAATTAAGGGATATAATGGCAGTATTCTCATCTGAACTCGAATCGCTGATACGCGAGGTACCACGTCCTTGTGCCGCGGTCGTCGCACACTGATCGGAGAAACATACGCGAAGCAGTACGTTTGGCCACGCGCTGGGCTAGACCTGTTCGGACCAACACCTATGAGTCAGCCTGCCCTCCGTTCCGAGGATGCCACGAGTCGACCGATTGCGCGTCTATCCCGTGAAGGGGCTGGACGGCATCGACGTCGAAGCAGCCGATGTCACGGAGGGCGGCACACTCGCCGACGACCGCACGTACGCACTGTTCGACAGCGACGGCGACGTCGTCAACGGTAAGCGTACCGCGCGGGTTCATAACCTCGATACGGACTTCGACCGCGACACCCACGAGTTCGTCGTCGAGACCTCTAGCGGAGCAGTCGAGCGATTCGACCTTGACGACGCCCCCAAGCGGGCCGAGGTGTGGTTCTCGGACTTCTTCGACGAGGACCTCACGCTCGAACGCGACGACCGCCTCGGCTACGTGGACCGCCGCGAGATGGGGCCGTCGGTCGTTAGCACCGCCACACTGCGGGAAGTCGCGTCGTGGTTCGAGGACCTCACCGTTGACAGCGTGCGCCGGCGGCTCCGCGCGAACGTCGAAATTGCCGGCGTCCCCGCGTTCTGGGAGGATCGCTTCGTCGGCGAGGACGCCCCCGGCTTCGACGCCGGTGACGTGCGCTTCGAGGGCGTCACTCCCTGCGGGCGGTGTGTCGTCCCGACACGCGACCCAGACACGGGGGAGGGCACGCCCGACTTCCGGGAGACCTTCGTCCAGCGGCGACAAGAGACGTTCCCCGACTTTGCCGACGAGGCCGCCTTCGACCACTTCTACACACTCATGCTCATCGCAGACGTCCCCGAAGCGAGTCGCGGGCAAACGCTGCGCGTCGGCGACGAAGTACGGGAAGACTGACGCTCACGCGCTCGACCCCGCTAGCTCCGTGGGGTTGGCCATGCCTTCCTTGACACCAACCCGGAGGAGCGCCACGTTCACCGGGAACGCCGCCACGAATCCGACGGATAGCGAGAACGCGAGCGCACCCCAGAACAGCGGTTCGCCGATGGTCGCGCCACCCGCCAACAGGAGGTCCGTACCGATGGCGGTGACTTCCATCACGGTAATCGAGGGTGTCTCCGTGTATAACGCGTCGGCGAGCGCGGTGGTGAGCGTCTCGCCGTCCTGGAGCAGTGGCCCGACGGTCAACGCGTACCCGAACGTGTACGCGAACGCGAACGTCCCGAGCGTGGTCACAAGGGAGTTCCCGATGGCGAGCACGCCGACCAGCAGGACGACCCCCGTCACTTCGCCGGCACCACATCCTGAGTAACAGTGTGCAGTCGAGCGCACGCCCCGGCGCCACAGCGAATCCTGGGATATCTGCGTTCGACCCGCGTACCAGTACAGCGCCAGTCCTGCCGGACCCGAGTACACCACGACGAGCGACCAAACTGCCCGCATCAGCGACGGAATCGCCTCGTTGTTCCGCCGTAGGTCCCACCACAGCACGCCAACCGACGCCGCGACCAGCACCGCCCACGTGGCAAGGACGCGGTGGTCCGAGACGACCGGCCGAACGACCTCACGGGCCGGCGCGAGCGCGTCCTCTATCGAGTGCAGGAGACTAGCGGCGGACATACCCGCTCCTCGTGCCTTCACGCCTTAGGAACTGGTGGCGGCGTCCTGTTCACGGCTCGCCCTTGCTGACCCGTCGACGGTGAGCGGAGTGTCCGAAGTGATGCGTTCGAGGTGAGTCTCGGGTCAGTGAAATCCCGCGGAGCAGTCCTCATATTTGGGCTTCCACCCACTCGCGAGCGTCCGCAATCGAATCCGGCAGCTCGTCGACGTCGAGGACGTAGCACTCGCAGAACGGCTCCCCGCGATAGTACCGACTAATCTTGTCCGAGACGACGTCCTTTGTGGGGTTAGTCTCGACCTCGACTGCGAACGGTGGCTCGTCGAGTCCGTACGCGACGACGTCGATTTCCCCGACGCCGTCCTTGACGACCTCGGTGTCGATGCGGTAGCCCCGGTCCCGCAGCACTTTCGCGACCAGCGTCTTCGCGACGAGGTGTCTGTCTGTCTCACTTCCGGAGTTGAACGCCACGGCGTCTCGCTTCTCGACCTGCCAGCCAGCGTCCTGGAGGGCCTTACGGCCGCCATACTCGTCGTGGTGGCGCTTGTTGTTCACTGGTGGCCTCCCCAGATGTCACCGAACTGTGGGCCACGTGAGTCGGTCGCCAAGTCGGAGATTTCCCAGGAAACGGTCGTGTACACAACTCTCCGATAGTTGTGCAGCCGCTATCCCGGTTCCGGTCCGACGAACGCCCCAGTTGGACGACGCTAACGCTCGGACGTTAGCACTTGGAAAATGTGGGTGCAGGCTTCGAACCTGCGACGTAGAGCCGGTAAAGGGCTTTCAACCAAACCTTTACCAGCCGACGGATAAACCGTTGTGTCGTGACTTCCAACCCGAAACGCGCCATCGACACCCTTCGGGGCAAACTCGACACCGGAGACCGCGGCGGCTGCACTCGAGACCGCGAACTCCTCCTCGAGTTCAGCGACGAACTCCAGCTCCGCCACGAAGACTACGGGAACCATCGACACGAGAAGCTGCTCCGGCACCTCACGCGCATCAGCGAACACGCGGACGCCTGCCTCCACGACACCCTCACCAAGGAGTCCGACACTCCCGACGCTGAGGAGACGTTCGAGGACGCGAAGGACGCCGCGAAGACGGTCGTCGGCTGGATTCACGAGACCTACGACATCGAGGACGGCAGCCAGGAGACGAACCGCGACTACCGCGTCGCCTTCCGCCTCCTCGGCAAACACGTCACCAGGGGCGACGACATCCCCGACACGCACGACTGGGTCTCGACGAAGACCAGCCGGGACTACCAGCCCGAGCCCGACGAGGCCGACATGCTCGACCTCGACGAGGACGTCAAGCCGATGATCGAGGCTGCCCGCAACCCCCGGGATGCGGCGCTCATCGCGCTCCAGTTCGAGGGCGGGTTCCGTGGCGGTGAACTCTACGACCTCCGCGTGAAGGACATCACGGACGGCGATCACTCGCTGAAGGTGCGCGTCGACGGGAAGCGCGGCGAGCACGACGTCCACCTGATCACGTCCGTTCCGTACGTCAACCGGTGGCTGGCCGAGCATCCTGGTGGGCGCGACGACTACGTCTGGACGAAGCTCACCGAGGCCGAGCGGTACAGCTACCAGCGGTTCCTCCAGTGCTTCAAGCAGGCCGCTAAGCGCGCTGGGGTCGAGAAGCCGGTGACGCCGACGAACTTCCGGAAGTCCAACGCGTACTGGCTGTCCACGCGCGAGAAGTCCCAGGCGTTCATCGAGGACCGCCAGGGCCGTGCCCGTGGGTCGACGGTCATCAGTCGGTACGTCGCGAAGTTCACCGGGGAGACCCAGGAGAAGCAGTACGCGGCGATGCACGGCCTCGAGGTTGAGGAGGACACTACCGAGGAGAAGCCGCCGGTCCCCTGCCCGCGCTGTGAGAAGGACACGCCGCCGGATCGGGACTTCTGCGTGCACTGCAACCAGGCGCTGGACCTGGAGACGAAGCAGCTCCTGGACTCCGTGAGTGAGACGCTCGACGAGGAGGTCGTCCAGGCCGAGGACGCGGACGACCGGCGGGACCTGCTGCGTGCTCGGCGCACGCTCCAGGACAAGCCGAACGTCATGGACTCGGACGAGCTTCATGAGCTGGCCTCCTCACTTTCGTCCGAGGACTGAAGCACGACGTCACAGATGCGTTGGACGTCGTCGTCCTCGTAGTCTTGGAGTCGTTCGAACACCTCGCGCTCGTCGTCGGTGAGCTCGTCGTCGCGCTGCTGGTGGCGTTCGCTGGGGGTGGTGGTTTGACTCACTCGTGTAGCACCTCGGGGTACTGGTCGCGGACCGCCGCGCGGACGGCGTGCCCGTGGAACGTGTCGACGCGGTCGAGGTCGAAGCACGTCACGAGCACGCTACTTCTCCGGAAGAGGACGGTCCTCGTGTCGGGGTCGATGCGTGCCTCGTCGTGCTCGGGGAGTCGGGGGTACGCGCCCGTGGTGTAGCCTTGCGGGATGTCGAGTGGGTGGGCGCGGTACCATGCGGTCTCCGGGTCGACGTCCCTGGTAAGGGTTGCGCGACCGGGCCACCGTTCCTCGCTGAGGTGGTGGCTCGATTGGATGCCGGGTTGGTAGGTCGCACTCATGGCTTCCCTCCCTGCGTTTGGTCGGGCTGGAGATGCTGGGGGAGGTCGTCGAGGTCGCTGGCGTCGACGCCAGTCATCACCGCGCGGTTCTCGTTCGCGAACCCGCAGTGCTGGCAGTCGAACTCAACGATGTAGTGATAGTCGCTGCCGTCGTAGTCAGTCGAGAACTCGAAGTCCGCGTGCGGGTTCTCACGACCGCAGCCTCGACACGTCACCAGCTCTTCCGCGGTTTGGTTGCCGACGTTGGGGGCGTCGGGGTTGATGTCGGCGTACTGTTGGCGTTCGGGGCAGTCGTCTTTCTCGTGGAGACGCAGCCGAGTGAGCGTCTCGAAGGTCTCGCCGCAGGCATCGCACTCGTGCGTCATGGCTGATCACTCGATTCCTCGAGGGTGATGCGGTAGGTCGTCCGGCGCGCGTCGTCCTTCCACTTGGAGAGCGCGCCCGCTTCCGTGAGTTTTGCGAGTGCGGCGCCCGCCTTCTGGGGTGTGACGTCGAACTCTCGGGTGACTTTTGTCGCGGTGACGTACGTGTTGCCTTGCTCGTGGCGGCGGTACCGACAGTACTCCCGGACTTGCGTGCGGAAGTCCTCGACGTCCGAGGCGACACCAGCGCTGGTACTGTTGGGTGGGTAGTGGTGGTCGGCGAGTTCCGACATCAATCGTCACCTCCGGCGGCCGTAATCTGCTCCCAGGCACTCTGGATCTCGCCGAGGAGTTCTGGGTCGGTCGGCCCGTAGCCGCAGTCCGTACACTCGGTGTGGTCGGTGAACCCCCAGCGGTGGCTGCCGCACTCGGGGCACTCCGGCTGCTCGACGTCGGTGCGCTCGAGGAGTTCGTTCCAGACTTGCTGACGGCGCTCGCGGTCGGCTTCACTGGCGGTGTGGGAGAACCGGCGTTCGTTGAGTTCGCGGTACTCCTGGGTGAGCGTCGCCTCGTCGAGTGCTTCCGGGGCGGTCCCGTAGTTCACCTGGCCGGGGTGTTCGCGGAGCTGGGCTTGCACTGTCGGGGAGACGCTGGGTGCGCAGTCGTGGCAGGCGACGATATTGTCTCGGTCATCGTCGTCCTCGCGCATGGTGGCTTCGTAGACGGCCACGACGTCGGCGTCACGCGTACAGGGTGTTCGAGGCGGTGGTCCAGTCCAGCACTGGCACTCGCGGTCCTGTTCGCCTCGGGGGAGTTCAACGACGTCGTAGATCGTCGGCTCCTTGGCTGACCGCGCGGACATCAGGCTTCACCCCGGTTGTCGATATCGTCCTTGCACACGAGACAGACCTCGCGGCCATCCGACGCCTCCTCGAGGCCGTACTCGGGCTCGCGGCCACACACCTCACAGACCTCCGCCTCGGTGTCGTCGAGGGTCTGCTGGGCGTCGGCCGTCCCGTCTTCATCGTCGCCGTTGTTGCGGGCTTGCTCGCAGGCCTCGCAGAGGATGTCCCCGCCCGGGACCTCGCGAAGCTCGTGGGTCTTCCCGCAGTCGTCGCAGCCGTACTCGAAGTCCGCGTCACCGCGGGCGATGTCCTCGGCGCTGCCGACGTCGGGGATGCCGGAGAACTGGAGAGGTGGTTGCCGATCCACGCGGCCATCTCCACGGCACCCCAGGATTCGGGCGTGTAGAGTTCGGCGTACCCGGACGCGGCGATGGTGCCGTCGAGGAACTCGCCGCCGTCCTGGTAGTGGAACCCGATCTGGTTCTTGTGGCGGTCGAGGCCGTGCTTGACGATCTCGTTGTCGTTGCCGACTTCGGGGTAGATGACGCCGGATTCCTCGTCGAGTTCGTCGGTCCAGCCGACTTGCCACCAGTTCGCGTTGTACTCGTCGTCAAGGTACTCGGCGATGGCGTCGACGTTGTACGCGGCGTCGCTGATGATGCCGTCGGCGATCAGGCCGAGGGTGTTGCGCGCGAATCGGTTGTCGCTCGTGTTGAACGCGGCGAAGCCGGGGTTGGCGTCGGGCACCGCGAAGAAGTCGACGACCTTGTGATCGGGGATGACGCGCGTGGTCTCGGTGATCTCGAGGCTGTCGTCGGTCTCAGTGATCTTTGGCGCGGAGACTTCCCGCTCTCCCTCGTAGGCGGCTGTGCCTTCGTAGACGGTCGTGCCGTCGAGGGACTGTTGGACGTCCTCGATGGCGATGGTCGTGTTGCCGCGACGGAGGGATTCCAGTTCGGAGTCGGCGGGTTGGGCGAACAGCCCGAGGATAGTCCGCCGCATCAGGCATCACTCCGGATGGCGCGGATCTCTTCGACGCGCTGGCGGGCGTCCTCAAGTGCTTGCTGGATGTCGTCGAGGTCGTGGTCGCCGGCGATGGCGGACTCCAGGCTCGAGTTGAGCTGGTCGCGGAACGCCTCACTCTCCCCCGACATCACGCACCACTCTCGTTGTCGTGGTCGCGTTCCAGGTGACTACGGCGTGCACCCTCGGTCGGGAGGACTGCAGGACAGTCGTCGTAGTCGCAAAGGAACGGAGCGCTTTCGCTGGTGGTTAGAGTTGGTTCGTCCGGGTTTGTGGGGCTGGTTTTATACCCCGTCTGGCTCGTAGATTGCATCGGCGTCGGATGTCGTATCGTGGGTTTGGTTCGCGTACGGTACACCGGCGCCACCCCCGCACGCTCGCGAACCCGCCGTCTTTGGTAGGGTGGGCGGATTCGTGGGCGTGCGACAGGGGCAGCTGTTACGCTTCTGCGGTAGTGGTTTCCAGGTAGTCGGTCCGTGCCTCCTCGAGCAGTGCGTCGAGGTTGTGTTCGTCGCGGTCGTCGAGGAGGAACCGGAGAGCGATGGCCTCTCGGATGTACTCACTACGGCTGGTCGTGGAGTGCCGGCGATCGTCGATGTCGGTTTGCATCGCGTCCGGCATGCTGAGACTTGGCTGGGCCATCTTTTGCTAACGTAGCAGTGTGGTTACTTAGTTTTAACGCAGGTTCGCGGATTAGCAGTATCGCTGTTCTGCGTGGGGTGTCTTTTATGTTGGTGTCCGGCTAACCTGCTAACATGGCAAACCCGAGTTTCAGTATCGATGACGAGGTCCTCGACGACCTCGACGACGTCATCTGGGAGAAGAAAGTCGCCGGGGAACTCGACAAAAACACCTCTCGCAGTGAGGTAGTCCAGGGACTCATCGAGGACTACATCGAGGGAAACGGGAACTCCTCGACGGGGACGAAAGCGACAGCGACGAGTAACTAACGCCACCGCTACGCCCCCGTCGCGTACTCCGTCAATCGTTCTTCCACCTCCTCCGGTAACTCAACGTCGGCGAGCTCGCCATCCCGCCAGGACGCCACGACCTGCACGCCGTCCCGGGCGAGGACATCGACGTGCCATTTGCAGTTGCCTTGTTCGATGGCGACGCGACCGCCGCCCTCGACGCGTCGGAGTTCGGTGAGCTGGACGTCGCCGGTGCGTGTTTCGAGCGTCGGCATACACGACTAGCTATGGGGAGTGGTTACTTAGCCGAAGGGAGATATTTCGGATAATTCGCAACCTATCGCTCCGGGCCTTTTTTCTTGATATGGTGCGAGCAACTGTCCGTAATGTCACCAGACCTCGAAGAACTCTTCATGATCCCCGTGATAATCGTCATCGGTATCGCACTAATCGCCGGCGTCTGGATCGGTGGACAAGGCGGCGACATCTCCTGGGTCGACGACTTCGTCACAGCGCTCATCGGGCCCGCACTACTCGTCGGTGGCGTCCTCGTTATTGCAGCGGTACTTTTGGACGCCCTCTAAACCGAACCCGAGACGGTCCCCGACGACAGCACTCGGTACGTCCGTCCGCGCTTCTCACCCTCTGCCACCACCAAATTATACGACTCCAACTTCCCGAGATAATCGCTCACCCGGCGCCGGCCCCTAGCGTCCTCCCCACCAATCCGACTGACGTACTCGTCGTAGACCGCGCCCAGTTGGGACTCGCCGAGCTCCTCGAGGGCCTCGAACACGATACGCTCGTGGCGCTGCAACCGCGACCGTGTCTTCCGCCTGATTTGTTCGACCGCCGCCTCGACACCCGCCTCGACATCCGCAACCTCAATCGCACGGTGGTCCTTCTCGTGAGCGTGTTCGGCAGCCGCCCGCAGCCCCTGAATCGCAACGCGGGCGTTCCCCTGGGCGCGGGCGGCGACCTCCTGGAGAGCGCCCGTTCGCGAGTAACTGATCTGGAGGCCGCGGCTCGCGCGTGGGCGGAGAATGTCGACGAGCTCGCGCTCGCTGTAGGGGCCGAACGGGATCGACTCCCGCCAGTCGACAGTACTGGACGTCCGGTCGAGGCGGTCGCGGAACCCCTGCTCGTCGTTGACGATCGCGACGACGGCGATGCCAGTCATCGCATCGAGGTCCCGGAGCAGTCCCGGGTCGTCGAGTTGGTCGGCCTCGTCGAGGACAACCACAACGCCGCTGTCGGGGGTGGCGTCGCGGACGCGGTCCCGGAGGACACTGTGTGGGGTCTGTGGTTGGACGAGGCCGGCTTTCCCGAGTTCCTGGAGGATCGCCGCAAAGGTCTGGTAGGGTTTGTGCGCGGTCCAGGCGTCGACGAGTGCTGTCCGGACGGCGGTGGTCTCCTCGAGGTCGTGGAGGACGTACCGAGCGCTGGCGGTTTTGCCGGCGCCGGGTGGCCCGGAGAGGAGGACGGGCTGGGGCGCGCGCCAGCCGCGGGCGAGGTCGTCGAGGACTTGGGCGAGCGCTTGGAGCTCGCCGTCCCGGGAGTGGAGGTCCTCGGGCACCCAGCCTTCGTCGAAGACGTGATGGCGGGCGAACATACTGGGGAGTGGTCGCTGGGGTGTGATAAGCGCGCGGGGTTATTTCGGAAAACACACCGTGTGTGTTGATGCGTGGGATCTGGTGTTAGCAACGCCCGGGTGCCAGTGTTCGGTTCGCTGTCTGGCGATTTACGCGCGCACGCGGAACGTGGGGCTTTTTATGTCAACGACCGGTCTAGACGCGTAGCGCCCGAAAAAGGCGCAAGTCCACGTTCGTGGGCGATAGACCGAAGATATGCTGGAAGTATCTCACTTGCCGGCACCGACAGCAGGCGTTCTCGTCTCGCTGGGCGCGCTGGCTCTCGGCTACCCCGCCTGGGCTCTGCTATACTGCATCCTGGGACTCGGGATTTATGTCTACCTGCAACGGTAGCTTGCTCGACCACTAATACGAGTCGAGTCCACGCACGGCCCTACCAGGGGCTATTCTTTGCATTAGTGAAAGACCGAAGAGGGATGCTGGAAGTATCCCAGCCCCGCGTCACTCGAGATTCGCTATGTTGAATCCGACTGTGACACGACTTGGGATCGCCTCTTAGCGGCGTACGTTGGCAGGCTGCATGGTCATGGCCACCTCACAAAGGAGGTGGTCGATCTGCCAACGTGAGCTATTCGTTCCTCTGGCCAAATAAGAGTAACGGGGATAACACGACAGTACGGCCCGAGTACTCCCTTAATCCCCGGTCGACAAGAAGTGGTCGCGCCACCACGGCGTCCGCGCCCACCTTTGCGGGCAGTCCGGGTCGTGGGGGAGTTCGTCGACGCCCGGCGAGGGCTCCTCAGTCAGGAGCACGCGAGCACTGCAGTGCGCGCACTCGAGATACTTCGGCTCTCCCAGCTTGTATCCATCCTCACTGATGGGGGTCTCGCTGCGCTGGATTTCGAACTCCGTGCTGGGGTCGAAGACGTCCTTCACGCCCGACCACCCTGGATGTAGTCGCCAAGCTGGTCGTCGACGCGATCCTCCTGGACCCAGCCGGGGATGTCGCGCTGGCCGGTGGCGAATTGGACGCGGCGCTGGTGCTTGCACGTGGTGCCGCGGTAGAAGCTGTCCGCGCACTCGCAGCGCCCCTCCCGGTGGTCGACGAGATAACTGGCGCCCGACGAGGAGACGACGACGTAGAGGTCGGGGGCGTCGCGAGCGCGGCCGATGTCGTCGAGGACGGTCATTGGTTCGGTGAGCGCGTCGGCGTCACGCTTCTCGAGGACGTCACTGGAGGACTGGACGGCCGCCATCAGTGGTCACCCGTGGCGCTCTCGATGACGGTCGTCCCGAACTCGCCATCATCCCGCGACGTGGTTTCGTCGGCACCGTCGTGGGGGCACGCGGTCGAGTGAATGCGTTCGGCGAGCCCGGTCTTGCCACAGCAGGTGCATTCGACGAGGCGTTCTCCGACAGTGTCCTCGGCGGGTGGCTGGGTCGTGATCGGCGCCGACACCAGCGCATCGCTAGCGCGGCGAGCACTCCGGCGCGCGTCCTGGATGCGGGCCGCGACACTGGGGTCGTCGACGTCCTGGAGGGCGAGCCGGAGTTGCTTGCGTGCGCCCTTGAGGCGGCTTGCTGGGCTGCCGGTCTCGTGGTTACTCATCGCTGTCCTCCGTGGTGTCGAGGCGTTCTTCGAGTTCGTCGAGGCGCTCCGCGAGCGTGCAGGTCGGACAGTCCCGCTTCGGGTGGAACACCATGACGGTGCCGCACTGTACGCAGTAGGACAGTCCGTCAGGGAGGTCGGGGTTCGGTTCGGTGGCCGGCCCGTTAAACGGCATTAGTCGCTCACCTCCTCCTCGTCGTCGCGATCGTGCAGCGGCGTCTCGAGCTCCAACCGGCTCCGCGGGAACGCGTAGTCGTCCAGGTGGTCGATGTCCTGGGTGGTGCGCTGGGGGTACCGCACCTCGATGACGCGATCGTCCTGAGGGTAGTCCTCGTTGTAGTCAGCGACCGTCTTGTCGCCGACCGCGTACTCGGCGGCGGTCTTGGGGCTGACCGCGGTGACGAGCAGCGTCGCGTCGTCGTCCTCTTTGTCATGGACGTGGTCGCCGACGTGCAGCTGGGGCTGGCCGTTAGTCATCGGTGGCCTCCACGAGGTCCGCGAGCAGCTCGTCGCCACACGGCTGGCAGAACGACACCGCGAAGTCCTCTCGGTCGTCGTCGTGGTAGGAGACGGAGACGCTCGTGAACGGGTCGCCGCCGTGGCCGGCTTCGTACTCGGTGCCGCAGCGCGTGCATTCGTACGTCGACATTAGGCTTCACCCGTGGTGGTGGCGGTGACGCGGTGGCCTTGGCGTGAGTACTCGTCGGCGGTCGCGGCGTCGCGAGTGCGGAGGTAACTGTACTCGGTTCGACGGTGTAGGCAGTTGCCGCCATCAGTCTTCGACCTCCAGGGCGTCCGCGAACGCTTCACCAGCCGAGTCGAAGAGGAACCGGGTGTCCCAGCCGCGCTTGCCTTCGACGTAGTGCATCCACTCGCTGACGAAGTGGCCGTCCAGGTCCTGAACGAGCTCGCGCTCGCCGTTCTGGATGACGTGGACGGCGTTCGTGCGGGTGTCGTGGATGTGGTGCGCGCCCTCGTTGTCGATGCCGAGGAGGCTGTAGTTGGGGCGTGGGTCGCTGCTCTTATCCTGAGTGCGTGGTTTGGTACTCATGCTGGTTACTCCAGCACGGTCAAGGGCGCTCCAACGCCCGCGACCACCCTTTCTGAGTGGCCGACTCCCGTGCTCTACCTAAGGGTAGGCGTCCCGACCACTTAACCTTTCTGTTGTAAACTACTGTTTGGAACATCTAACCAGAATGGGCGACAGAAACTTTATCCGGCCGGCACGAGTCGTTACTGTTGTAAATGACGGGAAGAAACCCACAAGCAGTGACCCTCACTGCCGACGACCTCAACGATCTGGACGAGGCAGTGCTGGATCTCCTTCACGAGGGACGAGTCACGCCGACACTCGCGCAGAAGCTCCTGGTCGATCGCGGCGAGAAAGACAGCGTCTCTCGCCAATACGTCAACCAGCGACTGAAGCGCCTCGAGGAACACGAACACATCGAAAACCTCCTCGACACCGGCGTGTACGAACTCGACTCCGACCCCCGTGAACAGGCCAGCACACCATGAGTACCCAGCCAACCCTCGACGACGCCAGCAGCGACGGCGGCGACCCCGACGGCGACGAGGACCTCCGGCTCGACGACATCGGCGACCGGCTCCGCAACGCCACCCCGAGCGACCTTCTCGCGTTCGCCGATCACCTCGACGAGCTCGCGCGCCGCCACGAAATCACGCACCGCGCGAACATCGCCACCGACGAAGACAACGACGACGTCGAGGAACGCATCCGACTGTACCCGAGCCAGCTCCGGCTGCACGTCGACAGCCCCAGCCAGGAGACGAAGACGACGCTCGGGAACTTCGCGCACCTCGAAGAGACGAGCCTTGACGGCGACGCCTCCATCTACGAGACCGACCCCCTCGACATCTGGACGAGTCCCTACGAGCACCTCGACGTCCTCCTCGACGACTACGCCACAACCGTCGGCCAGCTCCCTGACTCCGTCGAGCAGCAACTCCGCCGGATCTGGGAGCGCGGCCACGCCTTCACCCTCCGCACGCACCCCGACGGCTACACCGTCCTGGAGGCCAGCAGCGAGGACCTCTTCGAAGACGTCGCGAAGGAGAATCTCGAACACAACACCCACTACACGCAGTACCTCTCGGACACCGAGATGCGCGTCAAATCCGGCGCCGAAGGCGACGTGAAGAACGCGCTCTACGACGCGGGCTACCCGCCCATCGACCACCGCGACCTCGAAACCGGCGACCCCCTCGACGTCTCCCTCGACGACGATCTCGAACTCCGGGACTACCAGTCGGAGTGGGTTGAGCGGTTCCTCGATGCTGGGTCGGGCGTGATCGACGCGCCGCCCGGCGCCGGGAAGACCATCGCCGCGCTCGCCATCCTCGCCAGGCTCGGCCAGCAGACGCTGATTCTCGCCCCATCGCGGGAGCTCGCCCAGCAGTGGCAGGACGAACTCGAAGCACACACCGATCTCGCGTCGGGGTACAGTCCGAAGATCGGGCAGTACCACGGCGGCGAGAAGAACATCCGCCCGGTGACCATCACGACCTACGACATGGCCTCGAAGAGCCGGCACGGACGGAAGCTGTTCGACCGTGAGTGGGGGCTCGTCATCTACGACGAAGCCCACCACACGCCCGCCTCGGTCTGGCGCCGCACCAGCAACCTCCAGGCACGCAGCCGCCTCGGGCTAACTGCGACGCCGGTCCGGTCGGACGGCAAGAGTGAGGAGATCTTCACGCTCATCGGTCGCCCGGTGACGTCGACGTGGGAGGAGCTCTACGAGGACGGCTGGGTGCATCGGCCGAACGTCGAAGTCCGGTTCGTCCCCTGGGCGAGTGCGGGTGACCGCGACACGTACCGGAGTGCCGAGGGGACGCGGAAGATGATGGCGGCGGCGATGAACCCGGCGAAGCTTCGGGAGACCAAACGCCTCCTCGACCAGCACGCCTCGGAGAAAGTCCTCATCTACGCTGGGTGGACCGACCAGGGCAAGCACTACAGCGACGAGCTCGGGCTGCCGTTCGTCCACGGCGAGACCAGCCACGCCGACCGCGAAGAGTACTACGCGGCGCTCCGCGACGGCGACCTCGATGGTCTCATCGTCTCGCGTGTCGCCGACGAGGGCATCGACTTGCCGGACGTCGACGTCGTGGTGATGGCGTCGATGCTCGGCGGGAGTCGTCGGCAGGGCGCGCAGCGTGTCGGGCGTGTGATGCGGCCGCTCGGCGGCGCCGACGCCTACCTACTGGCGACGCGTGGCTCCAGTGAGGAGGAGTACGCGCGCGGGCAGATGGACTACCTCCGTGAGCGTGGGACGACCGTGACGGAGGTGGAGGTCGACGGTGGCGAGTAGGCTTCACAGGGCACGTGACTTCTGCTATTCTCCGGTACCCAGCTCGGAGCGCCTTTAGCTGAGTACGATGGTTGCGAATGCGAGCGCTTCCTGAATTAGCTCGAAACCGTCAACGCCGCCCTCGATGGCGTCGACAACTTCACTCGGGGGGATGTCCCGGCCGGTCCCCCAAAGGTAGAGGGTATACCCCATTATGCCGACGAGACACGTCCCGGTGATGAACTTGATGGCGTCTATGATTTGGGTTAATCTTGACATCGGACATAGACAGGGACGCGACCACTATAGTTCTTATCCGCCAAATGATATTATAAAGGGTGAATGGGCCACACCCTCCGGGGTGAGGCCCCGGGTCGCGTACGCGCGTGCGAATGCTGACAGACAACCGGCAATTACTGATAAAACATCGATAATCCGGGGAAAGAATTAAGTTTGAAGTATAGTTCCGCATCGGCGCCGATGTGCTATCTTCTTCGCGTCCTAACCCTACTCGGGAATCGGCAGTCCCGATGCCTGCCTCCGCGAGTGTGGGGCGACTGTGACGGAGGCGGAGGTTGGCGATACTGAGTGGTGTGTGAGAAGTCTTGCCACTGTCAAAAGCCACACCATCAATCCGCTCACAGTATGCTCTCGTGTTGCCGGGACTTGCCATCGGCTGACACACCCGCCACTGAGGCTTCGAGGACCCCTGTCCGGCAACACCCCGCCATCTCGCTCTATAGTACCAGGCTACTCGGATACTGGTGTGTACATTGAAACACTTGTAGTGGTCCGAAAACATACAATACCCCAGTAACCACTCTCGAATGTGTCGCCGGCCCGGCGGTAGAAGTGAGACCGCTGCCGCCATATTGCCTGTCATCCACCCCACTTCGGCGACACACCCCCTTTTAGACACCCAGCAAAGCCAGCGTCCACTACGAAGGAAGTACCCGAGACAATTAGCCAGGGGCGGAATACGCGACCTCCCCATTCACCAGAATCCGGATCCGGAAGTTCCCCTGATTAATCTGGGTTTGCTGCTCATCAGTCGCATCCGCAACCCCCTCACCCTCAACCAAGTCAGCGATCGTCCACGTCAACTGCCGTGACTCCCCCGGCTGCAGCGTCACTCGCTGCTTTGACGTCCACTTATCATACGATTGCCCGTCGACCATGAATTGTGCCGTGACCGTCGTCTCAACAAGCTTGCTGCCAGTATGATTGACAGTCGCATACACAGATAGCGTGTCGCCCCCATTATATCCGACCTGTGTCGCCGGCACGGTGATGTCTGCTGGGTCGCCACTTGAGAGATTGATGGCACTCCCGGGTGTCACGGCAGCCGCCCCAGCGACACTCCCCGCGATGAGGATGGCAACACCGACAACCGCAAGCGCGGGCCGCAGGGGGACGGCCATCGTTCGCCCGCCGTCATCGCTGGTGGTGTCTTGGCGGCCGCCGAGGTACGCGCCGCCGACGCCGACCAGCCCGGTTGGGATGGCGACGCCGATGATTGGGATGAGGTACTGCATCCAGTTGATACTCGACTGTGCTGCCGTCCCGCTACTGGTGCTTGCCGCGCCACCAGTACTTCCGGCAGCACTCCCAGCAGCTCCACCGCCGCCGCTGGTGGCGATGCTGAGTGCGAGCGAGAGCACGATGATGACAACGAGCATCATAACGGCGTATCCGCCGATTGTACCGATAGCGCTCGAGAGGTAAGCGGTGGGAGAGCGGTCGAGGCGCGCGCCGATTTGGAGGCCGCCGAAGACGGCGACGAGTGGTCCGAGGAGGAAAGCGACGGTGAGGATTATGAAGAAAATGATGCCGGAGAAGAGGCTGGAGCCGTCGCCGAGTTGTGTGAGAGCGACGGCCCCGGTCGCACCAATACCGAAGCCGACGAGTGCGAAGACGCCGATGAGTGCGGTGATCGGGGCGACCGGAAGGTCGAGTGTTGTGTCTTTGAGGCGTGATGCCATGCAGGTATCTAATCAGGCGCTCGAAAAAGTGTTACCCTGATACCATAATGGCTGTTGCTATCCTGCCCGCCTTGACGACAGGCTCCGTTCCATCCGACTAACTACCCGCAAGCCGGCTCACTCCGTGATGCTGCGGGACATGCTTGTGTGTCGGCTTGCTGGTCGGAAAAAGGAACGCGCTACTGAAGTTCGCGGCCAACACAGCCACGGTGAACGCTACGGGAGTGATTCGCAGGCTTCGCCATCGCCATTACCATCCAACCCGTGCGGATCGCCCGGCGTACTATGCAGGACCGCGTTCGCCTGCGCCTGCGTCGCGAAATCACTGCAATCATAATCGCCATCCGCCGGCGGTGGCGGCACGTCACTCCGCTCAGTCGTCTCGCGACTCGAGGACTCCTCATCGTAGTCCCAGAGCCCGATATCTCCAACGCGTGCGGTCTGCTCCGCCAGCGCGAACCCATCGCGTTTCGAGAACTCGCTATCATAGAAGCGTGCGTACCCACCCTCGAGCAGTCGCTTGTTGAAGTTCTCGCCACCAGCGTAGACGTACACGAGGAGTCGGCCGAAGCTTCCGCGGCGGTCCGCTTGCTCGTCAACCTCGATGCGGATCTCTTCGTCGGCCAGCTGCTCGGTTGCATACTCGCTGGCTTTTCCACCCCACTCGTAGAGATGAATCCGGCCACGATCTGTGTCGGGGATGCCCTCGAACTCGTCGGGCGTCACGGACCCGTAGGCTGTCTCTGGTGTATCCACACCCAGGAGTCGGAGCGTGTCCGTCTCTCCATTCGGGAACCGCACTTCGAGCGTATCCCCATCAACGACGCGCGTGACGGTGACCGTCCACACCGTCCCCTCGCTGGGTCCGCGGGGCTCCGAAGTAGTTGACTCGGGTGTCGTCGCTACGGTCGTGGACGCCTGCGTTGTCGGTGGTGCCGTCGACGTCGTCGGTGCCGCTGTGGAGGTTTCGCCTGGAGTGGGTTGCGTGGTGTCCGGTGTGCCGGCGCAGCCCGCGAGCAGGATGAGGACCACGACGAACCCTGTCGTTCGTCGCCGGGTCACGTGACGATCACTCTGTCTGCGGAATGTCTTTGAGTGCGCCCGCTGTCGGCGTTGAGCGTCATGAGCGGGCGTTTGTTGGTCGTCCAGAAAAAGGCCGGTGTGGGAGAATAGTTAACTGGTTGACCACACACCACCTGGGTATGCCAAGCCGACGTCGTCTCCTCGCACTCACCGGCACAACCCTCACAGCTGCACTCGCCGGCTGCTCCTCATCAGGTACCGACGACACCTCCACGACGAGCCCGCCAACCCAGACCCAAGCTCCAACCCAGACCCAGACCGAGACGGAGACGCAGACGTCGGCGGAGACGACGCAATCTCCGGAGGCCGCCGACGCGATTACGGACGCGATCGAGCAGCTCTACCAGGCCAGCAGCTCGCTCAACGACGAACGCGAAGATGCCTGGACAACCGACTGGGACAACGACACGTCCTTCGACACGAACCAGGTTGCGACCTCGCTCCGGCGTGCGAACGACGACCTCGACACCGCCAGCAACTCCGCGACCAGCGGGCAGCAGACCACCATCGACCACCTGCGGACGTACCACGACGCACTCACAGAAGCGAATGCCGTCTACGAAGCCCTGGGGTCACTCTACACGCGTATGTCGACTGCGGACGCGTACATCGACTCCGAATCATATGACCGCGCCGTCGAAACCTTCTCAGCGATCCGGTCTGGCGCGCACGCCGACGCCCAGACCGCAATCGAAGCGGCGCAATCCAAACTCGACACCTACCCCAACAGCGACGTCAACGCAGACGTCGGCTACTCGCTCGCCGCCCAAACGCTCGAGACGCTTGCGAGCACCATCACCGGGCTCGGCCATGTTGTGGATGGGCGGCAGCGAATCCTCGAGGGACGCGAGCAGTATAATGACGGACTCGACGACTACCGGGAGGGCCGGGGTGGGGCGTTCGACGCTCGGAACTACTTCATCGAAGCACGCAACACCTTCCAGTCCGCGAAAGACGCGTTCCAGGCGGGCGAAGAGGACGAGAATGCGCTTCCGGATATGGTGCCGTATTTCGTGCGGAAACAGTGTCGTGCGACCGCGCGGCAGGATGCTGCCAACGCGATGTATGAAGCGTGCGGCGCAGCGATCGCGCGCAATCCGGGGGAGGCCGACGCGTACGAGACGGAGGCGCGCCGCGCACTCGCCCGGGACTGCTAACCCCTCTGGGGTTAGGTGCGTTGGCTGACGGCTTCGATGCGATCCCGCACATCCGCGAACACCTCACTGAAGTCATCGACAGCCAACCGCAACGACAACCCCCCACCAGACGTGGGCGTGATCTCCCGCACCTCCAACCCCCCATCGCCGACGTCGACGACTCCAGGATCAATCAATTGGAGGACACCCCAGTCCTCGGGCGTCCGCGACACAGTGACGTCCGCCTCCCACAACGGCTCCTGCACGCGGCGCTTAATCCGCCGCGCCGCAATCTCACACCCCCGATCCGTCACCAACCCCTGGATCGTCCGCTCCCGCAACGTGGGCACATCGACATCACTGGGGTTGGTGAGCCACGCACTCCCCTGTGGCTTATACTGATAGGAGACCACGACCGTCGCATCACTGGGGATGTTCCCACTGGAGAGGAACTCGATTGTCCCCGGATTGTACTGGATCTGGTAGTCCACATGCCGCTGGTAGGTCTCGTCACTGGACTCGATGCTAACTGACTCACTCCCGGAGACCAGATTCGCCTCATTGAGGTCGAACTCCGTGTCATAGATACTCCCCGCGTAGGACTGCGATGCCTCGAGGGCGCTGCCTTCCACGCGAATCTGGTCCACCCGAGCGCGCGTCGACTTCGAAATATCGTAGTCGACGACATTCTCGAGCTCCCGGACCCCGCGGCCACCCGGCGTACTCCATTCGACCTCCAGTTTGCCCTGGTCGGTGTTCCACACGAGCTGGAACAAGCTATCCGCGTACTCGGCGTACGACTGGAGTTCCCCAAGGAGGGGGTCGTCGTGGACTTCGTCGATCGCGAGCGGGATATCGTCGAGGTCCGCGTACACTTGGATGCTGGTGAGTTCGTGGCCGGTGTTCCCCGATGTGGGTGGCGCCGTTCCCGTATCCGAGGTGGTCGCGCCAAGCGTCACGCGTGCGGTGACGGTCGCTCCCAGCGAATTGAAACTCCCATCCAGACTACTACTGTCGGTGGCTGTGAGCGGCCAACTACTGCCCTGGTCGTTCGACAACCCGAGTCCTTGGGGTGGCGCCGGCGAGGCCTCGCTCGCGATGCGCGCCCCCGTCACGGACACTGGCGGCGTCGCCGTCACCAGCTCGAACTCATACGCTTGCGGGTAGAGTCGCGGACTCTCGATCGGCCCATCTCCACTGGGCTCACCCCACGTCCCCGGAGCGTACATCGTGTCGTAGACACCGAGACCGTCAATCCGGTACGCGAAGTCTGGAGACCCATACAACTCCAGCGAGTACGTTGAGCCGGCTTCGAGCATGCCGACGCCCGGGCTGGTGTTGTGCGTCCAATCACCGCTGGGTGCGGGCGCATCATCAACCACGGTCGTACTCCCATCCGGATGCACGAACTGGAGGGTGCCGGGCGTCCCAGAGCCAGTGATGTCGCCGTGGTAGGCAACACCCACTCGATCCGCGGGGACGTCATGCTCGGGGACGAAGGTGATGTCGACGAAGTACCCCGCGCCAGCAACCTTGGCAGCGCGCCCCGCAATCCACTGCGTGTTGGTAGTGCCCTCGCCGACAACCGTGTAGTTGCCGTCGAACGCGATCGTGTTCTTCGGGTTAAAATTCGGGAGGTTGCTCGCGGATTCTTGGATGTACCCCAGCCACGTCGTCCGATGGAGCTCGGGGTAGCCGTTGCGGACGCTGAGCGGCTCCGTGTCCGCGTAGTACTGGCTGGGGATGAGATTCTGCCACGACGTCAACTGGCTGGACTGCTGCAATTGGTCCGGCGTCGTCTCCGAACTATAATCGTCGACGTCAACGACGTAGTCGGTGGTCTCCTGGAGGAGCGTGCGGACGGCATCATCAACGGGGGTTTGGTCGAACTGATGGGTGGCTTTCCGCTGGAGCTGGTGGCCACCACTGGCGACGAGGGTAGTGCGGTCGCCCGTGTGGCCCGCATCATCGAGTTGCGTGATGGGCTGGCGGATGCCATCCCGGTACGCGCGAATTGGGGCGTCCTCGAACCCCCGTGCTGTCCACTTGTCGTCACGGGGAACCTCAAGCGTGAGCTTTGGGGTGTTGTTGAGGCGTTGCTGGGGCGTCGCCTCAAGCACGCGCGGCGTGTGCGTCGCCCCCGAGGCGTGGTCGATCTCCACGTGCCAGTCCGACGACGAGACACTCGCGCGTGGGGCATCCTCGAGGCCCGGCGTCTCGACCGCTGCCGTCCAGCTGGACACCGCGCTCGTGTGCTCCGTATAGGCCTCCACTCTCCATCTGTACTTGGCGCCCGGACTCGCGGTGTCGTCCGTGATCGTCATCGCGCCCTCGCCAGCGTGCGGCCCGCGCTCGGCGACCACGCGGCGGTCCGCCCACACCCCATCGATCTGTTCCTCGCGTTCGAGGCGGAACCCCGTCTCGTTGTCGGCGTTGTCTTGGACGTCAACGGGGATGCTCGTCGCCGAGACCGCGCCGACAGTGGGATTCGCCGCACCCGGGAACTGCGTCGTAATACTGACGGGCTGCGTCCACTCCCCGGTCTTGTGCTCGGTCTCTGTCCTGATTCGGGCCTCGTACTCTTCGCCATCCTCGAGGCCGGTGAAGATCGTCTCGACGGTACCCGAGGTGTCGCCGTCCGCTGAAATGACTTTCTCGGCGAACCCGACCACGCTGGAGCCCCACGAGTCTTGTCCCGTCTCCCTGATTTGGATGCGGTAGTCACCGTTGTTGAGAACATCGGGAGTGCTGACGGCGACCTCGTCCTCGACACCGTTCCCGAGCGATGGTTGCTGGGCATCCGGGAGACTCGTCGTGTACGCAACTGTCATCCTATTGGTCCTCCGTCTGGGCGTGCTCGGTCACAGCGACCACTCTCACGTCGTATTGCTCGCCGTGCAGCAGGCTCGCTATCGTGTACGTCTCCGTACTGCGGTCGAGACCAGAAACCACGTCCTGCCAGCCCGAGTCGTCGTGGCGAGCCTGTATCTTCACCGTGCCGTTGTTGTGGTTGTTCGTCCAGGAGTGGTCCGCGCCTACCGCGGTGACGGTCGAGTATTGGTGGTTCGTCGGTGCTGGCAGCACCGTGACCGCCGCCTCCTGCGTGTCCGCGGTTGCGTGGTTGGTAGCCCGGCGGACCGTGTAGTGATAGCGCTCACCGTCTGGGAGCCCAGTGTCGGTGTACGTGGTGGTCGAGAGGTCTGACCACGAGCCGACGAGCGTCCCGAGCGAGCCGTCGGTCGAGCGGTATAGTTCCCAGTCCCCGGCGGGGTTATCATCGGTCTGAGTCCACGAGACGGTAATCTCCCGTTGGGTGGACGTGTCGAAGCTGATGGACGGCGCGGGTAGGACAGTCGTCCCTGTGGCTGCCCCGCTCGTGGTCGTGGCGTGGGCTGTTCGCCGCCGAACGCGGTAGTAATACTGCTCGCCATCCTCCAGTCCGGTGTCCGTGTACGCCGTGGTCGTCGCACTCGTGGTCCCGGCGTTCGTCCACGTCGCGTTGTCCTGCGAGCGCTGTATCAGGTGGTCGCCGTCTCCAGAATTATCGCTGCGAGTCCACGACACCGCGATTTCGTCATCGGTGGACGTGTCGAGCGTCGGCGTTGACGGGCCGGGAAGGTCAGTGATTGCGTCTGCCTCGCCCGACGGGTCAGACTCGCTGTTGGCGTAGGCTGTGACGCGGTAGTAATATCGTTCGCCGTCCTCCAATCCGGTGTCCGTGTATGATGTGGTGCTCGCGGAAATATCGGCAATCTGCGTATAGTCCGACAGGGTGCTCCCCGAGGACTCGGAACGGTATATCCGGTATCCAGTGGCGTTGGCGCTTGCATCCCAAGACAGCGTGGTCTCCCGATACCCCCCGGAGACGGTCAGGTTCGTCGGTGCAGCGGCTGTGAGGACCGACTGAACATTATCATATACACCCTCTGTGTTCCGGCCAGTCGCCCCGGCATAAGCCGCAAACACAATCCCCGACACGGCATCATAACTGTCGTGGGTGAACCGTAATTCGGCGGCTGGCTCGTCAAACACCACGTTGCCGGAGTAATCCTCTACCTTTATTCCGAGGGTATTGTTTTGATAATCGAAGTTGTAGTACGTGAGGATGTAGTCTTTTGAGGGGTCGAGCGTAGCTCCGAAATTCGTTGAGCCATCTCCGTATATGGATGCGAGTTTCCCATTTGCTGGGGATTCGCCATCGGCTCGTACAAGAAGATCAATTCGTATGTAGTCTTCCGAGTGGACGTTGTGTAATGCGAAGTCGGTCTGTAAACTCTCGATGTTCGAGGTCGGGCTGTCGAACTCGTACTGGATTTCACTAAAGTCGTTATCTCCGCTCTGGAGTAGCCCGACGTAGTTTCCCGCGCGGCTCGAATCCAACTCGATTGTCGGCTCTGCCGTCCACGACCCGGGTAGATTGCTCGTGGTCCAGCCACTGTCCACTGATCCGGACTCGAAATCATCAATAACTGGCATCAGTACCGCACCTCCTCACGAGCAATCAATCCGAGACTCCCATGCGAGCGCACGACCTCGGGAGCCGCGATACTATCGAGGTAGTCCTGGAGACCCTGCGGCGTCGCCGCCTCAACAGAGTCGGGCACCAACAACTGGACGCGGTCGCGGCCACGCCACGCGACCAGGTTGAGCGCAAACACGCCCTCCGATGGATGGCTGAACTCGAGCTGCGCCTCAACGCGAAGCGGGCTGACAGTCGTGATATCGACGTCGCGGAGACTCCAGTCGCTGGTGGGGAGGCCAGCCGAGGTCCACGAGTCGGTGGTGGGGTCGTAGGTTTCTGCGGTGAGGCCCTGGGTTTCGTTGAGGTGGAGGCGGAGGCGGCCCGTATCCACAACCGGCACCCCACTGTACTCGTGGCTGGTCGCGAACACCCACTGCCAGGAGTTCACCCCCTCGCTGTCGATCTTCTCTCGGTCGTGGTCGTCCCAGAGGATGACGTCACACTGCCCGCCGGCGTCGTAGGAGACGTCGTAGACGAGCTCGTACGGTGCCGAGAAATCAACAGCACGTGCGTCGACGAGATCGACGTCGGCTTGACTCCCCTCGCACTGGACAGTCTCGATGACAGAGACGGGTTCACGCGCTTGGGTTTCGCGCTTGTACCACGTCCGCTTCCCTGCGGCCGTGGGGATCGCGACGAGCGCCGACGTCTCGTTCCCGTAGTCGTTCCGATGCACCTGCTGGGGGTCGACACGCAGACTCCGCCGGTGGCTCTGCCGCGTCCCCTCACGGGTGAGGCGGCCGTCGAAGTCCTGCACAGAGTCCCGTCGCGGGTCGCTGCGGCCGACGTCCATGTTCGACAGCGCGTAGTACCCCGTCTCTCGCAGCTGGCCATCCTGGGAGTAGTATGGGACCGTGTCGAAATCGTTGTCGGGGCCGAACAGTTCCTCGAGTTCTTCGGCCATCAGTTCGGCGTACTTGCCGCGGTACTGGCCGACGAGCGTGTATTCGCCGGGGTCGCCGCCGAGGTCCTCGACGCTGCTGCCACTCTGCAGGCCGGCGAGCTTCGAGAGCTGGCGGCGCTGCTGGCTACTGGTTCGCGTCTGTGCTTGCTCGGGGATGGCTTGCCGGTAGAGGTACGTATCACTCATCGCTTTTAGGTGGTGAGGCGGTTTGCTGCGTCCTGGATATCGCGGAGATTCGCCGCCGAGACGAGTGTCATCGACCCCGAGATGTGTTGGCCGTCCTCAGCAACATCCCGGATTGTCGGCTCCTCGAACACGATCTCCTTCGGCTCGTAGATTCCCTGGTCGTAGTGCTGGCCGTACTCCAACAGCGCAGGGTTCTCCGAGTCGATCGTCGTCTGCTCCCACCAGTACAGGAGACACTCAAGCTTGCTGAGCGCCGACGCACCGGTCGCTGACGTCTTCGTGTGGACGGTGGGGTCTTGGGAGTCGCCCCACTGGAGCGGATCACCTGCTTGGTCACTGGACCCCTCCCACTGCCGGAATTCCATGCTCCAGGTGAGGGAGCCGCCGCCGGCGTCGAGGTAGACACCTTTACGTTTGGAGTCTTCACCGTCGTTGGCGAGCTGACCGAGGACGGCATTGACCGTGCTGCCGCGGCCGCCGACGACGTACCCCGTTCTGAGCGACGGGGCGACGGTCGTGTGGTACGTCTCGAAGATACCGGTGCCGAGCTCACCATCGATGGTGAGTCGGAGTGTCTTCAGTGGGTCTGGCATGAGTTGTATGGAAACTACTGGTGGTGGGGTGGCCGAACTTATTTGACAACTGTCAGAGTAACAGCCGACTATGAGCTACTGCACCGACTGCGGAACAGAACTCTCCGCGGACGCCGCGTACTGCCCGGAGTGCGGTGCCGCCGTCAACGGCGACAGCGAGGCCGTCGAAGAGACCGGCGACGTCGACGATGATACCGCCACTCTCGGGGGCGCATACATCGAAGACGGCGACGACAAGACGTCGTGGTCGATTGTCATCGCCGCGGCCATCATGGGGTTCTTCCCGGGGTTCCTCCTCTGGTGGGGGTTCGACACCATCGGCGGCGGCGGCATCGTCTTCCTTATCGGCTGGATCGGGTCGACAGTATACCTCCGCAACAAACGCCTCGTGAGTGAGGTCGTCGGGTCCGGCCTCTATATCACAGCTCTCCTACTCCCACTGGTGCCGGTGTTGTTCTACGTCCCGAACCTCATCGGCGATCCGCAGACCGCCAGTGAAGCGGGGACGTTTGTTGGGAGCTTCATCGGGATGTTCGTGTACGGTGTCGTCTTCGCGATCATCGGTGTGATCATCGCAGCTATTGGGTACTTCGCGAAGAAACGCGCCGCGAAGAAACTTGAGGCGGCGAGTTAGAGCCGATTCGGCATATCATCCCGAATCTGGGCGACGACCTCGTCTTTGATCTCTGGCGTCACGTTCTCCAGCTCCGCGCGAAGCGCCTCCTCGAGCGTCCGGCCACTCTCGATGCGTGCCGCGACCTCCTGGACAACGACGTCAACACGCGGCGCTTGCCCTGTTGAAGCCGTGGACGTTGCCTGCGACGACGGGTTGTTGTTCATCGCCCACTGCTGTTTCTCCGCGGGACTCATCTCCGAGACGTAGTCCGGCACCTCGTTGTTGTCTGGAAGTTCAACGGGCCCTCCGAAGCCGTCGAAGTTACTGGTCGGCCCGACCGTCGTCTGCCCAGGGGCGTCCTGCGTCCCTTCCTCGATACGTCCGTTCCCGCCGCTGTTCGGGTTGAGGAAACTCCAGAAGCCCTGGCTGGGTGCATTGAGGTCTGGCCAGAGATCACCCGGGGGGCTGAGGTCGACGCCCCACAGGTTATCGGGTGGGCTGAGGTCGACGCCCCACAGGTCGTTGGGTGGGCTCAGGTCAATCCCCCAGAGATCATTCGGCGGGCTCAGGTCAACGTTCCAGAAGTTATCTGGCGGTTTTAGGTTCGGCCAGAAATCCTCTTTGAGTTGGAACTCGCCAGTCGCGATGTCCCCCATTACACTCGTCACCGGGCCTCCTGCTCCCCCAGATCGAGGGCCTACGTTCCGTTCCCCGGCTGTCTGCGAGAGGATCGTGAACGGACTCCGACCGATCAGCCCCTTGATGCTCCCCCTCCCCTTCAACAGTGACCCAAGCCCACTCTTGCCTTTGCCGAGGACGGTCCCGAGCAGGCCGCCTCCGCCGCCAAGCATGCTCCCGATGGCAACACCGGATGTTCCGCCGAAGAGGCTACCCCCGCCACCGCTGCCTCCACCACCGGAGACTCCGATTTTCTCGAGCTCCTGGTGGATGTCGGTGAGGAGGTCCGTCTGGTCACTGAGCTCGTCGAGGGCGCCGGCGCCGCCAGCAAGACTCGCCGCCGACCCACCCCCGCCAGGGCCGCCCTGGGTCGCGTCGACGTCGATGGTGACGTCCCCAATTGATTGCTCGAGATCACGCTTCGCTTCTCGTTTCTCGCGGTCCGGAATGCGGATGCCAGACTCGACGGTGAAGTCAGTCATCGGCTTCCCTGCCAGGGGTTGGTGTACTGCATGTATTGGCTGAAGTGCATGATGTCGCTCTCACTGTACTCGCGGACTTCGCGGGGATCATGGCCGCACGCCATCGCCGCCATGATTCCATCCCGGAGGATGTCCTGGATGCTCGGATCGATCGCCTCCCCAGCAGCGAGTCGGCGCGTCGTTACGAGTTTCCCTCGGAGAGGTCGTTCAACTGCGTGAGTTCGTCGTCGAGGAAGTCCTGCACCGCCGGCGGCAACGCCCCCGTCACGCGGGCCGCTTCCGCAAGATCCTCACTGCCGTTGAGCCACGGCGCCTCCTCGAGGGCGGCGGCGAGCAGCCAGATGCGGGACTCCATCCCGCCGACGTCACCCATCGTCGAGGACTGCATCTCGTCGAGCGTCCGCGCTCGCGTGGTCGCCGTGAACGCCTCGAGTGTGATGGTGGCGTCCTCGCCGAACTCCCGGATCGCCCACTCCAGGGCGTTCCGTTTGCTCGCCGCATCCTCACGCTCCGATCGAGCGTCCTGGAGCGCGGACGCCTGCGCGTGCTCGTCGTCCTCGAGTTCGTCGACGCGAGCCTCGGCGTCCGCGAGTTCCGACCGGACGTCGGCGAGCGCGGTCTCGAGTGTGAACTCTCGCGTGGGCGGGTAGTCGAAGCTGGTCATACTGCCGGATCACTCCCAGTGACGCCGTGCCCGAGGAAGTTCACGGACTCCTGGAGGTCGTTGTCGGGATTCACCAGGTCCTGCCAGTTGTACGTGTCCGGCGCAACGCCGGCGACATCGTAGCTCGCAACTTCACTGCCGTTGACATCGAACGAGAGCGACGCGGACACCTCGTCGACGTCCGGCTCTACGCTGGTTGCGCCACTACTACCGAGTGCGAGCGAGTACTGTTCCGGCCCGTCGTAGATGCTCGTGACGTCCATCGACGTGGAGACGTTCCCGATCACTGCATCGACGGGCTTCTGACTCGGTCCCAAATGCAGCCTGGAGATGTTCTCGAAGTTCAGGGTCGCGGACTGTAGTTTCGTCATCGAGACGCCGTTGATGGTGAGGCTGGCCCCATGCCCGGGGACTTCGTCACCGGACGTCGAGATCGTGCCCGCGGTCAGGTCTGTGTTCTTGACCTCGTCTCCGTACGCGCCGGTGACGGTGACGCGCACCGTCTCGGTTGGGCCGTTGTACACGACCTGCACGGAGGCGGGCGCCCAGCCTTTCAGCTGGCGTTCGGTCGTTGCGCTGATGTAGTCGACACCGAGGTAGACTTCCGCACTGTTCGCGAGCCCCGACGTGAAGCCAGTGTTCCCGTCGTTGAAGATGAGGCGATGGAACTCGTCGTTGGTGAGAATCCAGGAGATCGAGAGTTGTCCCTCGAGGTTCTGCGCGAGCAGCGCCTGCGTTTCTGGGTCGCCTGGGGCGTAGATTTCGAGGAGGTTCCGGGAGAGTTCGGCGTCCTCGACTTGGATGTTGCTGCCGGGTTCTCGGTAGGTCGGATCGGTTGCGGTGCCGCCGAGGTAGCTTGTTTCGGGCGCCCACGCAACGCTTGCTGCGCCGGCGCCAGTCATCGGTCGATACCTCTACTCGTAGGTGTGGTTGCGTAACTCATGGTTTCCTTACAGTTCTTCGTAGCCGTTGAAGACGACGTCCCAGTCAGCACGGTAGAAGTCCGCCCACTGCTCGGACTGGTTCGCTTCGTTCTGCAGCTCGAGGTGCTTGTAGTACACACTCGGGCCGGGGCCCGCGTCGGGCCACGTGCGCTCATTCCAGAGCGCATCCTTCAGCCGGTTAACAAGCCCATCAGTTCCGTTGTCGAACGGGATGCCTTCGTTCCCCTCCGAGTCGATGTGGCCGTACTCCGCGGACGTCAACCCCGTCACCCTGACGCCGACGACGACCTCCCGGCTGGCGTCGTACTCGGTGCCGACCGGGTCGCGGACGGTCTCGACGTGCGTAGCGCCGACGTAGTTCGCATCCTGCAGATCACCTCTGATCGAGCGGACGTCCTGCTCGAGGAGTCGGGAGTTGTCGCGATCGATGCGCTCCACTTGCACGGGGTCGCCGGAGGCGAGCGTGTACTCGGACTCGATGTCGTCGACAACCGAAGCGAACTGCTCGAGCACCCAGTCCAATTCAGCGGTCATGTTTGCGCCACCTCCCTACGCAACCAGTGCAGGCTGTCGCGGACCCAGCGGGCTTCCGAGATGCCGCCGGTCTCGCTCCCCCAGTTGACCTCGTCCGTCTGAATCCACTGGTCCTTCGCCGCCCAATAGAAATGCAGGGGGTCACCCCTGATCGTGTGCGGTGGGACGCCGAACTCCCAGAGGCCCGCCGCGACGTGCCCCCACGACCACTCGATGGTGAGGCCGCGTTGGCCGCGATCGACGGTGACGCCCTGGAAGGACTCCTCGACGGGATCGTACGCGTACCCGCCCTGTTCGCTTGCGTACGACGCGAGCTGGTCGTGCGCCTCCGAGACAGCCTGCGAGACGAGGTTCCCCCGCTGCCCGACGAGCGCGCTCTGTGCGGAGTCGAGGAACGCCTCCCGCGCACCCTGGCTAGCCGCATCTGGCACCGAGACCTCGAGCACCGCACCCAAGGGGTCCGTCGTGAGGTCCAATTCGAAGTCGATGGTGACCGTCGCCGCAGGATTCTCGTCTGGCATGTAGGGGTCACTTGTAGACCTCGAGGAGGCGGTCGGCTTGCTCCCGGAGCTCCGATGCTTTCGACTCTGCACCGTACACGTTCGCGTTGTCCGGAATCTGGAAACTGGGTTCCTCGACGAGGTCCGCGGCTGCCCTGAAGGCGACCGCACGCCGGACGTTCTCTGGAATCTCCTTGTGGCCGTAGTCGAAGTCCACGTAGACAGCGTTCGACAACGAGACGAGGTCGTCGTCCATCGCGTGGACGTCCAGGTACAGCTCGGAGACGCCGCCGTTGTTGATACGAACCCAATAGTCCTCGCCCCTGTGCATCATCCCGACGCCACCCGAGTAGTCGTCGCTGGCGACCCAGTCGTCGTACCCCCCGCTTTCGTTCACGACGAGGAGCTCGTTGACCGCGCTGACGTCTTTCCGGTTCAGCGTGATGCGCGTATAGGCGGGGATGTCGGTGTTGACGGCGGGGTCGAGCGCGTTGTCGTCGCCGAACGCGATGCGGATCTTCCGCTTCGTGACGTCGTTGTCCTGGCGGCGCCGCTCGTACCGTGGGCCGGCCTCCAGGAGTGCGTCGGAGTTCTTGCGGTACCGATGGCGCTTCCGTTCGCTATCTCCGTGCACGAGTCCGCCGCGCGTCTGGATGTCGTGTTCGTCGTTCCGAGTGTTCGGCCCGCTCGGAATCGTAACCTCGGTGGCGTTGCTGATGCCGTCGGGCTCGTACCAGTGCCTGTGTAGGGTCTTCTCCAACGGCTCCGTCTGCGCGGTGATGGCGTCGACGGCGATCCGCGGGTCCTGACTGACGTCGCCGGGGAGGTCACTCGAGCGGAGTGCGCGGCGGACGTAGTCGAGCGTGGTGTAGCCCTCGGGCATCCTCGGTTAGTCCTCCTGGGTCTCGAGGGTAGCGCGGCGTTCGCCGATGGCATCCTGTACGGTGACGCGCTCGGCGGCCTCGTTGACCTCGTCGAGGTGGCCGTCGACGTCGCCGGCCTTGATGTCCTCGACGACGGGGTCGACGTTCCGGTCGAGGAAACTCCCGGGGTCGAACCCGGACGCCTCGTCGACATCCTCCGGGGAGTCCTCGTTGTTGGTCTCCTCGAACTCGACGTCCTGCACGTCGACGAGCCGGAAGTCGGTGCGCTCCTCGACGAGATACTCGGCGAACTCCTCGGAGACGTCGACGCGGTCACCGATAGACACGCGCTGGTCGATCCCCCGAAGGTAGACTTCACCGCCGGTGGTTTTCTCAGCGACCGGCATCAGGCACCACCCGTCCCGACGACGACCCAGCCGCTGGACGTGCCGTCGATGTTCGCGACGGTCGCCGTTGCACCCTGCGTGGTGATGTTGCTCGGGCCGGTCCCGAGGAAGTCGCCGTCGGTGAACGCCAGCGTCGGCGTACTGGCGCCGCCGTTGTGAACGACCGTCACGACGCCCCCCTCCTCGGCCGCTCCGGAGAGGTCCACCGTGTTCGTGCCATCCGCCGTGACGACGTGGACGTCGGCATCCTCGTCGACGACAGTGTCCGCACCGTTGCCGGGAGCGTCGGTGGTGACGTGCTTGCGGGCGCCGTCGACGAGCTGGAGGCCGCGCTCGTAGCGCTCCCGAATCTCGGCGTTAGTTGTTGGTCCAGTCATGGGCTACCTCACGCCACCGTGGGCGCCTTGAGGTCGGTGACGAGCACGCCGGCCTGCATCTCCTTGATCTGGAAGTCGAACTGGCCCTCGAGCCAGTTCCGGGAGTGGAGGCGCTGCTCGTGGACCTTGTCGGTGTCCCGAGACTGGTCGAGCTCCATCTCCTCGTAGAGCCCGAACGCGAGGTTGTCCGGGTCGGTGAACATCATGTACTCGTCCGGCCACCCATTCACGCCGATCAAGTCGTAACTGAACGGCGTGATGTCGGAGTCACCCATGATGACCGCGGAGCCGAGCGGGTCTTCGCGCTCGGTGAGCGCCATCGCGTACCGCTGCACCTGGTTCGGGCTCGTCATCAGCACCGGGTCGACGCCGTCGCCATCCCGGTAGCGGGAGTCCAGGCGCGTGATGGTCTGGTCGAACAGCGCCGTGTCGATCGGCTGCGGGTTCCCCGAGCCGTCGGTGTTCGCGATCGACGGCATCGAACCGGCCTCCGCGGTCGTGGTGTCCTCGAGGCCGATGCGCGTGCTGTCCCCAGCGTCGTCGACGGACTGGGTGTCGCCTTCGGCGCGCGCGATCCAGCCCGTCCACGTCTGGTCGAGTTCCGCAGCGCCACCGAGGGACTGGAGGTTCCCGCTGGACGCGCCGGCGCGCAGCCCGATCAGCCCGAGGTCGTTGCCGTACCGCTCGACGAACTGGTCGACGATGTAGTCGCCGAACTGGTCGGGGCCGTAGTGCGTGTTCTTCAGCGCGTCACGCTTCGGCTCGACGAGGATGTAGTACTGCTTGTCCGTCGCGTTGAACTTCACCGACCCGGACTCCACCGAGGAGTTCTGGGTGCGGCTGCCTTCCTCGTCGCGCGCGTGCCCCGACAGGCGGGGGACGCCGAACTGCGGGACCTCCATCTCCAGCCGCGGGAGGACCATCGTGTCCGCCATCCCGAGGACCTGGACGCCCTTCTGCATCCGGTCCAGCATCTCCTCGGTGACGTCGACGGGAAGCTGGAAGCCGTCGAGCGTCGCGAGGTCGACGTCCTTCGCCGCGGTGCCTGCGAGTTCGTTCTGCCGACGCGTTGCTTCGATGGTGTTGTTGGAAATGCTCATGTCAGAGTGCCTCAGGAGAGTGCCTTGCCGATGCGATCGAGACCACCGTCTTCGTCGCCCTCACCGCCGCCCTGCCCCTTCGCCGCTGCAGGGTCGACCTGATTGCTGCCACCAGACTGGCGGGCGATGGAGTCGATGCGCGTGTTGTTCGCTTCGACCTCGCTCTTCAGCTCCTCGAACGCCTCGGCGACGGTCTTGTCGGTGTCTTCGTCGACACCGAACGCGGCCTTGACCTGGTCCTCGGGGACTTCGTAGGTCTCGCCGTCGATCTCGATTTCCGCCGTCTTCGGCTGCGGCCCCGTCAGGGCCTTGGTGAGGTTGTCGACGGCCTGCGTGAGTTCGTTGATCTGTTCTGCGTTCTGTTCGGCGAGCTCCTTCGCATCGTTGGAGCCACCATCGTCGTCGGTGGGGTCGTTGTCACTCATGTCAGTCGTGTTGTCGCTGGCGTCGACGTCCCCGCCGTCGCCATCCTTGTTGTCCGGCGTGTCGCCACCGGTAGCGTCCTTGGCTGCCTGTCCACCTCGCGGGTCCTCCGCGGACGTCTCCGACACGCGAGCAGCCTCACCGGGAGACTTCCCGCTGCCGGGGAGCGCGTCGAGGACGGCCTTGCCGACGCGCTCGAAGACGGATTTCTCACCCGGCTCCCGCGCGCCCTCCACTTCGACCGCCGTCGAGAGGACGTCCCAGAGCCGTTCAGCGTCCTCCTCGGAGTGGCCGCGCTCGAGCGCCTCCTCGACGAAGCCGTTCGGGTCGCCGAGATAGCTGCCGAGCCGCTTCTCCACAGCGGCCGTCTTCGTGTCGAGAATCATGGCGTCCGGCACTGCCGGGATGTCCACCGTACTGACTTCCCGCATCAGGCCGTCGACGAGCTCGTAGACGACTTCGTCGTCCGGGAGTTCGGACGTGTCGACGTCGTCGAGTTCGTCCTGCTCGTAGGGGCCGTCCCAGTCGACGGAGCGAGCGCCGATGGAGTAGCCGGCGAGGATGCCGTCCTCGACGAGGCTCCAGAGTTCGTCGTTGTGGTACTCCCACTCCTGGACCCACGCCCCTTCGGGGACCTCCTGGCCGCCGATCTCCTCCGCGGTGTCGAGGACCTCGTTGCGCTCGAGGGAGAGCCAGTCGTCGGGGAAGACGGCGTGCATGATGCCGCCGCCAGCTTCGCCGGCCTCTTCGAACGTCTCGAACTGGTCGGCGAACCCGCGGATGGTGTCCTCGCGAGCGAAGTCGTTCTGCAGGTCGGCTTTGTCCGGCACCATCACGATGCCGGCCGCCTTCTGCTCGCTGTCGTCCTTCTCGGCGAACTCGACGTTCTTCTGGAACGCCTGGCCGCCTGCTTTCGTTACCGGAGGCATCCGTCAGCCCCCATCCTGTCCGTCGTCGTCGGCAGCGTCGGCGTCCTTGGTCTTGCTGAGGTCTTTGGCACGACCGGTGTCGAGGACGCCACGCTTGCTGCCGCGCTGCTTGTCGTTCTTGCTCATCGTTGAGAATCCGTAGTGCCCGGTCGTACCTCGGCGGGGGAGTCGGGCACTCCCCGCGTCATCGGCAATTGGAATAATGGTTAGCGAGATGCAACGCCAAATTTCTTCATCCTACCATGAGTAGAACCGGTTATGATTCAAGACAGTCCGGTTCAATCAGTCCGCCTTCGAATTCGATCAAACGAGAGCACAGAGTCAGGCGCATCCTGGAAAGATGTCTACACCCTCATAATCGACGAAAGCGGAGTTCATCCGGTGAAGGTTTTCGAATCGGATGTGCCCAGATACGACGCATTTTTCGAAAACGAGGGAGTTGACCTCGGGGATATTCCCGATCCAGTCCTCGCTGTCATGCAGCGGTATGTTAGTGATAAGGTAGTCAACTGGCCATCATCTCCTTCTCCTCAAGCTGCTGATGTAGAACAGGAGGAGGCAGAGATATCAATCGAAGCTGACGACAACAAGTACTCATTCATGGTATATGGGGGCGAACACGTCCGGATTAAACGAAATGGGGAACCCATTCGGGCTGACGATGTACCCAAAAAGATCCAATCTGAAGCAGACCAGTTCATCCCAAAAGGCGCTAAATACCTCTAATCCCAGCCACTTTCTCACAACTCTGAAGGAACCCCCTCCGGGATGTCGCCGGGGTCGGGCGTCGGTCCCTCGGGCAGCCGGTCGTGGAAGTTCGTGATCTCCAGGTACGGGTACTCGAGACGAATCGAATCGTAGTGGTAGCCGCCCGCGCTACCGGCGCTCACGAGGCCCGCCCACTCCGACGGCGGGACGTCCACGTACGCGTACAGACTGTTCTGTCCGCCCTCACGGATGAACGACAGGTACAGCGTCTGCTCCTCGAAGTCGTACAATCCCTCGTCAAGGTTCGAGGAGGAGAACTGGACTTGCTCGATGGGGTCTTTCTCGACGAGCGTGCTCTTGACCGCGTCCCAGTCCTGGCTGCCGACCTTGTACTCCTCTGGGGGCTCGTGGATGGCTGCCGTCTCATCCTCGCCGGTCGGGTTGCCGCCGAACTCCTCCTCGAACTCCTGGAGTGTCATGCTGCCGTAGGGCTCACCCAGCGGTTCCAGCCCGAGCTCCTCGCGCGCCTCGTCGACGAGGCCGACGCCAGCTAAGCGCATCGCGCGGACGCGCTGCTCGGCCAGCTTCGCCTCCTGCTTCGGCTGATCGGCGCCGCGGAGCTCGTAGTCGAGCGTCCAGTCGTCGACGCCGAACGCCGTCTGATGCAGCGTCTTGTAGAGCCGTGTACTGAACTTGTGCTGCTCCGGCTGGATGACCTCGAGCGCGAAGTCCTTGTCCTGCTGGTCAGAGTTCGAATAGTTCGCTGACTCGGTGACGCCGATTTTGATCGGCGGCATCTCCAGGACCTTCGCGATCTCGTGCTCGTTCTTCTCCCGGAACTGCCGGAAGTCCATCTCCTCACTGATGCCTTGCCCCAGCGGCTCCAACTCGATCTCGACGTCATCGTCGATCTGTTGCTGGAACTTCTCGACCTCGAGGATGACCGCGCGGTGGGATTCCTCGCGGAGGCCGTCGAGCATCGCTTCGAGGTCGTTCCGGGACTCCTCGCTGAGCTCGCCGCCGGTGACCTTGATGACGAACCGGGGGATGGTGTCGTTCTGGAAGAACTCGCGGTTGTAGTCCTTCGCCGCCTCGTCCGCAGAGATGGTGCGGATGGCGCTGACCCAGTCGGGGACGCCGTAGTCGTCCTCCAGGGGGTTCGGGTTCTTGATGAAGATGAGCTCGTTCGCCGGCTCGTTCTCGAGGGCGTCCGCGGAGCCGAGGGCGACGTCCCCAGATTCGCGGTCGACGAACACCGGCTCCTCCTCGTCTTCAGTCGCCGAGTACGTGACCGTTGGGGGCTCGTCGCCGTTGTCGATGTACGTGGGTTCGAGGCCACGGTACCGGTCGCCGAACTCCCCGAAGTACCGACGTCGGCCATTCCGCACCTGGACGTACCCACGGGATGCGAACTCCCGGAGGTCGTCGCTGACGAATCGGCCGTCCTCGGGATGCTGGGGCTGGTCGTGCCCGATCGCGCCCTGTGGTCGACGGACGCGAATCGTACGTGCGGGGACGTGGGCGAGGCCGACCGGCTTCCCCTCGTTGTTCGTGAGGACTTCGAGGGCGAGCCAGCCGACGAGGTGGTAGTCCTGCCTGGCGAGCTCCTTCACTTCCTCCGGCGTGGCGGGTTCGGCCGCCCGGTTCGCGGACGTCTGCCAGCGGCTGCCGGGGCCACGCCAGAAGTCGCGGACGACCGCGCGCTCCTGGTCGTTCGCGTTGTCGGCGTCGATGTATGGGTGCGGGACGAGGTCGAACCCGAGGCCGACTTCGTACCGGGCTTTCTTTCGGATGCCCACGGCGAGCGTCTCGTTCAACTCGAGGAACGCGGCGAGGCGGTCCGGGTTGTAGGGTGGCTTGACGCCGACGCCGGCCGTGTGGATGCGGCGTTCGGCGAGCTGCGTCGAGGTGGTGGCCTTCGACAGCGTCGTGTTGCCGCCGACGCCCTCGACGTGGAGCTTTGCTGTTGCGTCTCCGTCAGTCATCGCTTGCCTCCGTGGTGATCGTGCTCGTAGTCATAGGTAGGAAACACCGGTCGACCCCTCGCCATCGCGGTTCGCCTGTCGTTGCGCCACGGCTGCGATGTCGTCCAGCTTCGAGACCGCCAGCGCGTAGCCGTCGACACTGTCGTCGTGCCCGTTGTCCGGCGCGTGGTATTTCGTGTACCCACCGTCGGAGACGTCCTCCTGGAGCTGCCGAAGTTCGAGATGCAGTTGATCCAGCGCCTCGATATCCGGTACCACGAGGTCGCCAGTCTCGACAAGTGTGGCCAGCGTCTCGATGAGCTGCTTCTTCGTCTTCGGGCTGAACGACACCGGGTCGACGTTGACGCCGGCGCCGGCGAGGTCCGAGACAATCTTGTTGTCACGGGACGCGTCCGGGACGAGGATGCCACCATAGGTGTTGTAGACGCCGCGGAGGTGGTCCTCGATACCATCCCAGGACTCGTTCCGGCCACGGTGGTAGTACGCCAGCTCGCCCGCGGCGTCGACGGCAATCGTCACGCGGTAGTCTCGCGAGCGGGCGAAGTCGGCGCCGATCGCGACCGGCCGAGTGACGGCGTCGACGGGCCGCCGGACTTCCCCGGTGAACTCACCGCTCGGATCGTACTCTTGGTTGACGTCGACGTCGTACGCGCCAGTGAACAACTGGTCGTCGAGCTCACGGAATACCTGCCCACCGTCGTCCGGGAGCTCGGCGAGGTACTCGCGTTCGAAGAGGTGCGGCGGGACGGTCCCGCGTTTGTCCTCGGGGTTCTCAGCGAGGAACGGGTTGTCCGCGCTGGTCGCGTGCCACGACGCGTACTCGGGATAGTCGCTGGACTGGCCGTAGTCGTAGAAGCGGTGGAACCACGACCGGGGACGGTACGGCTTCGAGATGAACAACGCACACCCTTGGCTGTCGAGGAGCATCGGCTCAAGGTCGCCGTACCAGATCCCTTCCCGCATCTGGTCGGCCTCGTCGAGGACGATCCGATCAACGCCCTCACCCTGGAGGCTCTCCGGGCGGTCGAACGTCCGGAACTCCACGCGGACGCCGTTGATGAACTCGATGAACCGCGGCTTCGACTCGCCGTAGTCCTCGATCCAGGCGTTCGGAACGGCGCTCTTGACCTTGTCGTAGCCGTGCTTGTTCGCCTGATCGTAGGTTGGGCCGACCCACCAGATGAGGACCTTCCGCGGTTCGTCGGGCCCCCACTGGGACGCCCAGGGCTGGCGGGCGTACTCGACGACGTCGATCGCACCGGTGACGTTCTTCCCCGCCCGTCGCCCCCACCGGCAGACACGGTAGCGGACGTCCGACTCGAGGACTTCGCGCTGTTTCTCGTGGACGGAGTACTGCGGCCGGGGAACCAGCGGCGTCCCCCGCGGAGCGGTGTCGACGCTACTCATCGTCGCTGTCCTCCGCGCTGTAGGTGACGAACTCTGCGGTCACGTCGTGCGTCCCGTCGACGTCCGCGTCCAGGTCGACCTCGCGCTTCTCCGTCTTCACGTAGTCGTACGACCGCTCCAAGACGAACTCCGCGTCGACGTCCTGGATGAGCTCGCGTTCGGCTTCCGCGCGGGCGCGTTCGAGCGACTCCGAGAACTGATCGTGTTCGTCGCGCCACGCGTGAAGGGTGGAGACGCCGACGCCGGCGACGCGGGCGATGCCTTCGTAGGTGAGGCCTTCACGAGCGGCCTCGAGGATGTCGTCCTTGTACTTTTCGAGCTTGGACGGGCGGCCACCGTGTGCCTCGTCGTCGCCTTTGAGGATGGCTTGGGCTGAGGCCTCGCCGATCAGGTGGACGCCGGCGAGCTCCTCAACCGACGCGTCGTGGACGTCGTCGACGGTGGTGTAGCCGGCGCTGGTGAGTTCGTCGGCGATGGCGGGGCCGACGCCGTCGATGCTCGTGAGGTCCTCAGTCATGGTTACGAGACGTCAGTCTGGTAGTTGATGTTGCGGTCCTCGAGGACGCCACGGACTTCCTTGACGCCGCGTTGGGCGTTCCAGGACTTGGCGACGTAGTGCCGCCACGCCGTCAGGGGGTTCAACGAGTTGGGTTCGTCGTGGGCGAACACCCAGATCGTCGTGGCGCCAGCCTGGGTTTGGGTGAAGATGGTGACGTCGGTCTGGCGGCGTGCCATGATGTCGCCGGCCGCGGCGAGGAACCGACCGAGCATCCGGCCGGGTGGACCAGCGACCGGGATCTGCAGGGAGCGCAGGGCGTCGGCGAGCCAGCGCACCTTCCCGTAGCGGCGGGCCCACGAGCCGTCACTCTCCCAGCCGTTCGGCGACCGTTTCACCGCCGAAAGGGGATTGCGGTAGAATCCGGCGGCCTCGAGTTCGCGTTCGAACTCGTCCTCGGGCATCTGGACGGTGCCGACGAACTCGTCCTCGAGGACCTTGCCTTGGGCGTAGAGCCCACTGGTCGCACCGAGGCGGTGGAGGATGGGGAGGAGGCGGTTGCGGAGCTGGGGCCAGTAGTCGTCATCGGCGCCGAGCATGCGTTTCCCCAACACTCCGTAGAGCACCCAGGATGCAGCGAGTGCAACCAGGGGCGCGGCGATCTGGAGGTTGTTCGCGACCAGCTCGCTGGCAGTCTCAGTGAGAGTCATGAGTTAGTGTCGTCGCTGTTGTCGCCGCCCTCTTGGAGGTCGTTGACCGCGTCGACCCCTTCGTCCATCGCGCTATCCCAGAGGTGGTAGCCGGCGCCGAGCACGATCGCGGCAGCGCCGAGCAGGATAATCGTGTCGGGCTCGCGGCCCGTCCACTCCATGGCGAGCCACGTCCCGAAGAACGCGAGGATGACGAGGCCCGCGACGCCGGTACGGATGGGACGCGACTTGCTCATTCGCTGTCGCCTCCGTCCCCGGGGTCGAGGGCTTGGACTTCTTGGTACGCCTGGACGAGTGCGAGATAGTCGCCAAGCTCGAGGCCGTTGTACGCGCCGATCACCATGATCGAGACGAATCCGAGGACGGTGGGGTGGCCGCCTTGCTGGATGGCGTACCCGGAGAGCGCTAGGAGACCGAGGTTGACGATGATCGCGCGAAGGATTTTGAGGGCTTTGAGCATCGGCAACTTCTCACCGCCAGTAGTCAGCGTCGTACGATACTCGTCGACAAGGTCGTCCCGGCAGTACCAGGGACGGGATGCGTGGTCGGTACTCATGATACATTCCTGAACCGAACAGTGGGCTGGCTGGCGGTGCGATGCGGGTGCTGCATGCTTCTGAGGCCCTCGCTCGATCGTGAATCGCGCCGTCTGGAAGCGGGGCGAGGCTGTGTTCTGGTATGGAAAAGGAGTCGGGGTGGCCGGAGTCGCACCGCGCCCAAGCTCGTGGGGTCCGTGTTGTCCACGGGGTAGTCCACGCGTGTCGGGCCCTACTGCCACCCCAGATTGTGGCTGGTCCACGGTCCCCCGCTCGACACCCTGGAAGGAGACGGACGGGATTCAGTTCGTGTACGATACAGTCCCTCGCCGCCACACCCTGAATGATCAGGGTGAGTCCAAACGGGTCATCGGGACTGAGTTACGCTGACGAGGTCGAATCTGAATCCGGGACACGCATCGTACTGGACTCCGGAACGCGGAACCGTCCCGCACCATCGACATCCACGAGGAGGAATCGCTCTGGCCCCGGCCCGTAGCACGCCTCGACGTCGTCATCGACAACACTGCCTTCAACGTAGCGCCCCGCGATAACCGCGTGAACGCGCTGCGGAGGTTCAGAGGCAGCCATCACCGATCCCCCTCACCGTCGACGGCGACGCCGACCGCGTACTCGAAGTCCAACCCACTGCCGTAGTTCACCTGACTCCGCAACGCCGCGATGAGCGCCTCGAGGTCCACGCGTTTGTCGTGCTGGCCCTCCTCGCGGAGTGTCTCGAGGCTCTCGTAGAGCTGGCGGACGACCGCCCGGACGTTCGCGCGCTGGAGGAGTGCTTCGCGTTCCCTCGTATTCGCGTTCCCGCACTCGCAGACCACGCCGATCCGGGTCTCGAACTGGTAGGCATCCCGTCGACGGGCGACTTCGCCGCGCTCGGCGTGCTCGGTCAACGACTGGAACCCAGTCGCGGCGCGCTCGGTGACCGGGCCGAGACTACTCCGCCGCCACTCCGGGACGTCGTCGACGACTTTGAGCGGTCGGAAGCACGTGGCGCAGTACCGGTGGTCGTGCTCGAAGAGCGCGAGGAGGCGGCGGCCCCGGTCGCGGGCCTGGCAGGGTTTGCTGCAGTACGCGCCGACCGGCCCATGCGCCGCGGGTTCGTTGGTGTCGCAGTCGTCGTAGTTGCAGTCGAACCCCTCGTTACGTGGACTCGTGTCTGTGGGGGTGCTGGTGATGGACATGACTAACGGGTAGCCCGACGAGCCAACGCCGGACCAGGGGAAAACACTGGATTGCGCACTCAGTCGTGCGTGCTTGCCAGAACCATCGGACGCTGGGATGATAAACGCGAGTACACCGGACTATACACCCGGGGTTTCCAGTTGGTGATTCAGAGGAATGAGTGAGAGCGGTGAGAGGGGGAGTGGTGGGGGAGTTGAGTGCTCTCACTCGACACACGCTTGTCCAAGACGCGTTTGGCCCCGACCCAGGTAATCCAGTCGAGACCGCGAATCACCCTGACCGTTCACGGGGATTCGCAATTTGACGATATACTCATCACAAACATAAACTTTCTGCCCGTGTCGGAACCAGCTAAATTAACCAGCTATTACGACCTGCAACTACTCTGACGACACCACATACTGCTTCTCCCGCAAATCCCGAAGATTCGGACGCTCCTCAACAACACCATACTGATCGAGCGTCGCGAGCGCTGCGCGCGTCTGCCGGACGTCCATCTCGACTCGGTTCGCGACCTCCTGCTGACTCATCATTCCCTGCTCGTCCTCGAGGATGAGGTAGACGAGTTTCACCGACGGTGGCTCATCCGCGATCTCCTCGGGCACCTCCACGCTTAGACCACCCCTCCATCGAAGTGTTCCCAATAGGGCGTGCCACACTCCTGGCAGACGTCGACGCGCGAGTAGTCGACACCGAGATCGACGCGACCACGGGGAGAGTCGCAGGCCGGACACGTCCCAGGGACCCGGCAACTCGTGTGCTTGACCGCGTTCTCCGTGCCCGTGATTCGGTCACCGCAGCCGATGCACTCGTAGACCTGATTCCCGAAGCCACCCTCGCCCGGCTGGAACTCCAGCGAGTCCGGAACGCCGCGCGTCTCCGACGTCATAGCTGGATTCCCTCCGCGGCCTCGTGGCCCACGAGGTAGTCGTCGTCACCGTGGAACGCTGTCCGGCCGCCGTACACCGTCATCCCGTCGCCCCCGAACTGGGGGTCGAGGCGGCAGCACCGTGGACACCGGTACTCGGGGTTCGCGAGGTCCGCGCCGAGGCAGACCGCGGGCAGCGAGTGTCGGGTGCAGCGCCGCCAGTCATGCTCGCGCTCCTCGCTGGGGGTGGTGCGGAGGCGACGCCACGCGATTTTGAGGGATTCGAGCGGCCCGAGGTTCGGGCTGTTGCTCATCGTCAGCCCCCAGTCACTCTCCTCGCGACGATCTCCGCGGTCGTCGTTGGTGGTGTCGTTCTGCGACATCAACGACCACCTCCGCCAACAGTTACGCAACCCGGCTTAAATGGGGTTTTATGGCCTGTAAGAACCATTCTGCATGTGATGATTGAGTTCAGCTTACCGAGCGTAGCACCGTTCTCGATGACCCTGCTCAAGATAGACTTGAGTAAATCCTGCAGGGAGCGCGAGCCAGATGCAGATGGCGACCGCAGTGATGAGAAGGACGACTTAGAGGGCGGGATGGTCGCAGTAGACTGGGGGCGGCACTCGCCTCGAGAGAGTCCGAGGCAGCGGCGTCGATAAGCTCTGGCGGAGGATTGCGTGTCTCCGCGGTCGTACCCCGCACCGTCGTCACTCATCGGGCCACCTCGCGTCCGATGCCTGTTTCGAGCGTTTCAGCGAGTCGTGCCATTCGGGGTGCTCGCTCGCCGACGCGGTTCCTCGTTCCTCACCTGTTGACTCATCAAGCGCGAGGCGTTGGCGTTCCACGAGCTTCCCCGCAACGGCCGGGTGTGCCTCGCCAAGCGCGTCGAGGAGGTCGTTGAGCGTCTTGTCGCCGCTGTCGTGGTTCGCGGACCCACAGAGTGCGAGGAGTTCCGCGACAGTCATATCCTCACTGGCGTGCGGACCCCCACGGCCGTCCTCCGCATCGTTCTCGTTGCTGTCGTTGTTGTCACTCATATCAGGGGTCACCGAATTGCCGTCGTCTCCGACTGCTTCGCCATGTCCGCCCGGCACTCCGAACACCGGTAGCAGTCCTCGGACTCGCCACCACAACTGTCACAGCGGTACGTCGTCACGACGAACCACCCCGGTCTGCGGGAGTTCCCCGCGTCGTCGACGAGCTCAGCGATGTCCTCGCCGCAGCCATCACAGATCACGCAGTCCCCGACCTGCGACTCGTCAAGATCCTCCCGTGCCTCGTCATCGATGTCCACCGTGTACGCGCAGTCCGAGCAGTAAATCGCGGCCGGACTGGGAGAGTGGTCGATGACCGCCGGCGGGAGATCCTCGTCGGTCATGTCCGACGCACCTCCGCCGTCTCCCCACTGCCGACAGTGTAGATCTCGCCCGCCCGCTCAAGCGCGTCCAATTCCTCCTGGACAACCTCGAGTTGGACGTCTTCCTTGCGTGCGACCGTCCACGTGACGGCACGCCGGGAGAGCGACGGGCGGCGGTCGGCGAGTGCGAGCACGCTCGAGCGGACGTCGCGACGAGCAGCTGCGGTATGACTCACGACCCATCACCTCGACTTTCGGGAGCTCCCCCATCCTCGTCGTCGCCGAACCCAGGCATCCTCGACAGCGACCGATTCCGATACGACCCCCCGTCGGAGTACGCGCGCTCGTTCTCGGCAGGCATCTGCCGGCCACCCGGCGTCTCGATGTAGTCACCCATCGTCGACGCCGTCGGCCCGTCCAACAGCCCGGTCTCAGTCTCGTCACGGTACAGGAGAATCTCCTGGGTGAGCTCCAAGTCGACCTCCTCGAGCATCGCGATGTCCACGACCACCGCCGCGGGCGACGTCTCATCGTCTACTTCGATACCCGCGGACAAGCTCGCCGCCCGCATCAACGAGAGCGTGCTCGACCGGGAGACATCCCCGTCGAGCACTTGCTCCTGGACCGCAGGCGTCTGCACGCGCACCTGCCCAGACTCCCGCTCCGCAGCGGCACGCCCGACAGCAAGCTGGATGCGCCGGACGCGTTCCTCGCGGTCAAGGCGCTCGACCGGCTGGCGAACCACGCGCGGTTCGCCGCCGGTGAGGTCATCGGCGACCTCGTGAGGCACCCAGAGATGGTCGGCGTTCGGATGGCGTTCCATCCCAAGCCGGTCAACGACCCGCCCGCGGTACTTCTCAATCGAGGGGTCGCTAGAGACCTCGGCAACGCGCTCGATGGTGTCGACGAGCTCGTCGTCGGTGAACTGCTCGCCGAGCTCGTCGCAGATGGCGATGGTCTTCCGCTCCGCCAGCGACAGCCCCTCGGAGGAGTCTTCGGTGTCCTCGCCGTTGTCGGGCTGCAGGTCGCTGAGGAGGCGTTCGGCGTCGTCGAGGACGCGGTCGAGCTTCCGTTCGACTCGCTCCGAGCGGCCGCCGTCGCGGTACGTCCGGAGTGCGCGCGCGAACTCTACGCCGAACGGCTGGTCGCTGTCCTTCGCGACCTCGCGGAACTTCGCTTTGACCTCGCGCTCGATTTTGACGGTGACGCGAGTCTTGTCCGCGTCCGCCCAGTCCTCCAGCAGCCCCGAATTTTTTTCTTTGAAACCATCCTCGGGACGACGACCGGCGGCCGTGACGAGCTGGTCGACGCGCTCCTCGACGCTGGCGTACTCGTCAGTGTCGGCGTACTCCGCCATCGCCTGCTCCGCCTCATCGCCGAGATAGCCGTCGAGACTCCCGTTCTCTTCCTCGACGAAGCGGCAGAAGCGATCCCACTCCTCAGACGGGACGAGCCAGTCGAGAGGAGTGTGGTCATACATCGGCGACCACCCCACGAGCCTGCTCCCACCAAGATGGTGTGAGGCGGTGGTTGGAACCACCACCACTCACACCAACATGGTGGGAGACAGGGGTGGGGGTACGCGTACCCCCACCCCAGTACTTCGTACTGTTCAGACAGCACAGCACAGCCAGACCGCAACAGCAACCGCTCTCCGTGCTGTTCTCATTCTCGCCGTGGGGGAGAGGCAGCGCGGTGGGGTCGGCTTTCAAAGAAAAAATTTCTCGCGGAGAGTCGTGGTCGATGTCCTGCTCGTGGACGTCGTCGATCTCCGTCGCGATAGTCGTCGACGTCACGCCGACCACCCCGTGGCCGTGGAAATTACACCAGTATAGGGTTTAGATTCCTTCCCGAGGTCCTCGACGCGAGCCTTCCACTCCTGGAGTGCGGCTTCTCTCGCGACGATTCCGTGGACGCGCTTGTGGCAACGGGCACAGAGGCCGATGAGGTTCAGCGGGTGGCCGTTGAGCCAGTCACCGTCGATGTGGTGGACGTGGAACTCACCGTCGACGCCGCGGGCTTCGTAGCCGCAGCTCGGGCACGTGTAGGACTCGCGGTCGTACTCGGTCCAGAAGCGCTCCCGATGGCGGTCACGGACTCGGAGTTCGAGGCGGCGACGCGACGATAACGTCACGCCATCCCACCCCCATTATGTGTGCCCGAGCCAGCGAATGCTGGTGCCGCCGCTCGGGGCTTGAGGCGTGGGATTGTAAAGGAATTAGTTGAAGCCGGTAAAGGGATTTGAACCCTTGGCCTATTCCTTACGAAGGAATCGCTCTACCAGTCTGAGCTATACCGGCACGACCTGTGCACTTCTCCGTAACCGGATTCAAGAAATAAGCCTTGCGAATCACCGGCGCGTCAGCCGGGCATCCACGACGACGTTGAATTCATGGGGCGCGTACGAACGCACCGTGCGCTCGTCCTCGACTGTGACGTCATACGCAGGCTCGGCGGCATCGCGGATGGCGGACTCACAGGGCCCGAAGCGGTCGTCCTCGTGCTGGAAGTCATAGAAGTGAATCACGCAGTCGTCGCCGGCAAGCGCGACGGCGGTGTCGAGGAACTCGTCGGCGGTGTGGGGGAGGTTCATTACGATGCGGTCCGCCCAGTCCTCGTACTCGTCGGCGGTCTCGCGGACGTCTCCAGCGATGGCGGTCACGCGCTCGCTCACGTCGTTGCGCTCGGCGTTCCGTCGGAGGTACTCGATGGCGTCCTCGTTGATGTCCGTCGCGACTACCTCCGCGCCCTGCTTTGCCATCGGGACGGTGTACGGGCCGACACCCGCGAACATGTCAAAGGCGTGCTCGCCCGCCTGGACTTGCTCAACGACGCGGTGGCGCTCGGTCGCGAGCCGTGGCGAGAAGTACACCGTCGCGAGGTCGAGTTCGAACTCGCAGCCGTACTCCGTGTGCACCGTCTCGGTGCCGTCCCCGGCGACGACGTCCCAGTCGCGGACGCGCTCGGTGCCCTTCACCTTGGACGCGCGGTTGACAACTGTTTTCGCGCGGACGTCCGACTCCATCACCGCCTCGGCGATTTCGCGGGCGCGTTCGGGTGAATCCTCGTCAAGGATGACGACGTCGCCGAGTCGCTCGTACGTCGGTTCGAAGCCGAGCAATTCGGCGGGCGTCGTCGGCGTCTCGCGCTCGGGCGCGTCGAACTCCACGACCGTGAGATCCTCTGGAACTGCGTCTGGGTCGCTGACGGGGATGTAAAGGTCGCCGTCGCTGGCCGTGATGGCGTACTCGTCGACGAGGAGGTCTTCCTCGGCGAGCCGGCGGCGCGTGGCTTCGCCCTCGTCCGTGGAGACGCGGACGCACGGCACTGACATGCCCGGGAGTCAGGCGGGCGCGGCCTTACTCGTGTCGCTTGCGTCCCGAAACCCATAGGGCGGCGCGCGCGCTACCGTGGGTATGCTCACGTTCGTCGGGCTCGGCCTCTATGACGAGCGCTCGGTCACGGTCGCTGGCGCCGACGCCATCGCGGCCGCCGACCGCGCGTTTGCGGAGTTCTACACCAGCAAACTCGTCGGCGCGGACGTCGCTGACCTCGAATCCTACCACAACACCGACATCGAGGTGCGGGACCGCGCGGGCGTCGAACAGGACCCCGAGCCGATTCTTTCGGCCGCCGAATCCGGCGATTGTGTCTTCCTCACGGCCGGGGACACGATGATTTCCACGACGCACGTCGACCTCCGGCTGCGCACCGAGGAGCGCGGCATCGACACGCGCGTGATTCACGCCCCCACCGCGGAGTCCGCAGCGTCGAGTCTCACGGGCCTCCAGAACTACCGCTTCGGGAAGGCGACCACGCTTCCCTTCGAGTGGGCGCACGGCGCCGACGGCGTACCGAGTTCGGTCGTCGACACCATCGAGGCGAACCGCGAGCGCGGCCTCCACACGCTCTGTTATCTGGACATCAAGGTCGACCACCCGCGCGTCGAGGGCGACGAGTACATGACAGCGAGCCACGCCGCAGGCCTGCTCGCAGACAACTGGAATCCGGACGCGCTCGGCGTCGTCGTCGCCCGCGCCGGCGCCCCCGACGCAACCGTGCGCGCTGACCGCCTCGGCGCGCTCGCTGAGATGGACTTCGGCGAGCCCCTGCACCTGCTCGTGATTCCGGGCGACCTCCACCACGTCGAGACAGACGCGCTCGCTGGGCTCGCGGACGCGCCCGACGCCGTCCTCGACGAGTACCGAGAGTAACTGGCCGGCGGGCTAGTTACGCGAACATCGGGTCGTAGGTCTCGGGAAGCTGGGCCTGCATCCGGTCGAGTTCTTCCTCGCCGACGGCGTCCGCGAGCACGTCAGTGACCGCTTCCGCGTGCTCGATTGCGAGTTCGCGCGTGACGTTCTCCTGGTCGGCGACCTCGGCGACGAGTTCGTCGAAATCGTAGTCGAGCGCGCGTGCCGGCTCGTCGGGCACCAGCCACTCCGCGGCGTCCTCCGGGAGATACTCAGCAACGTCCTCGGCTTCGCCCTTCGAGAGGCGTTCCCCGAGCGTGGCGAGGACGACCTCGCTCGCGCGCCGGGCGTGCGCTCGTGAGAGGTCGCCGTGGTCGGCGACGGCCTCCACGAACGACTCGCTGCCCAGCGCCTCCCCAGGCTCGAACACCTCCTCGTACTCAGGTGGGAGCTGGGAGCGCGCGTCCTCCACTTCCTCAACCCCGACCGTCTCGGAGAGCGCCGCGACGACCGCCTGCGAGCGCGCTTCCGCCTCGTGCTCGGAGACGTCGAGGCGGTCGCCCACACGCGAGACGAACTCCTCGAACGCCGGTGGTTCCGCGCGGCCGCGTTCGGTCTCCCGGAGCACGCGCGCGTACGGCTCGGGCAGCGGCGCCGCGAGATCCGCCGCCTCGCCATGCGAGATACCCTCCGAGAGCGTCTTCAGGACGGCTTCCGCGGTGTCTTCGGCTTCCGGTGTCGATACATCCGCTCGCTCGGCGACGATATCGAGGAACCCAGTCATGAGGACTCGTGGCGCTCGTACACCACGGCAGACACGTCGACCAGCAGCCGCTTGAAGGAATTGGCCGATTCGCGCGCTAGGCCCGCTCGAAGAACGACTCGTAGGCGACAGGGAGTTGTTCGAGCGCGCGGTCGAGTTCCTCGTCGTCGGCGACCTCTGCGAGCCGACCAAGCACGACGTTGGCGTACTCGTGGGCGGTCGGGTTGTCGACGTCCGCGCGCTCGCCGACCCGCAGCACGAACTCGCTACGCGAGTAGTCTGTCGCTTCCGCCGGATCGTCGACGACAATGGCGTCCTCGACGTCCGCGGGGAGGTAGACCGCGAGGTCCTCGGTTTCGCCCTTCGGGAGGCGTTCCCCGAGCGCGCCCAGCACCGCTTCGCTGGCCTCTTGAGCTTCCTGATCCGAGTCGAGGTCAAGGCGGCGGCGCACGGTCTCGGCGAACGGCTCCCGGCGCACGGCGGGCGGCTCGAACAGTTCTTCGTACGCCGGCGGCAGTTGCGCGCGGGCGTTCCCCAATTCGTCGCCGACGGATTCAGCGATGGCGACGCCGACGGCCTGGGCCTTCTGTGGTGTGGTCGCTCGGTCGAGGTCCGCGCGTTCGGCGACGCGGTCGTAGAACTCGTCCAGCGGTGGGGATTCGGGCTCTTCGGCGTCCGCCGACGCGTCCAGTAGCGTCTCCGAGACGTCCTCGGGGAGGTGTTCGGCAAGGTCGACTGTCTCCCCACGAGAGAGGCTCTCTCCGAGCGTCTCGGCGACCGCGTCGACGGTCGCGTCGACCTCCGCGTCGGTGTCGAACGCGTCGTTCGTGCGGGCCAGCGAGTAGAAGCCTTCAGTGACCATGTGTGGCCCCCCGAGCGGAGACAGGTTGAATCCGACGGCCGAAGTCATGCCCGCTCGTCGCTCTCGAGGCCGTACTTCAAATCCAAGACGGGCTACCGTCGACCATGTCCACGCCAGAAACGTCGACCGTTCCCGTCGCTCGGTGCACGTCGAGCACGTCGCAGGTCGTCACGCAGACCGGGTTCGGGCGCGCCTGCGAGCGCGTCGTGAACACGCCCCGGTCGCCGTCGCGGACGCGGAGGACCGAGCGGTCGGCGTCGTCGGCCCACCACACGACGTTTATCGTGTGACCAGCGTCGAGGCCAGCCAGCCCTTCGCGGTACGGCTCGGCGACGTGGACGGTGCCGGTCGCGTCGTCAAGGAATCCCTGACGGGGCGCGTCGGCGGCTTCCGCGAACGGCGTCTCGACCCGACCGATGGGCGCACATTCCATGCTGGCGGCTTCCGCACGCGGCAAGAAAAACGGGCGGGCACAAACCCGCGGCGTGGGAACGTCAGTCCTCGCGGTCGACCGGCGACTCCGCGGGGTTCAGCACCTCGATTTCGTGGCCGTCGGGATCCTTCGTGAACGCATAGTTGTAGTCACAGGACTCGGGGTCGCGATAGTCCTCGGCCTCGCGCTCCATCAGCGTCTCCCAGTCCTCGACGAGGTCGTCCGTGCGAACCGCGAGGTGGCCCCAGGCGTCCCCGAAGTCGTACGTACGGCCGTCGTAGTTGTACGTGAGTTCGACCGCCATCGCCTCCTCGGCGCTCCCCTCGGGCTTCATGAAGTAGTTCGCGAACGTATCCGCCTCCCAGCGGCCCGTGTGCTCGTACTCGAACTTCCGCGTCCAGAACCCGAGCTGTTCGTCGGCGTCCTCGACGCGAATCATCGTGTGGTCAAGGCTCCACTTCGCACCGTGGTCGCGCTCGACGATTTCGACCTCGTGGCCGTCCGGGTCCTTGACGAAGGCGTACGACCCGCCGCAGGAGTCGGGGTCGCGGTAGTCCTCGACGCCCTCGTCCATGAGTTGCTCGTAGGCGTCGTAGACGTCCTCGACGCGCACGGCGATGTGGCCCCACGCATCGCCGACGTCGTACTCGTCGGTGTCGTGGTTGTACGTGAGTTCCAGGAGCGCGCCCTCCTCGTGGACGTTCTCGGGGCCGAGGTAGACGATGTCGAACGTGTCGGCCTCCCAGCGGCCGTATTCGACGTAGTCGAGGTTGGTCTTGTACCAGTCGAGGCTCGCGTCGAGGTCGCCGACGCGCATCATCACGTGGTCGAGTACGAACTCGCTCATGCCCGGGGATTGTCGGGCGCGTCGAAAAGCGTACCGAACGCGGAAACGTCCGCTCCCGTTCAGTCGCCGAGCAAGGCGTCACCGTACCCCACCCAGACGGCCGCCCACAGATAGAGCGCGCCGACCGGGAGAGCGAGAATCGTCGGCTGGCGGGACAACGAGAGCGCGAGCAAGCCGACGTCGACGCCCGCGAGGAAGAGCAAGCCAGCGGGGATGCGCGAGTCGAGCGAGGAGACGTAGTCGAAGAGTGCCGTGGCGAGCGCTGCCACGTACAGCAGTGTCGCCATCGGCCACGCGGTCAGGCGCGGTGGGACGCTTCCGACGCGGGAGACGTACGTCGGGAGTGAGGTGAACGAGACGGGGTCGAGGTGGAGGAAGCCGAAGGAGAAGACCGGATACCAGCCGCCGTCGAACGTGACAATCACCCACGGGAGCACACCCGCGAGCACGACCATTGCGAGGCGTCGCTGGGGACTGGCCACGCTACCGCCGCGCGATGACGCGCAGAACGTCTTCGTCTTCGAGCACGTGGTCGCGGCCGACCTGTTGGTCGTCGTGTTGCGCGGACGGCCCCGAGACGCGCGCGAACCGGAAGCGCTCGTCGAGCGTGCCGCCGAGCTTCTGGAGGGCGTCGTCGACGGTGTCGCCTCGTCGGATGACCAGCGGTTCCTCGTAGTCGACGCCGCGGCCGGGCTTGTCCATGTAGATGCGGATGAGTCCGAGTTCCTCCCACATCTTCTCTTTGAGAGCGTCCAGGCCCTTCTCCTCCACCGCGGAGATGAAGATGGCTTCCTCGGGGTCGATGTCGTGTTCGCGGAGATTGGCCTTCATCGTCTCCGCGTACGAGGGCTCAATGAGGTCAACCTTGTTGACGGCGACCAGCGACGGCATATAGACGCGGTTGTTCATCACGCCGTCGATGAGTTTGTCCACGGAGGGGTTCCCGCGGATGGTGACGTCGGCGTTGATGAATCCGCGCTCGCGGAGAATCTCCTTGACCGTATCGTGGTCGAGTTCGAGGTCGCCAGACGTGTTGACGTCGATGCCGTCCTTGCCCTTCCGGCGCACCGTCACCGATGGGGGCTCTTCGTCGACGCGGATGTTGACGTTGTAGAGTTCCTGGTAGAGTCGCTCGTACTGCTCGATTTCGAACGCAGACAGCATGAAGATGACGAGGTCTGCGGCCCGAATGACCGACAGGATCTCTTTCCCGCCGCCGCGGCCGCCGGCCGCACCCTCGATGAGCCCTGGCACGTCCAGGAGTTGGATGTTTGCGCCGCGGTACTCCAGCATCCCGGGGTTGACGTCGAGCGTCGTGAACTCGTAGGAGCCGACCTCGCTGTCGGCGTTCGTCATTGCGTTGATAAGCGAGGACTTGCCGACCGAGGGGAACCCGACGAGCGCGACTGTCGCATCACCGTGCTGTTCGACGGCGTAGCCGCCACCGCCGCTGCCGCCGGACTGCTGTTTCTCCAGTTTCTCCTTCTTCTCGGCGAGCTTCGCCTTCAGGCGGCCGATGTGCGCCTCTGTGGACTTGTTGTACGGCGTCTCCGAGATTTCTTCTTCGAGCTGTTCGATTTCCTCCTCCAGACCCATTACTCTGCAGTAGGCTACTGCCGCCGAAAAGCGCTTTCCCTCCCGCCCGACAGGGATTGTTTTCGACACGTTCATACTTCATCTCAAGAGAGTGCCGGGTGATGCCTGACCCCTCCAGCCTGCGCGACAGCACGCAGATTGTGCTTCCCGTCTCCACAGTGGAGGGGTACCGCGAGGACATCGACGAGAAGTTTACGGTGAGTTTTCTCGAACACGAGGAGATGGTGCGCATCATCGGTAGCCCTGTCGTCATTAAGAACGTCAGCGAGTATCTCGCTCGGCAGGGCGTGAACGTCCCGTAGCCCGACTCGGCGACGCCGCCAGCGCCTCCGGAGAAAGAAAGGGTTAAAGCCGCGGCGACGGTTCGTTCGGGTATGGCTGAGACGATAGAAGTGCTCGTGGCAGGCGGCCAGGCCGACCCCGGCCCACCGCTCGGTCCCGAGCTCGGACCGACACCCGTCGACGTGCAGGCTGTTGTACAGGAAATCAACGAACAGACCGCCGCCTTCGACGGTACGGAGGTTCCGGTCACCATCGAGTACGAGGAAGATGGTTCGTTCAGCATCGAGGTCGGTGTCCCGCCGACGGCCGCCCTCATCAAGGACGAGGCTGGCTTCGAGACCGGTTCCGGCGAACCCAACGAGGAGTTCGTCGCGGATCTCTCCATCGAGCAGCTGAAGACTATCGCCGAGCAGAAGAAGCCCGACCTGCTGGCGTACGACACGCGTAACGCCGCCAAGGAAGTCGCGGGTACCTGTGCTTCCATGGGCGTCACCATCGAGGGCGAGGACGCGCGGACGTTCAACGAGCGCGTCGCGTCCGGCGAGTACGACGAGGTCCTCGGCGCGGAAGAAGCAGCGGCGTAACGCAGCAGTTTCAGTTCCTTTCGTGCGTCCGTATTTTCCGGCTCTGTAGCCGTGACACCGTCTCTTGGCGCTCGTCGCGGGAAGCGTGGTTCGACGGTTTTAAGGGCGCGATGCCCTTCTCTCGAAGCGAGACAGGCTTCGCCTGTTTCACTGACCCGTAGGAGATCCGACCTTCACAGGGTCAACGCACTACGGAGGTGAAAGATGGCAGACAACGATATTGAAGAGGCCGTAGCTCGCGCACTCGAGGAGGCCCCAGAGCGGAATTTCCGTGAGACGGTGGACCTCGCGATCAACCTGCGCGACCTCGACCTCAACGACCCGTCGAATCGTGTCGACGAGGGCGTCGTGCTGCCGTCGGGCACCGGACAGGAGACACAGATTGTGGTTTTCGCAGAGGGCGAAACCGCAGTTCGAGCCGAGGAAGTCGCGGACGAGGTCTACGGTGGCGACGAAGTCGCCGATCTCGCCGACGACACCGACGCCGCGAAGGACCTCGCTGACGCGACGGACTTCTTCGTGGCCGAAGCATCCATGATGCAGGACATCGCGGGTGCGCTCGGTCAAGTGCTCGGTCCGCGCGGCAAGATGCCGACGCCGCTCCAGCCCGACGACGACGTCGTCGAGACAGTCAACCGAATGAAAAACACCGTGCAGCTTCGCAGCCGCGACCGTCGCACGTTCCACACGCGCGTCGGCGCGGAGGACATGTCCGCCGAAAACATCGCGGACAACATCGACGTCATTCTGCGCCGCCTGCACGCGGACCTCGAAAAGGGCCCACTCAACATCGACGCAGTCTACGTGAAGACCACGATGGGGCCCGCCGTGGAGGTGGCTTAGATGTCCGCTGAAGAACGCACGACCGAAACTGTCCCCGAGTGGAAGCGCGAAGAAGTCGACGAGCTCGTCGACCTGCTCGAGAAGTACGACAGCGTCGGTGTCGTGAGCGTCACCGGCATCCCGAGCAAGCAGCTCCAGGACATGCGCCGCGGCCTGCACGGCAGCGCCGCGCTCCGCATGAGCCGGAACACGCTCCTCGTTCGTGCGCTCGAAGAGGTCGACGACGGCCTCGAAGACCTCACCCAGTACATCTCGGGTGAGGTCGGCCTCGTCGCCACGAACGACAACCCGTTCGGACTCTTCCAGCAGCTCGAAGAGTCGAAGACGCCCGCGCCCATCAACGCTGGCGAGGTCGCGCCCAACGACATCGTGATTCCCGAGGGCGACACCGGTATCGACCCGGGTCCGTTCGTCGGCGAACTCCAGCAGATTGGCGCGAACGCGCGCATCCAGGAAGGCTCCATCCAGGTCATGGAGGACTCCGTCGTCGTCGAGGAAGGCGAGACGGTCTCCACGGACGTCGCGAACGTCCTGACCGAGCTCGGCATCGAGCCGAAGGAAGTCGGCCTGGACCTCCGCGGCGTCTACTCCGAGGGCGTCCTGTTCACGCCGGACGAACTCGAAATCGACGTCGAGGAGTACCGCGCGGACATCCAGTCCGCAGCCGCGTCCGCACGGAACCTCTCCGTGAACGCGGAGTACCCGACGACGCAGACCGCTCCGACACTCATCCGGAAGGCCCAGGGCGAGGCAAAGAGCCTCGGTCTGCAGGCGTCCATCGAGAGCCCGGACCTCGCGGACGACCTCGTCAGCAAGGCGGACGCGCAGGTTCGCGCGCTCGCCTCGCAGATCGACGACGAGGAGGCGCTCCCCGAGGAGCTCCAGGACGTCGAGGCCCCCGCCGCCGCGGCGGAGCCGGAAGCCGAAGCGGACAGCGAAGACGAACAGAGCGACGAACAAGAACCTGAATCCGAGGCAGACGCCGACGACTCCGACGACGACGAAGACGGAGGCGACGGTGCCGAAGGCCTCGGGGAGATGTTCGGTTAACAATGGAGTACGTTTACGCAGCACTCATCCTGAACGAATCTGGCGAAGAGATCAACGAAGACAACATCACCGGCGTCCTCGAGGCCGCCGGCGTCGACGTCGAGGAATCCCGCGTCAAGGCGCTCGTCGCGGCCCTCGAAGACGTCGACATCGAGGAAGCCGTCGCCGAGGCGGCTGCCGCTCCTGCTGCGCCCGCCGCGGGCGCGGCTGGCGGTGAGGAAGCTGAGGAAGCGGAAGAAGCCGAAGCCGAGGAAGAGGCCGAGGCTGAGGAAGAAGAGGAAGCCGCGGAAGAAGAGGAAGAAGAGGCCAGCGGCGAAGGTCTCGGCGACCTCTTCGGTTAATCCGGTTCCACGATCATCCGTTTTCTTTCGCGCACAGTACGGACAGCCAGTGGCTTGCCACGCACACGGAAGTCCTTGGCAGCGACGCGTCGCTTGAACTGCGAGCGCGGGACCGACTCGCTGCAATAGACATCGTCGCCGGGCGACCATTCATCGCTCCGAGTGCATCAGCGGTGGCGCTGGTCGCGGCTTGTCCGGGTGCGATGCTCGTTCTGATAGTCGTGTTCGCGCGCCGTTGGCGCTATCTTGACTCAGCGAGAGAATCTCGCCGTTTACGGCGGGCGTGAATCGCGTAAGCCCGGTGCCACAGTCCACACAGGTCTGCCGGACTGAATACCAACGCACAAGAGTTATTGAAATTGGGTGTCTCGTATTTGGTGAGGCCAAATGGAGTCTCATCTGCAATCCGGGTCGCATACGGTCTACGCGCTCCAATATCACTTCGTGACCGTCACGAAGTCCCGCGCCGATATCCTTACCGATGAGCGCCTGGAGCGCGTCGCCGAAGTCACTCACGAGATTGCAGACGACTTCGAGGCCGAAATCAAAAACGTGGACGGCGGCACCGACCACGTTCACATCCTGTTCACGACCAAACCCACTACCGACCTCACGAAGTTCATCAACTCGCTCAAGGGAGTTACCTCGCGTCGGATTCGTAAGGAGTATCCCGAGGTAAAAGACCGCCTCGAAGATGCGTTCTGGCAATCGGGATATTTTCTCGCCACGACCGGTCAAGTGAGCATCGACGTGCTGATGGACTACGTGGACGACCAGTAGTATGACCGCGACAACCACGAAAACGCTGGAGGCAACACTCGCGCCGCCGACAACCCACAAAGAGCGCAAACTGTGCGACCTGCTCGACACCTACCGGGCAGGACTTCACGAGGCGTTCGAGGCTGGGTGTGAGACGATGACTGCTACCAGCGACGTGGTGACGCCCTACGACCTGCCGTATCAGGCGAAGGCGGCCCTGTGCAACTACGTCCCGCAACTGCACGGCACCTACGATGCACAGGAGTTGGACGACGACCACCCGGTTCGACTCACCAACCAAGCCGCCGAGTTCGACCACTCGCCGGAACGGGACTACGCGTTTACGTGGTGGGTGCCACAGCCCGGTCGCGGGACGAACTTCTGGATACCGCTTCGGATTAACCCAGCCCAAGAGGGGTTGTGGCACGATCTCGTGGACGGCGAGGCGTCGGCAGGCCAACTCCGCCTGCAACGCCACCGCACGTCGTGGACGCTCCACGTCACTGTCGAGTTCCCGGTCGAACAACCGGACTACGAACCGACCGACGAGGATGTGACGCCAGTCGGCTTTGATATTGGCGAAGCGCACCTGCTCGCGGGCTGTGCCTGCAAGCAGGGCACTCCGACCGACCCACTACTCATCAACGGTGGCCGCGCTCGTCACCTCCGCAAAGAGATGTACACGACGCTGAAGCGACTCCAAGAGCGCGAGGCCGCCGCATGGCGGATTGACGAACGATTCGATCACTACCAGAACGCACTCACAGACATCATCGAGAAGGCGTCTCGGCGTGCCGTTGAGTACGCAAGCCGCTTCGGGAAGCCTGTGGTCGTGCTGGAAGACCTCTCGGACATCCGCGAAGACCTCGATTACGGCCAGTGGATGAACCGACGCCTTCACGCATGGGCGTTCGCCCGCCTCCAACAACGTATCGAGGACAAAGCACGAGAGGCCGGGCTTCCGGTCGAATACATCCGTCCGGAGTACACGAGCCAGACGTGTCACGAGTGCGGCCACGTCGGGCACCGGAACGGCGACGAGTTCCAGTGTACGAACGACGAGTGTTGGGTGTCGGAGTACCATGCAGACATCAACGCGGCGGTCAACATCGCTGATCGCCACGACCCGTGGGGTGAGAGCCTGCCGCTGAAACCGGCGGGCGATGACATCTCAGGGGATGGGAGCGCCTGTGACAGCGCCGCGACCCCCACCGAGCAGAGCCAACCACGGCAGATGACGCTCGGAGAGGTCGGGTCGGAACCCACTGCCGGTAGTTAACCGGTATTCCCATGCAAGGAAGCCGCGCCGTTCACGGCGCGGAGGATGTCACTCCCGTGGTACTGCCACGTTCCGCACTCGTTCGCCGCACTCCGGGCAATTTACGAGGTGCGACTCGCGTTCGAAACGGCTGAGACAGCCGGTGCACTCGTAGCGGCTAGTCGACGGCGGCGTGTACGAATCCATTCGAACCATGTGCATAGGTACCACCCCATCCACTTGTAAGGGTGACCATAATACTGGTTTAGGGGAACTATATTGCTAGTACTTCGTGCTTTAACCAGTTCTATCGGACGCTTGGTCGATTTATGCGGCTAGAAAAATACATAGGGACGAATGAAGTCGTTCGTGAGCAGCGTCCTCGAACGCACGTCACACTTCGACCGCGTGAGCCCGAAAACGAGGGGGTTACCGTATCAGTGCTCGAGGCCGGTCAGGAGCGTCTCGATGCGCTCCTGCTCGCCATCAAGGTCCTGGGGGTAGATGGCGACCGCGACGACGTAGTCGCCGTCGTGTTTGACCCTCGTAACGTGAACGTAGACGTCCACGGACTGCCCGCTAATCTCGGCTGTGCCCTCGAACTTCGTAACCTCCGTGGACTCATTGAGCACGGTCATTTCACTGGTGTTGATGGCCTGCCCGACGGAGAGACCATCATACTGCTGTTGGGCGAGTTCGGCGAGTTCGCGATCCGAGTAGTCTTTGATGGGGTTGAACGACTGGCCAAGCACGCTCACCTCAGGGCTGGAGAACGCGCCGAAGACTGCGGCTCGCTGCTCGCCGAGGACGGGCACGTCAACGGTGCGTTCGTACATCGCTATCCAGTTCGTAACGGTGACATTCCGCGACTGACCCGCCACGGAGTACTCTCGGGTGACTTCCGATTCGTTCACGCGAACCTCCTCGTACCCGGTCTCTTGGAGGGCGTTCTCGGAAACGGTAGCCTTCGACGCCGAGACTTCCACGCCGCTCCCGCCAAGGATGCCGAGACAGCCGCTGGTCGCGATTAGTGCGGCAAACGCTACGGCGACCGCCGTTCGTCGGTGCATGGAGAACAGAACCCGGCCGGCAGGAATAAGCTTGGTGGCTTTCCTGTCAATCGGACAACTTCGGTTCGATGGAGAGTTAGAGCCGGTAGGTCGAACCCTCGTCGGTGTCCTCGACGGTGACGCCGAGGGATTCGAGGCGGTCGCGAAGTTCATCGGCGCGCTCGTAGTTTCCTTCCTCACGGGCTTCCTCTCGGATATCCAAGACGAGGTCGACGAGGTCGCCGGCGATTTCGACCTCGCCACCGTCGACGGTCACGAATTGGAAGCCGAGTACGTCGCCACCCAGTTCTTCGAACGTCTCGATGGCGTCCACGAGCCCGCGGTAGTCGTACTGCTCGGTCGCGTCGACGTACCGGTGGACGGCCGACGCGAGTTCCAGCAGCGCGCTCACCGCCGCGCGCGTGTTGAAGTCGTCGTTCATCGCCGCCTCGAAGTCCTCGCGGGCTTCCGTGACTGCGTCGCGGAGGTCCTCGGCTTCGACTTTCGCGTACGCGTCCGGGCTGTCGGCGGCGTCGGTCGCGCGCTCGTACGCCCGTTCGAGGCGCTCCCAGCGCTGCTGGGCCTCCTGAATCGTCTCCTCGGAGTACGTCTGGCGCTGCGTGTACGACGTCGACACGAGGAACATCCGGACGACGTTCGGGCCGAACTCCTCGATTGCGTTCTTCGTCGTGAAGAAGTTCCCGAGACTGGAGCTCATCTTCTCGCCCTCGGTTTCGAGGAGGCGGACGTGCAGCCAGTACTTCGCGAACGGCTCGCCCGCGGCGGCCTCGCTCTGCGCGACCTCGTTCTCGTGGTGAGGGAAGACGAGGTCCTGCCCGCCGACGTGGATGTCGATGTGGTCGTCGAGGTGGGTCATGCTCATCGCCGAGCACTCGATGTGCCAGCCCGGACGGCCCTCGCTCCACGGCGACTCCCACGTCTGTCCCGCGGGCTCCTCCAAGGGCGGTAGGTCCTCGCTACGGTGTTCGTTGGCGTCCTCGGGAGCGACCGCGCCCGCCTTCCAGAGCGCGAAGTCCGCGGGGTGGCGCTTCTCGCCGCGCTCGGACTCTGGGCCTTGAGCTTCCATCTCTTCGACCTGCTGGCCGGAGAGTTTCCCGTAGTCCTCGAAGGCGGTGACGTCGAAGTAGACCGAGCCGTCGGCTTCGTAGGCGTACCCCTCTTCGATGAGGGTCTCCACGAGGTCGATGATTTCGGGGACGTGCTCGGAGACCCGCGGGTACACTTCCGCGCGCTGGAGGTTGAGGTCGCGCATGTCCTCGATGACGGAGTCGATGTAGTGGCGCGCCACCGACTGTTCGGTGTCGCCGAGGTCGTCCTCGCCGGTGCGCGCGACGATTTTCTCGTTGACGTCCGTGAAGTTCTGGACGTGGCGGACGTCGTAGCCGACGTGGGAGAGCCACCGCGCCATCACGTCCGACTGCACCCAGAGGCGAGCGTGGCCGAGGTGGGCGTCGTCGGAGACCGTGAGCCCACAGGTGTACACGAGCGCTTGCTCAGGGTCGTGGGGCTCGAACGCCTCCCGCTCGCCGGAGAGGGTGTTCGACACGTAGAGAGTCATACAGCGGTACGTACGCGCGCCGGCGTTTCAAAGCGTCGGAACTGACGGCGTCTGTCGCGGTCAGACCGGAACCGCGTCGAGCGCGTCCTCGACGACGCGCAGCGCGTCCGCGCCGTCCCGCCGCTCGACGACCACCGCGAGCGTATCCTCGGCGACACCCGCAGCCACCGGATCGACGTCTGCGGCGTGGAGACGTTCTAGCGCCGACGCGAGCGTCTGGGTGTCCACGTCGCCGCTCGCGAGCAGCGCCGTCAAATCCCCCTCCCCGGGTTCGAACCCGCAGCCTGCGACGACCAGCAGGCCGTCGTCGCTGGGGCCGAGCCCGGACTGCATCGAGACGTGCGCGTCCCGCGCGTCGGCGTCGAACTCGGGAAGGTCCTCGCTGTACCGCCGAATTGCCGCCGCGACCGCGTCCTCGTCGCCGTCGACGTCGAGGAAGCGCGCGGCCGCCGCGTGGTTCACGACGCCTGCGCGGAGCGCTCGCCGCAGGAACGGGTGTTCGTCGACCGCTGCGCGCGTCACCGCCGCCTGAGTCATACCTCGATTTCGTCGCCGCGGGGGCATAAGTCTCAGCGACTGCGAGCACTCCACCATTTTAAACCCCCGTGGCGAGTACGACGCGCCGTGAGCGAGGACAGCGACCCGACATCGGTGCTCTCGTTGCTCGACGACGAGCACGCCCGCGCCATCCTCGCAGCGGCGAGCACGGAACCCATGTCCGCGAGCCAACTGAGCGAGGCCTGTGACGCGTCGACCGCGACGGTGTATCGGCGAATCGACGACCTAACCGACCACGAGTTGCTGGAGGAGTCCATCAACGTCCGGTCGGACGGCAACCACCACCGCGTCTACCGCGCGACGTTCCGCCGGTTCACGCTCGAACTCAACGACGGCGAGTACACTACCGAGGTCGAGTGCGAATCCGAGGACGTCGCCGACCGCTTCACGAGAATGTGGGAGGGACTGTAATGAACGCACTCTACGTCGTCAACGTCGCCGCGTCGTTCGCCGCGACCGCCGTCGGACTGTTCATCGGCTACCACGCCTACCGGGGGTTCCGTCGCCACCAGAGCGTGCCGATGCAGTACCTCTCGGCGGGGCTGGTGCTCCTGACGGCGGTGACGTACACCGCGACGTTCGTCGGCTCCGCGATGCTCCGGTACGGCGTCCTCGACGCGACTCTCGAAGCGCCGTTCCGGCTCGTTGTCCGAATGCTCCAGCTCGCGGGCTTGCTCTGCATCGCGTACTCGCTGTACCGCCGACCGTCGTAGCTATTCGCAGCCGACGGAGTCGGCGACCGCCAACAGCGACTCCTTTTCGAGGTCGGTGGCGACCACGGCGTACCGGGTATCGCCGCACGACCACGACACGAAGTTGCTTCGCGGCGTCGTGAGGTACTGGCTGTCGTGGCCCGCGACGGTGACGTTCTCACCGGAGGTAAACCACCCGTTCGCGTTCGGCCCGGACGTCGTCTTGGTGACCGTGAGTTGCTCGCCGTCCGCCGTGACGTACTGGAGGCTGGCCTGCGTCACATTTCCGCTGACGTACTGTGCTTCGTCGAACTCGTACGCCGCGGGCACCTCTGGGTCGGGAACGGAGAAGTCGACGTGCTCCCGGAGCGCGCTCGCCGAGTCGAACGTCTGCGTGGAGACGTTCAGCGTCTCCCCTGTCGCGTCCTCGGGGACGTCAAAGTGGAACGCGTCCGCCGGGAGGTCGGCGTCGAACGTGACTGTTTTTAGGCGCGACGTCGCCTCGATAGTGCGGTTCCGGTAGTCGATGCGGCGGCTGGTCTTTAGTGGGTAGTAGTACTCGCTGTCCAGCCACAGCGTCTGGTTCGCGGTCAACGCCGCCTCCGAGACCGCGGTCAACTCGAAGCCGTGGGCGGTCCGCCCGGCGACGCGCTGCGTCCCGAGATACTCGACCTCGAAGCCCTCAATAGCGTCCTCGGGAATCGACGGTCCGCTCCGGGTCGTTGGGATGATGGGAAGCGGCGAGACGCCGTCCGACACCTCGGCCACGCCATCGCCGTGCGCGGCCGCGACGATTCGTGCGAGGTACGCGGACTGGTTTCTGGTCGTCCATCCATCGATCCGTGGGACGCGCCTCACTGTATTCTCGTCAGCGTCGTACAGCAGTGCCCCGGACTCGTTGAGCACCGTCACGTCTCCCGCACGGGATTCGGGCGCGAGCGTTCGCTGGTACCGGCGGGGCGGGTCGGTCGTGAAGTCGACGCGGACGAGCGCGCGAGTTTCGTTGGTGGTGGTCCCGTCGTCGACGGTGGTCACCCGGGTGGCTTCGAGGGTGTCGAGGGAGTCGTAGCGCTGGGCGACGTCGACGTCCGACGGCGTCGCCGCGCCGTCCGCGAGGACGTCGAGGCCGGTGCAGCCGCTTGTGACGAGGAGGGCAGCGACCGCGACCGCCAGCAGCGTCTGTCGCCCCATCGATAGGACGTGATTCTCGCACAACAGGATAAAAGGGGCGAATTTGTCCGCTACTCGGGTCGTTGGCCGCCGGTTGCGAAGCCACTAAGGACGCATCTCCCCAACGAGAGAGCATGCAAGCGCTGGTCATCGTCGGCCACGGTTCACACCTCAACCCGGGTTCGTCGGACCCGGCGTTCACACACGCGGACACAATCCGCGCGTCGGGCGCATTCGACGAGGTCCGGGAGGCGTTCTGGAAGGAAGAGCCGTCGTTCCGCGAAGTGCTGCGCACGCTCGAATCCGAGGAGGTGTTCGTCGTCCCGCTGTTCATCTCGGAGGGCTACTTCACGGAGCAAGTCATCCCCCGGGAACTCCGCCTCGACGAGTGGGATCCCGAGGACTGGGACTCGGACGGCACGGACGCCGATCACGTCACCGTGCGGGCCGAGGACGTCGACAAGACCGTCCACTACTGCGGGCCGGTCGGCACCCACGACTCGATGAGCGACGTCATCGTCGAACGCGCGAAGTCCATCACCGACGATCCCGACGTCGGCGAGGGCTTTGGGCTCGCGGTCGTCGGCCACGGCACCGAGCGCAACGAGAACTCCGCGAAAGCCATCCATTACCACGCCGACCGCATCCGCGATACCGGCCGCTTCGAGGAAGTGAAGGCGGTGTTCATGGACGAGGACCCGGAGGTGGACGACGTCACGGAGTTCTTCGACGCGGAGGACATCGTCGTCGTCCCGCTGTTCGTCGCCGACGGCTTCCACACCCAGGAGGACATCCCCGAAGACATGGGCCTCACCGACGACTACCGCACGGGCTACGACGTCCCGACGGAAGTCGACGGCCACCGCATCTGGTACTCTGGCGCCGTGGGAACTGAGCCGCTGGTCGCAGACGTGATCCTCGAGCGCGCCGACGACGCGGGCGCCGACCTCGCGGACGCCATCGAGCGCGTGCGCCAGCAGACCGAGAGTGACAGCGCCACGAGCGCGGGAGACTGATGTCCGCAGCCGACACCATCGACGACGTCGAAGCGGCGCTCGTCGAGCACGCCGACGCCGGCATCGACTTCGACGGCCTCGTCGTCGAACCCGCGAACGGTGGCTATCGCTGGGAGACGCCCGGCGAACAGCTCACGGTCAGCGAGGACCTGCTCCGGGAGCGTGCCGGCGACCCGTACGCGACCAACTGGTACTACTGGGAGCACGTCGTCGAGGGCCACGACACGGCCCGACGCGCGTTCCTGCGATGGCTCGAAGGCGCCGACGAACTCGACGTCCCCGAGCGCTACGACGAACTCCGCGGCGGCCACACGAATTCGTGGGGCGAACTCGCGGTCACCGCCGTCCTCAGCGAGGGCGGACAGCGCCGCTACGAGGTTCGCCACGAGGACGACCTCGGCGAGGATGTCGACGCCTACACGGACCCGCTAGAAGCCCGCCACCTCGTGAAGCACGACGACGAGGGACGCTACCGGCCGCTCTCGACGGCCCCGTCGCTCCCGCACGGCTGGGCGTTCGTGGATCTCGACGGCAGCGACCTTGTGCAGACGGTCGACTACGTCTATCCCGCGACGGTGTCGAACTGGCACCGCGAGCGCGAGGGCGACCTCGACGTCGACCACTGGAGCGAGGTCGCGGGCCGCCAGTCCGGCATCTACAGCATCGTCGAACAGCTCGACGACGACGCCCTCGAATGGGCAGCCGAGGCCTGCTGCGTGGACTCGCAGTGCGTGAAGCGCCGCGAATGGGACAAAAGCGAGGACGAAGAACTCGACGTGCCTCGTGGCGACGGCGAGTTCCCGTGCCGGGAGCCCTGTTCGCTGTTCATCGCCGCAGCGCGAAAATTCACGACGCTCGAACGTGAGGAGACCCGGGAGTACACCTTCGAGTTGACGCCCGCGGAGAAAGAACAACTCGAGGACATCGTCGACGCGGTCGCGGACGGCCGCGTCGACGAGATTCGGGAAGCCGACGTCAACGAGGGCGCGAACCGCTACCGCGCCCGGTTCCTGCGCGCCAAGCGCATGGACGAACACGGGCTCTCAGGGACGCCGACGTACCCCGAAGACCACGAGTGACATCCTCGCCCGGCCTGAAGGGCGGGATTCTCTCGCTGCTTAAAGATAGTTCTCACGTCGCCAACACGTAGGCGGCGACCCCGATGCCACCCAACAGCGCGAGCACGCCGATGAGCATCGCGACCGAATCCGAAATCGAGAGGGTGAGCGCCGCGGCGATCACGACGACGGCAGCCGCGGCGGCTGTCGGGAGCGCGACGTCCGCCAGCGAGACTGACTCCTCGTCGTGAGCGGGCTCGGACTTCTCGGAGAGCGACTCGTCGACGGCGACGTCCGGGCCGCCGTCTTTGCGTTTGTCGGTGACGGTGACGTTCACGCGCGCCTGCTCTGCGCCGTACCCGATGGACAGTTCGACGTAGCCCTTCACCGGCGGGTGGTCAGGCGGAATCGCGATTTCGACGCCACGGGTCTCGCCCTCGTCGACGTAGACTTGTGTGGCCGCGATGTCCGCGATTGCGGCGAGCGCGTCGTCCAAGTGGAGGTGGACGTGGACGGGGCCGCCGTGGTTCTCGAAGACGAGAATGAACGACCGGTCCGTCTCCAGCGACGCCGCTTCCGGCTGGAGGTCGCGTGGGTGGTCGCGGTTGAGGTGAACGGACAGCCGTTCGGGCACGCACGATGGATTGTCGCGCGGTAAGAAAAAGGTTCCCGACGGTTACGCGGGGGCTTCCTCGCGCATGTCCGGCGGCAGGAGGTTCGGGATACCGTCCTCGATGGGGTAGGTTTCGCCACACTCCGTGCAGGTGAGTGTCCCCGAGAGGATTTCGTCGTCCTCGCGCTCCTCGACGTCGAGGTCGAGGTCGTGTTTGTCCAGCGGGCAGCAGATGATGTCCACGAGGTCTTCTTTCATGCGCGAACCGACGAGGGCGCGGACAAAAAGCGTGCGGGTTCCGCGAGTGCGGGGTGAATCGGCGAGAAGCCTGAAGTTGTGTCCGCGAGTCGTCCCTCCCGGAGTCGCCATGCGACAGAAGCCATTCACCAACATCGAGGACGTGCTCGAACGGATGGGCGAACAGCTCGAACAGACGCGGCTGTCGGTGGGTGGCGAAATCGCCACCGCCGCCGTGGACGTCGGTGAGTGGGACGGCGAGTTCGTCGTGGAAGCCGACCTCCCCGGCTACGAGCGCGAGGACATCGACGTCCGCGTCACGGACAACACGCTCCACATCGACGCCGAACACAAGGCCGAACGCGAGGAGCGCGAGGAACTCTCCTACCTCCGGAAGGAGCGCGTGAAGACGGACGTCTCCCGGACGATTACACTCCCCGAGGAAATCGACGAGGACGAGGTCTCGGCGACCTACGAGAACGGCGTGCTGACCGTCGTCCTCCCGAAACACGAATCCGAGGAAGGCGAAGCAGGCGGCCACCGCGTCGAGATCCAGTAGGCGGCCGGTTCGCTGTCCACGTTTTTCGAGCGCGTACTCCTACAAATCCGAAAAAAGCGCGGCCGCCCGAGTTACGCGCGCGGCGACTGTGCTTCGAGAATGTCCCCGACGGCGTCGAACTCCTCTTCGAGCGTGTAGAGGATGTCGTCCAGCGAGACGAGGCCGACTAGTTCCTCGTCGTCGTCCACGAGCGGCGCGCGCCGCACGCCCTCGTCGGCGAGCGCCTGGGCGGCCTGGTAGACGCCCGCGTCCGCGTCGATGGTCATCACGTCGCGAGTCATGATTTCGTCGACGTGCTCGTAGCCGAGTTCGGGGTCGTCGCCGAGCTCTGTGGCGATTTGGCGGTCCGTGACGATGCCGATGGGCAGCGATTCCTCCTCGACGACGACGCTGCCGACGTGCTCGTCGGCCATCGTCTCCGCGACGTCCGTGACACTGTCCGTTCGTGCGGCCGTTACGACCTCCGTGGCGGCGATGTCTCGGATTGGCATTCGCACTCTCCCCACGCGGGGGTATCAGCGCACTCAGAAAAAACGCGATGGCCGCGAACCTCGTTACTGCTCGAAGGGGTTCTGCTGGACGACGGTCTCCTCGCGGCCGGGGCCGACGCCGAGCGCGTAGGCCGCGGTGTCGAGTTCGTCCTCGACGTACTCGACGTACTTCTGGGCCTGCTCGGGGAGCGCGTCGTAGCCTTCGGCGGCGACCGCTTCGGGGTCAAACTCGGGCCAGCCGTCGAAACTCCGGAAGACGGGCTCACAGTCGACCCAGCGTTCGGTCGTCGCGGGCATCGAGTAGATGGTCTCGCCGTCCAGTTCGTAGGCGTGCCCGACCTTCACTTCGTCGAGGCCGGCGAGCACGTCGAGGTGGTTGATGGCGAGACCGGTGAACCCGTTGGCGCGCGCGGCGTGGCGAAGCATCGGGAGGTCGAGCCAGCCGACGCGGCGCGGGCGGCCAGTGACGGTGCCGTACTCGCCGCCCTCTTCGCGGATGTACTCCGCGAGGTCCTCGTCGTCGCCGGTGAGCTCGGTCGGGAGTGGGCCGGTGCCGACGCGGGAGAGGTAGGCTTTCACGACGCCGACGACTTCGCCCTTGCCGACGGTGGTCGGGCCGAGGCCGGTGCCGGTGGCGGCGTAGCCCGCGGTCGGGTTCGAGGACGTGACGTAGGGGTAGACGCCGTGGTCGATGTCGAGGCTGGTTCCCTGCGCGCCCTCCAGCATCACGCTGTCGCCGTCGTCGATACGGTCGGCGAGATAGTCGCCGGCATTGACATCCATTCCTTCGTTCTGGATGCGTTCGCCGAACGCCCGGTACTGCTCGAACAGCGCTTCGACGTCGAACTCCTCGCCGGCGTCGCCGCCGTAGACGTCTTCGTAGAGCGCGCGCTTCTGCGGGACGGCGTACTCCAGTCGGTCGCGGAGGACTTCGGGGTCGAGGAGGTCGCCGACGCGGACGCCGCGGCGGCCGGCCTTATCCTCGTATGTCGGGCCGATGCCGCGGCCCGTGGTTCCGGCGTCGAGGTCCGAGTCGGACTTGACGTCCTCCTCGATGCCGTCGAGCACGCGGTGGTATGGCAGGATGACGTGGGCGCGGCGGGCGACCCGGACGTCGGGGTCGAGGCCGCGCTCGCGGAGTGCGTCGATTTCGTCGAACAGCGTCTCGGGGTTGACGACGCAGCCGTTTCCGAGGACGCCGGTCTTCCCGCGGACGGCCCCGGAGGGGACCAGCGAGAGTTTGTACTCGTCGCCGCCGACGACGACGGTGTGGCCGGCGTTATCTCCGCCCTGATACCGGACGACGACGTCGGCCGCGTCGCCGAACAGGTCGACGACGCCGCCTTTGCCTTCGTCGCCGAGTTGCGACCCGACGATGGTGACGGTCATACCCGTTCGTTCCACCAGCGTCGTCAAACCGGTTACGGTCTCGCCGCCGTAAGTAGGCACGAGTGTGCATACCCGGGTGGGATATCGGTCGTGATATTGGACGAACAGGCAGAATAGGGGCGCTGTCGGCGCTGGGCGCAAGCGTTAACTGTTGCCAATCGCAAGCGAATACTGTCACTTTCTCGCCCGAGCCCTACGACAACCTTTAAACCCCCGCCAAGACAAGTTAACAAATGCCATGATAGACCGGCTTGAGAAGGAAGTCGATATGCTGGAGCGCCATCTGCAGGTCCTCCGCATGGTCATCGAGAACGAACCCATCGGTATCGTGAAGATGTCCAACGAGACCGGCTACCCACACCACAAGGTCCGGTACTCCCTCCGCGTGCTCGAAGAGGAGAACCTCATCGAGCCGTCGTCGCAGGGAGCCATCACGACCGAGCGCACCAGCGAGTTCGTCGACGAACTCGACGGCAAAGTCGACGGCCTCGTCGACAAGATGGAAGCAATGAAAATCGACGCTGCCGCGGAAGCCGAATAACGCCGTCACGTCCCGTCTACAGCTCTGGGACGGTCAGGTGGAACGCATCGTTGCGGTCCTCGATGAGACAGAGGTGGTAGCCGGATTTCCGGCCCACCTTCACGAAACTCTCCTTGTCGTTGCGGCTGAGAAAGCCGCCGCCGCCCGTCTCCTCGCTCGCCGTCTCTAGTGCTGCGGGCTCGAAGAACGACGACGTGACGTACATCGCCGCGCTGAGTTCGTCGGCGCCCTCACGAACCGCGGTCGCGTCGTCGACGAGCGTTCCCATCTCCTCACCAGTCACAGGTTCACGCTCGGCGTTCAACTCCGCGACGACCAGCGGGTCTCCCATCCGATCCCGGAGCACTACGTCGAACGTGCGCGATGTGGCGCCGTCTTCGGTATCGACGGCAACTGTACCATCGAGTTCCGCGCGGTCGACGTCCGGTAGTGCCTGATAGAGATTCGAAAGCCCGTCGGTGTGCCCGGCATCCCGAATCTCAAAGGGCAGCTCTCGGACCGCCCACGAAACGAATCGGTAGGCCGCCGATGCTTCGAGGAACGACTCGTAGTCCGCGCCGTCGACGGTCGCGTCCGCTGCCTCGAACTGCGTATGGTGCTCGATGCGGAGGTTCTCGTTCACCGCATCGAGGTCCGTCTCCGGCCCGAGATCGTCGAGCGTCGGCTTTCCTTTCGACCCGTACCGCACAAAGAGGTTCGTCCCGGACAGCGCCGCCGCCGGCGTAAGGTCCGTCTCCGATGCTGCGTCCTCGCCACCAGCGGCTTCCAGTTGTGCTTCGAGTTCGTCAGCGCGCGTCTGCAGTTCATCGCGCTCAGCTTCCAGCGTCTCAACGCGCTCGCGGAGCTCTGACCGCTCGGATTGAAGCTCGTCGACGCGCTCGGCAGCCTCTTCGAGTTTCTCGTCGCGTTGCTTGACCGCGCGCTTGAGCTTCTCGACGGTGGATCGGGACTGCTTGCCCTTACCTTTGGCCGCGCTACTCGACTTAGCCCTCGACTTTGTGCTCGTGGACGACGTCGACTGCTTGGCGCTCGCGTTCCCGGACGCCGACTGCGAGCGCGTTGCGCCCCCGTCAGTGGATTGGCTCTTCTCGGGGGCGAGCGTCGGCACCGAACTGGCGTTTCGCCACTCCTCCTCCTGGTCGAAGACGCCCTCCTCGCCGGCCGCGCGTGCTGCAGCAGCCTCGGCGTCGGTCCGCTCCTCGCTGCTCGCCTCCGACTGCTTCGTCGCTGCTTCCGCACGCGGGTCGGCTGCTTCGGCAGCATCCGTCGACGCTTCGGCTGCTTCGGTACTACCTGTCGACGCTTCGGCCGTATCAGGCGCTTTATCCGATGAATCTGATGGCGTCGCAGCATCGGCAGACGTGTCGGTTGCCGGTGCCGACTGAGGGCTCCGGGTGGCTGTCGGGTCAGACTCGGCAGCCTCTTCAGCGGACTCGTCACCGGACTCACTCGGCTGCGTCCGCGGTTCCTCAGCTTCGTCGGTAGCTTCGTCGGTGACTTCCTCGGGCTCTGCGTCGTCGGATTCTGTCTCGTGGGTGCTCCCTACCGCGCCGGCCGCCGAAGCCGGCTGGTCTTCGGCTTCCGGGAGCTCCGTCACGTTCACGGGGGATTTCTTGACCTCGTAGACGCCGACCTCATCGTCGGCGAGCTCGAAGGCCTCGTCGCCCGTGATGAGTTCCTCACTGGCACCGACGAACGCCGCGCTCATCGAGCGGCCGCCGTAGTAGACGACGTAGTAATCGCCGGAGAGAACGTTCTCGGAGAGCTCGATATAGCCCGTAAAGCTCGCGTTCTTCAGGGTGTCGGCGGCCTCCGACAGCGGCGTGTCATTCGTGTAGTACTTTGCCTGCGTCTCGCCGCCGCGCTCCTGCATCGAAAACAACAGCGCGACGCTGGGATGGGGTGCGTTGTACACCGTCCCGGATGCGTCACCGAAGTCCTCGACGTCACCTTCGTAGACGCCGATGACGCGGCCGTTCAACATGAACAGCCACGTGCCGTCGGCGACGACCGCTCCCGAAAACTCCTGATCCGCGAGGCTGTGTAGCTCGCGGAATCCGCCCGAGAACGGCCGGGAGTCCCAGGACTCCACCCGCTCGACCGTGTGTGCCTGCATACCCACTGGAAGGCAAGGCGCGCGTATAAGACTTTCCGGGCGGACGGACGCCCTACGTGCGTCTGACGGCGACGAGCCCGTGAGAAGAACCCTCTATAGCTTGCCGGAAGCGTCGTCGGCGAGTTCTTTCATTCGCTTGCTGAGCCGACCGGCGTTCGAGAACTCATCCTCGCTCATCGCCGCGGCCAGCGCGTTCCCGAGGAGGAACACGGCGTGTTTGTGCTCGCTCTTGGACTTGTGGACGTGGGAGGGATCAACTTCGAGTTCCTCGTACGCCCGGAAGGCGTTGTCGTCGACGTTGTCGAACTGGAGGAACTGGTCTTTGATCTGCACCATCTGTTCGTGGAGGTCGAGGAGCTCGTCCTTGTGCATGCTTAGTTAGGGTAGGGAATTCGGGCGTTTAAGCGTTGTCTGCGACAGCGTACCACGCCCGTCACGCAGACGACACGACGGGGTGGTGTGTGGGAGCGCCGGCCGCCCGCTCGGTCTAGAAGACGTACTCGTCCTCGTGACCCATCATGCCGCCCTCGCTTTCGAGGCCGGCTCCCTCCTCTTCCTCGGACGGGCCGCTGGTCTTGTACGCGCGAATTCCCGACGACAGCAGCTGTTCGACGGCCTCCTCGCGGCTGACGAACTCCCCCTGTTCGACGAGCTGTGCAATCTGCATCTCGATCTGGTCCGGGATGTTGACTTCGATCTGGGGCATCGTTCTGGGCGGGGCTTCGCCGCCACCGTTCTTAAGCCTGACGGGGGGCGGATTCGGGGGCGTTTTCCGGGCTGAGCCCGCGACGCCTACGATTCTCGAAACCGGCAGCGCAGCCCCGAGTCGGTAGGAATAGGTGGCCGCGGTCCCTACTTGAGGGTATGACTGTCGTGGACGTCACGGACCTCTACGAGGAGTTCGGCGACGACCGGCTGCCGCCCGGCCAGCGCGAGACGTCGAAGTTCCCCGTGCTGTCGAAGGGCGGTACGCCGAATTGGGATCGCGAAGACTGGACGTTCACCGTGACCGGCGCCGTCGAGAACGAGCTCTCCCTGTCCTACGACGAATTCAGGGATCTCGAGAGCGTCACACAACGCCAGGACTTCCACTGCGTCACCGGCTGGTCGAAACTCGACTGCGAGTTCACGGGCGTCACGTTCCCGCGCCTCGCGAACCTTGCGGGCGTCGACGAGGACGTGACGACGGTGATGTTCCACGCGCTCGACGGCTACACGACGAACCTCCCGCTGGAGGACTGCATGCGCGAGGAAGTCCTGTTCACGTGGGAATTCGACGGCGAGGACCTCCCCCGCGAGCACGGCGGCCCGCTGCGCGTCGTCACGCCCCACAAGTACGCTTACAAGGGCGCGAAGTGGGTCGACGGCATCGAATTCCTCACGGAGCCCGAACGCGGCTACTGGGAGAAGCGCGGCTACTCGAACACCGCCGACCCGTGGGCCGAAGACCGGTACAGCTAGTCGCGGCCGTCGCTGCCGAAGGATAGGCTATTTAGTCGCAGCGTCCCGAACCTCGAACAATGAGTTCTCTGTCCGGCGAAGCGGCCGCCCGCGGGGCGGTCGTGAGCAGGAGCTGCCGGGTGGCCGACGTCTCCTATCGGGCGTTCCTGGCGGCCCGGGACGCGCCCCGCATCCACTGGGCGGACCCGGACGGCCTCGAACTGTCCGGCGTCGGCACCGCCGCCACCGTGACGGCATCCGGCGACGACCGCTTCGACGCCGTCCGCGAGTGGGCGTCCGCGCTGTTCGACGACACTGACCACGACGGCCCCGAGGTCGCCCGGCCCCGACTACTCGGCGGGTTCGCGTTCCACGACGACCACACCCCCGCAGGCACGTGGCGTGGGTTCCCCGCCGCACAGTTCGTGCTCCCCGAAGTCCAGTTGGCGAGCGCGGGCGAGGAGACGTGGCTGACCGTCACGCGAGCGGGCGAGGACGTCGACCCCGCCGACGTCGAAGCAGCGCTCGAGGACGCTCGCGAGGAAATCGAGTCGCTACCAGCGATGCAGCCGAGCGGCCCACGGCCCGGCGTTGAATCGACCACTCCCACGAGCGACGAGGCGTCGTGGCGCGAGCAGGTCGAGCACGCCGTCGACCGCATCGAAGCCGGCGACCTCCGAAAGGTCGTGCTCGCGACTGCGCTCCGCGCGGACCTCGCTGGCGATCTTGACCCCCGCGACCTGCTGGAGCGCCTCCGCCAGTCGTACCCGTCGTGTTTCCGCTTCCTCGTGGAGCCGACCGGCGACGCAGCGTTCCTCGGTGCGACCCCCGAACTCCTCGTGACGCTCCATGACACCAGCGTGGAGACGGTTGGGCTCGCGGGCTCGGTCGGCCGCGGCGACACGCCCGAGGAGGACGCCGAACTCGCCGCACGACTCCGGGACAGCGAGAAGATCCGCCACGAGCAGCGCCTCGTCACCGACACCATCGCCGCCCAACTCGGCGCGTTCGGCGACGTCTCCGTGGGCGAACGTAGCGTCCGCAAGCTCTCGAACATCCAGCACCTGAGCACGCCGATTACCGCGGACGTGAGCGAGGACACGCACGTGCTCGACGTCGCGGAAGCGCTGCACCCGACACCTGCTGTGGGTGGGCTGCCGCCGGATGCGGCGCTGGATGTGATTCGGGAGACCGAGACGTTCGACCGCGGCTGGTACGCCGCGCCCGTCGGCTGGTTCGACGGCGACGGCGACGGCACGTTCGCGGTTGGCCTGCGGTCGGCGGTCGCCCGGGACCAGACGGTGACGATGTTCGCGGGTAACGGCATCGTCGCGGACAGCGACCCCAACGAAGAGTGGGACGAGGTCCAACTCAAGTACCAGCCGATTCTGGACGAGCTCCGCCAATGAGCGCGCCGAACCGGAACACGCTATGGGCGCGCGCCGCCGTGGAGGAACTCGTTCGCGCGGGCGTTGACGCCGCCTGCGTCTGCCCCGGGAGTCGCTCGACGCCGCTGACTGTCGCGCTCGCCGAACACGACGACATTCGCGTGTTCTCGCATCTCGACGAGCGCTCGGCGGCGTTCTTCGCGCTCGGCCGCGCGAAGCACACCGGCAAACCGACGCCGGTCGTCTCCACCTCGGGCACCGCGACCGCGAACTTCCATCCCGCTGTGATGGAGGCCAATCAGGCGCGCGTCCCGCTGCTCGTCCTCACGGCCGACCGCCCGCCGGAACTCCGTGACTCGGGCGCGAATCAGACCGTCGACCAGACCAAACTCTACGGGGACGCTGTCCGCCACTTCCGTGAACTCCCGGAACCCGAGGCCGACGACCGAAAACTCCGCTCGCTGCGGACGTCGATATGTCGTGCCGTTGGTGTGACGACCGGCGCGAACCCTGGTCCCGTCCACCTCAACATCCCATTTAAGAAGCCGCTGGAACCCGTGGAAGTCCGGGGCGACGTGCCCGAGGATTTCGCCGACGAGCACTCGCTGGCCGCCGAGGGCCGCGACGGGCCGTTCGTCGACGTTCACCAGAATCCCGCGGCACCCGAAGACGAAACCCTCGACGCACTCGTGGAGGCCGTCGAATCCGCGGACCGCGGGCTCGTCGTCGCGGGTCCGGACGACGCGCACGGCCTCGCTATTGACGCCGTCGCAAGGCTGGGCGACGCAACCGACTTTCCGGTGTTCGCGGACCCGCTCTCGGGCCTTCGATTCGGCGAGCACGTCTCCGACTCTCGCGTCGTTGGCGGCTACGACGGCTTCCTCGGCGTGGACGACGCCCCCCTCCCTGAGCCCGACGTTGTCCTCCGCTTCGGCGCGTCGCCGACGTCGAAGCCGCTGCGCAACTACCTCCGTGATAGTGACGCCCGCCAGTTCCTCGTCGACCCCGCAGGCGGGTGGCGCGAAGCCACGTTCACTGCGTCGGACCTCGTGGTTGCAGACCCGACCGAGACGGCGCGCGCGCTCGCCGAGCGCGTCGACCGCTCCGCGAGCGACTGGACAGACCGCGTCGCGGTACTCGAAGCCGACTACTGGAACGCCGTCGACGCCTTCGAGCGCGAGGAACTGCTAGAGGGCGACGTAGTTGCCGCGGCCGCCGACGACGCGCCAGACCCCGCCACAATCATGGTCTCGAACAGCATGCCGGTCCGCGACCTCGACCGGTTCGCGCGACCGCGAGGCGCCGAGTTGACCGTACTCGGAAATCGGGGTGCTTCTGGCATCGACGGCATCACGTCGACGGGGCTCGGCGCTGGCAGCGCCACCGACGACCCGCTGGTCGTGATTACGGGCGACCTCGCATACTACCACGACGCGAACGGCTTGCTCGCGCTCGACCGCTGCGACCTGGACGCGACTATTGTCCTCGTAAACAACGACGGCGGCGGCATCTTCCACATGCTCCCCATCGAGGCGTACGACCCGCCGTTCACGAGCCAATTCAAGACGCCCCACGGCCTCGACTTCGAACCGACCGGCGACGTCTACGGTTTCGAGTTCGCACGCGTGGAGACGCTTGATGGGTTCCGAGACGCCTACCGGGAGTCCGTCGGCTCGCCAGGCACGCAGGTTATCGAAGTCCAGACGGACGCCGAAGCCAGCCACCGCGAGCGTGAACGTCTCGCCGCCGCCGTCGAACGCAACCTCAACGATTAAGGAACTCGACGCAGCACGTCGGTTCGATGCCCTCCACTACGACGCAACTCGCCGTTATCGCTGCACTTGCTGGCGTGCTCGGACTGCTGTACGTCGGCGCGATCGCCAACGAAATCGTCGTCGGCCTCGCTGTCGCGCTCGGCTGCGCGGTCGTCGCTGTCCTCCTGTACGCGGGCGGGACGAACCGCGAGACCGTCGCCGCCGTCACGATGGGCGCGACCGTCGTCTACGGCGTGTTCACGCTCCAGTTCCCGACCGCTGTCGTCGCGGCCTGCGTCGTCTACCTCACGCTGTGGGTGACCGACCCCGACGGCCCCTTCGACGCGTCCCCACCGTCGGTCATCCCCGAGCGCGTGCTCGACGACGCGTCCAAGGAGTACGCCGAGGAGGCCGCCGAGTAAGGAACCTTTTTGCGCCGTCCACGCCCGATTTCGGGTATGGTCTCGGACATCTTCGACGCCGACCGGTGGGAGCCGGTCGCGGACTGCGACTTCGAGGACATCACCTACCACCGCGGTGTGGACGTCGACGCGGTCCGCATCGCGTTCGACCGCCCCGAGGTCCGGAACGCGTTCCGCCCGGGGACCGTCGACGAACTCCACGAGGCGCTCGACCACGCGAAACGCCAGACCGATATTGGGTGCGTGCTCCTCACGGGGAACGGCCCGAGTCCGAAAGACGGCGGGTGGGCGTTCTGCTCGGGCGGCGACCAGTCGGTGCGCGGCGAGTCCGGCTACGAGTATCGCGGCGAGGACGAGGCCGCTACCGAGGAGGACGAGACGGTCCAGAAGGCGAAGGCCGGCCGCCTCCACATTCTAGAAGTCCAGCGCGCGATTCGGTTCATGCCCAAGCCCGTGGTCGCGGTCGTCCCCGGGTGGGCGGTCGGCGGCGGGCACTCGCTGCACGTCGTCTGCGACATGACGCTCGCCAGCGACGAGCACGCGAAGTTCCTCCAGACGGACCCCGACGTCGCCTCCTTCGACGCGGGCTTCGGGTCGGCGTACCTCGCCAAGCAGGTCGGGCAGAAGAAGGCCCGTGAGATCTTCTTCCGCGGGAAGACGTACTCCGCCGAGGAAGCCGAGGACATGGGGATGGTCAACGAAGTCATCCCCCACGAGGACCTGGAGGACGTCGCCCTGGAGTGGGCCGACGAGATGGCGTCGAAGTCCCCCACGGCGATGCGGATGCTGAAGTACGCGTTCAACATGGCCGACGACGGCCTCGTCGACCAGCAGGTGTTCGCCGGCGAAGCCACCCGCCTCGGCTACATGACCGAGGAAGCGAAGGAAGGCCGCGAGGCGTTCATGGAAGGCCGTGACCCCGACTTCTCGGACTACCCCTGGTACTACTGACCGTCACCTGTGGACTGTTCGGCTCGCTCGCCGCTGAACGGGTCGACGAACGGTGACGGCGTCGATTCTTCGGGTGGCTCACGTGGGAGCGTGATACGGAACGTCGACCCCTCACTACTGGTTTCGAGTAGTTCGACGGTTCCGCAGTAGTGCTCAACGAGTCGCGCAACCAGATACAGCCCGAGGCCGTGATCGGCGGCCCGGCGCGATGGCCGCTCGAATAACGTCGGGATGTCCTCCTCTGGGAGGCCCGGACCGTTGTCTTCGACGTCGACGGTGACGGTGTCCTCATTCACGTGGCCACGAACCCACACCTTCGGTGGGTCGCTGTCGTTGTGCTCGACGGCGTTCGCCAGCACGTTCCCGAACACCCGTGGGAGCAGGGCGTCCGCGTGGACAACCGCCGATTCCGGCAGATCCGTCTCGATGCCCACGTCCTCGTCGAGATCCGAGAGTTTCTCGAGTTCCTCGTGGAGAATCGGCACGACATCAACCTGCTCGAAGTCCGCGCGTTCCTCCGTGGCGTGCAACAGCACGCGGACGTCCTGTACCACGCCCGTCACCTCCTCGCTCTTGCGGCGTATCGTCTCGCTGTGGTCGTACCCGGACGTCCCTTCCTCGTGTTCGGCTTGCAGAAGGTCAGCGTATCCCGAAATGACGTTCGCGGCGTTCAATACCTCGTGGCGCAACAGGCTGTTGAGGTAGTCGAGGAGGTCGCGCTGGACTTCGAGGTGTTCGGCGCGGACGGCGTTGCGCTCGGCTACTGTCGCTTGCTGGATGGCCCGCGCCTCAGTCACGCCGATGCCGACCCCGAGACCGGCGCCAACCGCGACAGCCCATCGCAGCCACGCGACCAGCGTTTGCGTTGACTGGACTGGGAGGACGGTCATCAGTGCGACGTTCAGTCCGACGGAGGCGGCGGTACCGGCGACCGTCCACCACCAGATGCGAGTGTAACCGCCGGGCTCGATGGTGCTCCGGTCGAGCCAGTACCCTGCGTATGCGATACCTACGACGAACGGCGCCATCGTGAGCGCGCCGACGAGGAACTCGCCAGCGAACAGGAGTTGCGCTCCTTCCACGAACTCGCCGTCGCGCAGGCGGACGACGCCCTCCACGACGACGAAGACACTCAGCGTGACAGCAGTAGCGACTAACCGCTCCGGAACCGAGTCCGCTGAACGGAGCGGAAACGCACTCATTCTCTTTACTGACTGACCCGTGTGGCCATAAATTCACGGTATCGTCAAAACTGCCGCTGTGCAGGCGGCACACGTTGGCAAGCATCTACACTGCACCCGGGTTTCGGTCGGGTGGTGAGACGACGAGTTTTTCAGTGAAACCCCGCTCGGCTTGGTCAAGATGTACGGAGCCGTGCTACGACGACCGAGCAACAGCGCTCGCCGTCGCGCACACGATAGCCGCGAAGCCGACGCTGCGACCGTCGTACCATTCACATGACCGCTGGCTTCTGGTACCTGCTTGGCCTCGATGAGGCGACGTGGCCCGAGCGCGCGCTGTTCGGCGTGACGATGGCCGCGATGATTGCGCTCGCGGCCTTCGGGTTCGCTCGCCCCAGCGCGCTCAGCACGGCGCTCAACGGGGCCTTCGAGTGGGTGCTCACGTACTTCGGCTGGTGGTTCATCCTGCTTGGGTTCGTGCTGTTGTTGCTCGTGCTCGGCGTCACGTTCTCCCGGTACGGCCGCCTGCGCATCGGCGGCCCGGACGCCGAACCGGAGTTCGACACGCTCTCGTGGCTCTCGATGGTGTTCACCGTCGGGTTCGGCGCGTCCATCCTCATCTGGGGCGTCGGCGAACCCATCTCCATCGTCCAGAATCCGCCGCCCCAGCCCTACCCCGTGGAGGGGGCGTCCATCGAGTCGCTGGCGTTGGCGTTCATGTTCGTCCACGAGGCGTTCCCCGGGCTGGCGATGTGGTACCTGCCGGTCGCGCTCGCGTTCGGCATCATCGTCTACACGCAGGGTGTCGGTGAGTACAAGGTCTCCTCGATGCTGTCGGGCATCGTTGACCCCGACTCGTATCCGGGCTTCCACTGGGCGGTCGACCTCGCCGCCATCGTCGCGAGTATTGGCGGCATCGCCACGACGCTCGGGTTCAGCTCGCAGACGATGGCCGCCATCCTCGGCGGCGTCTTCGGCCTGGAGGCGAACATTCTCACGTACGGGATATTCGGACTCATCGGCGCGGTGTTTCTCACGGACGTCTGGCTCGGCCTCCGCAAGGGCATCCGGAACGCCGCCCGCGCGACCATGCTGTTCATCGTCGCCGCGATGGCGCTGCTGGTGGTCGTCGGGCCGACGCTGTTCATCTTCGAGCTCGGGCTTGATGCGACGGGCGTCTGGCTCGGCAACATGACGCGGCTGATGCTGTACACCGACCCGATGTCCGCCGGCAACTGGGCCGCCAACTGGACCGGCTTCTGGTGGGCGTGGTGGGCGGCGTGGAGCATCTTCGTCGGGAGCTTCGTCGCGCGCGTGTCGAAGGGCCGCACCATCCGGGAGATGTTCGTCGTGCTCGTTGTCGCGCCCGCGTTCCTCTCGTGGCTCCAACACCTCATCATCGGCGGCTGGGTGCTCTCCCCGGGCTACGTCGGCCCCGTCAGCGAGGCGTGGGCGGCCAACGGCATCCCCGCCGCCATCGTCACCGCGCTGAACATCACCCCGTACGGCACGGTGCTGGCGGTGCTGTTCGTGTTCGTCATCGCGGGCTACATCATCACGTCGCTGGACTCCGCGGTGTTCATGATTTCCGCCATCACGCTCGGCGACGAGGACCCCAACGCCCGGAACCGCGCGTGGTGGGGCGCGCTGCTCGCCGGCTTCGGGATGATGGCGCTCGAGCTGGAGAGTTTCCAGGCCATCGAGGCGCTGTCGCCGATACTCGCGCTCCCGTTCACGGTGTTCCTCGTGGCGGTCGTCTACGCGAGCTACGTCGCCGCCCGCGACTACGCGGAGGGCCACGACCGCGTCGACGTCGACCCCGGGTCGCTGCTCTCCGAGCAGGACCGCGCGAGCGACATCCAGCCCGCCGACGACGACTAAGCCGCGCCGTCGACGGGCCCGCTGACGCTTTCTGTATCGGAAACGACCACGCGCACTCCTTGCTCGTATTCCGTGTCGAGACTCGCCGACCAGCCGTGCACGGCCGCGAGCATCCGCACGTTCGGCAGCAGGATGCCGGCCTCCGAGTCCGGGACGGCGCTCCCGTACTCGAAGAACGCCGCGGGCTCCGTGTCGCCGGGCGGCCGGCCGTCGCCCGCAATCGCGAACCAGTCGTCGCCGCGCTCGACGGTCACCTCGCTGGCCCCGTTGTGCGCGGCGAACGCGAACGCGCTCGCCAGCAGTTCGCGGAGCCGCGTCGGGTCCGCGACCACGTCGCCGTCCCCCTCGAGGGATAGCGACAGGTCGTCGACGTCGGCGTCCGCCCACGCGTCCGCGACGGCGTCCGCGAAGTCGACGCGCTCCGTGTCGCCGAGCGTCTTGCCGTGGCGCGCGAGCACCGAGAGGTCCTCGACGATGCTGGACATCCGGTCGCTCGTCTCCGAAGCCGTGCGCAGCGACTCGCGGGCGGTCTCAACGTTCCCACGGTCGAGGGCGTTGCCGGCGACGGTGACGCGCCCGCCGACAATCTGGAGCGTGTTCAGCAGCTCGTGGCGGATGGCCGCGGCGAACCCTTCGAGTTGCTCGTTGTGTCGTTCGAGCTCGCGGCGCTTGCGCTCGGTTCGCGTGACGTCGCTGAACACGACCATGCGGCCGATGTCCGACTGACCCAGCGAGAACGACGTGTCCGACGCGAGGTAGTAGCGCGTCTCACCGTCGACGGTGCGCTCCACGACGGGATGGTCGTCGCCCAGCGTCTCGGCGACCTCAGGGAGCACGTCGTCGAATGGCTGGCCGGTCGCGCCGTTGAGCGCGGTGAAGAGGTCGCTCGCGCGGCCGTTATACTCGCGGATGCGGTCGTTGGCGTCGAGATAGACGATCGCGTCGTCGACGCCGTCGGTGAGTTGGACGGCCAGGAACTCCGCTTCGTAGACGTAGAGCACGCCGAGCGCGAACGCCGCGACGCCCAGCGGCTCGTAGTTGATGTCCACGAGCAGCGGCGACGCGAACCCGACGACGTCGAGCGCGACGGGGAGCGCGGTGACGCCGACGAGCGCGCCGAGCGGCCGCGTGTCGTAGTCGGCTTCGAGGAATAACTCGAACAGCATGAAGAAGCCGACGGCGACCAGCGCGTACGACAGCCCCGCGACGAGCCAGTGGATCGTGCCGTGCTGGATGGCGAGGTGCGGGAACGGCGACTGGACGGGTGTCGTCGTGAAGTAGAGGCCGTGGACGTGGTTGGTGAGCTTCACCGCGACGATGCCGACGTACGTCGCGACGGCGGCTCGGCGGTAGGTGGTGTTGCGGTGGAACGACCGCCCGGTGTACGCCGAGCAGAAGTACAGCCACGCGCCCACCGTCGAGAGCCCGACGACGAGGCTGAGGTCGTACGCGACGTATTTCAGAAACCGCGAGGGCGCGACGAGGAAGGCGAGCTCGAACAGCGCCCACCCGCCGCTCCCCGCGACCACGCCAGCGAGCCCGCGGCGCGTGTCGGCGTCCGCGACTTGGAGCGCGCGCCGGAAGCCGATCGCACACCCGAGGACTGCGGCGCCGAACGCGAGGACGTACGCCAGAAAGACCGGAGATAGCGCCATCTACTCGAAAACGTCGCTTCACCGACTTATACGTCAGGCTAGCGGCGGACCATACGGGGTGGCGGCGACGGCTGGGACCGCCACCGCTATGGGCGCGCTCGCCTAATCCCGGGACATGACCGATACGGCTGACGTCTCCCGGCGGGAGGCGTGGCTCATCGCCGCGCGCCCGCACACGCTGCCCGTCGCCGCCGCCCCAATTCTGGTCGCGGCAGGGCTCGCGGTCCGCGACGGCGTGTTCGCGCCGCTGCCCGCGTTCGCCGCGTTCGTCGGCGCCGCACTCATCCAGATCGGCACGAACTTCGCGAACGACTACTACGACGCCGTGCAGGGCGCGGACACCGAGGAACGCGAGGGGTTCACGCGCGTGACCGCCGGCGGCCTCATCGAGCCCGGTGAAGTGAAGCGCGCGATGTACCTCACGTTCGCCGCCGCCATCCTCGTCGGCACCTACCTCGTCTGGGTGGGCGGTATCCCCATCCTCGTCGTCGGCCTCGTGAGCGTCGCCTCCGGCATCGCGTACACGGGCGGCCCGTACCCGCTGGGCTACCACGGCCTCGGCGACCTCTTCGTGTTCGTCTTCTTCGGCGTCGTCGCCGTCACCGGCGCGTACTACGTGCAGGCCGCCGCCACGCTCGCCGCCGGGGTTCCGGTCGGCATCCCCGAGGGCTCAGTGACGCTGGCGTCGGTCGTCGCGAGCCTCCCTATCGCGGCTATCGCGACGAACGTCCTCGTCGTGAACAACGTCCGCGACCGCGAGGAGGACAAGAAGACCGGCAAGCGCACGCTCGCCGTCCGCTTCGGCTACACGTTCTCCCGCGTCCAGTTCGCCGCGATGCTGGTGCTCGCGTACGCCGTGCCGGTGTGGTTCTTCGCGCGCACCGGGGAACTCGCGGTGTTCCTGCCGTACCTCTCGCTCCCGCTCGCGGCGCGCGTCATGAAGACCGTTTTCACCCGGACCGACGGCGAGGCACTCAACCCGGCGCTCACACGTACCGGCCAACTACTTGCGCTGTACGCGCTCCTGTTCGGCGTCGGCCTCGCCTTATGATTCGGCGCTACGCGCTCCCACTAGACTACGCGCTTGAGACAGCTCGCGGCACCATCGACGAGCGCCAGGGTTTCCTCTTCGCCCGCGACGGTGGCGTCGGCGAAGCCACGCCACTCCCGGGCTGGACAGAGCCGCTGGACGCCTGCGAGCGCGCTCTCGAAGCTGCCGACGACGCCGAGAATTGGAATGACGTGCTCGCTGCGTGCGAGGACGCGCCTGCTGCACGCCACGCCGTCTCGCTGGCGAAACTCGATTCCGAAAGTCGGGACGCGACCGTCTCGCTCGCTCGCCATCTCACAGCGGACCCTGCGGCGTCAGTTCCGGTGAATGCGACGGTCGGCGACGGCTCACCCGAACAGACTGCCGACGAGGCACGAGCAGCCGCGGAGAACGGCTTCGGCACGGTGAAAGTCAAGGTCGGCGCGCGCTCCCTGGAAGCGGACATCGAACGCCTCCGCGCCGTTCGAGACGCGACCGATGCGACGCTTCGCGCGGACGCAAACGGCGCGTGGACGCGCGGGCAAGCCCGCGAGGCGTTCGCCGCGTTCGCCGACGTCGGCGTCGAGTACGTCGAACAGCCGCTTCCCGCGGACGACCTCGCGGGGCACGCCGACCTCCGTGGCGGCGAGGTCGGTGTCGCGCTCGACGAGTCGCTGACCGAGCACGCACTCTCGGACGTGCTTGACGCCGCAGACTACGTCGTGGTGAAGCCCATGGCACTCGGAGGCGTAGACCGCGCGCTCAATGCCGCTCGCGACGCCCGGAGAGCAGGTGTCGAACCCGTCGTGACGACGACTATCGACGCCGTCGTCGCACGAACTGCCGCCGTCCACCTCGCCGCCGCGATTCCTGACATCCCGGCGTGCGGGCTCGCGACGGCCGACCGACTCGCCGAGGACCTCGCGGCCGACCCAGCGCCCGTCGAAGACGGACGGATTCGCGTCCCCGAGTCGCCTGGCCACGGCGTCAGCGTTGACCTCACGGAGGTGACCCCGGATGCGTGACGCCATCGCGCTCCAAACGCGTAGCAACCCCGACGCGACTGCATTTGTGGATGCTGCGACCGATTCATCGTGGACGTTCCGCGACCTCGACGCTGACATCGAGGAGACCGCGGGACGACTCGCCGCGTGTGGCGTCCAGCGCGGCGACAGAGTCGCGGTGCTGATGGAGAACCGTCCGGCGTTCGTCCGGCTGGTGTTCGCGTGCGCTCGGGTCGGCGCGGTGTTCGTGCCGCTGAATGCGCGGCTCGCGACGCCAGAGCTCCGCGCGCAAGCGGAGCGTGTCGGGCCCGCGCTGGTCGTCTGTGAAACTGAGACTGTTGATGCGGCGCTCGAACTCCCGGTGCCGGCCGTGAGCGTGGACGCCGGGGGAGACGTCGAACACTTGGGCGCGCGCTCGCCGGACACCTTCGAGCCTGCGAATCTCTCGTGGACGGACACGCGAGCCATCATGTTCACTTCTGGTACGACCGGCGACCCGAAGGCCGTTCGGCTGACGTACGCGAACTTCGCTGCGAGCGCCGTCGCGTCGTCGTTCCGCCTCGGCGTGCTCCCCGAGGACAGCTGGCTGTGCCCGCTGTCGCTGTACCACATGGGCGGGCTCTCGGTCGTCTTGCGCTCGGCGCTGTACGGGACGACGGCGGTGCTCGCGCGCGGCTTCGACGCCGACGACGTACGCAGTGCGCTGGCGAAATACGACTGCACGGGCGTCTCGCTCGTTCCGACGATGCTCTCGAGGTTGCTCGATGCTGGCGGAGTCCCCGACAGCGTGCGGTTCGCGCTCGTCGGCGGCGCGCCCACGCCGCCCGAACTCGTGGAGCGCGCGCTGGACGCGGGCGTTCCCGTCTGTCCGACGTTCGGAATGACCGAAACCACCTCGCAGGTTGCGACGCTGCACGCGACGGAAGCCCGCGGCCGTCCAGATACCTCGGGACGGCCGCTGCTCGGCACCGACGTAACTGTCGTGGGCGACGACGGCAAGGTGCTACCGACGGGTGAGACGGGCGAACTCGTCGTTTCGGGGCCGACGGTCACGCCCGGATACCTTTCGGCAGATGCGAACAGTGAGCGGTTCTGCGAGCACGGCCTCCGCACGGGCGACTTCGGCTTCGTGGACGCCGAGGGGTTCCTCCACATCGGCGGCCGGCAGACCGACCAAATCGTCACTGGCGGCGAGAACGTCCACCCCGAGGAAGTTGCAGCCGTGCTCCGCAATCACCCGGACGTCGCGGATGTCGCCGTCGTCGGCGTGCCCGACGAGGAGTGGGGTGAGCGCGTCGCTGCGCTCGTTGTTCCCGGAGACGAAGGCGTGACTTCCGACGACCTCCGGGCGTTCTGCGAGGACCGGCTCGCGGGCTACAAGCACCCGCGCACGATTGCGTTCGCCGAGGCAGTGCCACGGACCGCGTCGGGGACCGTCGACCGGGAGGCTGTTCGGGCGATTTTGGCCGACGAGAACTAAGTGCGCGCGGGTCGTAGCCCGGGGTGTGTGTACGCTGGCATTCGCGTGGCAGGAATACGACGACGCGCCGCTCGTGGTCGGGGCGAACCGCGACGAGGCAGTGGGCCGGCCGTCCTCGCCGCCCGCCGTCCGCGGCGCGAACCCCGCAATTCTGATGCCCAGAGACGAGGAAGCCGGCGGGACGTGGCTGGGCGTGAACGAGCACCGCGTGTTCGTCGGCGTGACCAACAGGGACGCGGACATCGAGGGCGAGCGCTCCCGGGGCCTCCTCGTCACTGACGCGCTCGCCGCGGGTTCCGCTGACGACGCCATCGGCACTGTTGAACGCGAGATTGCTGACCGCGAGTACGCGGGATTCAATCTCGTCATCGCGGACGAACACGAGTGCGTGCTCCTGGAGTGGGACGGCGTGTTGCGGACGCACGCCTTCAACCCAGGGACGCACGTCGTCGTGAACGCCGGCTTCGACGACGGCACCGAGAAGTCCCGCGCGGTCCGCGACGCACTTCGCGGTCACGACAACCCTGAAGCGTGGCGCGCTGCTGCGCGTGACGCGCTCCGGGACCACGAGACTGGGGCGTGCGTCCACCGCGACGGCTTCGGCACGCGGTCGTCGTCGCTCGTGACGATTCGTGCGGACGGAGATGTGACTTATGAGTTCGCTGATGGGCCGCCCTGTGAGACCGACTACCGGCGCGTGGACGGTCAGCTTTAAACCGCGCGCACACCCTGTTTCGTACATGAGCGCCGAAGCCACCGAGTCGGACCTCTCGGAGGACGAGCGACAGGGGCTGGAACTCGTTCGAGAGACGCGGGGCGTCCACCAAAGTGAGTTCTGGAAGGAACTGGACGTCTCCTCGCGGAAGGGCAGCCGCATCGCGTCGAAACTCGAAGAGAAAGGATTCGTCGAGCGCGAGGAGACGGTCCACGAGGGCAACACCACCTACCTCATCACGCCCGTCATCGACGAGCGCGCCCTCGACTTCTCGCTGCTGATGGCCGGGGAGATGCTGTCGCCGTTCGTCGGCGAGGAGGAGGTCGACGCCCAAAGCGACGCCTTCTCGCAGTGGATTATGAACCTCGCGTACGAAGACCAAATCGAACCCGAACCCGAACCCGAACCCGAACCGGAAGGAGAATTCTGAGCCGGCAAACTGTTCTCGCCGCTAGTCGCTAGCCGAGTCGCGCGCAATCACCAACGCAACTCCATCTTCTGTTTCGTCAGTTTCTGTCGCGTACAGCGCTACGAGCGCATTTTGAACGTCATCCGGAACGTCGGCGCGCTCGCGGACGTCCACCCACACCCGCTCGGGAACGCGGAGTATCCACGCGTCGGGGCGGCGTTCGACTAGGGGGTCGTCGCGGAACGCTTGGCGCCACTCGTAGACCAGGCCATCGACAGACCGACCGGGGTAGTCGGCGAGCGTTGCCTGCACGGACTCGGCTGCGTCGCGGAGCGCGGTTTCGGTGACGCCGCTGTCGGCGGCGACGCGCGCGACGGTCTCGTCGTCGAACGGGAGCATAGCTGTGCGTTCGATGGCTGCGAGGAAAATGCCACTCTATCCGGCGAGAACCGTCGGCGTTCAGTAATCGAGGTCGTCGGTCGTCGCGTCGAGCACGAGCACGACGGCCGCGCCGAGGACTGCCGCGACGAGGACACCGCCCGCGCTTGCTGCGGTCCACTCGGGGTTCGCGGCGCGAATCTGGATGGCGGGGGCTCGCAGCGCGCCCGCCATCAGCGCGACGAGGAACGTCAGCGTCGCCGCGCGGTAGTGGTCGAGCGCCCACTCGACGACGCGCGCAAACGACAGGATGCCGACGACTGCGCCCAGCATGAACACAACGAGCGTCGTCAGCGGCTCAATACTGGCAGCGAGGTCGCCGCCGAGCGCGGCGTCGGTCGCGTCACTAACTGCCGATGTCATCGTGTCGTACAACCCGAGCGTCAACAACAGGAGCGACCCCGAAACGCCGGGCAGCACCATCGCACAGATGGCGATAGCGCCCGCGAGGAAGACGACAGGGAGCACTTCGGGGAGCGCGCCCGCTTGGGCTTGCGCGCTCAGAACGAACGCGAGCACGAAACCGACGACGGCTGCTGCGACCCTACCCGGCGTGTCGACCGAGACTTCGCCGAGCAGCGCGACGACGGAGGCCGCGATGAGGCCGAAAAAGAACGCGAACGTCACGCCCGGGAAGTCGTTGATGGCGACGTGGACGACGTTCGCGACGGTGACGACGGCAGTGATGACGCCGACGCCCAGTAACGCAAGGAACGGGATGTCCATCCGGACGAGCGTCTCCACGAACTCCTCACGGGCGTCCGGGCTGCCCAGCTGTGGCACGAGCGCGAGCAAGCCCAGCGCTTCAACGGGATCCAGTGCCGCGATGGCGCCGACGAGGCGCTCGTAGATGCCCGTGATGAGCGCGATCGTCCCGCCCGAAACGCCTGGCACGGCGTCGGCAGCGCCCATCGCAGCTCCCTTCAGGTAGACCGCCAGCCAGGCGCGACCATCCATTATGCGTAACGACGGCCAAGTGCGCCTGCGACCGCGGGCACGGCGAACGCTGCGGCCGCGCCGAACGGCGACTGCAGGTCAACCGGGCCGCTTCCCGACGAGACCGTGTCGTCGGTCGTCTCTTGGATCGGCGACGCGGTCAGCGACTCCGTCTCGTTACCAGTCGAGTTGTTCACCTCGCCGAGTGTCGCCAGCTGGTGGCGCTCCAGGTCAACCGTTGCGCTGGAGCTGTTCTCGCCGATAACCTGGCCTTCCGTGACGTGGGTCGTGGCGTTCCATTTCACGATCTCGCGGTCGTCCGTGATCGTGTTCCCGGTCGTGATCTCGTACGGACCGGTGGCGCGAACCGACGTGTTCGTGTAGCCGTTCTCCGGACCGTACTCGTCGTAGCCGGTCGTCGAATACGGCACGGTCAGCTCGAAGTTCCCGTCAGGCCCAGTCTCGACGCGCTGGGTGTACGGGAACGTCGGCGCGCTTCCGTTCTCATTCCGCATCTCCGTGATTTCGAACGTCGAGGTGACTTCCAGCGTCGTGTTTGCGGGGCCGGTCCCCTCGATGGTTGCCCCCTCAACGCGCTCGAACAGCTTCACCGACGTCGGGTAGTACTGCGTCCCCAACTCACGTCCGGTGAGCCAGTAGTTCGCCGGCGCAGTAGCCTCATCGCTCACCCCGACCATGCGATAGTGATCGAGGGCTTCAACGTACTCACGCGGTGACGAGCCGACGCCACCGATCTGTGCGGTGGTGTCGTTGGCGACGGCCTGTTCGGCTGCCTGCATGCTGTTGTACTGGCGCGTCCAGTTCTGCTGGTTCGAAATATCGAACCACGGGAGCCCACCGCGATTCTCCCGCCAGTCGACGACCACGGGATCAACCGACTTCGCGCTCCCGTGGTACCGGTAGAGCTTGACCATCATCGAGTCGTAGTACTCCTGCGAGCGGATCGCCTGCGTCCCGAACCGTGGGTTCTGCAGGAGCTGTGCTGCTGCCACCTCGTTATCTTGATACTGGGCGATGACTGACCGCGTGTAGAAGTCCGACTGCGAGAAGTTCCGCGGACCATCGTAGAAGGCGGTTGGTGCAGAGAACTTCTGGAGCGGCAGCACCATCTGCCAGTCCACGGCGACGTACCGCGTCTTTGCGTCGTCTTCTTCAACCGCCCCCAGCGCGTTCGCGGTCTCCGTCTCGTTTTGCGCGAGCAGGAAGTTCGCGGCTTCGGTGGCGTGCTGCTGGAACGGGTTCGCAACTGGGATCGTCTGGCCTTCGACGGTCATCCAGTGGCCGTAGTCCCACCACGACATTACGCCGTACGCGCCCTCGGGATAGTCGTAGTCGTTGGTCTGGCTGTACGTCCCGTAATAGTCTAGTTGGTCGGCATTACCTGCGCCAGCGAAGTTGCCCTGCTCGGGCGTGTTCGCATTCATCCACTCCATCGCGTCATCCCAGCTCGTCACTGCACCAGGGCTGTTCGACGAACCGGCTGCTGTCGCCGACTGAAGCGGGACCTGTCGATTCTGGTTGTTCGTCAACTGAATCGGACTGTCGCTGGTGCCGGCCGCGGACGCGGCCACGGGCGCTGCAATTGGCACCAGCACGACCAATATGACGGCAACCACTGTCCCAACCTGATACCAGTCAATGTCTTCGAGCTGGGATGCCGGCTTGTCGAGACTCACGAGGCCGAGCACGACCTTCAGCACGTACGCGTTCAGCACGACTACCGGGACAACGAGATAGTAGTTGAACCGCACCTGCGTGAACGCTGCCGAAGTAATGAACGCACCCCAAACAACCACGAGCAGCTGCTCTGCGTCGTAGTCGCCAGTCACCGTGACCGCGGTCAGCGTCACGCCAACGATTGCGAGTGCGCCAAGCTGGCCGTCAAGGCCGAGCAGCGTGCCGACCGCGTCGCCGATGGCCGGCACCGCGAAGACCGAGCCGACCACGACAACGGCGACCGCCGCGCCACCCATGCGCTTGGGGTTTCCGCTGAGGATGTGTGGCCGAAGGAGAATCCACGCCGCGCCAAGGAGCGCGGTGAAGAATGCCATCCCATATTCGAGGAAGATAACGCCGAACATGCCGAGGCCAAGACGCCCCGACTGTGCGAGGAACGGCTGCGCTTCACCGATTGTGCGCGTGGCTGCGCCAGCGCTGAACCCGATAAAGCGCAGGAGGTTCGATTGGAGCATCCCCCAGAACTCGGGAAGCACGACGGTTACTACGCCGAGTCCCACGACGAGGATGCCGAATACGGCGAGCGGATACGACGATGCGTCAAGCTCGCGGTCGTCCCACTCGCGAGCGAGCCACGCGAGGAACACCGCGCCGACGCCCACGGCAATCGAGAACAGCGGTTGGAGGATGGAGAACTGCGACGGCGAGAACGAGAGCGTCGACAACGGCACCAACATCAGCAAGCCGGTCGTCACCGAACTGACGGCGGCGACGACGGCAACGTGGTCTGGGCTCGTGCCACTGTAGTAATCGCTCGTCAGCTTCACGAGGTAGAAGACGCCAAAGATGCCGACCAGCAGGATGCCCGGCGGCCACACCCACATGTAGACTGCGGTGGCAGCACCGGCGAGCACGCTCCACCCGACGACGCGACGAAGGCCGGCGACGTCGCGGTCAAGGAACTGCTCGTAGACCGGTTTCTCGCGCTGTGCGACGGCGAGCGCGATCATCGTCGCGAGCACGGCCAGCGACTGGAACAGCGGCTCCGCGCCGTTGTGGTCCGCAGCGCCGACGAGGCTTCGCGACAGGAAGTAGCCGGGGAGCAGTCCGAGAATGACCGCGGCGAAAACACCGCCAAGGCGGCCACCCAGTCGCTTCCCGATGAAGTACGTCGGGATCGTGAGTAACGCGCCGAAGACAGCGGGAGCGAACAGCAGCGTCATCGAAATCGTCTCCTGCGAAGGGCTGCCAAGCCCAACAACGAGGGCTGCTGTCGCAACAATCTGATCGAACAACGTCCCGAACTGGCCAACACCGACTCCAGTCGGGAACCCCGTCCAGACGTCGTACGGCATCGTCGACGGCCAGTTCTGGACGGTGTACATCACCTGCCGGAAGTGATAGTATGCGTCGTTGCCGGAGAAGTACACCTCTCCGTTCTGCGTGAAATTCTCCCACGCCTGTACGCGCACCCAGAACATGAACGCAAGCACCGCGCCCAGCACGGGTACATGATACCAATTTTCGAGAACATCGAGGGCTGAATCGGCCGATATGGAGGGCGCCCTCGACTCCTCGTTCTTCTCGCTCATTGGTGGTAGGGACTGACAGCGAGCGAATAAGCCTTGTGAAGTTCGTAGGCGATGCCGGCCTCGTGAACAGAACGTGGCGTTCTTTTGGTCAACGAAAGAAGACGATCACCTGGCTGTCCCAGCTTGGGTTCTCGTCTTGGTTGCCAGGCTACTGGCTGTTCGTGTCGGTCTGCTCGCTATCGCCGTCCACCGTAATGTACCATGTAGCGCCATCGGACCGGCCACCCCACTGTCGGACTTCCAACCGGGTTTCTGCAGTCTGTAATGCGGCCATTACTGAGCCAACGCGCTTTACGGACGCATCCAGTGCATCCGCGATATGGCGACTTTTCGTGAAGGCTGACCCGTTTTCGAGGCGTGATTCGAGATGCTCAACAATCCGCTGTTGCAGATCCTCATAGCGGTAACAGCGCGGAAACCCACCCCTTTAGGGGTGGGAGGAAGCGCATCCGCTCCGTGTAACAACCCACCGACTACGACAGGGTCGACTCCCTAATGCCCTCCTGCCGACAGTGTCGGCCAGAGCGGGAGTCCACGCTGAAAGCCCACGGCTTTAGCCGTGGGTTAGCTTACAGCTTCGTACAGCCACAATATCGCTGGAAAGCCGCGATGTAGGCATCAACTTTTCGGGCTCCAACTCGAGTCAACCAGCAGTAACCGGTCGTTCGCTCGTAGAAGCACTCCCTCAGGGGTGGAGAGGCAGCAAACAGTGTCGGGTGCGGTAGCGTGCCTTGGTTGTCACGGGAGTTGACGCCACTCCTGTCCACACTCCGGGCAGGCACGAATTGACCCAACCTCATCTGGCTCGTTCTTGGTTACCAGTTGCTCGCCACATTCCGCACATTCCAGGCGCTCATACATGTCCTTCTCAACCTCTCCTTCCCGGAGCGCACGCCGAACAGAGTCCATGTGGTGAGACGTGAATCTCTGCGACGTAAACTCTGTTGGTCGTATCAGATGCCCATCCCGGAAGAGGTGGGTTTCCACGCTGTTACCGCTGTGCGACGGGAGTTGTCAAGCCATTGTGTAGTGACCGACTCTCACCTGTTGGTGCTAGTTGGCAGCCACCCAAGATGTTTGGCGATAAGCAAGCCGATTATAGCGGTAACGAAGGCCAAGCCGATACTAAATGTTATATCGATAACTGAGTGACCGCCACGGACATCGTATCGGAAGTACCGAATCACACCCAGAAGGATAGCAATCAGCAGAACCGTACTGAGTTCCTGCGACGTAAGCTGTTGGAAAACCATATTGTTATGTGGCGCTGCCATCAGGAAGTATGTTCTTGCCGTTTGGCTGGTCAACGACATCTCGACGTTGCTCACCTTCGCGGACTCGCTCGTGGTGGCCTGATTCTTGATGTCATCCGAGGAGACGCCAGTGTTGCTGGTCGTGTAACGCCGCGCAAGCGTTTTCTTGGATAATGGGATAGTGAGCCTGTGCGCCGTCGAAAATTCCTCGCTGGAGTAACAGCCCTCCTTACAGTTCCACTTGCCGGCTGTGCACATCCCTCGAACGTACTTGATATGCGAGAAGCGACACCGCAGGCGCTGAGCGATGAGATGTCTCAAACACTCTCGCCCACGTCACGGGGGTACGAGACGATCACGGAGGCTGTCGCGAATGGATCTGCGACCGTCGCTGGAACCGCCCCACCGATTCACCCTGATGAGCCCATTCGATTGCACGACCACTACTATGAGGTCTCCATGACTACGGGTGCGAGCCGGGAGCGAACAGGCTACACCATTCAGGTGGATTACGACCCCGCGACGGTGGACTCGAACGCGACAATTGAGTACGCCGACTTGCCGGATGTCGATCAAACTGCGCTGGCTGGCGTTATTCCACCATCAGGTGAGCCACGAGATGGCGATGGATTCGACATCGGGAAACGACATCTGTATCCGGAATCCACAGCCGATGCCTCAGTGCTGGTTCCACGACAGCAGTACAAGTTTGTTCGCGATGGCGACTCGGTGTACCGCATTCAGGTCCATGCTGAGACGGTGACTGAAACCGAATATCGGTATGCAGTTACAGAAATCGCGACGAGCCCTGCAGCGTTCGCGGCGCAACTGCGGTCAACGTACCAGTTCACTCTTACCGGACTTTCGACGGCGGAACAGGATATTATCGAAGAGGCGATCGAAAGCGGCTACTTCAGTGAGGCGACGGATGCGTTCCGGTCAGTGATCGCTCGGTTTCAAGCGCATCAAGGCCTCGAAACGAGTGATTCGTACGGCACATGGCTGGTCGCGTATCAGGGGACTCCGTATATCGTCTACGCTGAGTTTCCATCAGAGGTAACCGCAGCCCCATCAGAAGACCGGTAGAGCGGCGAGAAAGGTCTGGCACCGGAATCAAACTGGACCAGAGAGAATAGCCAGCTTTGACCTGCTCTCTATCCTGAAAAGCGGATTTTAGCCTCACGCCTCGATAAACACAGCCGCGACTCTTTGCTCGATGCGGGATCGTGGTCCCGACTTAATTAGGCCGAGGTGTCTCGGCAAATGGGATTTAGGCAAACGTTTTTGCTTCCCACCAAGTTTGTAGTCTACGAATGACACGAAATGAGTCGAGCGTACGCCTCCCCGACAGTGTAGCCGGATACGTCGCGAACGATCTCGCGGTCATCACCGGAATCATCCACCTGTTACTCGCACCACAGTTCCTCAACTTCAGCCAGACACTCGGCACGCTGTTCCTCCTCAACGGACTCGGATTCTTGGGTGGGGTTGCACTCTATCTGACGAACTACTGGCGGCGAGAACTCTACCTCGTCGCCGCGGGATACGCCCTCGTGACGTTCATCGCATTCTTCGTGTACGGCGGCTTCGAGGGATTCGCCTCCGCGTTCTACATGCGTGACTCGCTCAACTGGAACGCCGTCGGAGCGAAAACAGCAGAAGTCCTCCTCATCCTCACCTCACTCTATCTATACGCAGATTCTGAGTGAGACATTCTCACGGCTTCCACGTGTCTTACAGCGGAATCAGCGCGAAAGCCCACGGCTTCAGCCGTGGGATGAAGCGCGTAAGCTTGATTGGCAGGCCGCCCGTAGGGTGGCCTGCCGAGGGCGGGGCAAGCCCACCAAAGCCGCTGTCCCGCCTGGGAGCCACACTGACTTGGCTCAGAACGCCGGCATCCGACCGGCGAACTCCCACGTGGGGATGCCCGTCTGTGACGGGCGCTGGTCTGTGGCCAGCACAACCCCACGACTTCAGTCGTGGGAGAAGTCAGTTTGAGGTTCCTACCGCTCTAGACTTGCGGGATTTAGCGTGGCCTTCGCCACCACCCTCTGTGACATTCTCCCCCGGCTAAATGCGGGGGCTTCCTACGAAGTCAGTCTTCGCTGAGTTGGGAACCTCGGATTCCTATCCCGTCATGATACAGGGAATAAGCAAGTGAGATTATGGGAATGGGGTGGCCGCTCGTTTGTGGGAATGTATTAAGTTTCGGGCTGCTAACTTGAATGGTAACGTGTCCAGATCCACACCCCCGACTCACAAAATCCAGGTGCTCCATGTTGATGATGAGCCGGATCTGGCGGAGTTAGCTGCGGAATTTCTGAGCCGCGAAGACGACCGGCTGTCCGTGCAAACGGCGACAAACGCCGAATCCGGCTTAGATATTCTGGCGGATCACGAGATCGATTGTATTGTCTCTGACTACGATATGCCCGGGAAGAACGGGATTGAATTCCTCGAGACCGTTCGAGACGAACATCCTGACCTGCCGTTCATTCTCTTTACTGGGAAGGGATCGGAGGAAATTGCTAGCGACGCGATTTCGGCAGGCGTCACAGATTACCTGCAGAAGGACACGGGATCGAGTCAATACACCGTCCTTGCAAATCGCATTACCAACGCGGTTGAACAGCACCGGTCGATGCGTGCTCTCGAAGCCAGTCAGGAGCGACTGTCGATGTTTTTCGAACAGTCACCCCTGGGGGTGATCGAGTGGACGGAGGACTTCGAGTTCGCTCGAATGAACGAGGCAGCGGAAACCATTCTTGGCTATGATGAAGCCGAGCTGCGTGGCGAATCGGGACACGTAATTGTTGAGGACGCCGAACAGGACGACGTTGCAGCAATTGTCGCTGAGTTACTGGAGAATAAGGGTGGATACCACAGCATCAACCAGAACGTCCGCAAGGACGGCGAGCGATTAATCTGTGAATGGCACAACCGTGTCGTTACTGACCAAGCAGGTGAGGTTGTCGCGATCTTCTCACAGTTCCAGGATATCACCGAGCGCCGCAACCAACAGAAAGAGGTCGAGCGACATCGAGCGGTCATTCAAGCGGCGACGAACACCATTCTCACGCTTGACGACACGGGCGACATTCAGTCGGTGAATCCAGCTGTCGAAGCCACGTTCGGATACGCGCCTACGGAAGTCCGTGGCGAATCGGTAACGAAGCTGCTGACGGAGACGTCGGCCGAACGCTATCAATCCATATTCACCGAGAATCCCGAAACTGAGGCGGCTCCGTTTGACTGGATGGATGCTGAGCTGGAGGGCCAACACAGAGACGGCACAGCAATCCCAATATCGGTAACCTTCAGTGAAGTCACCCACGAAGGCGAGCAGTTGTTCGTCGGAATCATTCGAGATATCTCCGAGCGGAAATCCCGGGAAGCTGAACTGCAACGCAAAGAACGCGGTATCAAGCGGTGTTTAACGATCCGAATATTCTTGTGGGCTTGATCGACACGGACGGCCGAGTGCTGGACAGCAATCGCACCGCACTCGAGTATATCGATTCCCCATTTGCCGCTGTCGATGGTGAGTATTTCTGGGAAACACCGTGGTTCTCTCATTCGACGGATCTACAAGCGGATGTCAAAGGCTGGGTTGAGCGCGCTGCAGCCGGGGAATACGTCGAATTTGAGGCTGACCACGTGCGGCCAAACGGGGACCGATCAGTCGTTAAAGGTGTATTCAGGCCGGTAACCGGCGACGACGGCGCTGTTGTCTCGGTTCTTGTGTCAACACGCGATATCACCGACGAAAAAGAACGAAAGCAGGAACTCCAGTTGTTTCGGACGCTGTTGGACCAGTCCACAGACAGCGTACTCGTAATCGATCCGGAGACCGCTCAGTACTTGGACGTGAATCGAACTGCGCACGAACGGCGCGGCTACACCAAACGCGAGATGTTGGATGCGACGGTGATGGACATCGAGACGGAACTACCGGATTTGGCGGCGTGGCAGTCGTTCGTCGACAAGCTCAAAGCGGAGACGGAGCTCATGTTTGACGGTACGCATCGGCGCAAAGACGGCTCCACCTACCCCGTTGAGGTCAACGCGACGTACCTCGAACTCGATCGCGACTACGTTGTGGCGATCGCCCGTGACGTCACCAATCAGCGAGCGCATCAACAGGAATTAGAGTGGGCGAATACAGTGCTTTCGACGTTATTGGAGACGCTACCGATTGGGGTGCTCGCCGAGGATGCGGATCGAGAGGTTTTAATCGCGAACGAGCGGCTCGTCGATTTATTTGATATTGGTGAGTCACCGGATGACCTCGTCGGCGCGAACTGCGAACAGCTCGCCGAACAAGCCAGTGGCATAGTCGCCGATTCGGCTGGCTTCCTTGACCGAGTGAACGAACTCATCAGTGGGCATGCGTCGGTACAGGATGAGGAGGTTGTCCTCGCAGACGATCGGACATTTGTACGAAGTTATCGATCGATTGCTCTCCCTGATGGCGCTGGTCATCTGTGGACATATCAGGATATCACCGAGCGGAAAACCTACGAAGCACGGCTGGAAGCGCTCAATGAGCGGGCGCAAGACGTGATGGCAGCAGACACCCGTGAGGAGGTTGCAGAGATCGGCGTCGATGCGGCCCGGGACGTGCTCGGCCTCGATGCGAACGCAATCCATCTTGCGAACGACAGCCAGTCTGCCCTTCTCCCGACTGCTGCAACGGACGCGCTCTACGATCTCATCGGGACCCCGCCAGTATTCACCGAAGGTGATGGGATTGCATGGCGTGCCTACGACCACGGTGAAGCGCTCGCCATCGACGATGTCCGTACTGATTCGGATGTGTACAATCCAGATACGCCAATCCGAAGTGAACTGCATCTCCCGCTCGGCGAGTACGGGATTTTGATTGCTGGGTCACCGATGCGTGCGGCGTTCGATCAACAGGATTTGGTACTGGGTGAGATCCTGGCAGGGAGTCTTGTAACCGCGCTTGATCAAATGACGCGCACCGAACAGCTGCGGGCTCGCGAGCAAGAGCTCCAACGGCAAAACGACCGGCTTGAGGAATTCGCGAGCGTCGTCTCTCACGATCTCCGGAATCCACTAAATGTGGCGAAGGGCCGCGTCGAACTGGCCCAGAGCGAATGCGCCTCCGAGCATCTCGATGAAGTGACGCGTGCCCATCGCCGAATGACCACCTTGATTGAAGACTTGCTCGCGCTCGCGCGAGACGGCCAGCAAGTAAATGCGGTGGAGCCAATTTCGTTCCAGAGCGTCGTCCAGGAATGCTGGGGGAACGTCGCAACTGGTGACGCAACACTTGAAGTGACTGATGAGGCGACGATCCACGCAGACTCAAATCGGCTGCGACAACTCCTTGAAAATCTGTTGCGCAACGCGGTCGAACACGGCGGATCCGAGGTAACGATTACTGCTGGTGCCACCGAGGATGGCTTCTACATAGCGGATGACGGACCCGGCATTCCCGCGGATGCACGCGAGAAGATCTTCGAAACCGGGTACTCAACCAGTGAAACCGGGACTGGGTTCGGATTAAGTATAGTCAAACAGATCGTCGACGCCCACGACTGGCAGATCGACGTTCGTGAAGCTGAAACCGGGGGCGCACGCTTCGAGATTACCGACATCAAGCAGCCAGACACAACGGACACATCCGAGACAGAGACTGATGAGGGTGGAACCACAGCAAAGTAGCTGTGCGTTCCCTAGGTGTTGTTGGATTCGGGCTGTTGGGACTGCGTAAGTTGTTGGATGGCGGTGTTGATTTCGTGGACTTGAGCGGTTTGTTCTTCGTTGGCTGCGGCGACGGCTTCGATTTCGGCTGCGACTTGGTCAGCTTGATCCACGAGTTCGTCAACCATGCTGGCGACTTCCTCGGCGGAGGCTGCTTGGTCGCTGGTGGCGTCGGAGACCTCCTGGATGCCCTGTGAAGCCTCAGCAACTGCATCGGCGATGTTTTGGAGGGTTTCCATGGCGGATTCGACCTGCGTAATTCCTTGATCGAGTTCCGTAGTCGTCTGTTCAAGGCTGTCGACGGCGTTCGCGGTGTCGGCTTTAATCGCGTCGACCATCGCCTCAATTTCGTTGGCGTGGGCCTTGGATTCTTCAGCCAGTGATTTGACTTCGTCCGCAACGACAGCGAAGCCATCGCCAGCCTCGCCCGCTCGAGCAGCCTCGATCGAGGCGTTCAACGCTAGCATATTGGTCTCTTCGGCGATGTCATTGATCACTTCGACAACCTCGTCGATCTCATCGATTCGACGTTGGAGCTGCTCAACGTCGTCGGCGACATCGTGGGCGGAATCGTCGACGTTATGCATCATTTCGATGGCGTCGGTCGCCGCGTCGTGGCCTTCCGCGGCTAGCTGTTCAGCGTGGTCGCTGGTCTCAGCGACACGATCAGCTGTGGCAGCGATCTCCTCAACAGTCGCGCTCATGTTGCCGACTTCGCTGCTGATCTCTTCGGTTGCGTCGGCTTGCTGGTTGGCGATTCGACTGATGTCGTCTGCGCTGTCGGCGATATCCTCGCTGGACTCCTGGAGTTCCTCAATCGGTTGGGCGAGATCCTGTTCGACATTCTGGATGAGTTGAGTGCGGTCCTGGAGTGCGTTCTGTAGTTCCTGATTGTAGGAGTGGATGTAGGTGTCTGCAACGACCTGCATGTCGAGGTTAATGATGCGGAGGATCGCGAGGACTTCTTCGAGCCCACGGTCAAGCTCGTCTCTGACCACGTCACCAACCGCTGCTTTGCCGGATCGCTCGCCCTCTTGTACTGCAGCGTCAGGCGTCGTGTCGTTGGTTGGGAGGTGGTCAAGGAGCCGTTGTTGGATGCGGTCGAAGAGAATGGGGAAAATGAGATCGTAGTAGACGCCGTATTGGCCGAGGTAGTGTTTCATCGGCATCTCCAGTAAGTCGTGGATTTTGCCGATGCGCGCGCGGTCACGGAAATAGTCCATTCCGTACTCCCCGCTGGCAAGGGTGACGAGGTAGGCAGACTGTGTTCGCTTCAGTTGCTCGAGTGCCTTCGGTGAGCGGCCAAGAACGTCGACAGTCTGTTCGTGATCGGTGAGATTTTCATAGAACCCGTCGGCGATTTCGTCGGTGTGCTCGCGGAACAGAGGCGCCAGTTCCGTGAGGTGCTGCTCGTCGGTTTCGTCAAAGCCGACGAATTCCTTCCGCCATGCAATCTCGTCTTCAGTAAGCCCACAGTCGGCAACAAGTTGGTCGACGTCAAGTTGTGAATTCAGGCCGCCTTGTCCGAATTCGTTCGCCCAGTCTTTCATATGGCGAATCCGCTACCCGCAGTACCTAAAAGTATCTCTCACTCCCAGTTGTGGAGAATGTACTCACCCACGCACGGTTCGGGGGGTCAGTTGGATGTCGGGGTGGTAGTGACCTCGTTGAATTTGCGGCCGGAGCGTTCTGTGGGGGAGAGTTGATAAAACGTCATCAAAAGTTCATCGGGAGAGTGCTCGGGGTAGACGTTGAGCGTGGGGATGTCGGCGTTTTCGGCGATTGCTGTTGATGCGATCGTTTGGTCGTCGTCGGGAACTGGTTCGACTGGTCCGCGGACGATGACGCTTTTGCTGGGCGTGTCGGTATAGACGGTGAGTGTAGCGGTGTCAGTTGTTTCGAGGAAGGCCATTTTCTGACTGTCCGGATGGTGCACGAATTGGAAATACAGGTGGTCGCCGTCGTAGCCAAACGACTCTGGGATTGCGTATGTCTCCTTGCCATCGGTGAGCGAGAGAACACCAGCGCCCGATTCTCTCAATAGCGTATCAATCTCGTCGCAGGAAAGCTCGGTAGTCATGGCCCGAACTTGTTTGGTTGAGTCTTTATCGGTTTTGCTATGATAACGAACAGTACCGGCCGATGGTGGTCGATGGATCCCATAGAGTAACATCCTATCGGTAGAGGCGGTCGAAAACCCACGAATGCAACTTCTTGTTCCCCGTTTTCCTCAGTCTGACTCACGCACGTCTTCAGGTCAGCTTATCGCGAGCGTGCCAACACCGCGGTCGACACACTCGGGATGATCGCGTCCGTGAGAACGTGGTAGAAGTGGGTTTCACGGTCTGCAAGTTTTTCGACATGCCCCATCTCGACTTCTCCGACGAGCCGCTCTGCCCCTCAGAACCGTCCTTTGAGCGTCGAGTGTATTGCACCGACAACGAGCAGCAGCCCGATGCCCATCACGAGAAATGGTTTGTTACTACTTTCGTGCTTGAGATACGCGTTCCCGGGCGCGTCGGACGGCACGTACGCTGACACCGTATCACCGGGTTCGACGCCAGCTAGTTGTGACCGTGCGTCCTCTCGACTATTGAATTCGCGTGGCAGCTTGCCTGGATACACGTTCGAGCTCGTGTACTGATCGCCCGCGTACGTGTAGTTATACGTTGCGTGCAGAGTGTACGTATCCCCTTTGCCGCTGTTCGTCTCCACCGAAATATCCGTGACTGTGGCCTCGACGGTTGCCGCAGAATCTAACGCGGATGTCTGCTCCATGTAGCTGTAGCCACCGTACGCGATTGCGGCGACTCCGAACAGCAAGGCAAGGGCTATTCGAACCCACCCTGTTGGCCCATTCAGTTCCATATCTGACCGCGTTTCACCTCCTCTGTTGAAAACATGGAGGGTCGATTGCTCAAAGAGAAACCCAGTCACAAGGCGGTGCTTGCGAGTGCAACGCTGACTCAATGCGAAACGCACGGCGGTTGTCCTCCCGCATGGCGTTCGCCATGAGAGTAGTCAAGTTGATGTCGAGTCTGACCACAGTGTGACCGTCACGGTGGTGCCGGTGGGCTCTCGTTGGTCGAACGCCAGTTCGCCACCGAGCGACTCAGTAATCCAGTTGGCGAGCCAGAGCCCGACGCCGCTGCCGTGTTCAAGCGGCGTCTCCGCTCCGTCATGCATTGCAGTCTGCTCATGCGCTGGGATCCCCGGCCCATTATCGGCAATCGTTATCCTGACAGGACCGTCGTGTCGGTTGGCGCGTTCAACAACCACGTTGATGCGTGGCGTTGGCTGTTCGGTATGCGTAATTCCGTTCTCAATTAACTCCGTAAGGAGTCGCGAAAGCAACCACCGATGGGAGACAATCCGCAGCTCCTTGGGCGCCCGCACCTCGATCTCACAGTCATGCTCGCCCGCCAACTGCTCCGTGACCGACTGGACGACGCCGACGATATCAACTTCTGACCGGGGCTCGTGTGCCTTCGAAACTACCTCATCAATATCCCGAGCTTTGGTGCCGAGCTCCGCGAGCGAGTGCAGCTTCGAGCGGATGGTCGTCTGCACATCCGGGTCCGTGATTTCATTGGTGTGCGCTAGTGCGGTATCGATGTCGTTCCGAAGATTGTGCCGGAGGACGCGTGTGAGCACCGCAAGCTGTTGTTCACGCGTTGTTTTCGCAGTGATATCCCGCGCGAGTAGAGTTGTACCGAGCCGAGCATTATCACCATCTTGGAGGGGTGAAACGCTAATTTCGAACTGTCGGGGGCCGGTGGGTGTCTGGAGCGTCGTGCGTTGCACGCCATCCGCGGGGATGTGTGAGAGGTCGTCGAACACGGCGTCAATCGGCTGCCCAATCGTGTCCTCAGACGGTTGTTGACAGAGGTCCGTGGCCGCCGCATTCATATCGACGATCTGGTTGCTTGGGTCGAGGATGAACAGGGCTTCGGTGAGATCTTCGAGGACTTCGTCGCGGGCGACGTACTCGGCCTCGGGAAAGGTGGTGAACAGTGAATACGTTCGAATCGCGTACATGAACGCGATCGCACTGAGGAGAAAGCCGAGACTGGATATATCTACGGGAAGAATGCTGACGGTCGTGCCGTCCTCGACGGGTCGAGTAAGCGTGCTTATGAGTACCGCGAGAACTGGAGCGGCGATCGCCACCCCGAGCACAGCTACCTGCGTGATTGGGACCTGTCTGTATCGTTGGGTGAGCCGGAACAGGAGATAGATTCCCAGCACGAACAGGGCAGCGAGATACAGATACAGCGTCGTATACACGACGGCTAGCACACCGCTGACGGGCGCCACCTGGCTGGTCAGTGGTGTTACCATCAACACACGGATCACGAGGTCAACACCCACTGGCGAGAGCATCACCAGCACGCGTCGGGTCGTGGCGTACTGGCGGTGGCCAGTATAGCGACGAATATACACGAACCAGAAGACCACCGCACACCCTCCGGCAGCGGCCGCTCCCAGCGAAACGACGGTCTGGCTAAAACCGGTCACAAACGATGGGCCGAAGAGATTGGGCAGCATCGTAAGCCACCCCCAAGCGGTCAGTGAGACGACCGTCCAGATGAAGGCGGCTGCGACGTGCTCGTTTCGATGCTGGATTGCGTAGCCGCTGGCAGCTACCAACAGCCCGGCTGCGAGCAATCGGAATGTCTGCAAGACCAGCGCGAGATCTACAGTCATCATACCATTAGTGAAGCCTCTCGGGAACCAGTTCCAAGATACTCGGCTCCTGCCGGCGATGAAAACGAGACACTCCCGTCCTATGAAATTTCATACTGCGCAAACTTGCTGCCACCGCATGTTGGACACTGGTTGGCCTCGCGAGAGACCGTCGTCCCACAGCTTCGGCATTCAACGACCAGCTCGGGCTCGCTGACCGAACGCAGGCGAGCGAGGACTGCGCGAACCCCCATCGTGGAAAAGATCACGACGTGCGTGCACGTAGTAGTAGTGGTTACTGATCTCCATCGCCAGGGGCTTCGCCGCCCAGCAGTGAGACAGCGATCGTAGCGTTCGCTTTCGCGAACGCGTTCAGGATGTGCAACGACCCAAAGACGAGTACAGCCCCGATTGGAACGGCGATAATTCGTTGCGTGGTCGTCTCGAAGCTCTGGGCAACCCTCCAACCGACAATCTGGACGTGGAATGCGCCCTCGGGAAAGACTGGTAACAAGAGCAGCTCCAGTGCTGTTCCGAGAAAAGAAACGAGCAAAATGAACGAGAGGATTCCGAGGAGGAATTTGAGCAGGATAAAGCCGAGTCCCCGCCAGGTCGACGGCGCATGCAAGTACACTTTGACAGTCTGGATAACCCCGCCACCAGCATCCTCAACATCACTGGGCGTCGGAATTTTGGTGCCGAGCAGCCGATTTGCGAGCCAGCGTTCGAACGCTGCGATGTACCGCAGGCCGATGACGGTCGCTGCAAGAATGCCTAGCCCAACCACGAGAATTGAGAGTCCAATTCCAAGCGTGAACCCAACACTCAGCAGAACGTAGTAGGCGACTGCGAGTGGAAATGCAACCACCAAATACAGCAGATTCTTGTACGTCTGGCGTTCCGCGATTACGCTCAGGAACCCCGAAATCCGGGATACACGGGTCCGCTTGCTCATATAACTACTACAGCCATTACCTCCCTAAACCCAGTCGCAGCATTTCCCCGTGAGAAACCCACAGTCCCGTCTCCACAATCGAACCACTCGGGTCAAGCATTGGCAGACGGTGGCTTCTCCCACGACATTCGTTGTGGGCCCGCTCCTCGCTTCGCTGGACGATCTTAGTTTGTTTTCTCGGTTGTTGTCGGCGCGGATTCGACGGTGACAGCGACCTCCGACCGTCCTGTTGGCGTTCGAATGCCGTACGTCAGCTCCGTTCCTGGGTCCGCGTTGGTACTACTCGCGGAGACTGTTGCTTCGCCGGCTGCTCCGGGATCGAGCGGGATGTCGAATCCTTTCGGTCGGTACAGGGGGTACGAGAAGTTGACCGCGCCACGGAACGTTCCTGGACCGTCGCCGACGTTTTCGGCAGCGACTGTGATTGTGAACGTCTCGTCGGGGTGGACTGTCTCGGGGGCGCTGGCACGCCACTCCCACGCGGGGGGTGGCGATGTCGCCTTCTCGGTACTGAGGGGCCACTCCCACGAGCCAGTTTCGCCGTCCAGCCGAAGCGATGGCGAGCTGTCGAGTTGTGCTGGAACATCGAACACGAGCCACCCACGTGGCTCGGTTTGCTCTCGTTCGGGTTTGTACACCTCCCCGGGTACGTCGACGTCAACCGGCATGGTGTCCGCAATATCTCTCGTAGTATAGCGTTCGTCGTCGGCGAGAAGCGTGAACGCGTCCCGGCCTGGGACTGACGCTGCGTCGGTAGCGTCTACAGTGACAAAGATGAACTGGCCGTCTGCTGGTTGAATTGCATTCCAGTCTGCTCTGTTGAATAGCGATCTATTCAGCTGATATCACGGGTTTAGAAGGGCGAAGCCGAGGAATTCGATTCTGTCCTATGGAAATCGATCTCCTCGACTTCATCGAGCAGTGTCGTGACCTAGCTAA
>NZ_JAJJZH010000008.1:0-133007 GCF_021029015.1 Halobacterium sp. KA-6
TCGCAAGCGACCTCGACCTTTCCGAGGAAACCACCGCAAAGGCCCGCGAAATCATCGACACCTCCGCCGAACAAGGACTACTCTCCGGGAAATCACCATCCGGATTTGCGGCCGCCGCCATCTACGCAGCAAGCCTCCTCTGCAACGAGAAGAAAACCCAGCGCGAAGTCGCCGACGTCGCGAACGTCACCGAAGTCACCATCCGCAACCGCTATCAAGAACAGATCGAAGCGATGGGCTTTGGAGTATAAGGGGTTGCGCGTCCGCAGATACGATTTCCCCGATATGCACACGAACCCGCGTTCGCTCGTGTGCAGATTCGCGCTCGACCGTGATCGCGAGCCCGCACACCTACTGCGTACGTGATAGCAGTAGTCATCAATACGGTTTCTTTATTCAGTGGATAAGGTGAAACGCCCGGTCAGTACAGGGGAATATCTTATCGGCGGTGGAGTTCAGGGTGGGGTATGGGACTGAAGTCCGTCATCGGGAACCTCGCCGGATGAGGACTGCTCGCGGGAGCGGTATTTGCGACGGGTGTCGTCGCCGTCGCCATCGTGGAGAGCCTCTTGTGGGGGCTCACCAGTGGACGGTTTCTCAGAATCTGGTTCTCGGCCGGGTTCGCCCTAACCGCTGGATTCGCCGGGTACGTAGTCCGAAACGTGTCGCTGGCAACGTGCTTCCACTGGATTACGACATTTCAGTCGCGTTCCGTGGCGGGCAAGGAGGGCTGTGATGTATTAGATACGTTCATCGACTCACATGAACCAACCAAACGCGTCCTTGAACGGCTCGTCGACGGCATCCCCCATCGTGACGAGAGCGGCCCACACACGACATATTACCCGGGTTACCGGCGTCAATCGATGCAGAAGGCGATGCGTCTTCGAGACAGCTGGCATTCTGTCGAGGAGCTCACGAACCGTCTCGTGGATATGAAGACCCAAATTCGGGACTGGAAGGACGAATTCGACGTCGAGTCACCGAACCAGCTTCGCGGCATGCTTGCTGACGAGTCTTTCGATGCCGGGGAGGAAGATCGTCGCCCTGAGATTGCCCGCGAATGGGAACATCTTCAACACCGCATCAAAACCGTCGGCTTCGCCATCCGCGAATGGGAACATCTTCAACACCGCATCAAAACCGTCGGCTTCGCCATCCGCGAATGGGAACATCTTCAACACCGCATCAAAACCGTCGGCTTCGCCATCCGCGAATGGGACTTCCTCGCCCCAACAGAGCCTGCTGAGGCCAGCAGCTAACCGATGTCGATTGTACATTCCGGTGGTGATCCGAACGCGAACCTCTACGCCCAACATGTTGGGAAAATTCTGAATGGGGTAGTGGACGATCCCTACCTATGGATATTGAAGACTGGCTCCCGTTCGAAGTCTCCGACGACACGTCCCTGACACCGTTAGTGTACGTGTTTGCCGCCGTTCCGACAGTGCTCGGGGCGGCACATCACATCGACCATATCATCCGGGGAAACCACGTCGGCTGGCCGCTCATACCCGAGGTAAATGCATTCACGTACAGCCTCGCTATCTATCCACTTATCGGAGTGAGTATATACCTAGCAGTCAGCGACCGGGTTGAGGCGAGGTACATGACGGTGTTTTTCGCGTTCAGCGCGGCGGTACTCGCGTTCTTCCACGTCAGCCCGTGGGCGGTCGAACCACCACAAGACGTTATTCAACCGTATGGGAACCCAGTCTTTGGGTACCTTGCGTTTGCAGTCTTGTTGGCGCTCATCGCGTCGGCTGTGATCGGATGCGTGTACTCCGCCATGCTCTGGCAGCAGAGCAAGTCATCGTGAACCGGTTTGACGGCTAGTCAACTGGGAATATTCGGCGATGACAGCTGTTCTATGTGAATTCCGACAGAATCGACTCTGCGGTGAGGTGGCCAGAGATGATTGCTCCGGTGAATCCGCCACCGGGGAACGTCCATGCTGAGGCAAACCGCAGGTTCGAAATCGGCGGTTCGACGCGCCGGTCGAACAGCGATTGGGAGGGGGTTTGGGCAAATCCGTACGCGGTCCCACTGGGGTTCATCGTGTACCGCTGGATGGTTTTCGGCGTCGCCAATTCGGCATGGGCGATTGCATCATCCAGCTGGGGGTACTGGTCCACCAATCGGCGGCGCAGAACCGTCTTGACGAGTGCTTTCTTCTCGCGATACTCCGCGTCTTTGAGGCCAGTCCACTCGTCAAGGTAGTCAATGGTGGAAACTGCACCGACGGATTGCCCATCCTCCGTGAGCTCGGCGTCGATCTGGCTGTAGTCTACGAAAGTGAGGGTTCGCCGCCCGTACGACACCCGCTGAACCGACGCGACGTCAGCAAGTGTGTCGACCGAGGGATGCTGAATTACGGTTGAGTACTGCTCACAGCCGAGGTTCTGTGGGGGTGTGTCGAACCCGAGATATAGCGTCGTCAACGACGGCGCCACCTTCCAGTCGTCAAACTGCGCACCGAGTTGGTTTCCGTGAGGCGCTGGCAGGAGGTTCTCAGCAACAAGGGGGACGGCGGCGTTCGCGACGACGGTATCGGCGTTGTTGGTCTGAACGTCCTGACCGGTTAGCGTGGTCGTTCCGGACCGAGAGTGTTCGTGGCGGACCCCGGTCGCCTGGCCGTCGTCGACGCGTATATCGGTGACGCGGCGGTCCGTCTCGGCCCGTCCCCCCGCCTCCTCAATTAGGGAGACCAAGCAGTCTGCGAGTCGCTGCGAGCCGCCCTTGATGTAGTAGCCGCCGTTGGCGATGTAGCCGCCCTGCGCCACCGCGAAAAACGGGAGCGAGAGCGAGTAGGGGTCGTCGTGATAGTAGCCGAGGTTGGCAGTGAGGACCCGCTTCGGTGCGTCGCCGTCGAGTACGTCGTCGAGGAACGACCCGAGCGTCTCGTTCCGGTGGCGGAGGAAGGTTCTATTCTGGAGGGCGAACAACAGTTTCGAGGTGACTGACGGTTCGCCGGCAGATGCGAATCCGAGGAGCGACTCGCGGAGGTCCAATATCACGTCGTAGAACGTTCGAATCCCCTCCGCGTCCTCAGGGAACTCACTCGCTAACCGTTCGCATGCGTCTTCCCGTCCGTGTGGGATAGCAATGTCTTGGTTTCCACGCCGGTACCGGTAGAAATCCGCGATAGGTTCGAACGAGAGGCGGTCGAGAACGCCGAGATCCGCGAATATCTCGCGTTTGATGTCATGTTCGTCGAAGCCGTCGATTTCGTGCAGACTCACATCAAACTCGAAGTCCTGCCGTTCGAAGGTAGTCGCACAGCCACCCGGGATTGAGTGTTGTTCCAATACGAGAACTTGTTTGCCTGCCTGAGCGAGTTTCGCCCCAGAGACAAGGCCACCGAGACCAGCACCAATCACGACAGCGTCTCGTACCTGTTCACTCGACATTAGCGATCACGGTCAAATATTGATAGTGTTGGAGCAGGAACGTTTGCCCAATATGTTGGCCAACCCTGCGACGGAACCAGCGGAGGTAGATAGATGATCGAAGCCCGATTTCGAATGCAGTTGCCGCCGGATCTCTGGATTACGGAGGTTTCGACATCGTACTCATCGGCGACATTCCGCTTGCTCACCGGCGCACCAGTAGGGGAGAGAGCTCTGGAGCTTGGCGAAGTCACGTACTCGAACCCTAGGGCTGTCTCTGATGCGATTCAAGACCATCCGGATGTCCTTGAGTACGAGCAACTGTATCTCGAAGACGGGACGGCGATCGCACAGTATGAAACGACCGAACAGCAACTCTACGAGTTCTTGGGCGACTCCTCACTGCCACCGGAGTTTCCGCTCATCGTCGAAGATGGCGAAATGGAGTTCGACGTGACCGCGACTCGCGACCAGTTCGAGACGATGGGAACAGCGCTGGACGCAAGCGGCTACGAGTATGAACTTCTTTCAGTCGTCGAGAGACGAAATTCGGAGACGCTGCTCACCGAGCGGCAACACGAGTGCCTCACCGTCGCGTTCCGAGAGGGATACTTCGAGGTGCCACGAGGATGCACTTTAGAGGAAGTCGCCCAAGTGATAGGGGTCGATACGTCAACGGCAAGTGAGACAATCCGTCGTGGAACTGCCCGCATCCTTGAGTGGTTCCTCGTCGGTACCACCGCGTCTATTACGGAGAGTCAAGGGGAAAGCCCCGCCCTTTAGCGCGGGGAGGATGTCAACGTTTGTCGGGGAAATGTGCCTGGAGTGTCTGTGCTTCAGCTTTCCTGAGGTGTTCGGCAACAGTACTTGGCGCACAGTCTAGTTCTGTGGCAATTTCTTCTTGGCTGGCACTGCGAGGAATGTCGTAGTATCCCAGCTCAACTGCCGTTTCGACGACTTCGCGTTGGCGGTCAGTAAGGCGGGCCTCGATCGCAGTTGTTGTCCCGGCAAGCCCACCGACCGCCTCGATAGTCACGTCAATTGGCACCGACACATCTTCGATTGCCTCCTGTACCTCATCGTCAGGACCGAACATCGAGAATACGACTGTCCCACTTGGTCTGTATTCGACTGGGGGGACGACGATTAGGCCGCCGGAGGAGATGGGGCTGAACATTTCTTGGAGCGACTCGGTCGTCGCATCCCGGACGTACACGTAGCAAGACCGTTCATCAATCCGTTCGATATCGTAGCCGACGACTTCTGGGATTTCTTGCAGCGCACTCTCAAGTGCATTCGCGTCGCCGACGACGTAATGGAGGATGCCCAGTGCGTCGCCAGTGTAGTTCCACTGTTCTGCCGTCGCTCGCTTGATGAATGTTGCCTCGGTCAACACGCCGTACATCGGGTGAATACTGCCCGCCCGTCCAGCATCGGCAGTGATGCGAACTCGGACGTGTTTCATGCATGACGATATGCAATCACGAACATAAACCCACCGAGCAAACTCGGCAATAGCCACTCGTGTTGAAGCGACGAATTACCCCTATGATTTGAACGCTGGTGACCGGCGCAACAGGGACACTCGGAACAGCACTCCGACCGCGACTCACAGCGGCAGACCATACTGTCCCGGCGGCGAGCCGCTCGCCTCCCAACGAAGCAAAGGGAAGCGTCAATTGGGTCGAGCTGGACGTGACCGACGGTTCGAACATCAAGTCGGCGCTGGAAAATATCGATGTCGTCATTCACGCGGCGACGGCGCCGCAAGGTGACACAGCGGCGGTTGACGTGCAGGGAACGAAGCGACTTATTGAAGCGGCCGAAGTGGCCGGTGTCGAACACTTCGTCTACCCCTCAATAGTGGGCATCGACGACATCCCCTACTCCTACTACGAACACAAGGCTATCGCTGAAACAGCAGTCGCAAAAAGCGATATCCCAACAACGATCATCCGTTCGACGCAGTTTCACGCGTTTATCGCGGAGCTACTGGATTTTGTAGCGAAACTTCCAGTGTGGCCCCTGCCAACAAAACTGCAACTCCAGCCCATCGATGTCGGTGAAGTGGCGGATATCATCGTGGAGCACGCGACGCTGACAGCAAGCGGCCGGACCGACCCGATCGGCGGTCCTGAGGTTCGCTCAGTCAGGGAACTTGCACGGGCATATCGCGCTGCACGTAATCTCAGACGGCCGATTCTTCATGTTCCCCTCCCTGGGGACACTGTGGCGGCGTTTCGGGCTGGCGATGCGACCTGCCCCGATCACAGGGGTGGAGTGCTCACGTGGGAGGAGTGGCTCGCGCAACGATACGTGACCGGACCAAACGAGACCACCACTCAGATGGAGTCATCGATGTGACTGCTGGTGGCGCAACGAAACCTCATTCTCACTGCGGTGGATAGTTTCCCACTACTGGCAGTTCTGCCTACGCTGGATCACGTTTCTCTATCCTGGCGCCCAAATGAACAGGTAGCGGCTTTCGCTACAATCTCAGTATCCCTTGTAGCAGGTGCGGGTCTTCCGGTAAGTGGAGACGACCTTGCTATCGTTCGGTAAAGGACGAGTACTTCGCCGACCACCCTCGGTCGCCGATGGGGAAGCGCGATGGCGTCTGGCTCCTCGACTTCAACTGTGCGTACAATCCCTTCTGCACGTACTCCGACGCCGACGACTGCCCGTTCGTCTCCTTCGAGAACCACCTTGACGTGCGCATCGAGGCGGGCGGACGCTACGCGGAGTAACACCTAACTTTCCGCCCGAGAGACCCCCGCGTATGAACCGCGCACGCACCGTCTGCGTCCTTCCGCGCGTTCTCGCCGCCCTTGCCCTGCTCGTCCCGTTCGCCGCTTCTCTCCCCGGCATCAAACCTCCACCCGCGACTGCCACCCTTCTCAGCCCCCTCGTTCTCGTCGCCGCCGTCCTCGCACGCGCTGCTGTCACCCGCAACCCCGTTGACATCATCCTCGCCGCCGTCACCGCGCCCTGCATTCTCGCCGTCGCCTACGCCCTCTACGAACACCTCGCCCTCACCCCCGGCGTCGTCTGGGGCCCGCTCTTCGTCGCGCTTGCTACAGCCCTCCTCGTCCTCGCTGTCCTTGCCGACGCCGCCATCGAACGACTCACCGACGCACAGACAGCCTAACCGCAGGCAACACAGTTTCTTCAGCAGAATGGGCGGAACGGCCGATCGATACGCATCCCGACTGAACGGTTGTTTCACGTCAAGTATGGTGATTTCCGGAATGTACACACGGGACGGCGAGATTCGTGTGAACAAGACCGAGCGCCAATCGCACGAATACACGCTATTAGGCCTGGTCTCTGATATCCGGGGCTGTGGGGGAGGTGTTGTTCACACGACAGTCGGTATGTAGGTAACGGATATACCGAAACAATATGTCCTTAATCAACAATGAACCCGCTCGGGAGATCGTCCGAGGAATCGATCACGGTGCTCTCCCCAACGCCATCGTCACGAACTACGTTGTCGCGGAGACGTTGAACCTGACGCGCGAGCGACTCGGTCCGATACCAGCGAACGAATTACTGGACCGTCTCATCGAGGGCGCCCATTTCGAGATCGTGCACGCACCCTAGGCAGACTTCAACGCCGCACAAGCGATCTTCCGCCGGTACCCTGACTTGTCGTTCGTCGACGCGTCCATCGTCGCGTACATGAACCGCGACGAGACCAACTATCTCTATTCATTTAATGACGGATTTGGCCGTGTAACGGGCTTACGCGCCTAGACACTGCTGATAACCCTTTCAACTGAGTTTCTGGAGGTCGCCGTCCAGGAGCTCATCGGAGCAACCTGACTGGGACTTCGGTCTTTCGCGGTCGGAGTCCAGAGTGGATTCGAGCTGCCGGTGAACTAGGTACAGATTAGGTACGGATCGCTACGTTTGGAGAATTCGTTACCTAGAGTGCAACCTCGTGGTTAGGAACATAGTTTTCCTTCGCTCGCCTGGTCTCTGGTCCTTCTGGAACGAGGCCCGGAGACGAGGTGTCGTCATCGAACCGGTCCGGATTTGGAGTGAGTGAATCCAGGATCTCTGCGAAGGTCGTGCCGTCCCGCCCGGTGATGTGTACGAATCCGCCATATTGTCGTTGCTCGCGCGGAGTTGTTTCTGGGTCCGGGAACGCGTCTCGAATACAGGTGACGCGCTCACGAAGGTATGCTGAAGCCTCGTGCTGTGATTGCTGACAGTCTGCGTAGTACTGTTCTTGGTGGCGGTCGTCGAAATCTGCCTCGAGGTGTTTGGTGGAGTCGTATCGAACTGCATCGGAGCTGATCTCGCCGGTGAGGAAGCTGAGGTTCACCGTGAAGCAGTCCGGATATCGCAGAATTACCAAGCAGAAGATTTGGTCGTCAACAGTGTAGCGTTCCTGCAGCCGATAGTAGCACTCCAGATAGTACGCTGCGAGGGCACCAATCCAGTCGTCACGCTCACCGTCGAGGTACGCGGTTGCGACTTCGTAGTAGTCCTCGCCAGCAATCTGTTGTAAGCGATGCTTAAAGCTCTGTCTCATTTCGGCCAATTCGTCCTCGTATACCTCCGTTAACGGGATATCTGGGTCATCGAGCAACTTGCTCTTTCGATCGCCAGCGGCCGCAATTCTCTCCATGTTCTCGTGGAGGGACCGTTCTGCTTGCACGTCTGGCAGCGGAATTCGAACTGCCTGTTCGGACAGGAGCTTCGTCCCGGCGTCCATCCGTTCACTCCAGTCGTTCATAATCCATTATCTGACCGCACTATGTATCAGGAGATATTGAACTCGGCGGTGGCGTTGGTATTTTCGCAATCCTACTGAGCGGCTGTTCTACGCCAAATCCAGTTTGTGAAAACCCGCTTCTTTGGGTTCGGTGAATCGCTAAGTACAGGCGGAGCAGGTATTGACGATCCCACAGGCCCCGTACTGGTCTATCAACACCAAGAGATATTTACCAGTGAAGTTGAAACTGTCTCGAGATGTCTGATAAGCCCTCCATTCCTCAGGCACAAGCGGTATCGTCATATATCGAAGATGGCGCACGGATTGCGGCGATCCTCATCATTTGGGGACTGATCTCTGCGGTGTTCACATACGGCGTGAGTGATCTTGGATTGCCCTTTGAGCAACTCTGGCTCCAGCTCGGGCAGGTCTTTGCTGTAACTGGTGTCCTTAACGCTGTCCTATATCTCCTGTATCGCGCCACCGATTACTGGCAGAACACCGCCTGACTCTTCCCATACCTTTCGATTAGCGATCAATCTAAAGAAACCGCCTAGCAACTACTGATAGAGCAGCTAGGGACAGGAGCTGGAAGCAAACTGAAGGCATTCAAGCACAAGTCCCGATTCTTTTTCTACACACCCCCAAATGGGTAGGTGCTAATGCATCGACGCCGATTCCTCACCGCGGTTGGAGCCACCACAGCATTCGCCTGTGCTGGGTGTCTGTCGTTCCCACGCGGTGATTCCGCCCCTGAATACCCCCGCGGATCGCTCTACGTGTACAACACCTCCCAATCCGCCATCACGGTTGCCGTAGAGACAGTCAACCACGACCCACCTGCGTCCATCGAAACCACCGTCCCTTCCGGCGAGCACATCGTCGAACGCGAGTTCGTCACTGCCGACCCCGGGACGACGGTGACGCTCGCCGCACGCATCGGCGAAACCGGCGAGACGACGTTCGACTTCCTCCCCGGTGGCGACGAATCAGGCGACTCCCCCGAGTACGCACGCCTGGACATTCGGAACGCCGTCGAAATAAGTGCCGAATGGTCCGCTCGAAAGGGTACCTGACGGGTCGTCTAAGGATTTGTCTCGGGTAGCCAGACCGCTTTCTGCATGCGGTATTCAGCAGTAGTTCCAAACCTGGTTTATCTACTTAGATTTGGAGGTAAAACAGCCAATCAGTACGCACACTCACTTACCGGCTGTTTCACACCGACACAGTGGGGAGAACCGGCCTCGATGTGGTTCGTCGTTTCGCTAAGTACAGGAAAAGGACTTACCGGAGCCGCCGGAGAATTTAGTCATGAATCGACGGCAGTTTCTTCGTAGTGCTGTGGGCGGAGGAATCGCCCTTCTGGCGGGATGTTCCTCCTCTCAGCAACGCACCGACGCAACTGTATTTCTCGCAAATCTTTCGGAAAGTCAACAAGAAGTGGTTGTCCGAATCTTCGACGCTAATGATTCCAAAGTTTGGGAGCAACAAGCAGAACTACCTGCTGCACCACCTAACGAGGCCCCATCTGTCAACACAGTAAACGCGTTACAATCCGTCGAGATAGATTCCAAATTCAGGATTGAAGTCGATGTTGAATCAATCGAAAAAACAGCGACGAGATATATTACGATTGACTGCAAGGATAGCGAATTCGTCAGAATCCGGATTATGAAGCGATATGAAGGGGGAAAACCGGTAGTCGATTTCAGAGAGCCTTCTTGTTAGATGAAGCACGCCATAGTGCCAGAACGGAGCCACAACTTTCGAGCTTAGTTCGCACACCTACTGAGCGGTTGTTTCACTCCGGATTTCCGCGGTGAAAACCCGACTCGATGTGGTGTGTGACTTCGTTAAGTACGGGGGAGGGTGGTATCTGTCAGTCTCGAAGTGACTTAATTGTGTTTTCTGGTGGCCCACAAAACACATTATTGCTGGTTTGGGAACTCACAGTATGCGCCGTGAATTGATGGTTATTCTCCTCGTGTTGCTCGCTGGCTGTAGCGGGCTGAACGGCGGCACTCCCTCCACGCAACCAACAGAGACCACGGCCCCAGACCCAACAACAACGTCCAACGCGGCGAATGCAACGCCGAGTAACACTATCAACTACACCGAACTCTCGGACACCGAGCAACGAGCGTTCGATACCGCCCAGCAACGACAAGTCGGGTTCGCTCCCGACGCTATCCGTGAGTCACCATACGTCAATCGGACGTACTTCCCGACTGACGCTCAGGACGTTTTCCAGAATCACAAGTACGTCCTGAAGAACGGGACGTACTATCGCCTCACGTGGCATGCCGGACCAATCGTGGCAACGTATAGAATTGAGGTCACTCAACAAGAGCCGCCTGGGAATGCCACTGTCGTGTCACTGGGGAATCTCACACCACGGGTCCGACAGCCTGTCGAAAAAGCCATTCAGAACGGAACGTACGATACGCCGTTTGGTAAATGGGGCTCGTTACCTGATAGCTTAGATGGTGTTGATTACATCCGGGATGGGGAACAATATTATAAAACCCACATTATTCCGGGTGATTTCTGGGGCGAGGAAGTGCGCGCAGAACCGGTCGAGTAGGTAGGTCAGTACTCGATACAGGCGGAGCAGGGCGAGTGCCTCAATGTCAAGCCCCGGGGCGGTTCATGATTCGTTCCAGAAGGCTTCGATTCGTTCATCGAGACGAGTAAGTACCAAACTGAGGACATTCCGCCACTCTCTGGGGTAGTCGGCGTCCTCGCCTGGCGTTACTGCATCTGGTGGTGGATGGTAGTGCTCGTGGGTGTTGTGGTCGTTGGGGTGCCGGCCCCAGCGGCACTCCCACGAGCGTTCTGTTCGTTACTGCTCAGCGTAGTGAATGCTGAAGTCGTCCGTCTTGAACCACCGAATTCGAAGTGAGGCACGCGTGACTCCGCCAGGGAAGTACCCGAGGTCGTACTCGGCAACGACAGCGTTTGGCGCATACGAGGGACGTGCGTGGACGTTCTCGAAGCGAGTGCTTTGGGCGAGACGAGCGGCGATCCGATCAAAAAGCTCCGCATCGATCGGGCCGGTGCTCGGCGGGTCAGCCGACCGATCAGGCATCGACAGAGCCGGGAGTGCGACCGGCGGGTGGATGGTCACGTCGCGCCGCGTCGAGTAAGTCTGCCCGTGCTTCGAGTGTTTTCCATTCGGAGAGGGCTTCCCACGCGTCTTCGGTGGGCATCTCTTGGCTGGCTTTGACGAGGGAGACGTCATTAGGCTCGTCGGCGTCGAATTGGTCTCTGTAGTCGTCAATTTGGTCGAGGGCGTCTGCCAGTGCCTCAACAATTTCTTGCTCGGAGTACTGTTCGCGGATGCGGTTGATGCGTCGCCACTGGAAGTACGCGTCGTTGCGCTCGTAACGGACGGGCCGGCCGTCGTGGCGGTGTACCATGCCCATGTCGTCGAACCATTCGAGGTAGTCGCGGGCAGTTTCGGGGTCGCAGTCAGCCTGGTCGGCGATGTCCGAAACCTTCGTGGGGGTTCGTAATGCGACGACGACATTGAGGAGTCGCTCGCGGATTGGGCCGCCTGTGAACAGCGCGTCAGGTGACTCTAGCTCGTCAAGATCGGGCGGTGATTCGTCGCCAGCGTACGCATCATCGGGGATCTCAGTGATTTCCATTCTGTCGCCTCGTACCAGGGCCTAACATCTGAAGCGACATATATCTATGGCTCTCTGAATTATTTCTGCTTCAGATCCCACGGCCATGAGTGAACCCTGTCAAATTACCGAGTGAGCTAGCTGGCATACCCGACACATCTTCTGGCAGGTCTGTCCAAGCATTCACGCCGATATTCTGGAGTTTCAAAGCCTGAAAACCCGAAGCAAGGAATCTGTCCAGACAGCCCTGTCCAGACAGTGATTGGCAGGACTCGCCTGTCCAGACAGAACCACCAGACTTCGCGGCTGTCCAGACAGAAACCGCGAAATTAACAACTAGTATAGGCGGGAATTCCCGCCTAGACGACTGTCCGGACACGACCACCTAACGTACTCGGGTTTGACGGGGGATGCGAAGTTACAGAAGGCTGATGAGAAGCCGATTCCAGATCCAGTTCGAGACATCTTCTTGGGAAAACAAAGAAGCCAGAAGAGCCCCCATCCAAACGCATGCCCTCCAGACGAGCCGTCGGTTTCAGTCTCGCCATCGGCGTGGTTCACGCGGCGGTGTTGCTACTCGTCGCTCTCCGTCTCGGCTATTCGATTGGGCCATCGCAATATTCGTTCGGTGGCCTTCTGTGGCGGTATGGTGGGCTCGTCGTTGTCGCAGCAGTTCCAGTCTGGCTCACGGTTCGATTCCACCTCGTCACCCCCGTGGTTGCGCTCGTCCTCACGACGGCCTACGTCCTCGGGATGGAACTCACGCCTCCGGGACCAACGTTTCGCGACGTCGCCGAACTGGAACGACTCGCCGAACCGACCGGCATCATGGTCGTCGAGAACGGGCTGTACATCGTCCGGTATATGGTCAACGCATCGGTCTGGGCGGTTGGGTTCCTGTTCCTCGGACTCGTGGAGTACGTGATTCGAGATCTGTGGGCTCGAGTGCCGTCAGTTCCGGGATCCATCCCGTGGTTGTCGGTTCCGGCTTCACGACGCCGAGCGATCGCTCTCGCTTCTACAGGCGGTCTCCTGCACGCCGTTGTAATGGTATGGTACGCTACCCGTCTCGGGGTAACAGTTTCAGGGGGCTTCGACTGGCTGGTGTATCTGTTCGGTGCCGTCGGTATGTGGATGCTCGCCGCGATTCCACTTTATTTGTTAGTTCGATATCGCCTGATCGCGCCAGCGACGCTACTGGCGGTGTTCATCCTCGTCGACGTACAAGCAGCATTCACAGCAAGTGTAGAGGATCCCCACGCGCTCTACTTCGGCGGCTGGTACCTCTACCTAGGAATCCTACTCATCGTAGCGGGAATCGAATCCGGTCTCCGCCGCCTTAACGTATCTCAACGGCTCGCTTCCAAGACCTGAAACAGTATTGCTACGGCATAGAAATCCAGGAATCCCAGAGGCTCGTGGATTGACGCACAACGCCTATCGATTGACCACCGCCTGAAGACGGACGTATGCGCTACCGATCGATATCAGCCAGTGAGGCCGCGCTTCCCCCAAGGTTCGATGAATCGCTAAGTACAGGAATTGTACTTAGCGAATACTCCTCCGTTCATATTCGTAGAGAGCACGCTGGGTCGGTTTAGCATCTGAGGATTTCAACGGAGGACTTCTTCATATTAGCAAATCAAGTCTTATCAGTCACCGGTCCATTCCGGCCGGTATAATGCTGGAACAAGTGCATAACTTGATAGATGAAAGCAAGCAAGATAACTGGCAGGTTTACTTACTTCTTGGAGCGTCCGGCGTCGCATTCAGCGAATACGCTGGAATCTACTTCATCACAGGACTGCTGCACTCTCTCGACGGTACCGTAGTACTATCAGGATACACAGTTGACGACTTATTGATTTCGGCGTGTCAAGGTTCGTTCATCGCTATTCTTGGGAACTGGATGTTCTCACAGGGAGATTCGTTCTTCGCGTTCGGGACAGACTCTTTCAATACGAAGGAGGTAGCTGTCTTGGTCCGGGTCGGGTTGATGACGTTACTCGGTGTTCTCGGTGGCTTGGTGATCCCTGACCTGATCCACAGCCACGCCGAGTTTGTAGTAGTGCAGACCTTTGGATTGGTAATCTTGATTGGGTACTCCTTGGTTCACACAGATATCGTTGATTGGAATATCTCAAATGAGATCCCTGTGATAGTCGCAGGTTTCATTCTCGCCGGTTTCCCGTTCGTAGTCTGATGCCACTGGTATTCTCCGTCGATAAAATAATGAGAGCTGTCAACGTTTAACCCGTAAACTATGGATGAGTGCCGGCTCTGTAAGGAGGAAAAAGAGCTGCAGAACAGCCACATAATCCCGAACTTTATCATCAAATGGATGAAGAAGTCCGGGCCGACGCCATTTCTGCGAAGGGCTGTTGAGCCGGATACGCGAATTCAGAATTATCACGAGAAGTTGCTGTGCAGAGAGTGCGAGCAGATATTTTCGCCGTATGAGGGTAAGTTCGCTTCCAAGGTGTTCTATCCTTATGTCCGTCGTGAGAAAGAGGAATTCGAATATGGGGAGTGGCTACTTCGTTTCGTTCTTTCTGTATCTTGGAGGTTGATGGAGTCTAAACTCGCTGTTTGGCAGGATTCAAATCATTCAAAGATAGATGTTGTCAAACAACGTTTGGAAACGTGGAGGCAGATATTACTTGAAGAAAAGCCGCTATCCGAGGATCCGTCGAATCACCATATCTTCTTCCTTGATGAGCTGGACTTGGCTGAGTCCGATCCTGAAGGACCTGAGAACTTCGAGATTTACATGCAGCGGAATATTGACGGTACCAGCGTCTACGACGATAACGAAATACATGTCTTCTTCAAATTCCCGAAGGTCCTGTTTTTCTCCACTATTGACCCGGTGAATCCCGGCGATTTCACCAGGACTGAGATCGATCCTGGGGGAGGGAAAATTGAGCACCCTCAAGAACTCGGCGGGAAGTGGGGTAATTTCCTGTACGGAAGAATTGAGAAGATGAGCGATGTGGCTATGTCTGAAAGTGAGCGAGAGAAAGTGGAGGACAGGATTATGGAGAATCCTGAGAAGTATTTGAAGTCTGATTTCTTGGAGGCTCAGATTTCGGAGATGCGGAGGCAGTATGCAGAGCACGACTTAACGGATTACTTGGATGTGGAGGAGTGCCCGGTTTGCTCTACGAATCATCGAGTGGTAGAATCGTTACCGGATAAGCCGTTGACAAAGCCGTATGTGGAGAAATTGGATGATCAGCTGCCGTACGCAGAAGCGACGTTCCCGCCTGAAGATAAGGTTGTGGATGCAATTCCAGCCAATATCACGGATACTTTGATTATATCAACGGAGCCGTCTACAAGGATTCTCCAGTACATGATGGAGTATGGCTGGGTAGTCGGTGAAGAAATCAAGCATTATGGCGAGGCGGAACCGGAGGAAGTCGGGAAGCAGGCTTGGAAGTATTATAATGAAGACTTCCAGGAGTGGATCATCAACGAATACGGTTGTAGATGATAGGCAGTGAAAGTAAAACGATTCCAGAAATAATCGGGTTTACACGCCCGCCAGCAACATTCCTCGTAACAATCTCCCCTTGGACGTGCCCACCGCTGACGAGCACCTGAAACACAACGCCAATAGCGAATAGGACGAGAGTAATGTTTGTGTTGACGCTGGTGAGAGCTCTGGCCCGATAATCAGCGGGCATGCCGTCTTCATCAACTGCTCCTTCGAGCTCTGCGGCCATTCTCAACGGTGCACGGAACGTGGACAGGAACCCGTTGACAGTTGCGAACGCGATGAAGTAGATTCCATAAATTCCGGGACTGAGAGGGTACAGAAGATCAAAGCCGACGATGAATGTTGTTACCCAAGCAAAGAATTTGAGTTTGGGACTACGCTCATAGGCTTGGTAGAGCGCGATTTGCGCGAGAATTTCGGATCGTTCATCGACGTCGTAGCGCGACTCCGTTTGGAGTGATAGCTCAAGCATGGACGTAAGCGCCACAATCATTAATCGGTCAAAGTCGGTGACGTCGAACTGTTCGTAGAGGTCTTCACGGAGACCGCCCCCCTCGTTCTCAGCATCGTCGGGCTCCTCTCGCCCCTCCACTGCTTCAGGCACATGAAACTGTGAACTCTGCCGTCTTATAAACCTGCTCGGGGCTGTTTCCTTGAGTATTACCGGTGCTGGAAGTGGTCGTAGACTCGTTCTGTCATCGATACGCGCTGATATCAGAGGGGGTACGCAAATCTACGAACTGAGTATTCTCGCTTCGAACTTTGACGTCATTTCTCAATCGTAAGTCCGAGGTATTCAGCAATATTCACGCAGACGATCACTAGCCATAGAATCCCCGCGAATCGATAGGCCAGCCTCAAGAAACGGATATTTACTGGAAGCCAGAACTCCCGAATCTCGGCGGGCAACCATTGAGGGCCTCTGAGATATGCAGGCTTCGGAGGTTCAGTTGTGGTGATCGCTTGAGTTAAATTGAATTCTGGGGGTGGTGATGTAGTATGGTTTGTTTCTCTTAACGTATGGTTTTGGAATTGATTGAGAGTGATTCCCTCCCGGTCTGTTTCAGCATGATTCATCCATCGGAATGTATCTAAGAGCGTCTGACTAGTGGTAGACTGCATCCTTGCGTCTACCTTTGATAGGATTAGTGGTCCCCAGACGTAGGCCACCCGGGAGTCGCTGTGGTTGGCAAGTTGTTTGGCGTAGTTCCGGCCGTGATTCCAGGCTAAGAGTGCATCGTACTCTCTTGGTGAGATGGACCCGCTATCTAACGCAGTCCGGTACGCAAAATAATTCGCCGAGGCTTCCCGAACCCATTCTAGTTCTGACGTTAACGCGAAGCTCTGGCGCGTATGGATATACTCGTGCCGCCACGTAAATTCAAGTGGCCCACCAAGAGGTGCCTGATCTTCAATTATGACCTCAGGTCCAGCATTCACACCATACTCCGTTCCTCGGACAAAACCTGCTACATCTCCTAAGTCACCAGGATAGCCGAAAACTCGAACGTGGTCATAAGCTCGCCCCACTGGTAGCCGATATGCAGTCTCGTTGAGGGCGTTTAGAATCTGGTCGGGGGGTTTGACGAGTTCAGCGTTCGAAGGGATAATTAGCGTGATTTCTTGGCACCCAGCTTGGATTGACCTCGTTTCATACTCGCCCAAATATGCGAATCGAGAGCCAAGGTATCCGTGTTGAGCAGGCTCAAATGCAACCTGTACTGCCCCTCCATAAGCTGGCAGAGGAACGATTTGCGAACCGTTGGCCTGGTTTGTGAGATCTATCTCGTTGGGCTCCGAGTGTGTCTCGTTAACGCGGTATTCTATCCAAGGGTCCGCTGACCTATCCCAGTTGTAGATGCCGTCCGATTGTTTGGAGAACCCCTCTGCTTTAGTGACGTTCCCAAATGAACCAAAGCGAAGCTGGATAGTACCGTCTGGGATCGCCCTATTTGAGGTCCGGGTAAACTCAATTCGGACGATGTTTCCATTTGACTTCTTTGTTGAAACTTCCCCCACCATCATAGGTGAGTTTCCAGAATGGGTTTGTGTAGCGCGAGGAGAGGGAATACAATTCTCAGGTGCCTTTTCAGCCATGTCAACGTCATCATCCAGAGGCACGCCACTACTCGGGGCCGGAATGAAGAGAGGGGAAAGGAGGATTACGGACAGAAATAGAAAAATTGTCCCGTCTCGTCGGTCCATTATTTTGGTGTATTTGAAGGGAGTAAATAGACTTGTTGTCTCTCCGCCAGGTAAACTACTGGGCGACAATCTACTAGTAGGCTTGGTGGAAGTGGAATGGCGTACTCAACATCGAAACGCGCTCGGGCCGATTAGCTCTAGGGAAATCTCACAGAACACGCCGCCCGCCAGTATCACCGGCAGAGTAGATCGCTAAGTACATGCAGACACATAATCTCTCGGAGGTGAATCCTGTATTTATATATTTCCTCTAAGGTCACTTGTTATTGTATGCACCCACGAGATCGGGAAGTTCTACTTGATGCCCTCAAAATCTCAGACGTAGAAGAACGACGGCATGTTGAGAGAATCCATATTCTTGTCACCACTGCGATTATTGCGAGTTACTTCACTCCCGTTGCTCGTGAGCTCGTAAAAACTGAGAATATCGGCGAGTACACCGAGGGCTTAGTTATTCTCTCCATTGTATACCTAGCACTCCGTCTTATCGACATCACTATTCCTATCCAACAGCTTGACCAGCGACTCGCAACCGGTTTGCGGATCTTGTCACCAATTCTCTTTCTTGTAGCCGTCCTGCTCTATCTTCTCCTTGCGTTCATTACCGTTGCTGGCATCACCATCAGCACCCCTGTCGCCGCCATGTTAGCGATCATGATAATCGGCATTATTTCCGCCATGGCCTTCGAGAGTTACCGCAACGGCCCGGTCCTTGGTCAGGCTGTCTACAGGAGGACAACGTCGGACTCAGGCGTAGGCCGTCTCATCTTTGCGCCTAGGATGATCGGGCGATGAGGCTGTTAAAGGGTGAGTTGATTACTGACCGTGTGGTTGATGGTCGACGTCGAGGGATGGAGCGTACCGTTGGTGTGACGGCGGAGTCCTTTTTATTCGTGGATGAATTCTGGAGAGTATGTCTACCTGTATTCGTTCTCTTACCGACCGTCTCCGGTCGCGCCTCGCTGTCGCTCGATCGAAGCTGCATATGCGGAGGGCTGGTCTGAAACGGCACATCCGCTTTGGGTTGGACAGCTGGAAGCCGAAGGTAGTCCTCGACGAACGGTACAAGAGCTTTGTTGTGTGGGGTTCGAGAACGATCACCGCTCTCGGGATTGTCACGAGTCTTCTCCTAATTCCTCCGCCTATCAGTATCGTCCTCGCAGTCATGGTGGCGGCCCTTGACCTGTTCTTCGAACGCATCTCTCTGATGGTGCAGAGTATGTTTGTCCAACCCTTGCCGGAGACGTGGGATTCGGATGCGTGGCAGGGCAACCTCTATCAGTATGAGCGCGGAATGTGGGGCATCGGCCTGCTGTTCGATGATGAGAAGATTGCCCGAGTCGCGCTCGAAACCATTCGTGCGTGGAACTACGACGAGGACGTTGACCGGGATGGCAACATCAAAATGAGTTTTGTCGAGATGAACGACGGGGGGTACATGACCTACATCTACCCCTCGGATGAACGTGAGAGCGTGAAAGAGGCAGCGAAGGAGGTAGAGCAAAAACAGATTGAGGAAGGGAAGATCAGAGAGCACTACCAGAATCGATTTCAGGTAGTTATGGCACAGGACTTCGATAATCCGCCGGGTTCACACTTCAGGCGCTTCAAGAACCACTACGAAGGCGACCGGGTAATGCTGAACACGTTCACTACCGAGCGATTGGTGGGCAAAGGTTCAGGGCCAATGGAAGGCCTCCCGGACGAATTCGGTGGTGTGGAGTCGATAGATCCAATTTCGCTGAAGGAGGTCAGGATTGCGCAGGAGAGCAACCTCGAACGTGAATCGATAGAGTATCAGCATCTGAAGTACGTGATGCCACTGTTTGAGAGGTAATTACGGCTGTTCACCGGCATCCAAACCTACGGAAGAGGTTTGCAAGCTGTGCGTCGAATCCTACGGGTGGGGCAACTGCGCTCTAGACACCTAGAAGTCGTCTGTAAGGAATCGTTCCCGGCCAGCGTCTTCACCTCGGCTGTTGCTGCAACTTCATCCGGGTGATAGTCAGGGAGTATGGTAATCCGCTTGAAGAAGGACAATTCGCGAGAAGCATGACCGTTGCATTAGGTTACGTCGCTTCGCCCGCCATTCTGCGGTTCCACCTGTGCCTGGGACTCCTGGTCAACCGCTGCTCGAAACTTGGTGTCTCGTCGAACCGCTGCTCGTTGGCAGCTAACTTCCTCTCGACAGCCTCCTCGAGGTCGACGTCTAACGTCGACGTCATCCCCAGACAGTAGATCACCACGTCCGCTAGTTCCTCTTCCACGTTGTCAACGAGTTTCTTGTCGTTGGCGAAGTCCTCAGCGTCGAGGTTGTCGTGCCAGAGGAAGCACTCCAGCAGTTCGCTCGCCTCGATCAAGATCGCCTCCGCGAGATTCTCCGGCGTGTGGAACTGCTCCCAGTCCCGCTCCTCTACGAACTACTGGTACTCGGACTGTAAGCGAGTAAGTAGATTTCTCATGTGCTCAAGTGGCTCACGTCGCGGGATAATAGTTCGGGGATTCCGAGGCAACGCGCTTGCTGTTGCAAACTCGATATGGAGATCGTTGAAGAATGCTTGTGACTTCCTGTCTCTGAACTTCACGTGTTGTCGTAGGAGAAGGAGGTTCGCGAGGAGCAAGACAATAATGAGCGCGAAGCCGGCGAAAGGAGGAATCTGAACTGAATAATACGCAGGAAGGACGAAGAGGGATAGAGCGGAAACGAGCCACAAGTTCGGTAAAACGTAGTCAGCATCTCGTACTTCCGATATAGCGTGTTCCGTCCGTACAGGAAGGATTCTCCGAAACGACGGAATGGGTCGACGTCATCCGGTACCCCCTCGCTCTGGGCTCCACTCATGCGCTTCTCTAACTTCGCTACGACCTTAATCACAATCTCGTCGTCTACACTATCAGCTCGCTCAGACGAACTCTCGTCAGTGTCTCCCTCGAACGCGGCTGCGATACGAGATTCGGCAGATCGCACCTCACCCTTGCCGTCGACGTGGTCGCCAAAGATGACGGCCGGCAAGGTAGCGGTCAGTTCTGCAGGACCCCCCAAGCGAGCCTAACGCATGTAGAATCCGCCCAGCGACGTAACCGGCAACCAGTAAGAACAGACCACTAATCATGGTCAAATTTTCCGGCCAGAAGAGAAGGAGTCCTATCCCGACTGCGAACGTACCGGGTATGAGGTCCACCAGAACATCATACAGATTCAGGTTGCTAACCGGCACGTCGGACGATTGTGTAGGTTGGAAATCAACTTTGTCATCGGTTCAACGATAAGTCGAATTTTCTGCCGTGAGAATTAATCTTCCCCAGAATTCTCCTTACCGTTGATGGCCGCATACTTCTGCTGAACAATATAGTACGCGGCATAACTGGAAACCAAGGCGCCCAGCAAAACCACAAGACTAGCACATATTATGGATAAATCGAAAATCAGCAGAAGAAATCCGATAGAGATGAATATCACGGCGGATAGTAGACTTGTGAGTGTATATCGGAGTCGGCGAGATTTTGCTTTCAGGACTTTATTGTTCTTTCTGATGGTATTCGTGTATGAATCGATAATAGTAGACTGGTATTCTTCGGTATCTATCGAATCATTATCTCCAATATGGTCTCCAATATCTGTGGTAGGCCCAAATCCGACAATAGAGCTTAGGTAGCTAATTATAGAGAATATTAAAGCGGTGATAAGGCAAGCAAATCCAACAAAGAGAGCAAAGATAGACGGAATTTGGTCGATGTTAGCATCGAAGTTTTTCCCCACTAGGAGAGAAACACCGGTTAGAATGGCCCCGATTATCAGGCCAACAACTCTAGCTGCTCTCCAGGCCTTGTTGTCGAAATTCATCACGGCATCAACCTGGAGTTGAACCATCTCTTGATAGCGATCAGCAAGATCGGATTTAGGAGAGCGGTCAGAATCCATACTAGAAGTCAGTCAGTTCAGCTTTCCCCAAACCATCGAGAGAATTGGAGTCCACGGAGTCAGCAGCTATGAACTCGGCCAGTTCTTCTCTACTCTTTTGTGTTCTATTCTCACAGTGCCATTCACTAAGCAACCAAGCGAGGTCGGAGACCTTACTGCGGGCACTAGAGGTGTCATTATATTCTCGCTTCTTATCCCGAAGGTTTTTGAATTCAATATTGAATTCGCCATCTCCCGACTTTTCCGCTACACCGCAAATCGCGAGATATTCAAGTGCATCAATAACCCACTTATCATCGACGTTCGCACCAGGAATCAGCTCTTGATTTATCTTCTCGCGTATTTCAGAGGCCTCAACTATTTTGTCAATTCCACCTCTGGAACTACCCGTTTTCCAAGCCTCTAATTCATCATCAGAGAGGAATTCGATGAAGACACCGTTCCAAAGCCGGCAGGCAAGATAAAGCTCAGATGGAGCTTTATTTGTAATCATACCCGTAGCTTTGAACTCGGAGAAATCTTCGTTCGTGGGAATCTGAATATTCTCGAATTCTTGACCTTGTTGGGAGAGTTTATTGCTCAGTTTCCGACCTCCGGGGAGGGCTGCATCCTCGAAATTATCTTCAAGAATAGAGGATCGGCGAAATCGATACCGAGGGCGATCATTACGTCCAATAAAGTCGAAGTCAAGGAGGATAATGTTGGAATCACAGTCCAAATTCCCCGCCTCAATTTCCTCTTTCAGAGAGTGACCGACGGTCTGAACTTCATCAGCATCGACGAGTAAAGCGATGTCAAGAGTCTCTGGCCTTCTATCCCGACCGCGGTCGGTAGCTAACTCACAGTTGCTTAACTTTTTGAGACGGGAAACTTCCTCATCGATCTTAGCGATGCGGTCATGGTAGGTTTCAAAAACGATTCCGTACTCATCATTAAAATACGCTGTAAACGACGGGTTAACCCGTTCATCAAGAATATTCGGGAATCGGTCAAAGTTGAAACTCCGGAAATGATATCCATATTGGTCACTCAGGAAGACTTCCCAACAGGTGACCACGTCAACATCCCTATCGTAGCGATCAAACTCCCTAACCGCTGATCTGACGCAACGCTTGAAGCCGCGTTCCGTCATGCCTGTTGGCCTCCGCTGAAGTAGCTATCAAACTCGCGTTTTGAATTCTCACCTTCTTGAACTTCACCTTCACCAAATCCTTGTGTAATACTATCGCAGATTCTGGTTAGAGAGCTCCGGGAGGCACTAAATCCAGGAATTATCGATATTTTCCGGTCAGAGGTGATGAATACGTCAGCTGTTGATCCATCCTCAAAATCGAGGATAGACGCGTGCATATATGGGTTAGAATGGTAGACAGTAACCGACGAGTGAGTCATACCCCGAAGTGTATCAATTAAGTCTTGGTTAGCATCGACCCCTTTGATTTCGCCAGGATCGTACTCAATCTCCAGCCTCTCCGCCTCTCGTGACCCGTATTCTCTACTTTTTCCGACAAAGAGTTGTCCTTTTTCGGAAATCGACTTAGAGAGGTTCCGTAGGAGATATTGGAAATATACCGATCCGGACCCGCTAGTAAACCGAGTATCGCCGTTTCTGGAGAGGAACCCTGAGAACGAGTCCCTGCCATTCTTAATACGGAACTGGACTTTGTCGACGAAGTAGTCATCTTCGGCGACTTTCTTACTACTAAAAAGACTATAGTAAGGTTCGTTCAGATACTGGATATCAGTCTTCGAATTGGGAGATTTGATTACAGCTTCCTCAACGATTACATCTCCCTGAACCTCACTTTCAAGACTTGAGAGCAGCTTCTTTATTTCACTAGTACTCAGGAAAGACGTAGTTGCCCCCGGCAGCCCGGTGAAGAACCGCCGAAGACCGTACAGATAGAAATCCTGGTCACTCAAAGCGTATGCCGTGAAAACCTCCTCTTCCTCATTACTGAAAAGGTAGACCTTCTCTTGGAATATTTTGTAGCCATCATCATACTTGGAGCTTTCACGACGACGCTGGAGATCTAGAACAGCAAAAGCATCTCTCCGATCTAATTTAACCGTGAATTCCGGGAAGTCAAATTCGTCAATTGTGTCTAAAGGATTCTGATCGGATATAAAGGTTAAACCCCTCGCCGTTTTCTCCTCCTCGTTCACCTGTTCGAACGTATGGAGTTGTAACTGCCTCAGCGACTCAGATTGATAATCCCAGAGCGTATGGTCATCAGACATTTTTATAATGGAGGTTAGCCGCTGGACAGTACACTTCGAGTTATCTTATCCTCATCCCGGAGGTTACAAAAAGGTGATCATTCGGGAAGTCTTCGTCATAGAGCTTCTTAGGCTGGCGTTTACGCGACTATCCGCGCTCGTAGAATTGAGAACTATGGAGCAGCTCGCAGATTACGTCGATACGCTCAACGGCCGAATTACGGGAACCGCGGAGCGACGGTTCGGGATCGGCCAAGCTGCCGACCAGTGGGAGGGGGACATCGAGGCATCCGACGACCACAACGTTCTCTAAACAGCTTGCCGGGAGAAAGCCTCAGCCAGAAGTGAAGCTGCGTAGAGTGCCTACTGCGTGGTAGATTGTTCTGGGCCAGCCTTCCAGAACTCGAATTCGTCTTCGTAGCCGCACTTGGTGCGGTTCTCTTCGCGGCGGACTAGGAGATCATCAGGTTTCCCCTGAAATTTGTCGCGCTCGACTTCACGCTCTTCCCGCCGAAGCGCAAACAGCGACCCGCACTCCGGACACTGTGATTGTTCCCGAACGGAGAGGTAAACTCCGCCGACGAGTGCTACCCCGAATGCGAAAATCGCATACTTTGGTACTGTAACAGATGCGTCTGGGAAATTCGAGTATAGACCGGCCCAGAGCCAGTAGCCCATTACGAGAAGCCCACCGACCGTGGACGTACCGAAGATACCGTCAAAGTACTTCGCGGGTACGTAGTTCGAGAGCACTTGGAACAGAAACGCGATTCCGTTGAACTCGCCAGTTCCCTGCTCGTTGTGCGGCTTCGGTTTACTGTGGCGCTTGACCTCGGTCTGGACGTTCGCCTGACTCCCATCCGTCGCCTCGATATCGCGGACGTTCGCTGCGTTTCCATCGCTAGCTCGTGCATCAGCATTCTGGCGGTCATCTCGCATAGTCGTCAATAGAAGCTATTCGAAAGTAATTCTAGGCCAATAAGTTGCAGTATAAGCTTACGAGATACCGTATCGACAGGAATCCATAGGTGGATCTAACGAACCTAAGTGGAGACGAAAGGGATGCCGCCTCCCGCCTTACAGTCTAGCGAGCGAGATGACGACGCGAACGATGCCGAGAGAGACACGGATGAACGTCGCCCAGACATCCAGCGCCTCTTTTTTCGACTTCAGCCACGAAGTGGCTTTGGCGGCTCGCGCTTGACCTGCTCGGAACAGCGCTGCCGCTCTCGATGTAGGTTCTTTCATATCGGGCCTCGTCGCCGCCCACGACGGCGGAAGCCGCCCTGAACGACGATAGTTGGCACGCCGCACTAGAGGTTAGTAGTTGCGTTTCCCGAGCAGAAGGACTGAAAGTCATAGAACGGCGGTAGAACCCTTCTAAATAGGTCTTTGATGAGAGAGTATATTGGCACCCAGAGCGTAGTGAAAGTGAAGGTCTGGTTTCGATGAGGTACGTCCCTCCCGAGGATTCTATTGTCACTCCTGCAGTCGAAGCTAAGGCTTGTAGCGTGCGAAAACACTCCGGGACCAATCCTAAGCGAATCTCGCGTCACAGTGTTGTGATTCTGGGAGAGAGGTAAGTGTGACGCGAAGCATGCTCTGCTCGACCACAAAGAATTCTTAGAAGGAGGGGTGTCAGTCGGGGCTGTGAGTTTACCGTGCGGTAGGCAAACACAGTTTGCAAGGGCGGAGTGGGTGGAACTCGTATCGACGAATTTGTCGCCGATAGTCACCGTCACACCCGTCCGGGGAGCTGGCATCACAACACCGTGACGCCGGAGGCCTCTCTGGTTCTATTCCTCTGTAGTCATGGTTGGTCGTTCTGGAGTTGGTCGTAGTACTGTTGGTAGTCCTCGAGATCCGCGACAAGCTCTAATTCGCCGTTTCGGCCAGTGCGAAGTGTGAGTAAGTTCTGGTCGTCGCGTGGCCGCAAATTCTGGGTATTGTCGCGGCGGGAGGTGAGTTTCGCCGTCCACTGCATCACCCGCTTGATCGTCTCGTTCGGCCACTCACAGCGATCAGTCGTCTCTGCAAGGATTGTGCGGACGTCCGAGGAGGATAACACGAGTTGTGAGCCGCCATGTGTCTGGGCGTGGGTGCCGAATTTTGGGAAAACGAGCGTGGCGCGGGCTTTGTTTGCTGTGAGGTCCCCGCCGGCGTTGCGTTCGGCGATCTTGCGTTCGATCGGCAGTTCCTCGCCGTCAAATTCCCCCCGGACGACTATGTCGACGTTGCCGTCTTCGAGGTCGCGAACGCGTTCGTCCAAGTGGTCGAATTGGTCGGTTTCCACGCGATCGCGGATCGCCTTGTAGGGTTTGACCGTATTCCCGGCTGCTGTCGCCGTGATCGCGAGGTCCTTCGGGTCTGGCCCCTCCCACTCGATGTTAGGTTGGTTTTCGAGGTCGCGTTCGAGGTCGGTTACGCGCTCCTCAAGGTGTTCGTAGTCGGGTTTCTGGTCTTGGTTGTCCTCTGGTTCATGTTGCTGTTCGAGTTCACTGACACGCTCGTTGAGCCGTTGATTCTCAGCGTGGAGACGTTGGACTTCCTCAGTGAGTGTTTCGAACGCAGCCGCTACCTCGTCGTTCTGGAACTGGTGTTGGGCTTCCGTGACAGCAGTCGGGGTCTCAGTAGTACTCATTGATGGCTTAGAAAGTAGGAGTCGACTGAAGGGGCGATACGAGGCTGAGGCGAGTGAATGGTCGTCCGGTCGGGAGGCCGGAAGACCAGTTCTATAGCGTCGAGGATCGGCTTGTGACCTGCTTGGCCCATGGTGTGCTCGACGAGCGGTGGCTCGTGGGCAAGGTCGAACGACCACTCCTCAGTACCATGGGTAGTGAGTGTGGTTGTGTTCTTGAGCGTCGTGTGGCCGCATGGCCTGTCTTTGAGACTGGTTGCGGCCATCACGCATCTCCTCCATCAAGTGCGTGGAGTTCGGTGACGAGCTGGCGGAGCCCCTCTCTAGTTTCGGGTGGTGTTGAGGTGAGTTCTGTTCTGGGATGGATGGTGACCGGGAAGCCGCCCTGGAAGGCATGCCAGTCAGCGCCGTCCCGAACTTCGACACCAGGGTAGGACCGAATTGCGTACCGGGTTGCATCCCCGGAGACGTACGCGACGTGAATCCGCGGCTGACGCTCCTCGGCGTTGGTTATGTAGGTGTCGCCGCGCTGAACCGCATAATACCGATGCTCTCCGGGTGTTGGGTCGTGGATACCAATGGTGATTTCGTCCCGCGTGAGATTCCGAGGCCCACGGACGAACTTCCCGGTGGGAAGAAGACTGCGTCGTTCAGGAGGCGTGGGATCGGCGTTAGACTGCATCGGCTGCCTCCGTGGTCTTGGAGATGTCAGCTTCGACAGTTCCGGTGAGGACGTCGCTTTGTCTGTCTTCGTGGGTCAGTAGCTCGCTCAGGCCAGGGGCACGGAGTTCAGTGCGTGTTTTCGCAGTTGCATACTGGCCAGCGGTTTGGAACTGACCGGCAACTTGGCTAAGGAAAGACGAACGTGGGGTATATTGGGTCACTCGCCCACCTCATCAATTTCGCCGACAAGCTGCTGGCCGTCCTCCGTCAGTCCGTAAATCCGTCCCTTTTTGCGATCCTCAGGAACGAGCAGTTCAACCACGTCGCGCTCACGCAGTTCCGTGAGCGTCCGCGAGACGTGCGTAATCGCGAGATTGGTGCGCTCGCCGAGCGTGGTTGGGGTCGCGGGGCCGGCGTCGTCAAGCGCGTCGACAACCGCGCGCCGGTAGTCCGAAGCCACCACGAACCCGAGCACGTCCCAGTCGATGCGATTGTCATCCGCGGTCATCACGTATCAACCACCGTGTACGGGAAGTTTCGAGCGATCGTGTCCCCTACCCGGTGACCACATAGGCTGACCGCTACGTCGCCCAGGGCATGTCGTTCAACTGCGAGAATCAGCGCTCTGAAGACTGAGCAGCCGTCGTTCTCGTGGCGCTGTACAGCAGAAGGCTCTTGATGGCCGTCGTTGGATTCGTACATGGCTTCTGTAGCTGGAGTACAGGAGCCCGCGCGAGCCTGCTGTCTCAGCAGCGAGGCTCGCACTTTCCTGAGAAGATGACTCGGTGTCAACCCAATAGGGAGCTCCTGATAACCACAATACTGTGCGCAATTTACTTAGTGTTTACCCATTATACCGTGCTTCTACAAGACTGTATAGTGTTCATTCCTCAGCTTGCGAAAATTGTAAGACGGCACCGCTCACCTAACTTAGTGAATGCCCCGTGTGGAACTGGCGTCGTGGATGACCCCGATGGACAGAGACATTCTCGAACGCCTACAGAATCCGGGGAATAAGGAACTCGTTCTGTCGCCGCGACTGATCGCAGAAAATACTGACTGGGGGAGAGACGCTGTTCGCGACCACGTGCTTCGTCTCCGTGAACACGGTCTTATCGAGTACTACGATGAGGAAGGTGGAATCTACCAGCTCTCAGACCGCGGTCGGATGTGGCTCGAAGGTGAACTGCCAACTGAGGAGCTAGAAGACTGAATTCCCCGCATAACGGTCGAGAATAGCCACGATACCACAGACTTATTATTGAGTCCTCAGCCGTCTCCTCCCCTTAGTAGTCTGACAATGTTTCGAACTCTCTTTGCCGGTAGGGAGGTCCGTGTCTTCTAGTCAATTGCCGATTGTAGTGAAACCCAACCTGTGTCGAGATAAGACACACCACGCACACTTTTAACCCGCGCAACAGTAACTGAGTATAATGAATTCGCCATCGGACGACGGGTATTCCCTCGAAAAGGCAAAGGAGAACCTCAACGTTCTCCGGACGGTCGAGGGACAAGTCGTCGAAGCAATCGAAGCTGCGGATAGTGAGGAAGTCCTCGAGTATCTCATCCTCGACCAGCAACTGGATATCCACCACGAAGGCGGACAGGGCGTTGGCCCAATCCGTCGGGCAGTGCTGCGGTCTTCGAAAGCGTCCAGAGAGCTCAAGCGGACGGTAATCACTCGTGGCGACGATACCCCCGAATCAATTCTGGTTCCGGACGACGTCGAGCGGAATGCTCGAACCGCTCTCAGAACTGGCAAACCAGTTGTTCTGTATGGCCCGACTGGAACTGGCAAGACGACGTTCGCAAAGCAGCTTGCTCTCCGCCACTGCGTGGGTTACTCGCTTCACACCGCGACGCCGTCTTGGACGGCAAAAGACATCGTCGGTGGTATCGGTCCGAATCTGTCCGGGTCTCGGATGAGTTCGATCACCTACCACACCGAGCTGGGCGCGGTAACTTCCGGGGTAAAGCGAACTCGCGACTTCGGGATTCCGTACGCGGTCATCCTTGACGAAATCACTCGTGCCGACATCTCCCAGATTTTCGGGCCCCTGTACACGGCAATAGAGAACCGTAATCAGACGCTCATTGAGACTGACGAGGGAGAGGCAATCGAGCTCGACGAAGACCTCAGCATCATCTGCACGATGAACATGTCTGACCGGACTGTGAACGAGTTGGACAACGCAATTACGCGCCGGTTCGCCATGGTGGAACTCGACGAGTACGAGGACGACGACCGGCAGACCCTGTTCCGGGATTGGCTCGACTCGAATCTCAGCGACATCCCACTCGTCGACAACGACGACCTGCTGGCGCTCTTCGAGGCTGATTACGATGGCATCAACAACGGTTCCGAGCAGGCATCACGAGGCCCCATAATGCGGTTTGGACCGATGCACTACCGCGACGTAACGGTCTTCCTGCGAGAAGCCCTCCAGGACGAGGAGCTGTACATGGACGCACCTGCTGAGGCAGTCGGGCAGGCGTTCCGGACCTTCATCGTCCCTCGATTGCTGAATTCCGCAGCGTTCCCACAGATCGAACAGATCGAAGAGCACTATCGGGCGCTGGACAAGTCGTTCGAGATGTTCGACCTTGCACCCGCAGCAGATCTCGCGAGCCGGGAACTCGATGCCGAGCGCCGCCAGATGGGTTCCTACGAGCAATGAGCGCCTCTGACATCGACGCATCGTACACCTACGAACCAGGGACTTTCAGCGTCCCCGAACACGGTGAAATTCGAATAGAGGGTTGTCCATCCACGATTGCTGACCAGCTTCGCCGCGCCTCGTTCGAACAGGAAGCGGACAACATCTTCGTCAAGACCCAGGCATCCCTCGACGATCGGGACATGGAGTATCGGGTCGTTCGTGTTCGCCTCGACGGCCCGGTGATGCACGTCACCGCGCGCGACAACGTCGGCATCATCAGCCTGACGCCGCGCTCCAACCTCCGCATCGAGCCGAAAATCGACTGGGACAACATCTTCGACATGCTGCTGGCGGTTCACGGTCGGAAGCGGTCGGTCGAATATCACGGGATCCCACTCGACGAGTTTCGGACGGAAGATGTGGACTTGGAAGACGTCTTTCTGATCCTCGGAATCAATTATCTCAACGGACTGGAGGACATACACCGGAACGGCTTCGTCCGTAGGCTCGAAACGCGCCGGGCCGACCTCGAACACCCACGCGGTGTTATCGACATCGGCCAATCCTTGGTTAACCAGGCAGAGGGGCGTGCCACACAGCACTGCCTGTTGAAAGAAGTCAACTACGATAATGCAGCCAACTCTCTCCTTCACTACGCCGGTACGCACCTCCTCCGGCTCTTCCAACAGCACGAGGAAAAGTACGACCACCAAGCGTACTACCACATCTTCTCACAGATACACGAGGAAGTCCGCCACCTGGAACAGCTCGGCGTGACTAGCGGCCGCCGACGAATTCCCGAATACCAGCGCTTCTCGTTTCAGGACCTGCCCAAGCAGCGCCACTACTACCAACAAGCGATCGAGGTTTCCAAGGCGCTGGTCGCTTCCTCCCTCGGGACGCCTGCAACGCAAGGAGACCGTCAGTTGGTCGTCGACTACGTGCTCAACATGGAGTCGCTGTTCGAGCAGTATTCACAGGTGGTCATCGAGCGCGAACTTGAGAACGTCAAAGCCTACGACCATCTGGGTGCGCTCGACGACGTCAACTCAGTCCGGTCGCCATCGGTCAGCCCCTTCGAGGGAGAAAACGAGGTGTACCACCAGCCCGACCACGCCGTCGAGGAGGGCAACGAGACGCTCGCGGTGCTCGACTCGAAGTACTACGCGGAGGGCCACGATCCGGTCAAGGACTCGTCGTCGCGGTCGCGTTTGTTCAGCTACGCGTATCTGCTTCACACTGACCGGCTCGCGTTCCTCTGTCCGCTCCTCGAACCGAAGCGACGACGAGTCAAACAGACGGATGCGGCCCTAGAAATCGTCTCACCGCCGGGCGATTTCTCGTTGGATACGTACGACCGCGTCGTTCAGGAGTACCTCCACGACGTCCTCGTCGAAGATACACAGGAACTCGACGCGTTTCGCGCAGTCGCGAACAACCAGCTCTGTCTCGACGGCGTAACGGAGTCCGAGTTGAGCGAAGCGACGGAGATGAGCGGTCCGTTTACCTTCCGTGACGCGCGCGACTTCTCGCTACGGGTGCTGAAGGCCGCTGCCGACGAGCACTCCTGGGACGTGCGTAACCGATACGACCTCGAACAGGATGGCGACTGGACGCGAGAACAGATCGAAACCCGCTGTGAATCCCGGTACGAGCACACGACGACCTGTATCCCCGTCTTCTGTCGGTCGGATGGCAGCGAATGGATCGACCTCTACTTCCTCAAAAACGGGACTGGCGAGGTCGAGAAGGAAGGGCCGTTGAAACTGCTCTGAGCGATATTGTAGAGTTAGAAGGGCGCGACGAGCCAATCACCCTGCTCTTTCCGTTCTAACTGGGGCCCGAAGACGTTCTGCAGGGAGTAGAGCTCGTTGTTGTATCTGAGGTCGTAGGTCTTCCCTTTCCGGTGGAACGACCCCTCGACGACGAATTGGACTGTAGGACTCTGATATTCCAGATCGTTGGCCCGTCGGTCCATCTCGCGAGCAAGTTCGTCTGCCAACTCGCCGTCTTCGAATGCGTCACCCAGTCCGACGACGGTGACCGCGTCTGGAACGCCGTCGTCTTTGAGACGCTTGACGAATTCCTCGACCGGCATCTGGTGGTCGAATACGTCGTACTCGCCTTCGACGACGACGTTGTATCGTCCCGGAATTTGTCCTGGTCCTGCCATTCTTATTTAGAAGTAATCCTACCGCGTTAAGTAATTGTACTGTCAGTCCTCTTTTTCCGATTCGGACTCAGTTGAAGTGAAGCATCCTCGAGCCGGCCTATACACCCGCTCGCCATTTCACGCTCGCAACAGCAGACCCGACCACTACCGCGAGCCCAATGCTCATCACAACTTCCTCGAACCCCGGTGCAGTGAGGAACTCGTCCAACGGGAACGGTGAGCTTCGCGATATAGTAATCAGTTGCAACTGATATTGCAGCATCTACCGACTGCTTCACGGCAAATGCATTTAGAAACTCCCAGCTCGTTAGGATCCCACTTCCGAATACGTACATTGGGAACGTGTTCAGGAGAATCACTCCAAAGAAGTATTTCACCATCCCCCAGTTGTATCCCATACTCCATAGAGTGTCTAATTATCTAAGTGTTTTTGGTGATGACGATAGGCTGCTTGCTGCCCCGGGCGAAGCAGGAAAAGTGAGAACGGGTTAGTAGTTCGTGATGTCGCGATCGCCCAGCACTCGCGTGTACGTGTCGTCGCCGGTCACGTCAGCGAGCCGGCCAGCCAGCTCACGCAGGTCGTCGTCGACGTCCCACTTTCCGACGTAGTTCTGGACGGATTGGCCCTGTTCGTAGCGGTAGCGGAGGAACTGGAGCTTGTCGAGGTTGGAGAGATGTTCATCGCTGTCGCCGTTGACGCGCTCCTGAATGTACGCCTGGCGTTTCTCGTTGTCCCAGGTGCCGAGTTCGAAGCCGTCGTCCTGGTTGTACAGGCGCATCTCTTTGAGATCATCCGGGGTGGCGTTGGTGCCGCGGCAGAGCTTGTTGACGTCGTCGTAGGAGACGTTCGTGGTGTCGAGGAGGTCGATGAAGACGTCCTCGACGCCGATGTCGCTGGCCTCCTGGATGATGCCGTAGATCTCTTGAACGACCTCTTTCGCGTCCATGATTTCGCCGTCGCGCTGTACTTTCCCGTGGTGCTTGGAGTACTCGCGGAAACACGCGCCCATCTCCATTACACCGATGTCGCCGCGAGAGAGATCACGGTTCTCTTCGAGTTGCTGGCGGGTGCGACGGGCCGTACGGTAGATGTCGCGGCGGACCGAGTTCCACGAAGCGGGTTCCGTGTCGTCAATAGGGCGGGCGACGACGACAATATCGAAGGAGACTGCTTCGCCTTTTGTGAATTTATTGATGTCCGCAGAAATTGGATACGTTGCAGTTACCTCAAATCCGACATCGCAAAGTGCCTCTAGGAGTTCTCCCCAAGACTCGGAGTTACTATGGTGGTAGGTAAATGTCAGAGAACCATTTTCTTTGAGGGCACGTCGAATCGTCGAAAAAGCTTGTCTTAGTTCGGATTCGAATACTTCTACGTCCTTGTCTTCAGCGGGATTTGAGACGATACTCTCCGCACGTGGTGTATCTTCCGGCTCAAATGTGGAGTACGACTTTTCCAATACTAAACGCTGCCATACATAAAAGTAATTTGATAACTCCGAGTAGATAACGTTATCGTAATACGGGGGATCAGTAATTACAGCATCAAATTCGTCTTCGTAGTCAAGTTCTCTTGCATCCCCCTGCTGGATAGAAACATTTTCACCGATGGATTTCTCGAACCCGTCGGTCTTTATTGTTTCACCGTTAGTAATGTATCGTTCATTTGGACTGTTTGCGTATTCGACCCCAGAAACCACCATGTCAAAGGAGGAGGTAAAGCTCCCTCGACCAAACTTCGTTCCCCAGACGTTGTTCTCCGCGGGATACATTGGTGGGTTGAAGGAGTTGTGTCTGAAAACGTGATCCATTCCGTTACGAGTCGGGTCATACGTACAGAACATAGAGTTTGTACGCAAGGCATCTGAAAACGCTAGCAAGAGGTACTCCTTGAGATTCTGATCATCAACCTGATCGATGGACTGCAGAAGTGTGGATAGAGACAACAGCTGTCTTGGGTTATACATATCCTCCCAGGTCTGATACCCGTGGTCAAACACATCGTGTCCGTCATACTGGAGCCCATCGCCTGTCGCGGTGATTGCTCCTCTTGGGATCTCCCCCTCCGGAATGTACTGATTTAAATCATCATTCTCTTCCCACTCTGTCTTGGCTTCGTTGAATAGTGCTCTATCCGCTTCCTCTATCGATTTGTACCCTTTCACTTCGTCCTTGTCACGGTCCTGTTCGTCGCAGGTATGGCAGTAATACTCAACTGCATATTGACGCAGACCGAACCCATCTTGTTCGTGGATTGAGTCAATCACCCCATATTTCGAACCGCACTCGGAACAGGAATATTTAGATCCACTAACATTTCCTTCCGATGGAACAAATGAATTAGCACATTCTTCGCAGATAGATTCGCTCTGCCAATCATTCACTAAAGTGATTGATTCACAGTCCGGGCAAAGGACGTTGTACTTGTCGTCGTTTCCGTAGCGTCCCTTCGCTACCCGATAGTCCTTGAATAGTGGAACTGTGTGGCCGCAGGAGACGCAGTCTAATTCTTTCACCCAGAAGTTGTACATCACGTCAGCCTCGTGGTCTCCGTTCGGGCAGGGCGTCCTGTAGTACTGCGTAATCTCGTCGGCGACATCCTCTTTCACTTGCTCGAAGGCTTCTTCGAGTTCTTCGACGTCGGTCTGACCCGCTTCAAGTTCCTTCTTCGTGACAAACCATGCAACAGGATTCAAGTCGTTGCCGACGACCTCCGCGCCGAAGCGAGAGGCTTCCACAAGTGACGTACCCCCTCCCATGAAGGGGTCGAGAATCTTCTTGTCTTCGACGCGAACGTCCTTCGGGTAGAGTTCCCAGAGGCTCTCCGGATCGGTCATGTCCACGCGTTCGAGCAACGAGGCGACGTCGAGGTCAGACTGCCCATCAGAGTCGTCGCCGTAGTCCGCGAGCGTGCCGCCTTCGTGGCCAGGCTCGAATACAGAGACCTTCTCCGGGTCATCCAGCAGCGTATAGAGAGAGATTGCACGGAAGACACAGCCGAGACGTCGTGCCCACCACTTGTGCATCGTGTAGATCGGGCGGTAGTACATCTTCGCTCGCCCCTCCTTCTCAGCAATCTCGTTCACGCGCTCAATCGGAAATCCGCGTTCGATGGGAAGTTCTGTTCGTGCCGGTTGCTGGTCACTTTGGCCACTTTCACCGGTCATAGGTAGCCAGCAGAACCCATGAGAGCCGCTTTGGATCCCGGATCTACACTAGGCGTGGGAAACGTACATCCATCCGGGTTGCACAATAGAGGGTGCGTATTAAGCTGATCAGGCGGTCCGTGGCTGCTCGTTTGAGCGCGTTTCTTACCTAGTTCTCATTTGCAGTTCAGGGGTCAATGTGACCATGATACGACAGTGAAGGTCGGGATACACACGGTTCGAAGAAAATTCTGTAAGGTCAAACGTAACAGAGTGCGTTCGGAAGCACGTCTCGCAGCCGTATCTGATTCTGAGAACGAGTGTGGAAAGTCTATCTCGCTCGTGTAGATGATTAGTTAAGGAGAACGTGGCCGATCAACTAGTTCACCACGACCAGTTGTCTCGCTTCTCGACATCGAATGAGGACGACTCAAGTTGAAGAGCCCATGACTGCGATACGTTGAGTAGTAATTTTCTGGTCACTGATCTACCGAGGCGTGACCACTACTTCTGGAAGCTTATCTCTATCTTCAGGCTCGACGCTTCATCGGGCATCCGTTCGAACAGATCCTGAACCCTCGTGTAGTCTTGTCCCGATCGAAGGGTTAAGCTGACCTGTGAGCGCTCGACATCGGCCGTACCTTGAAGAGCACCAGGAACACCTTCCTTGTCCGGTAGCATGAACGTGATGTCACCGTAGTCTACGGTGCCTTCCTGATGGCCGTGACGCCACTTGCTACGCATTGTTGAGACATCGTCGCCGTTATACTCGAAGCGCCAAGTCTTCGTCCCCTTCTCGGGCTTTCGGAATGGATAGCCCGGCACCCAGTCCGCCGTGTTATCGGAACCGGTGGGACCGACGACGTAGATCGGCTCTCCTTCACGGCCGAGGTTTTGCAAGAGGAAGGTCTTCACCATGTCCTCGGTGACAGTGCTGTCGAACCGATCCACGATCTTTCCGACGGTGAATTGATCCCCTTCATCAAGTCCCTTGATGTAGTCCAGTATCTGGTCACCGATGCGGTCGGAAACTGTCGGTATCAGTTTGACCGTTGTCGGGTCGCGGTCGCCGAGTGTCTCAAGATAACGACCGCCTGCTTCAAGCACATAGTCATCAACTAGGAAGTCATTTACTGCCTCACGGGTCGCCGTCTCTGTTTCGTCCGGTGGGAGAAATACTGTCTCGTCTGCACGAATATCGCCGATGATGGTGTCGAGGTTCGCGTATCCTACCTTGTCGACCGCATCTTGGATACGGTCGACAAGGTAGGATGCGCTGACTGTGGTCGCACTACCAACATCGCGAAGCGTCGCGTCTGACTGTGGTTTGTCGAGAATTTCGTTACCGTGTACCACTACGTATTGATCTTCTCTGTTCAGCCGGCCCACGGCACGCATTACGACGTCATGGCTATCGCCGTCGATCCAGATGTCGCCCTCCTCTAGCAGCTCCAGTTCGAAGTCTCCGATGTCGACGGCAGTTGTGCCACTCCCGAAGCGTCGACGCAACTCTTGTTCGACATCGTCGACGCCCCATACCTCCACACCATCCTTGTGGACGAGCACTGTATCCAAGGAGCTTCCTGAGAGATTGTCACGAAATCCACTAGTATCCCGGGCAAGGACCGGCCTGTCACTCAGCGCGTCGACAGTAGCATTTAGTACGTCGTTTGCGCCCCCGGGGATGGGAAGCTCGGGATCACGCAGGAACTGCTCATAGACGTCCTCAATGGAGATCTCTCCTCTGCGGTCTAGTAGGTCCTCGACGATTGGCCAGACGTGCGACTGGAGGTCGAACGGGTCAGCGGCCGCTGAGTCAGCAATGTTCGACGCGTCGAGTTCGGCGCCATCGAGCACGAACACGTCTAGATCCATCGGTGCTACGAGGTCAAATTCGTTGAGTAGATCGTCACCGTCTAGGACTTCACCGTAGAGAAGCTGGAGCTCCTCCCGGAGCTCGCTCTCTTCTTGCTCCTTCATCCCACGGATAGAATCTCGAATCTCTTCGTCAAGTGACTCGTCGGCAAGTACTTGCCGTGCACCCTCGATGTACCGCGCTTTGTCGATGTAGCGAGTACCCGACTCGATGGCTTTGTCGCCAGATGGTTGGACGAACACGAGCGTGTTGCGCCACTCGCGACCGCGCCCATCGTTCGTGATGACGCGCTCGACTTCTTCCTGTGTCCATTGGTCGTCCTTCACCACCACCTTGATCTCGCGGTTGTCCGGGGTTTCACGAATGTCGTCAGTTCGGAAGCCGACCGGGTATGCATTCGAGCCAAAAACACCCTTAATGAAGTCGGCAATCTCGGCCTTCGAAGATTTCTCAGAGACATCGGTTGCAGCGTTCCGAATAAGCGCGTTCGGGTTCTGTCGGTCTCGAATCGCGTACTTACCGTTGAGCTTGTGGAGGTGCCACGCGACGCCGTGCAGGCGTTCGAGGTTGAGCACGACGTCCGAGACGAGATCGCCGGACTGGTAGGCACCCATGACGATCTCTGAAGTGTTCGCTCCCTCCCCCTCGCTAGGCTTCAGAGAGTACAACAGAATCGTGTTCAGGATGCGTCGGCCATGGGGTACTTCATCCACGTCAACGCGACTCTTAATGTCGCTCATTGCCGCGTTGAGCCGCTCGTAGTTGATCTTCGCCAGTTCGTCCTCAAACTTGATGGCGTCGATGTCGCCGTGAGTGATGAGGTCGGTCTGGTTCTGCATTTCAAGCAGAACCTTCGAGAAGAGGTAGATCATCCCTCGGGTATTCTGATTCCCCTCGTCGGCGTAGTAACGAGTCTCGAGAGCGTCAAGGAGAACAGGGTGGAACGGATAGAGGTCGTGCATTTCCGACAGCAGGTTGTCGGGGAGGTCGACATGGTCCGATTGGTCGTAAGCGTCGAAGTACCCGTTGACGATCTCGCGAGCGGTGTTCTCGTCGATGGACTCAATCAGCCGATGGTGCAGGACCTCACGTTTGTCCACCTGGTTGTTCATGTTGACCTCGACCGCCTGTTCGCGATTCAGGATGTCGTGAACCTCAGACTCCTCACGCAGAACTGAGACGATAGTGTAGAGTTCGAGATCGGAGAGCGCCGTCGACTCAAGGAGCGCTTGAAGGAAAGCCTTGTTCGCACTCTTGCGGTCGCCCTGGAGCGTATCGAACCAGTCCTCCAGTTCGTCGACGAAGAACGCGACAGTCTCGTCACCGACTGCGTCCTGGATCGTCTGCATGTCGGGGTAGCCACCCGACTCGTAAGTACCCGGGTCGTAGTCGAGGGCCTCGAAGAACGGCTCCCAGAGATACTCGTACTGCTCGTTCTGCATCGCGACCGTGATCGGGATCGCGGACTCAGGCAGCTCATCTTCAAACTCTTCGATGGAGTTACCAGCCCAAGTGCCGGCGGCTGTGGGTTCATCGAAGCAGTGGTACAGCGCCACCATCTGGTGGGATTTACCACTGCCGTACGGCCCGTAGAGGATATGCGTGCCCCGGGGATCGTCCCCAGTCAGCGAGTCACGCAGAATGGAGAGAGCTTCCCTGAGTCCCTGCGTCATCAACGTGCGGTCGAAGAAGAGTTCGGCGTCCGACTCGAACTCGTCCTCGTCATCCACGTTGTAGAGTTTAACTTGTCCATCTATTTGTCCTTCCTCCCGAAGCTCACGGCTCAGGGTAACCGTGTCTTCGAGAGTTTGGGACAAGGAGTCGGATTCAGCCATAATCTGATACCTAAATAGAGAACCACGAGATGGGATAAACACTATGGTGTCAGTGACACCGAACTCTTATCGGTGGATTGGGCCGACTCCTCAAAACCGAATTGATACGCTCGTCATCTTCTACGAATTTGAACGTCCTGCTTCCTGGGTTGTTCGCTGAATACGACGTGAGCTGACAGCTCTCGCTGGATTTCGCAGATTCCAATTTCAGTACACAAGTATCGAGGATATGGCTCCGACACGCGAGAAAGCACTAACCGAACACGATTTCGAATTCCTCCTTGAAGGTGCACGAAGAATTGAGAACTCGTCACATCGCTTTGAGGCCTATGCGATCATCCTCATGGCTGGTCGCCTCGGTTTTCGGCCTGGAGAGCTGACACACTTTACGTCTTCCTGGGTTGACTGGCAGCGGCAAATCATCACTATCCCCGAACATGCACCTTGTCAGAAAGGACGCGATGGTGGACTCTGCGGATATTGTCGCCAAGCAGTAACACAACGGACAAACTACAGCACGGGTGCATCATTCGACGAACTCGCCTCACAATACTGGCAGCCGAAAACACCTGCGGCTGCTCGTCCGATTCCATTTCATTTCTCGTCTCGTGTTCAGACTGCTATCGAGTTACTCGCCGACGAACACGATGGATGGCCGTACTCGTTTTCCACACTACAACGACGTCTCGATACGGCTCTTGATAAAGCACCCTCACTTGATTCCGACTCCACCTCACTTCATGGCCTCCGCGCAACCGCGGCATCCTACCACGCCAGTCGCGGACTCGACCTTGCTGCATTCCGATCGATGTTTGGTTGGGAGGATCTCGAAACCGCACGTCAATACCTCAATATCGATGGGGCGATGACCCGACGTGCGCTCAGCAACATTCACAGCTGAGATCATTCTAAATTCGTAGTCCAATCACTGTAGTGTACACTGAGGCAGGGAGAAACTACGGACAACAGATGAACTAGAAAGACACGGCCGCAAAGGTATCGAGCACTATGCATAACTTTTTGAGTCCGATTGTTCAATCAGAGAGTCAATGAGAAGCTCCTATCGAACCGTTCTTAGTGTACATTCTATGCCTAAAAAGTCCATCACCGGGGCTCGAAAGACGGAAAATCAGCACCCTCTATTGTGCAACCCGGATGGATGTACGTTTCCCACGCCTAGTGTAGATCCGGGATCCAAAGCGGCTCTCACGGGTTTTGCTGGCCGCCTATGACTGACGAGCGTAGTCGCAACGATCGACAAACGGAACGGACAGAACTTCCCATCGAACGGGGATTTCCGATTGAGCGCGTGAATGAGCTTGCTGAGAAGGAGGGGCGAGCGAAGATGTATTATCGCCCGATCTACACGATGCACAAGTGGTGGGCACGACGCCTCGGCTGTGTCTTCCGCGCTATTTCGCTCTACACCCTCCTCGATGACCCAGAAAAGGTTGAAGTATTCGAGCCTGGCCATGAAGGGAGTACACTCGCGGATTACGGTGACAATGGCCAGTCCGAGTTCGACATCGCCTCACTTCTTGACCGAGTCGATATAACCGATCCGGAGAGTCTCTGGGAACTCTACCCGAAGGATGTTCGAGTTAAGGATAAGAAAATCCTCGACCCCTTCATGGGTGGCGGCACTTCGCTCGTTGAGGCATCGCGTTTTGGCGCGGAGGTCGTCGGCAACGACTTGAATCCGGTCGCGTGGTTCGTCACGAAGAAGGAACTTGAAGCGGGTCAGACCGATGCCGAAGAACTCGAAGAAGCCTTCGAGCAAGTGAAAGAGGATGTCGCCGACGAGATCACCCAGTATTACCGGACTCCTTGTCCGAACGGAGACCACGAGGCTGACGTGATGTACAACTTCTGGGTGAAAGAATTAGACTGCGTCTCCTGCGGCCACACAGTTCCACTATTCAAAGATTACCGTGTAGCAAAGGGTCGATACGAGAACGGCGATAAGTACAACGTTCTTTGCCCTAGTTGTAATTCGGTTACGCTCGTAGATGACTGGCAGTCTGAGAGCGTCTGCAACGACTGTGGACACGGCTTCGTCCCCAAGGAAGGAAACGTCTCACGCGGTGGGAAATACAATTGTCCCGACTGCGGACAGAAGTACGCGATTACAGATGCCATTCAGGAACAGGGACCGCCCGATCTCCGACTGTATGCGGTCGAATATTTCTGTGAACACTGTGAAGAGACCAGCGACGAGCGAAGTGAGTATAAGGGCTATAAGAGAGTCGAAGACGCCGATCTCGAACTCCTCGAGGAAGCGAAGGAAGAATGGCAGAATCGCGAAGAGCTACACGAATATGTCCCTAGCGAAAAGATACCAGAAGGCGCTATTACCGCGACCTCTAACCTGACTGGGAACGACGTCTTTGCTCACGGATACGAATATTGGACGGACATGTATAACGAGCGCCAGCTTCTCTCGATAGCCAAACTAATGTAATCTATTGAGAAAACAGAGCCTTCACACCGAGATTATCTTCTTTTGGCTCTGACTGACTCTCTCATGTTCCAGAATCTCTTTTCCATCTATAATCAGTCTGCTAACAAAATTGAGGGTGTTTTCCGAATGAACTCCTTCGTCCCGACATCCGAAGCCATCGAGAACAATGTATGGGGAGCGAAGGCGGGTCGCGGTACGTTCGCAAATTCGGTTGACAAGGTTCTCCGTGGCGTGAAGTATGGATCCCATCCAACAGAGAGGTACATTGAGGATGAAGAGACTCGGGAGACGGGGAAGTTCTCACAGCCGATCGGTGAAACCTTTACTCTCCACCAAGGGGATATGAGAAATCTCGAATACGAAAACGAATTTGATGCAGTCATCACGGATCCACCCTACTACGACAATATCATCTACTCCGAGGTCTCAGACTACTTCTATGTCTGGCAGAAGATCCTACTGGGGGACGAATATCCAGGGTTTGATCAGGAACAAACGCCGCGGGCAGAATCAATCGTTACTAACCCGTATCTAGACAAGACTGCTGAAGACTTCGAGACGGAGATCGGCCAAGCCTTCGCGGTTATTCGTCGAGCGTTGAAGGACGATGGCTGTCTTACATTCACCTACCACCATTCTGATTCAGAATCCTGGGGAGAGCTGTTAGCATCATTGTGTGCCAATGGGTTCGAGGTAACCGCAACATACCCAATAAGTGCAGATTCTAATAAATTCATCACAGGTGAGGCAGTCTCGTTTGACATTGCAGTAGTGGCCCGCCCAATCGACAATACAGAACCGGCGTCGTGGAAGTCACTCCGTCGTGAAATCTACCGCACAGCTCGCCGCACTCAAAGCCAGCTTGAAGAGAACCGCGAGTTGTCTCGTGGCGACATCGGTGTGATGGAGATGGGCGCGTGTTTCCGGGAATACTCGAAGCATCATGGGAAGGTCCAACGCGACGGGGCGGTCATGAGCGCGAAAGAGGTCGTTCAAGAGATCTACGGCATCATCCAAGAGGCCAGCGACATCGGCGTCGAGGACGTCTTCATCGACCTCCTCGACACGCCAAGCGCATCCTTCGACGATGTGAACAAGCTCTGCCGTGGGACGAATGCCACTCCAGAAGACCTCAAGGAAATGGGTCTCTACAACCAGGACAACGGTTTCGCGCTTGGCACTTGGGATGACGAGAAGCGGCAGGCGTACATTCAGGAGCGCGTCAACGGCGATGGTGGTGAACACCTCTCGAACCTCGACAAGCTCCAGTTCCTCCGCTACCGCTACGAGCAGGGGAAGACCATCGAGAACTACCTGAACAAGTGGGACATCGATGACGATCTTCGCGAACTCGCTGGTCGGCTCGCCGACGTGACTGGTGATGATACGTATACGCGCGTTCTCGGTGGAAGTCGATCGCTCGGCGAGTTCTAAATACGACATCGGGTACCTTCTTCGAGCTCAATTCTTCACACAACGTATATGACCGCTGCTTGACTTTGCAGACGCATGGATAGTTATGACCTCGTAGATGTCGAGGTCACTCACGAGGAGAACGAGGATCTCTTTGACTCACTGGGTGAGCCCGGTGATGAGCATTTGCAAACGCTTCAGGCAGTTCGTCTCCAAGCTGGCCGACCGGATTCAGAACTGCGGTCACTGAAGCAGCTTGACGAGGACTCGGTCAAGCTCCTTGAACACCAGGTCGACGCTGCATATCGCGCCCTCTTCGAGATGGACGGGAAAGCGCTCCTTGCTGATGAAGTCGGCCTTGGAAAGACGATCGAGGTCGGAATGATTCTCAAGGAGATGCACTTCCGGGACACCGACGACTCGGTGCTGATTCTCACGCCTGCGCAACTGGCCAAGCAGTGGCAGGGCGAGATGCTGGAGAAATTCGGTCTCGAATTCGTGTGCAACTACGACGATGAATTCGAGGGATTCGACGCTCATAACCACATCATCGCGAGTATCGACACGGCAAAGAGCGAGCGCCACCGCGAAACCGTACTCAGCCGTGACTGGGGCGTGCTCGTCCTCGATGAAGCCCACTACGTCAAGAACGAGGAGACGGACCGATACAACCTCATTGACCAGATTTCCTACGACTACGCCTTCTTCCTCACCGCGACGCCGATCCAGAACGAACTCACCGACCTCTACAACATCGTCTCACTACTTCGACCCGGATTGTTCGGGACACGCGACGTCTTCCATCACTACTTCGTCAATAGCAGCCAGGAAACCTTGGTCAATCGCGAGGAGTTGCAGGATCAATTAAACGAGGTGATGATCCGCAACCGACGCGCTGACACAGACATCGACTTCACCGACAGGACCATCGATACCCGAACCTTCGAACCGACCCGCAAAGAGCGAGACCTCTACCAGGCCGTCTCTGACTACGTGCAAGGTGCGTACAGTGAAGACCAGGGTCAGAAGTTGGTGTTGATGCTCCTTCAGAAGGAAGTCGTCAGCAGTCCCGCGGCGCTGAAACAGACTATCGAGAAGCGTCTGCACGACCAGTCTGAACTCACGCACGCAGACGAACTGGAGTCGATACTCGACATTATCGATGACATCGACATGGTGACCAAACAGGAGCGGCTGCTCGACATCGTCGAGGAGGCGCGGGACCACGTCGAGATGGGGCGGGTTATCGTCTTTACCCAGTTCCGCACGACTCAGCGAGAGCTGCTGGATAGACTGGCGACCGAGGGCTACACGGTCCACGTCTTCCACGGTGGCCACTCCAGCGAAGAGAAAGAGCAGATCGTCTCGAACTTCGAGGAAGAGGGCGGCGTACTCGTCTCGACAGACGCGATGAACGAGGGAAGGAACCTCCAGTTCTGCAATATCATGGTGAATTACGACCTGCCGTGGAACCCGATGAAGGTCGAACAACGTATCGGCCGAATCCACCGCATCGGCCAGAAGCGTGAGGTCTACATCTTCAATATGGCGCTGGAGGACACCATCGAAGAGTACGTCCTCGAACGACTGTATCACAAAATCGACCTCTTCCAGCAGACTGTCGGCGAACTCAGCTCAATACTGACCCGACTGGAAGATACGGGGACAAGCTTCGAGGACGAAATCTTCGAGCGCCTGGTCAATGCGGATTCCGAAATCGACCTCGAGAACGACTTCGACGCGATGTCAGTCGACCTTGAGGAACAGCGAGAACTGGCCGAGAAAGTAGAGGAGTTCAACAGCGGCGTATTCCAGGGGTTCGACTTGGGGGACAGCGATGACTGACGCAGCACTGTCGGTGACTCAACGTGCGGTCGAACAGTTCAGCGAGCGATACCTAGAGACAGTCGGGTGCAAGGTCAATAAGAAGGGGAATCAATGGAACGTAACTATCCCAGAAAACGCAGAAACCGGCGTTGCAACTAGTGATCTCACACTGGTATGCTCAACTGGCCCTGACGATGTCGGTGATGATGTGCCGCTCAACCCCGAGAGTTCGTTCTTCGATTCACTGCTTGATGAAGCCGCCGAGAGGTGGCCTACCGGGAAGATCGCCGTCACAGCGGCGGACACTGAGATCACATTGCCGCCCTGGATCGTCAATAGCGAGGCTTCTGTCGAGAGCGCGAATTTCACGCCGTACTACGATCGCACGGCGCTGGTGGTGCTTTTCAGAGTGAGCATCGAAACGGTAAGCGATTATCAGACTGAACTGCTTCGTACCAGTGCGATTGACACTCATTCTAAGGAAATCCTCACGGAACTTGCGGAGACTGTTCTCGGGCATATTGACCCAGAGCAAACGACCATCGACTGCACACCTACTCAGGTATCCTCTGAAGATGCGAGACAGCTCTTGGGAAGTGTCCGTGCTGACATCGTGTCCGATGTCGAGCCCACGATCGACGAGATCCACGAGGCCGCATCTCGATCTGCCGACGCTGAGATCGAGGAGTATCGGCAACTCCAGCAACAGCGTATCGAAGAATTAGAAGAGGAGAAAGAAAACTTGGAGCGCCGAATCGACGACCTCAACGATGCGATTGAAGCGAACGAGGGCCAAGCAGACCGGGCCGAGGCTCTCAAACAACGGCGAGACCTCCGGTCGGAATTGGGGGAAATCGAGACAGAACTAGACGACCTGCGCCAACGCCGTGAGAGAGGGTTTCCCGAAAAACAGCACGAAATCCGGGACCGACACGCTCTCGAAGTTGTGGTTGAACCTGTGACTCTGACCGAGGTCGTATACGAACGAGGAGAAATCGACCTCACACTAACTAATCAAGGACATAGGCAAACGCTGACCGTGGGATACGGTAGCGGCGTCGGAGTTACTGAGGACGTAGAATGCGATCGGTGTGGGGAACATATCTCCGAGGTGAACCCACTTCAGCTAACAGACGGCAGAGTTTGCTGCTCGGAGTGTGTAGAATCAGGGCTATCCGTCTAGTCTGTTAAGGTCGTCGCTGAGTACGTCATCAATCGTTGACTGGGTTGACTCTGCCTCAATAAGTCTCTCCTTGTACGCTGAGCATAGCCAGAATAGGACGCCGTCGTCGATAAGTGGAATCTGATACCCGATTTCCCCTGTACCATCACAGACGACACAGAGTGCGGGTTCGCCATCAGAGCTACCGTCCGATTGGGATGTCATCGGAAAATGAGTCCGGCTCACCATCGCCGACGGTTCCCAGGACTGAATCAGCATCAGCGATTGTGTTCTCGAATTCGTCGCAATCAACGACGCCGAAGAATCCTACTTCACCTTCGTTTACAATAACGAATACTTCCTCTCAATCGGTTAATACAAAGAATTCTGGACGTGGCGAAAGCAAATACCGTCTATTTCATGATACACTATTATACGAGGTTGTCGAGGAGTTGGTGGAGGTTGTTGTCGAGTTCGGAGGCTTGGAGGATGTTGATTTCGTTGTGTTGCTGTTCGTTGATTGAGGCGGTTTGGGTGTCGAGGTCTTGGATGACGAGGAGGCCGTTCCAGCCGTCGCCGAAGATGTCTTCGTTGTTGGGGTCTTCGAAGACGAAGTTATTGTTGAGGCGGAGGAAGGCGACGTATTCGAGGGTTTCTTTGATGCCTTGGCGGATGGTCTTTGTGCGAGTGCTGTTCTTGACTTCGGTGATGAGGTAGTCGTAGCCGTCTTCGGTTTGGACTTCGAGGACGATGATATCCGGTCGGCCAGTGTGGTTCTGGAAGTCCGTGTTGAAGTAGTCACTCGCGACCTTTTGGGCGACGAGCTGAACGCGGTCTGTGCGTGATTGGACGTCCTCAGCGGAATCCACCCCCGTCCGGAAGGAAAGCCCACGGTCGATGGCGGAGTTGTCGTGGTAGAGGACGATGTCTTTCTCGCCGGTGAAGCGAGCGACCTCCTGACGTCCTCGAGTTATGGTTTCGAGTGTGAACGAGCCGTCGCGCATGTCGTCAATGGTGGAGATGTATTTGAAGAGGACGAATAACTCGAAAAGCGTGTCATCGTCGTCGGGCGTAATTGCGGTTTCCTCGAGCAACTCCTTGAGGAGTTCCTCGTCACCATCATGCAAGCGTTGGCGTCGACGGACGAGCTGTGCTGCCTGCCGATAAATCGGCTGGCGTGCGTTCTCAGCTTGCGTGAGCATCCGCTCAGTCGGCTCATATACTTCGGGATCACGAATGCGGTGGATGTGGACGTTGCGCTCGACGATGTCGCTGAGCTCGTCGATGAGTGCGTCGTCGCCACGCCAGGTCTGTTGCACCCATTCGTAGTCGCCACGGAGATACGACTCCGCCGCATTTAGCGTCTCATAAATCACCGCGAGCAAGCGCTTCAGAACGATATTTTCGGGGATGTCGTAGTCCTCGGATCGGTTGTCACAGACGAAGAGGCTGCGATCGTTCGGGTTGCGTGAGTAGCGTTGTTTGATCGTGGCTGACCAATTGATGCGGCCGTCCACTGTTCCATGGCGGGTTCGTGAGATGTTCTCCGTCTCCGTGCGGATTGAGCGGAGGTGCTGGTGGAGGTCACGTACGAACTGTGTGACGTCGTCTTGGAGGATGAAGTGGAGATCGAGCAGGCGTTCGTATTCCTCGAAGCGGTCATCTAGCTCCTCGGGTTTGAGCGCGAGCGCGAGGTCGCGCTCCGGGAACACCCCGTCCATCGCGTACGTGATGATGTCCGTGGTGAGGTGCTCGAGGAGTTCGGCTCTACGCATGGTCGAGGGATTCGATCTGCAGCATATCCTGGCCCGCCCGCTCGAGCACCGCTGCATCAATTTCTGGGACGTCTGCGATTGCGTTGAGGATGTCGCGGCGTTTCGGGACGCCCTCAAGCTGGGGGAAGACGAAACTCACCACCGCATCGGTCAAGCGTTCCTCCAGCGGGCGATGGCCCTGCTCGATGTATCGGAGGATGTCCGCAACGATTGCGGGGCCGATCGAGCGCTGATCGACGGCCGTGTTTGTCGCCCGCCAAACACGCCCCACAGCCAAGCGTTCCTCGGGTGTAGGATCTACGTCCTCCCAGACGGCGACGTATCGCTGGATAACCGCATCTAAGTCCTCATCAGTGGAGGGGAGTGTGGGGACGGCGATGCGGATGAATGCGAAGCGCCGCATGAACGCGTAACTCATCTCGTAGAGTGAGGTCTTGTCGTACGTGTTCATCGTCGCGAAGATTCGCCACGACGCAGGCACCACATACTGATGGGTTGCTGGTAGCCCCGTGAGGTTACTCGCGTTGAGTAGTTCGACCTCTCGACCGTTCTGGCGGAAGGGCAGCTGCACGGATTGCCCGGAGAGCAGCGTGAACAGTTGACCGAATGCCTTGTCAATGTCCGCGCGATTCAACTCGTCAATGATGAGTGGTTCATTCCGCTGGGTGTCGGGGTGCTGGCGCTTGAGCCGATTGAGTACCGCGCCAGGCGAGAACTCGAGGGATTCAGTCTCGGCCTCGGAGTTATTCGGCATGTAGCCACCGACGGTGTCGAACGTCGACCAATCCGCCGTCGCTGTCGTCAGCCGGGAATCCGTATACAACGAAAGATTCGTCTCAACGAGGTGGTTTGCAACACGGCGCGCAACCTCAGTCTTCCCGGTGCCCGGCGGTCCAGTGAACACGATGTGTTTGCCAGCACGGAGCGCACTCTCGATTTGCTGGACGATCTCACGTCCCTGGCCATCCTCAAAGTGCAGTCCCTCCAGAACCCGGTCCGTATCTAGTTCGCCCACGAATTGCTGGGAGAGATCAATTGGCGGAACCGACGTTAATCCAGACGAGGCCATCGCCTCGATCAACACTCGTGGCCGCTCGTAATCGGGTTCATCACCGTCGAGGAATGGTGACGTCGTCCCCGAGACTGCAACGCCATCTCCGGTCTGGGATTCGCAGAGTTCAACAGCAGTCTCATACTCCAAGAGATCGGCAGTCAACGCTTCAAACCGCTCCGGGAGGTCGCCAAGGCTGGTTGCTGCCGTGATCGCACGTTGCTCCTCGAGGGTCGCTGCGTCGCCGGTGAGATACACTGCATCGAAACTCACCAACAGTGGAGACGACGCACCCTCGTGGTATTCGTCCCACCACCACGCCTCGTCATCCGGCTTCTCGCCACGCCGATTGACGATCCCGGCACCGATGAACCCGTGCGGGAATTCCTCGTCGATATCAAGGTCGGTTTGCTGGCTATAGAAGAGCACAACATCGCCCGGCGACAGGGCTGCCCAATCGTCGCGATCAGGCGCTCCAAACCCGATTGTCCCCGTTCGAACACTCGTCAGCCAGTACTCTGGTGGGGCCGTAAACCGATGCACCAACGCATCCTGCTCCTCATCCAGGTACGTCAGGAGCGGATGATCGATATCCAACCCGACACCGCTCGCTTCGTATTTCTCCTCGAAGATGAGTCCAAGCTTCACCTGATTCGCATTCGGCTGCAGCCCAGCCTGGGATTGGACCTGCCGCAACAACACCATGAACACCGTCTTCGGCGCGGACAGCTGATTGAGCGACCCAGCATTAATCTCCTCAGCAAGTTCGGTAAGATCCCCTTCTAATGCTGTATAGAGGCCACGAATCTGGTCAAACCGGACTTCTCGAGCACCATCTACGACCGATCCAGGTTCGAGATTCTGGAGCGCTTGCGTCCAGTCCTCGACCACCGATTCGGCGAACTGGTCGCGAAACCACGCTAAGCGGTCATCTCCCAATCGGTCAAGCCGTTCTTGGATATCCTCGCTGGCCGCAGACACCGAGTCATACCCCTCAACAGGCTCAAACTCGGGCTCATACTCCCCAAAGACGATTCGCTCGTAGTCTGCTCGATCGATCTTAATGATGCCATACTGAATCGGGAACGTCGGCGACAACGCATCCCGGACATCCCCAAAGGAAACCGGCTCAATCTCCTCGTACCCCTCAATCGAGGCGAAATAATGAGTTGTCCCATCCCGCGTTTCAGTCCGAATCTCCCCGATCTCCCCGGTCGCATAGAACGCCTTGTCCTCGAGATACACGAACCGGGCATCCCCAGCCGCATCACGGAGTTGCTTCGACCCCGGGATTCCCTCCTTGAAATGATACTCCTCCGCAGGCGCATCCTCATACTCACCAGCACCCGTCTTCAAAATAAAGTACGACGACACCGCATCCGATGCCGAGTCAGCATCCGTCCGATGCGTTTCAATATACTGTGAAACGGAGCCGAACTCGTCACGAATCCGCTTGAGCCCTTCCTCGTTGAGTGGCTGCAGGCCTAAGGGAAAATCACGGCCGTAGCCAGCGTAGCCGTGGAGTTCCTCTGAGGAGATATCGACTGGAATCGGATCGCCAAGATAGAAGATATACTTCCAAGTGTCATCGAACCCCGGCCATAGCGCCTCAGCGAGATCGGCGTTTTCCTCGGTCGCAAGCACCTCTACCGCATACGTATACTGCGAACCCCCCGTATAATAGAGCAAGTAATCACCCGAAGACACCTGCTTCCAGGTCCCTTCAACCCCCTCTTTCCCACCCCAAATAGAGACAGACTCCCCAAAATTAATCGACGTATGATCCCCATACGTCGATTCTGGAACCCCATCCAGAACAGTCCGCTCAAGATGCTCTTGTGCATCAGCGTTCGAACACGGCGCAAGGAAAACCCGAGTGTCAGCCATTAGCAACACATCCGAGGACCAATGGTTTAACTCTTACATGCGAACCAAGTCGAGATAAAGTGCGTTCAGACCGTAACTTTTCCAATTAACAAGGGGCGTAAGCGGATGAGACTCTCTTAACCTCGAAACCCAGAATCTCCAATACGCGAGAAACCACAGTATTCAGGCAGTAAACCAACATCAGCATTACTTGCCGATTTCTTGTTTACTTTCCTACACCATTTTACAGGGTGAAATTTCCGGTTCTCCACCAAAGCCCGCTCGAAGGCCTCTTCCAAGTCAATATCGCGCAAATCAGCGAACCGCAGCAAGAAAAACACATCAGCCACCTCCCCCCGCTCCAGATCCTCCAAGAGTACTAGTTGTTCGGTCTCATTCTTGAACCGAAATTCGTCAAACAATTCGCTTGGTTCAGTTACCCGGTCAATCCCGAGCACCTTTGGTAAATGAAGACTGCCCTCACTCACCTTACAAACTCTCGCAATTGGCGATTCAACTCATCCAACTTCATACATTACCATTCACCATCCACCCAGTAAGAATACAGGGAAGTAAATTTCCAATTAGCAAATTAGAGAAAGTCGCGTAATATGGTAATGCCCCTTCTTATTAGCAAAGCGGATGTCCTTTTGCCTAACCTTACTTCACAGCAACACTTAATCCGGCAGAGAAAATATGTTTCCTTATCATGTGTGGTGGAGGAAGCAGTAGTTGGAACACTGGATCTGAGTCAAACACTTCGAGAGATGACGGTGGTAGTCCGCAGAGCGTGCCACCAGAGAACGGAGAAGATCCCCAAGATGAACAGGTAGAGGATCGGTGCGTTATCGAGGAACAAACGGAGTTAGATTCTACGAACCCCGATGCGCTTAGGGACTTGTCTGAAGGTGATATTCTACCAGTTGAAGTGCGAGAGGGGGTTCCGAGCTTAGTTGATGAAGACGACAGAGTTGTTGGTACGATCACAGGCGATATTGGAGAAGTATTGGTAGAGTGTATTGAATCTGAGCACAGCTACCGAGCGAGAATCGCAGAGATAGATGGGAGAAGATGTACCGTTTTAGTTGAGAACAGATGTTTCCTCCATAGCCGTGCGACGCTTGCCTCCCCTAACCCGGAGAGATTGAGTGAAGTCTCGGTAGGCGAGGTGTTCTCTGTAGAGATTCAGGATGGAAGCCTCTGTGTTGTGAATTCCCAGAATGAGAGAGTTGGGTCGTTGGCTAAGCCCTGGTCTAACATCATTAAAGGATGTGTTGAATCTGGCTGGGAATATGAAGCAGAGGTTACATCGATTGATGGTGGTGTTTGTGAAGTGGACGTCCGAAATAACCCTTCCAAATAATGATTGTAGCTGGCGGTACATATTTCGAACAGTGCGAGTTCCCGAATGAGGAACAGTTGTGGGGACCTGGTCTAAGAGGCGTCTGTGCAATACAAAATATTTCGGCTGGACAGAATACCCTATACACATGTGCTGGCTCTTCAGAAATGACGAAGATAGATCTGAAATCTTCCTCGTATAACTTCTCTCCTGAGGTGGCTGAGATTCCGGAAACAATCCGATACCGGTATTTACATAATCACTCTAATGGAAAACTTTCAACTCCCCGAGCGAAGTCCTATGGCAAAGAAATTGGGCCTGTCGAGGGAGATTCTATCCTCCGATTTGGACTAATAGAAGGGTCAGTAGTTGTAGATGGAGATCGAGTCGTGTATGATCCTCAATCTGATCAGGCTGAAGAATTTCATGAGAACGGGTCCGACGCAGAGGACTTAGCTCTGGTTCTGAACCAACATGAAGCCAGAGAATATTCCGGTAAGGATTCTGTTCATCAGATGCTAGAGTACCTAACCACCGGAAAGAGCAGTGCTGATGTGGCAGTCATTAAATGTGGTGCTTCTGGAGCTGCGTTAATCGAAAACCAGTACCTCACAAAGCGTCCTCAGTTGAGTCAGTCTGAGGTCTGATTTCTGTTGCGGAGTGCAGTGACCGACCGCGATCTCCTCACAGATCGACGGGAAGCTGTCGCTGTCGGCGGCGCTTAGCCCCCGCCGCGACAGCGTCGCCACTCAGTGCGGGGGCTGTCCCGGTCAGTGGTTAGCGGTGGAATCGGTCGTCAGGTGGTCGGTTCGCGGGGACGGCCCGACGCACCGCAAGGGCCGTCCACGCAGCCCGTTGAACCATATTCACGAACTCCTTGTACGGCCACCACCATAGGCGACGCCCGCCTCGGCGCGGCGTCGCCACGTATTCGTAGTGGAGATACCGCCAAACATTCTGTAGCAGCAGACTCACTACGACGTACAGCAGTCTCACCGTCGCGTCTCGTGTCGTTGTCGTCGCTATCGCTTGCTCGGACAAGCGATAGCTCGATTCGATACCGAAGCGTTTGCTGTAGTGGTATCGCGCTTCGCGTGGCGTCTCGATGAACGGCGCGTCAGCGGCGTAGCCGTGACGCGCTACACCGTTCTCGTCATATCGTCCGTTCAGGTACGTACAGTCGATGTAGACGGGAAACTCGACGGTCCAGCTGTGACCGTCGAGTTTCCCCGTCAGATCGTGTTGAATAATGCGACTCCATCCTTCCGAGAGTTCCTGCTGAATCGCCTCACCCCACTGAATGATTGGGACCACGTAGGCGTAGTTGTGCGCCTGAAGCAGCGTGAGACACTTGCTGTCGTAGAATCCGCGATCAAGGTAGACGGCCTTGACCTCGGTGTCAAGGCCGTCGAGTACACCAAGGAACTCAGCGAGGACGCTGCTAGCGGTGTCGCCGTCTTCGAGACGGCGCACCGCCAGCGTGTAGCGTTTGTTCTTCACACGCGCGTAGAGTGTGGCGTAGGCGTGGAACGAAGTGGTTCCACGCTTCGCTTCCGAGTGGTAGAGAGCGTCTGTGTCGTCTTCATCACCGTAGTAGGGTCGCAGGTGGAGGTCTGCGCAGACCTCCACCTGCTCGGGGAGCAGTTCGACGATGTCTCGTCGAAGAAGCGTGTTAGCGACTCGTTCGAGCCGTTCGGGCTCGAACTTCGTCCGTAGATGATAGAGAACTGTGTTCGCCGATGGCGAGTCTTCACTGGAGTTGCACAGCGTCGAGATCGAGGTCCCGTCGGCGGTCGCGCCGACGAGGACCTCGTAGATGTCCTCTGCACCGATTTCAGCGTTGTTGGCGAGATTCAGAGAAACTTCCTCGTCAAGGCAGTTGACGAGGAAGTTAAGGAGCTGGTCCTCGTGGATTTCATTGTCCGCTTGCTTTGCTTGCTTGGACACAACTCAGCAAGCGGACTCCTTCAACTTGCGAGCTTTGTGAGGTACTGAAAATGGAACCATCCATGAAATCCCGGTTTACGAAACTGAAAGTATCTGGAACATCGGCTCTGGCGACATATTTGCCTCAACGTTTGCAGCTTACTGGGCCGAAAGAGGGTTATCAGCTGTTGACGCAGCAGAGAAAGCATCACTCTCGACCGCCTACTACTGTAGCAGGCGACGACTTCCGATCCTCGAGGAGCCGCTTGAGGTTACTGAGTTTGATCCTAAAATAAGGGAACCGACAATTGGCGAGGAGGGACCGACTGTCTATATCGCTGCGCCTTTCTTCTCAATTGGTGAGCTATGGTTTGTCGAGGAGGTAAGACGGATTCTTATTGAGGAGGGTGCTAATGTGATTTCTCCGATTCATGATGTGGGCCAAGTTGATGGATCTATGACTGCAGAGGAGATCGCAAACAAAGATCTTGAGGGCATTGATAACGCCGACGTGGTTTTAGCATTAATCGATCAGTGTGATTCTGGAACCTTCTTCGAGCTCGGATACGCTAATAATGAAGGTCAGCCGGTAGTTGCCTACGGGAATAAAATAGATCGCAGCGAGTTTACGATGTTGGAAGGCAGTGGTTGTGGATTATATAATGACCTTTCAACTGCCATTTTCAAAACCCTATGGGTGAATTGATGGTTGAAACTGTTCTTCTCTTTTCCGGTGGAATAGACTCCACTTGTCTGGCCTATTCAAAAGACCCTGATTTGTGTGTAACTGTAGATTATGGCCAGGCCCCCTCTGAGGCCGAGATAAGGGCGGCGACGAAGATTACCGACGAACTAGATATTCCTCACTCGATTATTGAAGTGGATTGTAGTGAACTTGGTGCAGGGTCCATGTCTGATCAAGACCAACTGGATGTTGCCTCGACTCCTGAGTGGTGGCCATTCCGAAACCAGCTTATAATTACTGTTGTGGCTACTGAGGCAGTTAAAAGAGGGGGTTCAGAACTCATCGCTGGATCCGTTAAAGACGATCAAGAACACGCAGACGGACGAAAGAGGTTCTATAAGATAATGGACAAACTGCTCTCTTTTCAGGAGGGTGAAATCGGTATTTCTGCTCCTGCAACTGATCAAACCTCTGCCGAACTAATTCAGGAAACGGAGACCCCTTACTCATTACTTGGCTGGGCTCACTCTTGTCACAAGGCAAATGTCCCTTGTGGGGAATGTCGTGGATGCAGGAAACGTCATAGGGTTTTGAGTGAGGCATTTGATGATAGAGTTTGAAATTGGATATGAGAAGAAACGATGGGCTTTGGTTTTCAACACGTAGCGCGCCAGCCCGTAATCTTGTTTGCAGGAGACTATTACAACGTCCGGGGATTGTATGACGAAGACATCGACAGAAGCGTATCAAAATGACTCGCTGTTTGAGTCTTATCGTATTCGCAGACTGTGAATGAGTGATAACGTGTATCTGATGCTGGCTAATTGTTGAGATGCCGATGTGATGTGTGACGTATTCTTCTTTAAATGTACCTCGTTAAGGTATATGTCGGTGTTTCGCCACCCAACGTCGTTATAGACAAAGCAGCCCCGTGAGCTGTCCGCGACCATTTTCCCGTATTCGGGAGTAGCCTCTGTTGTGATGTCTGATTACGCATATATTTATCTTCTCGTTGTTCATCTTTGAGATGTGGACGAAATACCATATGTGAATGGGGCGCCGTTCTTCGCTAATGGAGGGGGAAATCCATACACGATGGATTCACCGCTCCAAAGATTACAAAATCTAATCGAACAGGATGTGATCGCCGAGGGTTCGCCTGCATTCATTTATTATCTTGACCGGATGTCGGAAGAGATGGTTGATAGCTTCAATGCGGATTTGGGGCCAGATCCGATGGTTAGTTTACCAATGAAATTGTTTTATGAACTGAATAATGGGACGGATTTCCCAGATGAAAAATATGAGTTCTATGTTTTCTATCTGCTCTGTAAGCTTCATGAGGAGATAGACGATTATCAAGGAATGCGGGACCTTATAGAACGACTTGAGCCGAGATTCGATGATGAGCAATATTTTGGGAAGGTCAAAGCACGTGCCTTTTCGAATTCAGCGGATCCGGATGATCTACGAAATTCAATAGAAGTCGCTTTTCAATACTCTTCCGACTATCCAGAATATCTCGACTTGAAGAAAACTCTATCTGAGATGATAGTGATTTGCGTTGAGGAGGGAGTCAGATATGAGGGGTCTGTTCTAGCAATTCCAACTGGTGAAACTGAGTTGCTTGAACTCGCTGATCGATCGATTAACGATGCCGTGAGCAGCGAAATCTATCCAGCTGAATATACGCTGGTTCATTCTCAGGTCGAAGCGCTAAAAGGCAATTACGAGGCAGCAAAAACCCGGATCTCAAATGCCATTAGTGAACTCTCTCGTAACCGCGGTCAATATACAGAGTTAAAGGCGGAGTTCGGGCTCGTTCGAAACAAAATCCTCGCGGAAAGCCATAAGAGCGAGCTTGACGAGAGAACTGAGCAAATATCTGATTCACTTTCCAGTTTGGATGGCAGGCTTGAAACCTCAAGAAACGACATCAATGAGCTCAACAAGGAGATAGACGGAATACGACAGGATTTCCAAAGAACTATACTTGAATTTCTGGGATTCTTCTCAGCGATTATCGCTGTAGTTGTAATCACCGGCCAAATAGCTCTGAGTATTAACGATCCACAAGAGGCAGGACGGTTATTTTTGGTTAGTTATGGAGGGCTTTTATTCGCGTTCGGCGGATTTGCGACTATTCTAGCCTCAGAAAACTCTAGCCGTTATACTCGCGGGGCACTTTCTACTGGAGGCCTTATTGTCGCGATGGTGCTCCTCTACAGCGAAGAGATCACGGCCGTCGTCTTCTAACGACGTTTCACCGGGAACTGACTCACCAAAACCGCATTCTAAACCCTAGAAGGACATGCCGGTTGCGGAAACTAGTCATGACACATTCCGATTTGTTCACCTAATTGCATCGGAAACTCTCAATCCAAGTGACTGCTACTATGACTCTGATGAATGCGAATGCAGTGACTATACACCAATCATTGGCACGTTCAAAGTGTGAGCTGTCGGCAGCAGGCCAGTCATCCGATTTACAGAACTAACACCCGGAGTGCTGTCGTTCGAACGACCCGCACGGTGTGTAGTGCAAACCTCGGAAGGTCTGGACATACCATCCTTCACGGTTGTACTCGATTGTGAGCACTAGAGGGTGGTCCTATTTCTGCGCTGGTCGTTTATTAGTTATAGTAACTATCGAGAGGGACCAGTTAGGATTCCATCAGGTGGAAAGGTATTAAATGAGAAAGCACGAAATATTAACCATGCCACTGTGTCCCAGCTGTCGTGGCGACGCAGAAACTGACGTAGAACAGAAACAGTACCGCACTTGCGACCGCTGTGGGAATGAGTTCTAATGGCGCTCTGTGACGAGTGCAGGACAACGGCAGATATATCGGTTGAAGCGTTGAGGAAGGTAGACACATTCAGCACAGATCGATGCCAACGATGTGGGAGTAAGCTCTGATGGCACTCTGTGATTCCTGTAAGAAGAAAGCACAGGCGAATACTCGAAGATTAGCCAAAGATGACGAAGACCGGTGCGGTCGCTGTGGTTCTTTGTTAGATGACTGAAGATGCCGACACAGACAAAGATATAGATCCGAGTGAGTTCCCCGGTATTGAAGAAACACTGGTTGAAGCTCGTCGTCGTTTTGATAACGAAGAGTCTAGACGGGATAGTATTGAACGGAAAATTGGTATTATCATCACTGCAGACGCACTCTTAATATCTCTCGGAACGCTGTTTCTGAGTGAAGAAAACCAACTTCAGTCAATTGTCTGCTTAGCGCCTGCACTAATTTCTGCACTCATCGGGCTGTTCGTCATTCGACCACAAGAATACTCTAACCCTCTCAAATCAGTAGACAATTACTACGGCTATGCGAGACAGGAATCAGAAGACCTCCATGATACCTTCTTGCTCGCCTATACGCAAGCAATCGGCCATAACGTCCAACGGAACAGTCTCAAAGTTTTATTCCTTCACATTTGTACTTCGCTCGCCTTCTCAACGCTCGTTCTACTGATTGTCACACAATTTATATCTGCCAATCAAATTCTAATCCTCGTCGCATTTCTATCACCACATCTCATTACTGGATATATAGCCACTCAGTTAGAAGAGCTTGCGGTGAATTTCCACCGAATATTTTGACGACATGCACGCCAATTAGAGTGGACGAGAACGACCGAAGGATCCCACGCACATAGGAGCAGAGGCTTTAAATCTCAATCAGATTCCGAGTATCAAGAGCGGAAGCGTATTAGCGGAAATTCTATTCTCCGGCTGAATCAGAGCGGGGACGGGTTAGAACTGGGGTTCGAACGCTAGCTCGTCGCTGTTGAAGGAGTACTGGCTGAGGTCGTGTTTTTCGCAGACGTCTGTGAGGCGCTGGGGCTGCAGATACTCTTTCTCTATTAGGTGCTCGAACACGACTGTGATGTCGTCGCCGTCGACACTGGTGACGATTGCGAGGTCGGGGTCGTTGTAATCAGGTTTGATGACGTAGTCGCCGGGAGTGAATGGCCGGTCGGCGTAGGTGAGGTTTTCGTGTTTGTAGGAGTAGAGTTGGATGGCTTGGTCGTCGCAGTAGGAGGCGAGTTTGGCTGGGTGGATGGTCCGCCAGTCACTGGGGCCCTCATCAAGGGTGCTGGGGAAGGCGACACTGACGGCTTCCCCTTCCATTTCTTGGCCGTACAGCGTCGCATTCTCTTCGGGGGGAAGAACCTCGACGACAACTGCAACTGATGGGTCTTCATCGCCGGCTTTGATGACGCGGTCGCCGGGTTGGAAGGGGTTCTCGGGTTTCTGGTTGAGGTGCGCAGTGTTGGGGCCAAGATCGTGGAGTTCGTTCATCGGCCGCGTTGCGAGGTGGGCGAGTTTCTCGGGTTCCTCCCCGGAGTACTCCTCTTGGGTCCGAACCTTTGATTTCAGCGTCTCCGTGCGCTCCCAGCCCAAGAGGATGAGGGCATCTCGTTGTCGCGGTGCCAGACCATCACGAGAATGTCGTCGTCAGGGTCGTTCTCGAGAAGTTTGGCGGGTTGGAACGCGGAGACGTCACGGCTGGTTTTGACGTCGACGGTGTAGTCGAAGACGTCGAAGTCGTAGGCAGCGAAACTCTCAGGGTTGCAGCGTCGAATGGCTGCTTCGTTTTCCAGTTCCACATCTCGACGGGGAGGTATTCACGGCAGAATTGTTCGAACGCGAGTTCGCCGAGGTTCCCGATGCGTTTGACATCGACGTTGTCGGCGCCTTGGATGACGGCTTGGTGGTGGGCGCGTTCCCAGTCGATGTCGTCGGGCGCGTAGAGGTACATATATTCAATCCACTTGAGGACGCAATAATTGTTGTTGCTGTAACCGCCCACCAGCGACAGTGCTTGGATACAGAAGAAGGCCGTAGTACTTTGGTTGTGCCCAGGCTTGGGCGTTGATCCAACACGGAAGCTCTTGCGGGATACTCTGGGTTTCAGGTCTGGGTGTCAGTTGGTTCCTATGCCGGTCCAGAGAGGGGTTCGGGTGTGTCTGGTCCGCGACTGCCAAGGAACGCGTTATCGATATTTTCGAATGTGGTATCGTAGACGTTGTGGATGACGTCCTCGAGCATTTCCATGTGATCAGTGGTTGACGGTTCAGAGGTGTGAGAAGCTGTAACCGTTGTTATCCCGCCATCCGTGTGTTCGAAACTGATGTCGAGAGAGTGCTCTTCGATAATATCCTGTAAGGGCTCGCGTTGTTGGGTCGTGAGACCAACGAGGTTGTGGTTGTTCGGATAGCTTTGGTACGTTGTTTCCTGGGAGTTGAACTGGAGTTCGAGAAATGTCCGGTGCTCTTGGTTGTGGAGTTCCTGTAGGCCCGAATTCGACGGACTGCGGTGGGGTGAACCAGGGCAGGGGGTTAGCTCTGTCGAATTGTTACGCGTTTACGTGTGGAGGTTGTAGACGAAATCTCCATCTTCCCGATTTGGAAACCGACGAACACCAATCCATACAACTTAGTCTAAAGCTGATATCTTCTACGCTTTACCGCTTCATATAATAGTTTGTATATTGGTATAACCGATATGATATCATATATCTTACTATGAATGGTTGGCGGAGGTGCTCAAGATTCTAGCACTAACGTCGAGACTCCGCCAGCAAATTCTCAAGCGGCATATGAAGTTGAATACTCACTGCCGAACTGGCGGCAGCCACGGGAAGAGATGGGTCTAAGCAGTCAAAAGTATACTAATCGGCCGCTGAACCCGATAGCGGAGGATGCCGGATTCGGTTCGTGAAAAACCTCAAAGAGAAATAAGCGATATTGTAGTCTGTATCGATCAATCTAAGAAATACGAATAGATCAACCCGGGATTAAGTATGGAGTCAGGGCCTTATACGGCTATTTTATCGAATTCTCTGCCAAATAATCCGATGTATTTTCTGGGAGTGATCACCGAGAATTGTAATCGATCCTTCACCCAATTCAAAGTGCAGGCTACTGCTGATCAACAGGGATATTTCATTTTAGCAGTTTGAGCTACCCACGACTGAAGTCGTGGGATTCAGCGTGAACTCCCGTTCTGGCCTCGGATGAGGCAGGAGAATAGCCTCCATTCACGTTCACCATCCCGCTGTTCAAGCGCACGCCCAAGGGTGCGCCTCCGTCGCCCCCGGTTTGGTTGCGACGGAGATACCGCAGGCCGATGTTTTTCGCGGCGTTGTAGTCCGCGTGATTCTGGTAGTCACACTTCAGACACTGGAAGGCTTCGCTGTCGCGGTTGTCTGGGTGGGTGAATCCACAGTGTGAGCACCGCCGACTCGTGTTCTTCGGGTCCACCTGTTCGACGGTGATGCCGTGCTCTGCGGCTTTGTATTCAGTGTAGTCATGGAGGCGCTTAAACGCCCATCTGTGCCCCCACGACGCTCCAGTCCGTTCGCGGATGTCGGTTAAGTTCTCGAAGGCGATGACCATACACCCGTTTTGGCGGGCTTCTGCGACGAGTTCGTTGCTGATGCGATGCAGTGTCTGCTTGAATCGCCCTTTCTCTTTCCGGCCGACGGATTGGATGTTCTGGTGGGCCCACCGCGTTCCACACCGCTGGAGGTCGCCACGACGCTTTTCGTATTCGCGGCGCCAGTGGTCGAATTCATCACCCGTCCAGAACGTGCCCGTGCTGGTGACGGCGAGGTTGTTCACGCCGAGGTCAACCCCGAGAACCGTTCCGTTCTCGATCGTTGCCTGCTCCGGCGTGTCCGACTCCACCTCCTGCTTGCAGTGGACGTGAAGTACCCAGTTGCCGTCTTGATAGTGCAGTTCCGCACCCGTTGTCTCATAGTTGTCCGAGAATAGGTATTCGGCGTGCGGTGTATCGCCGTCCTCGTCAGGGAGGATGTAGTCGGCCTCGATGCGCCCGTCGGTCGTGGCGAGGCTCACATACGTGTCGTGGAAGGTGGCAGTCCGGTGGTCGTAGACGACGTGTGGGCTGGTGAACCGTGGCTTGCTGGCTTTCTTGCCGTGCTTCCAGCGGGCGACGACGCTTTTGGCAGCTTCCGCGGCCTTGTTCCGGGCGGCTTGCACGAGCCCCGCGTTGAACCCATTCGTTTGCTCGCGGACGTCATCGTAGGTTTCCTCATCCAACTGTGTTTTGCTGGTGGTGACGTATTCGCCTCTGAAGGCGTGATTGGTGACGTATTGAGCGCACCAGAGGAACGTATCGACGGTGTCTTCGAGGAGTGCAGCGGCGTCGCTGTCCACGTCGAGGGCAACAGGGACGGTACGCCGCACTTCCATATCTTATATGGAGAACTAGAGTTTCTTAAATGGTGGGGAGTTGGCCTGCTACCGTCGCGTGGTTTGGTTCAGCAGTGACGGATTCATCCCACGGCTAAAGCCGTGGGTTTTCTCCTGTATCTCGTATAATTAGTGTATGGATATGGCTTGCTAGTGTCGCAGGATGCTGCGCCGTGTTTTCAGGAATCGGCCATCAGGGTCCTTACAACCCATGAGGATATCGCGTTCGCGATGACCTTGCTATAGCTGAACACAGTCAAGGAGTGCTGGAGACAGATTAAAACGGTACTCAGCAACCGCTTCTTAGACCCACCTGATGATCTTACACAGTGAAACTACTCTCATCGACACAATCACAAAAGCGAGTCGGCTATCATATCCATCGCTTGCAGAGCTAGCGAATCCGTTGGCTGGAGAAGTAGTTCTTATTCAATAATGTTGACCCACTTTGTAGGATAAGAGTTGATCAGTGTGGCAGAGTTGGCAGTTATGACGAAGATTAGGGAAAACGCGCGCGCGAAGCGGAGGTTGTTAACTAAATATTATGTCGGTCCGAAGTTGGCCATTACATGCATACCTGTGTAATTCCCTCGATCAGATGAGGCAATATTTGAACCCCATCCAACCTTATTGAATGGCATCGGCTGCTCTATTGAGTCGACAGTAACACTCAGTAATGTGAATAACTGAGCTCGATCACATTCGCCGCCTTCTTCACGGCCGTGACTATTTCGTCAAACCGATCGTCTTCCTCCATTCGATTCTTCGGACCGGAAACCGAGACAGAAGCGATAATGTCGTCCGTACTGCGACTGTGAATAGGGGCGCCGATAGTAAGCACACCCTGCCGTCTGTCCTGATCCTCTACGGAGTATCCACGTTCTCTTGTTTGCTCTAGTTCCTCAAATAATTCCTCTCGATCCGTAATGGTATGTTCGTTCGCACGCGGAAGCCCGTGTTCGTCGACGATCGATTCGACGTGTTCGGTAGAGTAATGCGCAAGAATAGCCTTCCCGAGCGCTGTCCAGTGCATCTGTGTGTACTCTCCAACCGGCGCGTTATCGTGAATCGAATCACGACCTTCGGACTTGTAAATCAGAACCCGAAGTCCGTTTTCCTCAACCCCAAGACTAGCGACTTCACCAGTCGTCTCCTCAAGTTTGTCCACCTCAGATCTTGCAGCTCGAAATAACTTTGACTGATTTCGAAATGCACCACCATAGTTTAAGAATCGATAGCTCAGGGTGTACTCGTCACCATCTTGAACGACGAAATTCCTGTTCTGCAGTGTTTGAAGATGGATATGAACTGTGCTTTTCGGGATATCCAGATCGTGAGCCAATTCCGATAGCCCAACACTCCCTTCAGACTTGATCTGTTCAAGGATGTCGAACGCTTTATTGACTGAACCCAATGTCTTTTTCGTGCCAGTTGAGGGATCAGCGACCATATAGACACTACCTTGCTTCAACGATTTAATTGTACCTACGTCGTCACGGCGGAGTCAGTTGGTCAATACTGTTGAACCCATACTCTGAACCGCATCACGAACAATTTGGCGTCAATCAGCGAAACCAAACCACGAAAAGGGAGGCTTTCTCAGTGACTCAAGACTGTACGAGGTTCTTCAGTGAATTGTCCCGATCCGTCTCCGAAAGCTGGGTAACGTTTTCTGCGACGATATCTGCCAGTCGGTCCCAGTGCTTTGGACTATGGCCCGCATTATGGGGTGTAATAATGACGTTCTCGAAGTCCCACAGTGGATGGTCGGCCGGGAGCGGTTCGGGATCGGTAACGTCGAGTGCGGCACCGTCGATCTGATTCTTCTGGATTGCGGTAACGAGGGCATCCGTGTCGATAATCTTCCCGCGACCGACGTTAATCACTCGAGCGTCCGAGGGAAGTGTTGTGAATTCCTCCTCGGAGAGTAACCCACGTGTCGTGTCCGTAAGCGGCGCTGCGATAATGAGGTAGTCCGTTTGAGCGAGAGCCTGCTCAAAGTCAGCTTGGTCAAAGCCGATCACTTCATCTGTCGGACCACCCTTCTCTGGGGTGTATCTGACGCCGATTGTCTCAACCTTGAATGCCGATAGCCGTTCCGCGACTGCGGATCCGATGGAGCCCAGACCGACGACAGTGACTGTACTCCCCATCAATTCCTCCGCCTGATAGTGACGCCATTCGTTACGCTGTTCGCGTTCCTGGCCCTCGCGGAGCTGACGCGAGAAGGTTAGTATGTATCCAGCAACCTGTTCCGCTATATTGGGCGCGTGAATTCCGGACGCGTTGGTTACTGCGATCCCCCTCTCGTCGAATGTATCTAACGGGAGGTGGTTGTATCCTGCTGCAATACCGGCGAACAGCTGGAGGTCTTTCGCGTGTTCTAGTAATTCCGGGTCAATATCGACGCCGGAGACGACTGTTGCGTGTTCGATGAGCTCACGCTCTTCGACAGATGTTGTCGCAAGCTGGACATCATGGTTCGGTAACCGGTCTGCGAGCAAGTCGGCGTAGTCACGTGCGTGAAGCCCGTGCGTATTGGATCGTAGGACGAGAACATCTGGTGTATTTTCATTCATGGATATCTCTGCCGGCAGAAGTGACTTGCATCACTCTGTGGCTGTGTACTCTGGCAATTAAGTGGCACACCATTAAACTTCCCCACGAGATTTTCCGCGATAGAATATATTTCCGCGGCATTAGGCTCTTACAAGCGTGAGATCATACAATTATGCGTGATGCTCTTGGGTGTAGAATTATACCCAACCAAACTATTATGTAGGTTGGGTAGAACGAGTGAAGTGGAGCAATCAAAATGCAACGTCGAAAGTTCCTTCAAGCAGCCGCGCTCAGCGGGACAGCTAGCCTTGCCGGTTGTATCAGTGGTGTGACCGGGTCAGGTGGATCGGGAGGCTCAGATGGCAACACTGTCGAGTATTGGGAATACTTCCATTCACAGTCGGAAGTTGCGACTAATCAGATGGAGTCCTCAGTCAAGGAGTTCGAGGAGTCTACCGGCGCCCAGATGCAGATGAATTGGGCGAGCTGGAGCGACATTAACGGCGGAAAGTGGAAGAATAACATTCAGAACGGGAACCGCCCAGTCCTCTACGACTCGACGAACTCGCTCGACGGTCAGTTCATCGAGCCCGGTTGGGTCAAGCCGGTCAGCGAGTACAAGGATCGACTTAACGATGATGCCCTCGAACAGTTGGAATGGGCTTTCGAGATGTCCCAGAGCTGCTACCGTGGCTTCGAGGAGGACCTCTATGAAATCCCAATCGGGCTCGAAGTCGGCGCACCATTTATTGCTCGGGCTGATCACTTCGAGCAAGCAGGGCTCTCCATCGAGGACGACTTCCCACCGGAAAGCTACGAGGAACTCGTACAGGTGGCCACACAACTTCAGGAAGAAGGGCCTGCGGACCATGGCTTCCAGATCTATGGCGCACAGGGCGACGTCACCGACGAAGCGCTCGTGACTTGGACTACTGCTGAAGGCGGGTACGACGGACTGTTCCTCAACGAATCCTGGTCGGACGTCAACTATGATAACGAGATCTGGAAGGAGGCAACGCGAAAGTATGTCGACCTCTATCAGGAACACGGCCTCTCCTCGGATAAGGCCCCGACTGCTTCCAACGAGGGTGCCGCCCAGATGCTCATCCAAGGAGACGTAAGCATGGTGCAGGGAAGCACCAAGGACTTCGGACTGTTCCGGAGTCGGGCCGAGGAGATGCTAAAAGATGGGAAGATCGTCTTTGGGCCGTCCTGGGAGGGTGCCGCCGGTAATCGCGGTGACTTCTTCACACAGTGTATCGCACTGATGCGGAAGCCCGATAACGTCTCGGCAGAGGTTTGGGAGCAGCGTGAAGCGACAGCAATCGAGTGGATTAATAAAGTCCTCTCGAAGGACTTCCAGAAGGAAATCCCGCGGTCGCTAGCAACACTTCCCGCTCGCCAAGACGTCTGGTCGGGTCTCAAAGACGAGCAGATCTTCCAGGAGAGCAACTACATCTCCACACTGGAGACGACCGTTGAGGGGATGGAACACGGTTGGTCGAGCCATCCGGGCATGAATGCGATCCAGTATAACACTGCAGGTCCGCTGTTCCAGCAGGCTGTTCGCGGCGAGATCTCTGCTGAAGAAGCGTGTGACCAAGCTGCTAAGCGGATCCGGGAACAGGTTTCCTTCTAAAATGTCGTCGCAAACGAGTTACACGCTTCGGGGCCGAACTGAACGCTTCCGGGATGTTCTCTCGGAGAATTGGTTCGCGTATCTACTGATTCTCCCGGTCCTGCTGTTCCTTGTATTGCTCATGTGGTACCCGTTTATCCGGGGCATTTTCATGAGCCTGCACAACTGGCCGTTAGGTGGCGCGCCGACGTGGGTGGGGCTTGATAACTACAGTTACCTCTTCAGTTGGGATCCGTTCTACACGTCGCTGAAGGCCACACTGATATTTTCCCTGACCACACTCTTCCAACTCGCCATCGCACTGGCGGCCGCACTGGCTATCCGTGAAGTTCGTCGCGGTAAGAGCTTCATCACTGGTGCGTTCCTTCTCTCGTACACGTTACCGCCGCTCGTGACGGGGACAATTTGGACATACCTGCTCCAGCCAGACTTGGGTCCGCTCTTCGGGTTTCTCACCCAGTGGGGGATCCTTGGGGAAACCATCTATTGGGGAAGCCAAGGCGACACGGCACTCGCCGTCGTCCTATTCGTGACCACGTGGACGTTCTGGCCGTTCATGTTCCTCATCATCTCGGCCAGTCTCGAGAGTATTCCAGAGGAGATGTATGAAAGCGCGCAGATGTACGGCGCAAATCGCGCCCAAATGTTCCTCCGGGTGACCCTTCCACAGCTGAAAAGCGCCATCCTCATCGCGGTTAGTATCCGGATTATTTGGAACATGACGAAGATATCGCAGGTGCTCCAGCTCACGAACGGCGGCCCGGGATACGAGTCCTCTGTCCTTGCCGTGTTGCTGTATCGGTTCAGCTACGAACAGGGACAGATGGGCGTCGCATACGCCGTTGGCGTGATTCTACTCCTGATGACCATCGGCTTCGCGTTCGTGTTCATCCGTGAATTCGAGCGTTCCAGTGGAGGTGATGCAGCATGAGTACTGCGGACTACGACTTCGCCGGTATCTCGCTGAAGGCGTCGAAATATAGCGTCATCGCCTTCCTCGTGTTGATGAACGTCATTCCACTTCTGTTCATCCTGTCAGTGTCGTTCATGCCATCGAGTGAGTTCTTCGGGTCACCTCACGTTATTCCGCATAACCCGACTCTCGAGGCGTGGACCAGCGGCTTCTCCGAGTTGCGGGATAATCTCATCAACAGTTTCTTGATTGCGTCCGGAACCGCTCTGTTGGCCCTCGCAATCACGATTCCCGGAGCGTACGCGTTCGCACGCAAGAAATTCTACGGGAAAAAGTTCGGGTTCTACGCGATCATTCTAGCGATGATGTTCCCGTACATCCTGCTGGTCATCCCGATTATGGACCTGTGGAACGATCTCGGGCTGTACAACACCATCCCCGGGATGATTCTAGCTTATCAGGTGTTCGTTGCACCGTTTGCACTGTGGGTCCTGAGAGACTTCTTCGAAAATCTCCCGAAGGATATCGAAGAAGCTGCACAGGTGTACGGCTGTACGCAGTTCACATCGTTCATTAGAGTTATCCTTCCGCTCGCGGCACCTGGTATCGTCGCCGTTGGATTCCTCGCGTTCCTGACCGGTTGGAACGACTTCCTGTTCTCAAATCTTCTCACAACCGGTACAGGCCCTGTCCCCGCCGTTCCCGTCCTCTATGGAACTATCGGTGGAGGGTCCGGAGAACGGGTGTACTGGGGGAAGCTGATGGCTGAAACCCTCATCATCGGAACGCCACCCACGGTCCTGTACCTCGTGGCGAGAAACTACTTGGAGGACGCATTCACAGTATGAGCGAAACCACCATAGCGAAAGAGCAAACTGAGAGCACTTCAACCGAAGAGACAACCATGAGCGACACCACCACTGATAGCGCGCGTACGGACCAAGATAGCGACAACGATCACATCCAAATTGAGGGAATCCAGAAAACGTTCGACGATGGTGCCATCGTCGCTTGTGACGATGTCAATATCAACATCGACAAGGGGGAATTCGTCATCCTCGTTGGCCCCTCGGGATGTGGGAAGACGACGACACTCCGCTGTATCGCCGGCCTAGAAGAGCCCGATAAGGGCGAAATCCGCGTTGGTGGTAACGACATCACCAATCTTGCACCGAAAGACCGGAACCTTGCGTTCGTGTTCCAAAGTATCGCCCTGTTCCCGCACATGAGTGTGCGCAAGAACATCCGATTTGGGCTGGATATGAACACCGACCTCAAAGACGACGAGAAACGGCGTCGGGTCGAGGAGGTCGCCGAAACCCTGGGACTTGAGGAGATGCTCGACCGTAAACCGAGCTCGCTCTCCGGTGGCCAACAGCAGCGCGTCTCCCTTGGTCGCGCAATGGTAATGGAACCCGAAGCGTTCCTCCTTGACGAGCCGTTCTCCGCGCTCGACGCGAATCTCAGGGACGAAATGCGTGTCGAGGTCAAGAAGATTCAACGTGAATTGAACACAGCGATGGTGTTCGTCACGCACGACCAGGAAGAAGCGATGACCCTCGGCGACAAAATCGTCGTTATGAACGATGGATACGTCCAACAGATCGGGACTCCGTATGAAATCTACAACGACCCGACGAATCGCTTCGTCGCAGATTTTATCGGGTCGCCATCACCGAATCTCCAGAAGTGTACGGTGGAACGCACGGACAGCGGTCTAGTCCTTTCAACGGACGTCTTCTCTGTGCCGGCGACTGACGAACAAGCCGAACACCTCAAAGATCGCGTGGGTGAAACGCTGATTTACGGGATTCGCCCGGAGTACCTCACCATTACGGACGGTGACGGGGACTTCACCGCTAGTCTCGATGTTATCGAACCGCTCGGTGATCGGGACGCGATTCACCTGTCTGCGGATGACATGTCGTTTTCCGCTGTCACGCCTCAGGGCGAGCTCTCACGCGAAACAGAGCGGGTTCAGGTCAACATCCAGACTGAGGAATCCTGGCTATTCGAGCAGGGCGGCACTCGCATCGTCTGATCCGGTTCGCCAGGTAAAGATTTAAGATTCGATGCGTACTGCTTTCTAGTAATAAATGGCAAGATACGAGACTGCGAGACAGGCTGCGATGGAAGGCGGCGAAGTCGCGCATGACCTCTTCCGAACGGATCTAGATATTGGTACGAAAGAATCGGCGATGGACTTCGTTACTCGAGCTGACACCGAAACTCAGCAACGCATCGTTGAGATTATCCGTGACGAATATCCAAACGCCACCATCGTCGGCGAAGAGGGTGACGAACTGAAGTCCGTCCCAGAAGGCGATGACGTGTGGGTGATCGATCCTATTGATGGGACATCGAACTTCGTCCACGACTTCCAACTATGGACGACGACGGTCGCCGCACTCCAGGACGGAGAGACCGTTGGAGCGACGACGGTTGTACCAGCGCTCGGCGATATATACACTGCTGGACCGACCGAAGCCGTAATGAACGGCAGTTCGATGTCTGTCAGTGAGAAAACGGAGGTGACGGAGTTCAAAGTCGCTGCCGTCCTCCGTTATGGCCCGGAACGAGACCAAGTGTTCGGAGATCTCTTGGATACTCTTATCCAACGATTCGGTGATTTGCGTCGTCTCGGTAGCGCGCAACTGACGCTCGGCCTCGTTGCGAATGGATCACTAGATGCTGCCGTCTCGACGCAACCGCATCCGAATCCCTGGGACACAATTGCAGGCGTGTATCTCGTCAAACAGGCCGGGGGAACCGTAACCGACATTCGGGGAGATCAATGGAAACCTGATGCTGATGGGATTGTCGCGTCTAACGGCGAGTCGCACGACGAAGTCCTCAAACGTGTATCTGACGTAGTACGTTGATCTGGCTTTAGTTAGTCAAGACGCTCGCAGAGCTGTTCAGAGAGCGTTATGGCCGGATTTAAAGAGACAAGGCGAACATCCGGACGGCGACACCGGTCAGGGCGTTTGCTGCCCCATACGACAAACCGGTTGTTCGCTTGGGGAGGTAATAAGGTCGTGTTTAGTTAAAGCTGAAAAGTGAGGCGGGACGAATTTCGGCTGGTTCATGGCTGAAATAGCCCGCCTCAGTGGCTGTAGCGACTGGCTTGAGTTAGAGTTTGTGGAGCGAGAGCGGACACCGAGCGAGCTGATGCGGCTCGGTATTCGACTTCATTTGGCTGACTATCGCTTTCGAATACCGTTAACGAACTTGAAAAGTCCGGTGTCCAGCGCTCGCGGAAAGCGGTCCATGATTGGCTGGGAGAAAGCTGATCTACACCCTGCCAGCGACGCTAGTCCAGATCAGATCGCGGTTGACGAAACGGTGATCCGCATCGACGGCCAGCAGTACTGGCTGTACGCTGCCGTCAATCCAAGCTCAAACAAATTCCTGCATATACGGCTGTTTCCAACGACAACAACGGCGTTAACTGAACGGTTTCTGCAGAAACTCCGCGAAAACACGATGTCGAAGACACCGTGTTTCTCGTCGATGGTGCCCAGCATCTCAAAACAGTACTACAGCGAGTCGGGCTTCGATTTCAAACCGTTCGTCATGGGAATCGGAATGCTGTCGAACGTATATTTAGAGAGATAAAACGTCGAACTTCCTTGTTCCGTAATAGTTTCAGCCACGTCGATCCAACAACAGCGGAATCGTGGCTCTGGGCCTTCGCCGTCTGGTGAAACTCGCTAAACTAAACACGATGATGATGGCGCTCCCCTGAGTTCTGTCGCTAGCGAGTCCAATTCGGTGGTTGCCTCGATGGTCGAAAGCCATCGGTCGGGAAGTTGTGATGCGCCAAACCGGGCTCCGGCGACTGCGCCGGTGATTGCGCCGATTGTGTCGGTTTCGCCGCCACGGTTGACTGCCGTGATGATCGCGTCCTCAGCAGTTGATGCGGTGAGGGCGTCGTGCATGGCGGTCTGCAGCGAGTGGATGACGTATCCTGAAGTGTTTAGCGTGGCCGGCGAATCGCCACGGGCAAGTGGTCCCAACGAACTCACAAGTTCCTCCGGCGCGTCCGAGCTAACATCCTTAAGGGCCGCTTGGAGTGGCGCATCGACGTCTTCGAGCAGGCCAGCCACTGTGAGGTTCAGCACCGCACAGCCATACGTGCAGCGCGGGTCAGCATGCGTAATCTGGGAGGACTGCCGGCTGACCTCGGCGAGGCGCTCACGGGTATCCGCGTAGGGGATGACGAGTGGCGGACACCGCATCACACTTCCATTCCCCGCGTTCTGGCCTTCGGGACTCTGCTTCCAGACCGTTTGGCCGGCTTCATCCCACGCTGCCCCGTGTTTGAGGCGGCTGAGCGACCGAATCGTCATCCGCCCAATATCAAACGGATCGCTGTCGAACCATGCGACAAATCGGGCAGCAATATCCGCGGGGTCGAATCCTTGGTGATCAACGAGGCTGCGCGCGATGCACAGCGCTTGCTCGGTGTCGTCGGTAATCGTCCCCGCTGGCTGATTCCACGTCCCATACCCAACCATCTCAGCAAGCTGTCCATGTTCAGCTTCAATCTGGGTCGCCGACGAGAACTCAACTGGCCGGCCAAGCGCATCTCCACAAGCCAACCCAAGGAGGATGCCACGGGCACGATCCGAATCCATACGTCATCAACAACGACCGCCGAGAAAAATGTAGGGCCGTCGTCACTCATCGAACATAGCGCAATTCAGTGAAGAGGTGGCAGGAGAGAGCTCAGCCAGCGAATCGGTGTCTAGCAGCGAGGAGAACTGCTATTCGGGGTATTGTGCTCGGTATTCTGTGAGGACGTCCTATAGTAGCCGTTAGAAGTAATTGCTTACTTTAGGAATCGAAAGTTGGTCGAGATCGGTGTCGATTGCCGTTGTCAGCTCGCCGAGTGAGTCGAAAAGCGGTTGCTCAGAGCTGCTTGCAGCTGTCGCCAGCATTCCTCGACCGGATTCAACCCCGGCAACTACGACGGTAACGTCACGAAGGCGGGTCGTCACGGGCCGCCAGGTCCGTGACGGCCGATGCCTGAAAATACGGCGCTCCATCTAGCACTACGAGCAAGTCGTCTTCGAACTCTTCACATAATGCGAGAATGAAGTGTTTCGCGTGTTCGGCCGTGACGCACTCTTCGAAGCGGGAGAAAAAGCGATCACCGTCCTCGGTGATCGCGCCTAGCAAACATGTCCACTCACGTTGGCCGGAGAGTTCGACGGAGGGCCGCGTGCCGCGCGGAAACCACGCGGCTCGACCTGCGCGGATTTCTTGGTTTGATCGATGCAGACTACGGTGGCGTCCAGCTCTCGGCGCTTTTTTTGAACTCGTCGTGGAACTCCTCGTGTTCATTTTCGTCGGCTTCGGCGTCTGTACGGCGCGGTTTCCGATAGGTTAATCCTGCTTCTTTCAACAGCCGCCGACAGCTCGGGAGTGAGTACTCGACGCCGTACGTGTCTTCGAGATACTCTTGGACGAGCGCCGGCGTCCACGCCGGCGCGTAGAACCCAACCTCTTCGGGTGGGTTGTGGACAGCTTCTTCGAACTGTTATTGCTGTGTGTCTGGGAGTTTTCGATTTCTTCCAGAACGGTGAGCATTAGAGACAGCGTGCTCAAGCGACTCATCGGTGTCGAGTCGGTTGAGCCAGTTGTAGATTGTTTTCCGGTGAACGTCGTACCACTGGGCTAGCTCGGCTTGCGTGACTCCGTTCTTGTACGCGATCGCGGCTAACAACCGCTCTGTTGGCTTCTTTCCCTCCACGTTCTCAAGAGCATCTTGCAGCTCTTCGACGGAGATCTCGTCGAGGTGCTCCACTACCTACTGCAACAGTTTCATTGCAAATAGTTCTACCGACTACTATGGCATGACACTTCGGAGCTAGTGAAGTGTTCGCCATCGATATTGACCCGACGAAGGTCAAACTAGCTGAAGATGCGGGCATGGTGGGCATGAACGCAGCAGAGAACGCGGAAGAACGAATTCTTTTAGAGACAGGGGGATTGGTGTGGATGTTCGAGGCCGCTGGCGGAAATCAGAGCCATGGGACAGAGGGATCAGATCCCCTCGACCAAGCGTATCGATACATTCGTCCGAGCGGGAAAATAGTCCAAGTTGAGTACATTTCGAGTGAGATCGAGCTTGATCCGCGAGATATGCGCTCGAAATATGCCCGATGGGTCAATCCCCTTCTTGGTGCCGTATCTGAAACACCTAATAAGGATAGGGGTGAGTTAGCGGTTGACATGGTCGAGTCTGACCGTGTTTCAATCCAAGAGCTGGTCACCCACGAACTGGAAGGGCTGGATTCATTCGAAGAAGCGATCGATATCACCCTTAACAGCGAAGAATATGATGGGCTAGGCCCCGACAGATTGTCCTTAACGATTAACGCGAGGATCCAACAACGGGAGTCGTAACCGATCCTAATTGCTGAATATTTGCTGTTACGGTATCGCCGGATTCGATGGGGTGTGCACCAGGCGTTCCAGTAGAAATGACGTCTCCTGGTTGGAGAGTCATAACCTCGGAATGGAATTGGACCAGTTCTTTTGGTGGCATCATCATCTGATTAATCTGGTTAGATGCTCTCTCCGTACCATTAACAGTCGTTTGCACAGTGATATCCTGTTCATTTGAAATTGAATCGAGCGTTGTAATCCAGGGCCCAAATACAAGGAAGCTATCGAAGCTTTTCGAGCGTGTGAGGAACCTCGGATTCTTCTCAAGAATATCTTCAGCAGTCATATCGATGATTGGGACATAGCCAGCGATGGCATCTGTAACTTCATCTTGATCGAGGTCCTTACCAGTTCGACCGATGACGACACCTAATTCTGCTTCGGCAGTCACTCGATCTGTAATCTCTGATGGTGGAAGACGAATCGGACCATCGGGACCCACCGCAGTCGTGCGCGGCTTCATGAAACTAGCAGGTTCATCCGGATGCTGTTCGTTCAAATCCGCTGCATGATCCTTGTAGTTAAGTCCGATCCCCCATAGTTTTCCATACTCGTCAAAGGGTGATTGAAGGGTGAGATCATTGGGTGAAACTGGGGTGGCAGTAGCCTCCTTTGGATTGGGCAACTCGTCTCTGGCTGCTAAGCTAAGGAGTTCTGCGGTTGTCGATGCCTGAACGCCACTGGCACTAATTGGCACGAATCCCTGGCTATTACCAATCATCAACGTGCCGTTATGGCGGGCAATTCGTGTCATAGATTCGAACCCGTAGCGCCGCCATCAACTGGGATTGCTGTACCATTAATGAACCCTGATGCGGGCGAAGAGAGGAATGCGACAATATCCCCAAGCTCATTTGGATCACCGAGCCGTTTTAACGGAATTCCGCTAGCTCGCGACTCCAGGCCTTCCTCATAGGAGTTATACTCTCCTCGTTCAACTGCGTCTGTAATTAGTTCTTCAGTCCGACTAGTCTCATGAGGACCAGGAAGTACGGCATTTGCTCGAACATCCGGTGCAAGTTCTTTCGAAAGCGTCTTTTCGAGACCAATTACGCTCATTCGGACGGAATTTGAGAGAACGAGAGAATCGATAGCCTCTTTCACGCTTCTCGAGGTGATTGTAACGATTGTCCCCTGGTCGCTTTGTTGGAGATGGGGGGCCGCCTCTCGCGCGAGACGCACAACGCTCATGACTAACAGTTCGTAGGCATGATACCAATCCTCATCAGTCGTTTCCAAGAACGGACCACTTGGTGGACCGCCAGCATTCGTAACTAAGTGATCCAGCCCACCAAACTGGGAAACGGCAGTTTCGACGAGTTGCTCGATGTCTTCCTCGTTGGTGATGTCCCCCTGCTGGATTACGACCGAACCAGTCGCAACGTCTCTTATCTCTTCAGCAGCTTCTTCAAGGTCGGATTTCGTCCGCCCGTTGATGATGACATTTGCTCCTTCTCGAGCGAGAGATTTGGCTGATGCCTTTCCGAGACCACTACTTGAGGCGGTAACGATTGCAGTGTCGCCCTCTATTTGTAGGTTCATACTTCGGTTGAAGTGATTCCGTGTTACTTTATTAAGGCAATCAACCCGGCAAATAACCCCTCAAGATAGAGAGAAAGATGTATTTAGTAGTTCTAAACGATCGGTCAAGCCGTGATTCAATAGTATTTGTGAAATTATTAGTTCTCAGCCCTAAGTGGTCTATTGGATGATGGGAAAGACTGAACAAAAGTTGATCAAATCCCCATATTCAACCGGAGAATCACAGCGGGTACACGGAACAAGGCCGCAATACCGTACGAGTGCGCGCGGAGAAACAGATAAAGTGTTCGAGGACCCGGCACTGTCTAGTTCTGGACCACCTCGATCGGTGTCTTTCCATCGAGAGCTTGATGCGGTCTGTGGCGGTTGTAGTAATGCATAACCTGTTCAAGCCATTTGCGGACGATTGACCAATTGCCCACCCACGAATTATGGAAGCTGTCGACCCGCATTTTGAGCGTGTGAAACCACTTTTCAATCAGGTTTCGCTCGGTATAGTTGAGCCGACCGCTCAATCCTAACCGGGAGAGGGCAGTCTGATACCCGAATTGATCGACCAGAAGCTCAGCATCGGAGAGATCGTGTTTCTCTTGGAGTCGATGCAGAAACGCAGCGGCCGGATCAGTCCCATGCCGACCAAATAATGTGACGTCAAGAATCAACTTTGTCTCGGTGTCTATTGCAGCGTATAACCAAGACCACTCACCGTTACTCTTGACAGCGGTTTCGTCAACCGCGACCCGCTTCGGCTGCGCCTCAGGCGGGCCGCATCCGCTGTCAGACAGCCGATGCACCCAGTTCCAAACCGCTCCATGCGATCGTTGGACGCCTAATTCCGCTAAGATCGTTGTTGTTTCTCGAAGCGAACAACCGGTCTGATGAAGGCGGACGGCGACGCCTGTCAGGGCGTTCGCCGTCCGCTCATTCTCCCAATTTTCTTCTAAATCCGGTTCATAGCGCTCCCTGAGCAGGTCTGCGAGCATCTTTGGACAAGAAACTCAACAACCTGCTCGCTACTCAAACTAACTCAACTAGACAGTGCCGCTCCAAAAGACCGTTCGGATTCTCGAAATTCTTAAAGAACAAGAGCCCGCGATGTTATCCGAGTTAGCTGCTAACCTAGATTATAGTAAGGGTACGATCCACACCATCTTGCCACTCTTGTCTCTGAAGAGTTTGTCGTGCAGAACGGTGGCGAATACAACTTAGGCCTCCGGTTCTTTGAATTTGGAGAACACACTCGAAAGCACCGATCCATTCACGAGGTTGCCAAGCCCGAAGTTAGGGAACTAGCAGAGAAAACCGGAGAATTATCCAGTCTGCTGGTTGAGGAGCATGGCTGGGGCATATATCTCCACCGTGAGTACGGTGAGAACTCGCTTACTCTAGACACGAAGATCGGGACGCGTGTCCATCTGCATAACACGGCGTTAGGGAAAGCAATCCTTGCTTTTCTTCTGGAAAATAAAGTGGAAAGAATCATCTCGACACGCGGTCTTCCGATAACGGGCCCGAATACGATAAATACAGAAGAAGCTCTGTACGAAAGATTGGAGACGGTTCGAGAGAAAGGCTATGCCGTAGATATGGAGGAGAGAACAAGCGGTGTCCGATGCATCGCGGCACCAGTCCAGGTACAGGTTGGAACAGTCAAAGGGGCAGTTAGCATAGCCGGCCCAAAAGTCGCGTAACCGAAAGTAAATTCCACGAAGAATATGCAGAATACGTAAAGAATGCAGCTACCGTCATTGGGGTGAATCTTACATACCAGTGAGTTAGTAATACTAAATAGATCGGCGCTCAAACGGACCACCTGCCTTCGATTATTCTGATTGACGGGAACATAGATCAGATGCCGCATAAGCGGTGATTTCTATCAACCGACGGCATACAGAATAGAGACGAGTAGGCGATTACAATTCCATAACCCGGCCGAAATCAGCGGTTCTTCCACGCCAAGCACTTCTTCGTATTTCCATCGAACCTCCGTATATTCCCCCGGACACGAACCCAACCTCACGTTTTCATCTGGGGGTGAGTTCTCCTGCATAAATCACATCGGAAAGATCATAAACCCCCGATTACAATAGTAGTAATGTAATTGTGGGCTAGTAAATAGCTGATCTACCCAGTATTAGATCTCCCAAGGAATGGGATTTTGCGCTGGTCAGCGTCCAGATCAGGATGAAGAGTGAGGCGGAGTGAAGTTGTAGTAGTTGATGCAAGAAATCGGTCGCCACAACGGTTTAGCGACTGCTTCGATTTAGAATTTGTCGAGTGACTAGCCGCATTAGAACCCACGATAAAACTGGATATCAAACTTCATTCATTCTAATTGATGCTTTCGTAGACCACCGCTATCTTCGCTTCTTTCAGTGTCGAACGTGGCCTCTCCCGTTCACAATTGGGTGCTGAAAGCCGGCCTACATCCCAACTTCAGCGAAAATCCTAACCACGTTGTGAGCGCCATACTGCAATTCAATTTACCGATCAGCGCTACTGGCTGTACGGTGTAGTCGATCCCAAAACCAATGAATACCAGCACGACAGACTCGTTCCCACTCAAACGCCGTACTAACAAAACAGTTCCTGAAGGAGCTCCAGGAGAAGCATCACGTCAAAGCGAGCGTGTTTCTCGTCGATGGCGCACCATGGCTGCAAGCTACGCTCCATCGCCACGATCTTCGCTTCCAGCATGAAACACATAGGAAGAAGAATGCCATCGAACATGTCTTCAAAGAATTAAAACTCCGAACCAACCATTTCACATATCATTATCACCACGCTGATCCAGCAACCATCGAACCATCGCTGCAAACCACCGCCTCCACCGAAAATGATTCAATCTGAACAGTACCGTGAGCGGATGGCGACACCCGTCAGGGGGTTCACCGTTCGCCTCTACGCAACCGGCTTTTACTTCAAGAAACACAAGAAATCATCCAGCTATTTGACGTAGAACGCTCATATCAAGCGATTTTCTAGGACATATAGTGAGTATTTGACACCACTATCGATCCATCTGAGGCGCAGCCGAAGCGGGTCGCCGTTGACGAGGCCGCTATCAAGATTAATGGTGAGTAGTCTTGATTGTATGATGAAATTATTCTCGATACGGAGCCGATTCTTGACGTGCAGTTGTTTGGACGCCATTCCATCGATCCAGCGGCTGCGTTCCTGGCTGGACACAGTGAGAAACACGATCTCTCCGACGCAACGCTTCTCATCGATCAGTCCGATTATCTGTCTTCGCTCTCTCAATTAGGATTGAGCGACCAGGTAGACTATACTGACCAAAACCTTATCGAAAAGGTCTCAAATCCTCAAAGTGTGAGTTAACCGTTTCCATAATTTGTGGGTTGGGAGGCGGTCAAGCCTATGTAAATGTCTTGAGCAATTCGTGCATTACTACAACCAACAAAGGTCACATCAATCGCTCGATGGAAAAACACCAGCTCAGTAAGTGCGAAACTAGACAGTGCCTTAACAACCCAGATATCAGTATATGATATAGTATCTAAATGTGATAGTAATAATGGTAAACCTGGATACTAAGATTCATCAACAACTGTGGCATTGCTTCACGGGTGTTTAATCAAGAATAAGGTGTGGTGATTTTATGCTGATCTATACCAGAAACCACACCCTTCAGCGTCGTAACGACTGTATCGAGGTAGGATTACTGGAGCACAAGCGGACAGAGTGAGCAGACGAATGCGCCGTATTTCCGTTTGAAGCTGGAATTTACAAGCAGTCAAGGCGAATGCCATAGGACTTCACCCCGTGAATGAAACCGACAACTGGTGACATAAACGATCACCTCAAAACACGCCAAATAAAGTGGTGTGACGGTACAACTCGCGTCTGTCTTTCAGTCCGAAAACACGGATAGTCAGACGACCTGCCGTCGCTATCAAGTAGGAGTGGGCGACTCCGAATACACACCTGTGGAGACTGCACTCACTGTGGATTCCCTCACAGAGTCTGTAAAGCGCGGCATAAAACCGGAAAGCCTCGGAGATCGGCCCCGAGGAACTTCACGTAGTGTATAATCTGTAGAGTGATCTCGGCTAATTTACCCGAATCGAAACCTGACTTGTCACGATTTGACCGATAACTACACTTTCCTCCGGTGAAAAGATGCTCGTAATGGTTCCTCAGGCAACACCGACTGACGAGTGGTTGGACAGCGAGAAGGTCAAACAGATCCTGAAAGAATACCTGGACGAGACCGATTATCGGATTTACAAAGCCCTCAACAAGGACGGGCGAATTTCTGACACCGAGCTCGGTGAACGCGTCGGGCTTTCTAGGACCGCTGCACGCCGCCGTCGGGAGAAGCTGGAAGACGAGGGGCTTGTCGATGTCCTCGGCGTTCTCGTCCTCCAGCAGGCGGATCTGGCGTACGCCGACGTCTTCGTCACTCTGGAGTCCAATGTTGACAGTGACACGCTCCAGAAGTTCCTCGAGCAGGTCAAACAGGAAGAGCTCATTTACGAAATTGAGGAGTATATGGGTCAATACGACCTCCTGCTCCGTGTCTGGCACGCTTCACTGTCTGACGTCAAGACTTACCTCCGGACGATGCTGCAGGACCACGAGGCGGTCGGGCAATACGAGACGATCCCCGTCACAAAGACGCACAAGGCCTGGCATAAGACACTCAACAACGGGGAGGATTGACATCCTCCCGCGCCTGAAGACGCGGAAATCCCACGGCACCGCACCGCTGGAATTGGGATATTAGGGTTTGCAGTCGACCACCTCTGCCCGAGGTTGGAATCCGCTGGACAAGTCATAGAGGTAGACTGCTGGCTGTGCCAACCAGCCGGTACTCCTATCCCCACCCAAAACAGGCGGAGACTCGAAGTTACTTTCCTCGTTGATGTCGAGACAGATGTTTTCCGCCCCGTTCACGTCCGCGTTGAACGCCGCGTCACACGACTCGCAGACGTATAGGCCACGCTCGACGCTCTGACTGTCATCTTCTTGCCCGCAGATGCAACAGGTCTTGTTCGTGTCTCGCTCAGACACTTCCACGACTTCGATCCCCTCGACCTTCTCCTTGTAGGTGAGTATCGACGTGAAGCGGCGAATGCCCACCCATGCAAGTCGAGATTCCCGTGCTTACCCCAGTTCTTCGAGTCGCCATACTCGTCCTCACGAACGCCTTCCAAGTCCCCGACGTTGACGCGGCCCATACCACGCTCAATACACTTCTCAACGATATGCTTCGCTAAGGAGTGGAAGAAATGGGTACGGCGCTCCGACCACGTTGTGGATCCGGGTGAAGGGCGGTAGAATGTCGCGCTATGCCGTCGTTCACACCAACCCCTGAAGGGTGGGCTTTCGCTCGCTACATGTCAAAGCCCGCCAATCGCAGTATATACTAGCTTCGTAGGGGTATCTGTTTCGTTGATACTATAGTGGTCGGTGCCGGCCGGGATTACGGATACCGTCCCGGCGGAGACTGTGTATTCTGCGCCGCGGGTAACTAGCGTGACTTCTCCTTCGAGGATTACGGACAGTTCGTCGCCCTCGTGGCTCGTCCATCCGTTCTCGGGGACCCGCTCGCCTGGTTGGATGACGTACGAGCCTGCTTCTGTGTCAGGGTCGGACGCTTCGAATAGCGTTAGTGGGCTACCCGTGCTGTCCGCCCAGACCGTTTCAAGGTCCGTCAATTCGACAGAATCGTTCGTCATTTCGTATCCACCTGGTTCAAACCGTCGTCAGTCGCATTCGAATCGGCCGGTTGGTGGGTGCGGAGTATCTCGGTTTCTGCCACATCCAATTCCCCCGACTCCGTGATGGCAACTCCGTACTGTTCTCGGGCAGTTTTCCTGGTGATGTAGTCGTCGCGATAATCCTCGAGGACCCGTTCAGGGTCGCGGTCGTAGGGATCGCCCCAGCCACCACCGGCACTTGTGACTAGGCGCGCGACGTCGCCTTCGTCGAGTTCGTGGTTTGTGAGGTTACTGTATTGCTCGATGCTTCCGTCGTCGTCACGGATGATCTCGATGTAGTTCCCGTCCCCGTCCTGTCCGCCTTCGATACCCCACGGTGGGAACTTCGACCGTCCGAAGCCAGCAGTAATAAATCCGTCAGACGCGTTGTACATCCGATAATCTTGGACGAGCCCGGTCCCGCCCCGGAACTCGCCGTGGCCCGCCTCTTGGGGGGTATCGAGGGCGAACGTGTCGAAGAGCAACGGGAAACGGGTTTCCATCACTTCGACGGGCATCTCGAGTGTGTCACCGTCTCCTGAACACACCAGCACGTCGGCGCCGTCCTTGCCAGGGCTGCCACCCCAGCCGCCTGGCTGTGGCTCCACGACCAGGAAATCTTCGTCGCGCCGGTCATCGTGGCCACCAACGATTGTCGCACAGACGCTCAGGAAGTGGCCGGCCGACAAGCGGTCAGGGAGATGGGGCGCGAGTGCCTTCCACGGAAGATCAGCAGCCATCGCGGACCCCTCCCAGTCAGTCCCGATTGCCGCTGGTTTCGTCGCGTTCAGAACAGTCCCTTCGGGGATGGTGATTTCGAGCGGACGGAAGAATCCCTCGTTAGTCTCCGCTTGTGGGAGCGTGATCGCCTGGAAGAAAGATCGAATATCGCTGACGGATGCAGCGTACGGCGAGTTAATCGGCCCCTCCGTCTCGGGATCGGTGCCCGTGTAGTCAAGTTCGATCGTCTCGTCGCGAATCGTGACCTCAACTTCAACATGGACTGGGTCGTCCGTGATACCGTCGTCGTCCAGATAATCCTCTGCAGTGTACGTTCCGTTCGGGAGTTCTCGGATTTCCTCGCAGACGAGCTGTTCGCCAGCGTCGAACTCGTCTTCGATGGCCTGTTGGACGGCGTTAGCTCCGTATCGATCGAAGACATCGACGACGCGTTCCGCGCCGACATCCATCGACGACTTCTGGGCTTGCAAGTCTCCACGAGTGATGTCCGGCATTCGAGTGTTCGCAACGACGATGTCGTAGACAGCGTCGTTGCGTTCGCCGCCCTCGTAGAGTTTCACCATCGGATACTGGATACCTTCCTGGAAGATGCTGGTTGCGTCCGTCGTCCACGAGCCAGGATCTTTTCCGCCAACATCCGTCCAGTGGGCTTTCGACGCCGCAAAGCCGATAAGTTCGTCGTCGACGAAGATCGGAGCGACCATCGCGACGTCGTTGAGGTGAGTCCCGCCATGGTAATCGTTTAGCAGCACGACGTCTCCGGGTTCGAAGCCGTCTTGTCCGAATTTATCGACGGCGTCAGCAACACAGAATTTGAGTGTGCCGAGGAAACCTGGGACGCCGTTTGCTTGCGCGACCACGTTCGCGTCCGCGTCAGTGATACCACAAGCGTAGTCGAGCGTCTCGTAGATAACACTCGATTTCGCGGTGCGACCGAGGTTCAGGAACATCTCCTCGGCCGCGCTCTGTAGAGCGTTCGTGATGACTTCGCGAGTGAACGGATCGACGCTACCAGTCTGCTCTTGCGTGTCAGTTTCAGATTGCATTGGTGGTTACGAGATGTGAAGGTTGCCGAGCGCGTCAACGTCAACAGTCTGGTCAGGGTGAACGAGCGTCGTACAGGCCGGTTCCTCGATGACTGCTGGGCCCTCGATAGGTTCCGTCGTTGGCAGGGCATCCCGCTCGAAGACGCGCGCGTCATGGATACCCTCACTCCCGAAGTCTACCTCTCGGGATTCCTTGATCGCCGCTTCGAGAGACTCGTCATTCCTGACGGCGTCGATCTCAGGTTTCGGCATCGGTGCGTACGCCGTCAATCGGAGGTTCACGACCTCGACTTCGTCGTCCATACGGAAATTGAACGTTTGTTCGTGCCGGTTGTGGAACCGTTCGATCGTCTCATCAATCGTCGTTGCATCGATCTCGCCTGATTCGACCGGCGTGTTCACCGTGTGTTCCTGGCCAGCATACCGGAGGTCGACAGTCTGTTCGAGTTCAATGTCGTCCCGCGTGACGTCCTCGGGAGCGTACGCGTCGTAGGCCTCGGCTTCCATTTCCGCGAAGATGGCATCGATATCCGCTGCGGCATCGCGATCGAAACTCCGGACGTTGGTCCGCGCGAAGTCCTTCCGCAGATCGGTCATCAACATCCCCCACGCGGAGAACTGCCCGGGAGCTCGTGGGATTACTGTCTCCTTGACGCCGAGTTCTCGACCGAGTGTCGCCGCGTGGAGCGGGCCGGCGCCGCCACTCGCGACCATTGCGAAGTCCCGTGGGTCGTGGCCGCGCCGGATGCTGACCTGTTTGAGGGCGTTGGCCATGTTCGAGTTGACGACCTGGAGAATGCCGTGTGCGGCTTCACGGACGCTTGTGCCGAACTCGTCCGCTAGTGGTTCGAGCGCGTCGCGGGCGGCATCGACATTGAGGGTCATCTCGCCGCCGAGGAAGTAATCCGGGTTGAGCCGGCCCGTCAAGAGGTCCGCGTCTGTGACCGTCGGATCCGTGCCACCACGGCCGTAACATGCAGGCCCAGGGTCTGCACCAGAGGACTGTGGGCCGACATTAATTGAACCACCTTGGTCAACCCACGCGACCGAGCCGCCACCGGCGCCAATCTCGACAATGTCCACAACAGGGATCTTGAGCGGGTACCCCTCCTCGCGTTGCGACGATTCCAGCCAGTAGTCGGTATCGATAGTGACGTCGCCATCTTGGACGAGCGAGGTTTTCGCAGTGGTGCCGCCCATGTCGAAGCTGACAATGTCCGGTTCGCCGATTTGTTCTCCAACTCGTGCGGCGCCATAGACGCCGCCGACGGGGCCACTTTCGACCATCTCCACGGGGCGGCGGCGTGCTTGATCGAAGCTCGCGGTGCCGGCGTTCGATTTCATCGCGTACGTGTTGCCGTTGAAGGAACGCTCGCTGAGTCGCCCAGCAAGGGTGTCGAGGTACTCGTCGGCGATCGGCCGAACGTAGGAGTTCAACACCGCAGTATTGGTGCGTTCGTACTCACGGTATTCTTTCGTGAGATCGTGAGAGAGGGTAACGTAGGCGTCGGGGTGAACGTCAGCGATGAGGTCGCGGACTTGTTGCTCGTGAGTTGGGTTCTGATAACTGTGGAGGAGGCTGACTGCGATGGTGTCGAAGCCGTCGGCCTTGATTTCGCGGACTGCGTCCCGGACGGCATCCTCATCGAGTGGGGAGACAATGTCGCCTGCTTGGTCGATCCGCTCGGAGACCTCCCAGCGATGGCGTCGTGGGACGAAAGGTTCCGGTTTTTGATACTGGAAGTTGAACATGTCCGGGCGATTTGCGCGTGTGATATCGAGGACGTCCCGGAATCCTTCCGTCGTGAGGAGTGCTGTGTCTTCGCCGTTTCGTTCGGTGATGGCGTTGATGACGACGGTGGTGCCGTGAACGAATTGCTCGATTGCGCTGGGGTCGAGGTCGCTTTTCCCAAGTGCGTCAAGGACGCCGTCAGCGAAGTTCGATGGCGTCGTGGACGCTTTCTCGAGGGACATAGAACCGTCGTCAACGGCGACGAAATCGGTGAATGTCCCGCCGATGTCGACGGCGACTCGAGTGGTATCCTCTGCCATACCATACATCGAATCGTACAACTCTATAAACTTATTGTATGCTATATCTGGGATTTACACTCGAAAAGAACTCTACTAGATGCGTATCGTCTACAAAATACCTGAGCGTGGATACATAACGGATCGAATAATACGGACGGGAAATGTCTCGAGAACTGGTGTGACAGCACGGGATGACAGACACTGAACGCTGTCACGCCAACCAGATACTCCTGTCAGTCTTGGCGACGCCCCTTCCGGTCCTCAAACGCTACATCCTTGGGCATAGCCTGTATCACCTCCTCGCGCTTCTCGCCCGGATCGTGGAGACACCGAGTCAAATGGCCGGGTTCCACTTCAACCAACTCGGGCTCCACGGAATCACAGGCATCGAACCGACGATGACACCGCGGATTGAACGGACACCCACTCGGCGGGTTCTGGGGATCCGGCGTCTCACCCTGTACCTCGACAGCCGACGGCTTCAATGACTTTTCGTGACTTTCGATCACGGGAATCGCCGACAACAACTGCTCTGTGTACGGATTCAACGGGTTCTCGAACAACTCCCGACTGTCCGCGACCTCCATGAAGTTCCCGAGATACATCACACCGATCCGGTCGGCAACGTTCTTCACCAGACTCAGGTCGTGACTGATGAGCAAGTACGTCAACCCGAGTTCGTCCTGCAGGTCATCGAGCAGCGAGATGACCTTCGCCTGCACGGAAACGTCCAGCGCGCTCGTCGGTTCGTCCAACACGACGAACTTCGGCTCGACGGCAATTGCTCGCGCAATCGCGACGCGCTGTTTCTGCCCACCGGACAGCGCGCTCGGATACCGGTGCTGGAACTCGACGGGCAGATCTACCATCTCCAGCAGGTCCGCGACCCGCTCGCGGCGCTCTGATTTCGTTCCGACATCATGAACATCCAACGGCTCGCGAATGATGTTCCCGATCCGTCGGCGCGGGTTCAACGACGACGACGGATCCTGGTACACCACTTGGATGTCACGGCGCAGCTGCCGCAACTGCTTCCCGTCAACGTCGGTGATGTCGCGTTCATCGAAGTTGATCGTGCCACCCGTCGCCTCGTACAGTCGAGCGACCGTTTTCCCAAGTGTCGTCTTCCCACACCCGGACTCACCGACGACAGCGAACGTCTCTCCCGGGAAGATGTCGAAGCTCACTCCGTCGACAGCCTTCACGTGGGACTTCGACCGACTGAACACCCCCTTACTGACCGGATAGTACTTCTTGAGATTACGAACGGACACCAGCGGTGCTCCAGATTGCTCCGTCGCACGGTGGATCGCTCTCCGGTCTCCGGTCGACGAACTACCAGTTTCCGCTAGGTCCGACGAGTCAGTGCTCATTGCTCACCCCTCACGCCAGCTTCGGCCGGTTGTGGTTCTTCGTTGCTGTACGTTGCTTCGTCAGCCGCGATGGCTGCTGCTTCGTCGAACTCCATTCCATCCTCGTAGAGGTGGCAAGCGACGGTCCGATCCTCACCAACAGCGTAATCTTCGACCGGTTCCACATCGCACGTGCCCTCCATCGCAGCGGGACACCGCGGGTGGAACCGACAGCCAGATGGCGGGTCAGTGTAATCGGGGATCTGGCCGTCGATTCCAGAGCCCTCGAATCCTGTCAGCTTCGGAATGCTGTCCAGTAAGCCACGCGTGTACGGGTGCAGTGGCGCGTCGAATATCTCCTCTGTCCGCCCGACCTCGACGATTTCGCCGGCGTACATGATGCAGATGCGGTCGGCAATTTCACGCGCAACACCGAGGTTGTGCGTGATGTACAGCATCGAGAGGTTCTGCTCGGTCACGCGCTCACGGAGCAAGTCTAGGATCTGGTCCTGGACAGTGACGTCGAGTGCGGTTGTCGGTTCGTCCGCGATGAGGAACTCGGGTTCGTTGATGAGCGCCATCGCGATGATTACGCGCTGCCGCATGCCACCGGAGAGTTCGACCGGATACCGGTCTAATGTTCCTTCCGGGTCTGGAATACGCATGCGGTCCAACAACTCGATGCTGCGTTCGCGGATCTCCTCGGCGTTTTCGCGACGACCAAGGAAGTTCTTGAGGATTTCCCACCAAGACACGTCCTTTCCACCGCTGTACGTAGCGACGTCGGCCATCATGGAGCCAACTGGGTACACCGGCGAGAGGTACGTCATTGGGTCCTGGAAGATCATACTCATCTCGTCGCCTTTGACCTGCTCGTGAGCGTCCTCGTCGGCGAGAAGGTTGTCGCCGTCGTACCGGATTTCGCCGCTCGTGATGTCGCCTGGTGGGCGAGGGAGTGTCCCCATGATCGAGCGGGCAGTGACGGATTTGCCGCAGCCGGTTTCACCGACGAGCGCGACGGTCTCGCCTTCGTTGATCGTGAAGTCGACGCCGTTGAGCACGTCGTGGCGGCCTTCGTAGGTGTCGAACGATACGGAGAGGTCGTGAACGTCTAGTATTGGATCTGTCATTACTGCACCTCCACGTCGAACATGTCCCGGAGCCCGTCACCGAGGAAGTTGAACCCGAGGACGATGAGGAAGATGGCTAGCCCGGGGAACGTCGAATACCACCACTGGGCGGGCAGGTAATCACGGCCCTGGCTGACCATCGTCCCCCACTCGGGAGTCGGCGGCTGGGCGCCCAGTCCGAGGAAGCCGAGCGCGGACGCTACGAGGATCGCGTACCCCATGTCAAGGCTCATCTTCACCGTGATGGGCGCGAGCACGTTCGGAAGGATGTCCCGGAAGATGGTTCGAATCGACGACGCGCCGACGCCGCGGCTAGCTTCTACGTATGTCTCTTTCTTCACGGAGAGCACTTCGCCGTACGTCAACCGGGCGTACCACGGCCACCAGACAGCTCCAATGGCAAGCATCGCGTTGGTTAAGCTCGGTTCCAACGCGACGCTCACAGAGAGTGCGAGGACGAGCGGTGGTACTGACAGGAACACGTCGGTGATACGCATGAGCACCATACCGATCCTGCCACCGAAGTAGCCAGCTACCAGACCGATTGGCACGCCGATCGAGACCGCTGCAGCGAGTACGACCGCCCCGATTTTCAGGGACAGCTGTGTCCCGAAGAGGACGCGACTGAAGACGTCACGGCCAGCTTGGTCAGTACCGAAGAGGTGCTCGGCGCTCGGTGGTTCGAACTTCTGGTCGAAGTGGACGGCGGGCTCGCCCGCATATCCCGCATCACTTGGATAGGGCGCAATCCATGGAGCGAATATCGCGATGAGGATGAACGCGAGGATGATTCCGAGGCCGATGACTGACATCGGATTCTGCCGGAATCGATAGACCACGCGGTCGAGGTCTTCAAGCCGGCGAGCGAGCGTGCTTGTCGAGGCGTCACTTGCAGTGGATTCTGTGTCACTCATTCGCTTTCACCCTCGTGCCAAACTCGTGGATCGAAGAATCCGTAGAGGATGTCGACGACGAAGTTTACGATGAGGAACGCGGCACCGACGACGAGGGTGACACCGACCATCGCGTTGATGTCCTTCTGGAGGATGGCTTCGACGCCGTAGGATGCCATCCCTGGCCAGGAGAACACGATCTCGACGACGAAGGCGGAGCCGAGCAGGAAGCCGTAGTCCAGCCCGATGATGGTGAGCGTGGACGCGAACGACTTCCTCAGCACGTACTTGTACGCGATTAGCCGGTTCGGAATGCCGTGCGTCCGCAGTCCCTCGACGTAATCTTTGTCGTACTCTTCGATGAAACTCGACCGCGTCATCCGTGCAATGTCTGCCACCGGGGCCAGCGAGAGGGTAATCGCTGGAAGGATGAGGTGTTGTGCGGCGCTGATGAATGCTGCACTGTTCGCTGCGAGGATGCTGTCCACCAGTAACAGGCCCGTTGTTTCGACCGGCATTGGGCTTACGCCACCGATCCGCCCGGTCGCGGGTAACCAGCCCAGTTGGAACGCGATGAGCAACTGGAGCAGGATGCCCGCCCAGAACGGGGGTAGGGAGACGTTGAAGAACGAGAACAGCCTGCTCGCGTTGTCTGGCCATTTATCTTTGTGTTGTCCGGCGATAACCCCCAGCGGAACGCCGACGACGATAGCGATGAGCATCGCAAGGGTGGTCAGCTCGAAGGTCGCTGGGAAGTATTCGAGGAGGTCGGTTGCAACGTTCCGCCCAGAGATGAGTGACTGCCCGAGGTCACCCTGGAGGAGACCCCCCATGTACTCGATATACTGCTGCCAGATCGGGTCGTTCAACCCCATCTGTTCGCGCAATTGTTGGACAGCTTCGTCGGTCGCACGCGGGCCGAGTGCCAGGCGTGCTGGCCGTCCGGGGATAACACGGGCGAGTGTGAAGATGAGCACCGACAACCCCAGGAACATCGGGATTGTCGACAGCCCGCGTTTGATCAGGTAGTCTCTGTAGCCCATTGTTGGTAGTTTAGCCCTGGTAGTAGCGGTGGTACGTCTGCCGGTATCCGGTGATACCGTTATCCTTGAATCCTTTCACGTCCGTGGAGATTGCGTTCCTTTTTGCCTGGTTCATGATGAACAGAGCAGGCGCCTCCTCGGCAATAATTTGTTGAGCCTCTTCGTAGATGGGGATTCGCTCCTCTTGAGTGACAGTTCGCCGAGCGTCGTCAAGAAGTTGATCAACCTGATCGTTCTGGTACCAGGATGCGCTCGTCCAGGAGCCGTGGGAGCTACTGTGCCAGGCTGGATAGAGGAATGTGTCTGGGTCCGCGTAACTGAACGAGAGGTAGACGGCGAGCATGTCCGGTGTGGACTCCTTGCTCGTGGCCATCTCCGTGATGTTCGACCATGGTGCCTTGTTGACGGAGACAGTGGCTCCGAGCTCCTGGAGGTTCGACTGGAGTAGCAGACCCATGTTCTGCTCGACCGTCAGGCCGGAAACATAGGTGTAGTTCAGGTCGATGTCGCTGGCAGTGTAATCTGATTTGTCGAGTTCGGCCTGTGCTTGCTCGAGGTTCTGGCCATAGGTTTCGAGGTTGTCGGTGTGACTCCACATCGCGCTCGGGAGCGGGCCATTGAGGTGGTCGGAGTCGCCAGACATGATATCGTTGAGAGCCGCCTCGTAGTCGAATGCGTACGAGATGGCGCGACGGACGTGGACGTCGTTGAGTGGCTCGCGCTGCGTGTGCATGTAGATGTAGAATGGGTTGAACGTCGCTTTGGCATGCACACGGACGCCGTCCTCGCTGGCGAGGTCTTTATACGTCTGAAGGGGAAGCCACTGGTCGGCCATTTCCGCGCCTTCCCGCATGCGTCCCGCGGCGGTTGCCGTCTCTTGAACCATCTCGATGGTTACGGCCTCGTAGCCGCTCTGGCCGTGCGGGAATTCGCTCCACCAGTCGTCGTTCTTCTCGAGACCGATTTCGCGTTTCCGTTCGCGCGAGGAGAGTTTATAGGGGCCGCTACCAGCGTCGTTCTCTTCGAGCCATGCAGTTCCGTAGTCACCGTGGTCCCCGTACTGGCCGTCACTCGTGGCGTTCGCTTTGATTTGTTCTTCGTTGACGATGAAGAGGAATGGAAGCGTATAGAGGAATGGCGCGAAGACCTCATTAGTTGTCATCTTGACGGTCGTTTCGTTCACGACCTCAACGTTCTCAGGGGACAGGATGCCTTCCCACATCCATGAGAACCCCTGCTGCATGTCCATCATTCGTTGGACTGAGTATTTCACGTCGGACGCTGTGACGGGATCGCCATTATGGAAGACGGCATCAGGTTGGAGTTGGAACGTGTAGGTCCGACCGTCTTCGGAGATGGAGTAGTCTTCGGCGAGCCAGTTTTCGAGTTCGGGTGGGGTGGTGTCTGTATAGTATAGGAGAGGGTCGTAGACGTTATGGAGGGAAATGGTTTCGAGATTGTCCGACCCCTTCATTGGATCGATAGAACTCGGAGTCTGGGTCGTGACGTAGTTGAATTCGGTTTCCGTACTACCACCAGTTTCCGTCCCGCCACCCGCCGATTCGGTCGAACCGGTAGTCGTTTCGTTGCTGGATTGGTTACCGGTGCATCCTGCAAAGATTGCGCCGACACTCGCTGCTCCGCTGTATTTCAGGAATGTGCGACGGTCAACGTGGGTGTTGTTATTTCTACCCATGCCACCTATGTCCATTGTGAGGGGACTTAGTATTACCGAATAGATACCATAAAATGCACTCTGAAAACTACTATTCGGTCAGTGTTTCCTACTTTACCACACAAATCGGATGTCAAAGCATACAAAACAGAACTAGACGGGGAAAGAAATATATAGGAACACACGAAACGGCTATGACGTGCGACAGAACAACACACAACGGGTTGCGGTCGACATTGGTGGCACCTTTGTCGACGCAATCACGTTCAACCGCGATACCGGCGAAGTCAACCTCGAGAAAGCAGCAACGACCCCCGAACAACCTAGTAATGGCGTCCTCAATTCGATCGACAAAGTCAACGTCAACCTTTCCGACACCGAGGCTTTCGTCCACGGCACTACTCTCGGCCTTAATGCCGTCCTCGAACGCGACGGCGCTCGCACAGGAATTATTACCAACGAAGGCTTCTCCGACGTCTACGAGATCGCGCGCACCAACCTTGAGCGCGACTCGATGTACGACATCAACTACCAGAAGCCCGAATCGATGGTCCCCCGTCGACGCCGACTCGGGGTCCCCGGTCGGCTCAACTCGGATGGATCCGTCGTCGAAGAAATCGATGAGGGGGCTGTCGAAGATGCCGCCACGGAACTTGTCGAAGACCACGACGTCGACTCCATCGCCATTTGTTTCCTCCACTCCTACCAGAACGACCAACACGAACAAACCGCCGCTGACGTCGTCCGAAATGCCTACCCGGACGTCAGCGTCTCCGTCTCCAGTGACATTACCGGCGAATACCGCGAATATGAACGCACCAGTACCGCCGTCATGGACGGCTATATCAAGCCAATCTTCGAGAACTACGTCGACACACTCGACGCCGCGCTCGCCGACGAAGGCTTCGACGAATCGTTCTTTATCACCCGATCCGGTGGCGGTACACTAACCGCCGAAAGTGCCAAAGCCGCGCCTGTCCACACTATTCTCTCTGGTCCAGCCGGCGGACTCATCGGCGCCTCCCATGTCGGTGACGTCACCGGTCGCGACGACCTCATCACCGTCGACATGGGCGGCACCAGCCTCGACGCAGCCGTCATCGAAGACGGCTCCCCAGTCGTGAAATACGACTCCACACTGGAACACCAGCCGATGCTCATCCCCGTCTACGACATCCGCACCATCGGCGCAGGTGGCGGATCCATCGCCTGGCTCGACGGCGACCTTCTCAAAGTCGGCCCGGAGAGCGCCGGCGCCGACCCCGGCCCAATCTGTTACAACAACGGCGGCACCGAACCGACAGTCACTGACGCTGCACTCGCACTTGGCTTCCTTGACCCCGCGGACTTTCTCGGCGGTGAAATGGACACAGCCGAACAGGCCGCCATCGACGGCATCAAGTCCAAACTCGCCAACCCCCTCGACACGACCGTCGAGGACGCGAGTAGCGGCGTTCTCGACGTCGCTCTCGCGAACACCGTCGGCGCAATCCGCGAAATCACTGTCGAGAAAGGACTCGACCCCCGCGACTTCTCGATGGTCGCCTATGGCGGCGCTGGACCAATGTTCGTCCCGCTCGTCGCACGCGAACTCGGCGTCGATGAAGTGCTTGTTCCACAGGCCCCCTCCGTATTCTCCGCGTGGGGCATGTTGATGGCCGACGTCGTCTACGACTTCTCCCAGACGCATATCGCCGTCCTCAGCGACGTCGACCTCGACACGCTCAACGAGGCGTTCACCGACTTAGAAGCAGACGGCCGAGACACGCTCTCCACGGAAGGCATCAGCGAAGACCGCCAGACGCTCGAACGAACTGTCGAAATGCGGTACCACGGACAGGAACACACTGTCGAAGTCAACGCAGACGGCATTGAAGACCTCGACGAACTCGCCGACCGATTCGAAACCCAGCACGAAACCCGGTACGGACACACAATGGACGATCCCGTACAAGTCGTCCATCTCCGAGTCCGCGCCATCGGTGAGAATGACAAACCAAGTCTCGATCGCCAGGAAGCCAGCGACGGCACCCTCCAGCCGTCCGATACCCGCGAAGCGTACTGTTTCGCCGAAGACGGGTTCCGCGAGTTCGACGTCTACGAGCGCGCCACCCTCGCGCCCGGCGACGAACTCGAGGGTCCGGCAGTTGTCACCGAACCCACGACATCGCTGGTCTTCCACTCCGACCAATTCGCGACCATCGACGAATACGGCCACATCGTCGTCACCACGGAGGACGAACAATGAGCACTCAAAACATTGACGCGGCGACCGTTGAAGTCGTTCGAAACTACCTCACGTCTGCCGCGACCGAGATGCAACGTACACTCATCAGGACAGCGTACAACACCATCATCTACGAGATTCTCGACTTCGGGATCTCGATTTTCGACCGCGACCTGAACCTCATCGCGGACTCCCCGGGACTAGCGCTATTCCTGGGTGCCAACGACTACGGCATCGAGAAAGCCGTCGAACACGTCGGCGAGGAGAACATGAATCCTGGCGACGTGTTCATCATGAACTACCCGTACTGGAGCGGCACGCACACTCTCGACGTGCTGCTGTTCGCGCCCGTCTTCCACGACGACGAACTCATTGGGTACACGACATGTCGTGCCCACTGGCTCGACCTCGGCGCGAAAGACTCCGGGTACGTCCTCGACTCCACTGACGTCCACCAAGAAGGCGTCCTCTTCCCTGGCACGAAGGTGTACAAGGGCGGCGAGCCGGACGAAGAAATCATGGACATTATCCGGTTCAACTCCCGAATGCCGGAGAAAGTCGAGGGCGACCTGAACGCCCAGGTTGCAGCCGTCCGCACGGGCGAACAACGCCTCCAGGAGCTCTACGAGAAATACGGCGACGACACCGTCGAATCAGCTATTGACAAAATCCTCGACCACGGCGAACAGACCGCACGCGAAGCCGTGGCGGAACTCCCCGATGGATCTTGGTCTGCAACAGGGTATGCGGACGGCGTCGGTCGCGACGACGACGATCTCATCAAACTCAGCGCGGAGGTCACTATCGACGGCGACGAGTTCGCTGTCGACTTCTCTGGGTCCTCCGGCGAAGTCGACGAACCCCTGAATATTCCACCAGGGATGTCCGAGACGATCTGCAAGCTCACGTTCAAGACCCTGACGACACCCGAAGAGGACTCCAACGGCGGCCAGTATGAGCCGCTCACGATGCACGTCCCCGAGGATAACATCTTCAACGCGAGCTACCCCGCGCCGACGTTCACTGTGTGGGCCGGTATCGTTGCCATCGACGTCGTCTACAAGGCGCTCGCAAAGGGCATGCCCGACCGCGTCCCTGCGAGTACTGGCGGCGACCTTGCGGACATCATGCTGTTCGGCGAGAATCCGGACACTGGCCGTCCGTTCGTCGAAGCGAACAACGAGGGCGTCGGCTGGGGCGGCGGCATCGATCACGACGGCGAGAACGCGCTCATGCACATCAGTGAGACGATGGTCCGAAACATCCCTATTGAGGTCTTCGAGAACAAGGCCCCGATCCGGTTCGACCAGCTCTCGCTACGTGAGGATTCCGGCGGTCCCGGTCAACACCGTGGCGGCCTCGGCATCCAGCGGGACTTCCGCGTGCTTGAGCCGGTCGGTGCGCTCTCGATCGTCCAGAAAACTCGCACCGAGAACTGGGGACTCAACGGCGGTAAACCTGGAAAGAAAAACGTCGTCGTCCTTGACTCCGATGAGGACGACTTCGACGACCGCGTCGAGACACTCGTCGACAACGACCATCTCTACGAGGGCGAAGACGGCAAGCACGTCGGGATGTTCCGTGGGAACTTCGTGCCCGACGAAGTCATCTCGAACCGGACCGCGGGTGGCGCCGGATACGGTGACCCGTTCGATCGAGATCCGGAGCATGTCCTTGAGGACTTCCGTGACGGCTACGTCTCCCGGGAGGGCGCCCGTGAACAGTACGGGGTCGTAATCACTGAGGATGGACAGGTCGACGAAGAAGCTACCGCGGGGCTGCGAGCAGACCAATGACGGACATCCTCTGGATCGACCCGGTAGCCCACGCCGACTTCTCGGGGGACATCCAGGACATCCTCCAGTCTGCCGGTCGACCCAACACGAACGTCGACGTCACGGCGCTCGATCGTGGCCCACACCACGTCGAGTACCATTACTACGAGTCCCTCGTTACGCCGGACGTCCTGCACAAGGTCAAGCGCGCTGAAAACGAGGGTTACGACGCCACCGTCATCGGGTGTTTCTACGACCTTGCACTGGAGGAAGCCCGGGAAGTTAGTGACACGATGCCAATCGCGGCGCCTGCCGAGGCGACAACCCATCTCGCGACGACACTCGGCGACTCGTTCTCGGTCGTAGTCGGGAGGCAGAAGTGGGTCCCTCAGATGCGGGGTCGCGTTCGAAAATACGGATTCGGCGACCACCTTGCATCGTTCCGGACTGCCGACCTCGGAGTGCTGGATTTCCAATCTGAACCAGAGACGACCGAGCGACGCCTCCGTGAGGCCGCCACCGCGGCCGTCGAAGAAGACAACGCCGAGGTTGTCATCCTCGGCTGTACCGCCGAGTATGGGTTCTACGAGGACCTCCAGTCGGACCTCGGCGTCCCAGTCCTGGACGCGGTGACGGCGCCGTTCAAGTTCGCCGAGCTGCTCGCCGACCTCGCCACATTCGGCTGGACACAGAGCAAGGCGGGTGGGTACGAGTCACCCCCGCTGTCTGAGATCTCCAACTGGGGAATCGAGGACGACTACGAGAACGCCGATGTCTGGACGCAGGGTGACGACGCGTGAATTTCGAAGAGCGTGTGGCAGCCTGCCAGAAACAGCTGGCTGTCGAAGGCGCGGAAGCCCTCGTGTTGTTCCCGAGTGTCGATATGCAGTACCTCTCCGGATTCACGGACGAGCCGATGGAACGACATCTGTTCCTGATTCTCGGAGAGAACGGCGAACCCGCATTTGTTGCACCCGAACTCTACGAATCCCACATCGAGGATGACTCCTGGGTCGACGATGTCCGGACGTACGGCGACGGTGATGACCCACTCGCGTTAGTCGAGGAAGTCGCGGACGACCTTGACATCGGTGAGGGGCGCCTTCTCGTCGACGATCGTATGTGGGCGCAATTCACCCTCGACCTCCGTGAGACATTCCCTGCAGCCGACTTCGGGCTTGCTAGTGAAGTCATCGGCGAGCTTCGCGTCCGGAAATCCAAAGCGGAAGTCGATGCGCTTCGGCGTGCAGGCGTGGCTGCAGACGCAGCCATGGCGGATGTCCACGATCTCGGCTCAGACGCTGTCGGCATGACGGAAACCGAACTCGCGGCGTACATCGAGGACCGGCTCACCGTACATGGTGGCGAAGAGACCTCGTTTGCGCCGATCGTTGGTAGCGGGCCGAATGGCGCGAAACCACACCACCGACACGGGGACCGTGAGATCGACGTTGGTGACCCCGTTGTCTTGGACTTCGGAACTCGAATCGACGGATATCCGAGCGACCAGACTCGGACAGTCGTGTTCGGCGGTGACCCGCCTTCTGAATTCAAGACGGTCCACGAGGTCGTCCGGGAAGCCCAACAGGCGGCCATCGAGACGATCCAGCCTGGCGTACCGGCTGAAGCCGTCGACACCGCGGCACGCGAAGTTATCGCAGATGCGGGCTACGGTGACGCGTTCATTCACCGAACGGGGCACGGGCTTGGCCTCGAGGTCCACGAAGATCCGTACATCGTGAGTGGGAACGATGAACGACTCCAGGAAGGCATGGTCTTCTCTGTAGAACCCGGCGTCTACTTCGATGGCAAATTTGGTGTTCGCATCGAGGATATTGTGGTCGTCACTACAGACGGCTGCGAGCGGTTGAACGACACTAGTCGCGATTGGCGAGCGTAGGGGCTGTCGGCGAAGCCGTGCCGGCACCACTCGTTGTGACTTCTCCCACGACTAAAGTCGCGGGCTGCCCTCACTGAGGGTTAAGTCCACGCCGTCTGAGGAGTTCGCAGGTTCCATCTCACTGGTAGCTCCCTAGAGTACGACCTGCGTTTCGGGCTGAGCCACAACAGCCCCAACCGTCGATAGCGGGCTCTGAATGTCCTTACCGACGGCTCGTTGATCGATATTCGACGCCCCATTCTTGTCACCATTATCCTCCATCCCACACTCTCCACACTCGAACCGTCCTTGAACAGCACGACTCGAGTTCTGTGATCCACACCGCCAACACGCAACACGTCACAGACGTGTCGTACTCCTGCATGGGGATGCACTCTCGACCGTCGAGGTGGGACTTGTACGTGAGGATGGTCGCCAGTTTCGCGTACGGCATTTTGTGGGCCTTGTCGTTCACGTACCGCCCTTCGTCGTTGTCGAAACGCAACCCGGTCAGATCACCGAAGACGATGGCGGCGTTGCGCTCACGAGCGCGAGCGGCGACCTCGTTCGCCAGTTGGCATGACGACCGTGGCTCTATGGTTGTTCTTCAACATTGGAATCGTCTACGAACTCATCCCCGGGTTCATCTTCGCCAGTATCGCCATTATCGTCATGAGTCTGGCCACCGGGGAACCACCAGAGGTAGTCAAACAAGAATTCCAAGATGCAACCGGTTCCAGTGGCCTTCGCGTCGAAAACCCTGACGAAGCCGGCACTCCAAGCGACGATTAACTGGAATTAGGCGCTAAGTCTTCTTTCCCAAGGGGCAACGCAACGAACGGATCGACCGAGTAGCGCAGTAGGTAGGGAGTACAGCACCGCACGGTTCTCCACGTTCGTCCCTCGACCATTCAGCATCCGGTGCATCCACTATAGATTAGGGTATCGACCAGACAGAGTGACATCCTCCGCGCCGTGAACGGCGTGGCTTCCTTACATGGGAATATCGGTAACACCAGTAGTGGGTTCCGACCAGATCATAGACGGTGTGGTCGACGTCTCGGTCGCGTTAGTTGACCCGTCCGAGGATGTCAGCGGCCGATGATTGCCCTGAGCGCGAATAAGGCGTTGGATTTGCGTTCTCGGATGCGTCGGTAGAAGTACGAGAACCACTTGTTGCCGTAGGGAGTGTACTGGTAGACGTCGTAGCCCTCGTCAGCGAGGTCGAACTGTGCTTGTTCGCGGACGCCCATTAGCATCTGGATTTCGAAGGGGGTTCCGTGTTCGTCGTGGAGTTCTGTCGCGAGGTTGATCATCTGTGGGTCGTGGCTCCCTACGGCGATGCCCTCGTCAAATGCTTCGAACATGTAGGTGAGGTACTCCTCGTAGGCTTCGTCGACGCGTGCTTTGTTCTTGTAGGCGATGTCGTTGGGTTCGTCGTAGGCGCCTTTCACGAGTCGGACTTTGCCGGGGAGGTCCGCGAGGCGTTCGAGGTCCTCACGCGTGCGCTTAAGGTTCGCCTGGATGCAGACGCCGACGTTGCCCTCAGTTTCGCGGGCGTGACGTTCGAAGGCGTCGAGAGTGACGTCAGTTGTCGGGTGGTCTTCCATGTCGATCCAGACGAAGCAGTCGGCGGCGTCGACGATGCGTGCGAGGTTCTCCTCGAAGGCGTCGTCACTGATGCTGAGGCCGATCTGGCTGGGTTTGATCGAAATGCAGGCGTCGGTATTCCGGTCGGCGAGGTCGTGGACGAGGTCGATGTACGCGTCTGCGTCCGCGTCGGCGTTGGCTCGTTGATCGTAGTGTTCGCCGAGGAGGTTCAGGATGCCGTGAACGCCGCGGTCGTTCAACTTGTCGACATGATCCATCGCCTCCCCAGGTGTCTCACCTGCCACGAAGTTGCTAGCAATCGGTGGTATCATATAATATCGTAGCTACTGGATTGCCCTAAATCTATTCCCGACCAGATATTCTATACATTACGTGGGTGGTCATGGCGCCTTGGCGTCCGTCATATTAGACGTACATTTTAATTACCTGAACTGGTATTGTGGTGGTATGCTTCCGAATAGTAAAGGACGACTCATTAAATCGCTTGAGAGCTGCTTCGATATAATTGAATTTCTGATGCAGGAGGATGGGGGCACACTTGACGACATTGCAGATAATCTTGAGGTGTCTCGAAGCACTGCGCACAACCACCTCTCTACCCTCGCCAAAAGGGGATATGTGGAAAGATATGGGCAAGAGTATCGTGTTGGCCTCGGGTTCCTACAACTTGGTGAATATGCGAAAAATAGTAACCCCCAATTTACATCGATGGAACCTATTGTTTGCGATCTTGCTGAACGAACTGGAGAAGAGGCCGACTTTACTGTCCCCGAAAATGGACGTCTCGTCTCCCTCTATCATGAAGTTGGCCAGCAAAAAGAACCGGGGAGTCAAGTTGGAAGTACTTTTTATATGCACAATACAGCAGCTGGGAAATCTATTCTAGCTGAACTTTCTACCGATCAAATTAATGATATTTTAGATTGTTGGGGGATGCCTAGTGTTACTGAACAAACAATAACTGATCGTGATGAATTATTTTCAGAGCTTGAAGAGATTCGCTCTCAAGGATATGCTGTAAATAACCAGGAATACATGGATGGATATCGGTCCGTCGGGGCTGTCGTCACGAACTCTGCAGGTACTATTCTCGGATCTCTTTGTGTTGGAGGACCGAAATATCGTATGAGTCGGGAAAAATAAACCGGCGTATTGCAGATGAATTGTTAGACCAAGCTTCCAACGCGAGATCCATATTGGAGAAGCAGGACAGTCAAGACCAAAATCCCTATTTCAACATCATTTGACATCCTCCCCGCCCTGAAGGGCGAGGATTCCCGAGCGTTGGGATATTACGGTTTGCAACCCGCCTGTTCGCTCGGTGCGAAACGCCCCGAGGTTTGGTTGAACAGGTAGGCTACTGGCCGTGCCAACCGACCGATACTCATATCCCCAGATGGGGGACTCTGAGTTATCTTTCTGCGAATATTTACTGCACCGTTGACGTCCGCGTTCATCGTCGCCCCCCACGACTCACAGACGTACAACCCACGCTCCACACGATTCGCGTCTCGCTTCCGTCCACAACACGAACACGTCTTGCTCGTGTCTCGCTCGCTCGTGCGGTCTACGAGGATGCCGCGTTCTTCGGCCTTGTATTCAAGCAAGCGAGTGAAGCGGTCGAACTCCCAGCCGTGGAGTTTCTTGTTTCCGCGTTTTCCCCAGTTCCGAGAGTCACCGTTCTCATCTTCACGAATCTGGCTCAAGTCACCGATGGCGATGCGACCGACTTCGTGGTCGATGCACCGCGCTACGATGTGCTTGGCGAGCGCGTGCAGGAAAGTGGTCTTTCCGACGCGAGAGGGTCTGATGGGCGCGAAGCGCACGGCGTGACGGGCCGTTTTCGCCTTCAGTGTCGTACTCGTCGCGGGTGAAGTAGTGCTTGTCCTGTTTCAGCACGTTCCCCGGATACAACTCCGCATCACCATCGTCGTAGGCGATAGCAAGATAGTTCTTGATACCGAGATCGATTCCGGCGGTGTTGTCGCCCGGTGCGTCCTCGACGGGGATCTCTTTTTTGCAGACGAGGTGGAGTTCCCATCGGTCGCCGTTCCAGACAGCTCTGACTTGCTGGATGTTCTCGACGGTCACGTCCGGTCGTGTTTCGTATTCTGCGAGGATGAAGTCCGAACGGTGACTCTTGAGGTTGAAGCCTTTGCTCAGACGGAGTTGGTTGTGCTTGGAGTCGTGCTTGATACCGTTCTGTTTCCACGTGACGGTAGAGCGTGGGTGGTTGTCGCCTCGCTTTAGGTAACCGGGCGGATTTGCGTCTGTGTCGCCGTTCTTGCGCTTTTTGAACCAGCCGGTGAACGACTCAGCAAGCTCTTCAAGAACTCGCTGACTTGACTGAGAATGGAGGTCACTGTATCGTTCGTGGTCTTTTAATTCGCGCTTGAGGTCGGCTTCGGACGGTATCTCGCCCGTGTCATCCCATTCTTGTTGGGTGTGGTAGCGAGCGACGTTCCACAGTTTCGACGCGGAGTGCCCGCAGTCATCAAGGTCGCCACTCACCTGAGAGTGATTGGCGATTTTCGCTCGATAGGTGCGGGTTGTCTCCAGCATCGAACTGTGTTCATAACTAGTTATGAATGATTATATATTAAAAGCGATAGTTGGGCATGGAATATCCAGCAGTGCCATCGAACGAGGATAGTGGAGGAGTTGTCGTCTGTATCCCGCCCTGAAGAGCGGGATTTTAGCCTCGAATTTTTCATAATTGCTATTGGGCCACAGTATTCAGCTGCACCGTGCCGTGCTAAACTATCAATTTTAGATTCTATATTTGATCTTGAGATATTCGGTGTCAATCGAATACTATTCACCGTTCATATATAGTATAAGGCCGACCTACAGTCCACCGTTTGGCGGTAATCAGAACACGTTGTGGTTGAGGAGACTGTGATCAACCTTAACGACGAGTAAGACTGACTGCATGCTGCCCACGACTTCGAGATATATTACTCTAGAAAAGCCATTATCTCCGTTATTGCGCCCAACAACACGGCCGATCACGTTGCCGATTGACATCCTCCTCGGCATGAACGCGGAGGAATCCCGAGCGGTGGGAGTGCCACGTCCCCGGGGACTCCTATCCTCCATCAATTTCGGACTCCCGGAGTTGTTTGTGCCTCACGGGAGTCCGGTAGACTTCGATAGACTCGGAGTTACGTTTCGTGGTGTTTGCAAGCAGTCCGGCACCGGCGCTGATTCATTATAGGAACCAGCTGTTCACCGGACTGGTTCCAGATACTGTCTCATTGCTTGGGCTGACAGGCCGCCTCCGTAGGACGGGTCGGAGTCCGCTCCGTCCCATCGATTCCTCCTCTACAGTAGGTCAGCCTGTCACGTAACCGTCACCGAGGGAAACGTGGGGGTGGCGTTTGAACGATGGTCTGTCACCAGAAGTGACGGGGCGTATCCACGCCGTCAACGGCCTGGGATTGCGCCTGTTCAGCCTATCAGGTCGATCCTGATCGACGGTCTTGTATCATTTCCCTTAATATCTCTTAGTAGATTTTTGGTATATTTCTATTTCTACCATTCTACTTACTATCAAATATACTTCGTTGAAGGGTTCTTCCGCATCCAGAGCACTATCCAGCTAAAAATCGTTTTCCAACCGGTACCATTCGCCAGGCATAGTTTGCTCGAATGCGATCTTCCGAGCGCGGTCTTCTTGGCTCGTGGCCAGATAATTCGCCAGCTAAAGATCCAAGTGGCTATTCTCTCGAATTGTCTTACCGAAACGAGACCGCTCAACCCACGTCAGTATATGTTCTATTTACCTGCTTGTCTGGATGAGTGGCTTACGTCTCGCTCCTTCAAGGGAGAAATATCTCATAATAAATTCGATTGAATTTGTTACTCAGATATTAGAAGAGGATCGCTTCAATAAGGCCAATTTTAGATCGAATAGATCAGATTGCGAAACTCATTCTACAATAGTAAATAGAGGATTACATCCATACGAGCGTAATTCAAATTCTCTATGTACGACGCTTGGACTTGTCCCAGATATCGGAATGATGACTGACTATTTATCCAAGGAGATAGTATAGCGGTTCGCACCTAACGTTTATATGGGTCGAATCATACTGTTTCTGTGTATGTCCCAGACGTTATGTTTCGACATATATGGGTCAGTCCATAATCAGCATAGTATTGTAGAAACGCTCAATGAGATCATCGATCTCCCGATACACGTGTTGGAAGACCTGTCTGAAATGTGGGTCAACCATCAGATCTCGTATTCGATGGAGGTCTCGTTGATGGGAGAGTACCAGACGTGGTGGGACCTAACGGTTCATTCACTGGAGTACGCGCTAGAATACTATGACATTAGCATAACTGCTGAAGAGAAAGATCGAATCATGGATGCATACGGCCACCTTGAGCCGTACGAAGATTGGGAGGAGTTCGAAAAGCTTCGAGATGCAGGTCATGAACTCTATATCCTCTCGGACGGAAATCCCGAAATGCTTCGTGAATTGGCGAGCAATACTGGATTTGACGAGTATCTTGATGGCATTGTAAGCGTGCATGAGACCGGGAAATACAAACCCCATCCCGATGTGTACCACAACATTGAGAATTACGCAGATCGCCCGGTCGAAGAATGCACTATGGTCGCAACGCATACCTTCGACGTTGCAGGAGCGCAAGCGGCAGGGATGAAAACCGCCCTTGTGAATCGATTCAGCGTCCCTGAGACCCGCTTGGGACACACGCCAGATCTCGTCGTTGATTCGTACGCGGAACTCGCCGAAGAACTAAGCTGAGACACTTAGTACGCGCCTCCTCTTTCTCGGACAGGCGCTTTCGCACGTAGTGGCGAACCGCGTCGCCGACCACGAGTACGCCACCTTCTAGTCCGTGGAGTACCCCCTGATTGGCGACGACCGCCTCCCCTACAAGACCAACCCTCGGGCTTCGGTGACACCCTTACCGCCTACTGCAACATCCGAGACTGGCACAATGACGTCACAGCTTCGGACGGTACGCTCTCCATAGAGGAGCCCCTCATCCCCTAGCTTTCAGAACGACGGGGGAGTCGACACCTTTCCTATATTGAAGGAATCCGGCAGTAGCCCGCAGAAAGCCTGCTCGGTAATAGTCAACTGTAGCAACTGTCTGTTGTAGACACTATACTCCAGTCGTCCGAACCAAAAAGAACGGGCAGTCAGGGTGCTTCTTGGTCCAGCGCGTCTTCGATCGCGGTGACGGTGCGTTCAAGTTGTTCCCGGGAGATTGGGAGTGGGGGCTGAAAGCGGAGTACGTTCGAGTAGAAGCCTCCAACGCCCATTACAATACCGTCCTCACGGAGCTGGTTGCCAACGTGTTTTGCGAGTTTGGCGTCCGGTGCTGGCGCAACACCCATAGGGCCGCTCTCCGATGGGTCGACTAACTCGACGCCTTGCATTAATCCGAGGCCACGGGTATTTCCAACGACCTCGTAGGATGCTTCGAGGTCAGCTAACCGATCATTGAGCCAGATACCCTGTTCTCGTGCATTTGCGACTAGACCATCCTGAAGCTCATTGATCGTTGCTTGGGCTGCTGCACAGGCAACTGGATTCCCGCCAAATGTCGAGAGATGATCGCCAGATTCGAAGGCGTCAGCGATCTCCTTGCGGGCGGTAAATGCACCGAGTGGCAGACCGTTTGCAATCCCCTTTGCTTGCGGCATGATATCTGGGACGACATCGAAGTGGTCGCTAGCCCACATCTCACCAGTCCGTCCGTAGCCCGTCTGCACCTCGTCGACAATCAGCAAGCCACCATGCTGGTGGGTAATTTCCTGAATCCGTTCGAGCCATCCCTCTGGCGGAACGATAATCCCACCCTCGCCCATGATTGGCTCGACAATCACGGCCGCGATATCTCCGGACGTATGTGTTTCAATAATGCGCTCAAGCTGATTTGCACAATCCGCCGTACAAGAGTCACCGTCACAGCGTGGACACCGGTAGCTGTACGGCGGCGCTACGTGTGCGACGTCATTCAGCGTCGGGGCCATCTCATCCTTGTAGGCCTTGTTTCCAGTGAGAGATAGGGAGCCAAGAGTACGTCCGTGGAAGGACATCTCCAGCGCAATCACTTCCTTCGAACTGGTGTATTTCCGAGCGAGTTTCACCGCGCCTTCCACGGCTTCTGTTCCCGAATTCGCGAAGAAGGTCTTTTGTAGCCCCCCCGGGGTGACTTCAGCTAATTTCTCGGCGAGGTCTGCGGCTGGTTGATGGGGATGCAGGTACGTACAACCGTGGATGAATTCATCAAGCTGATCTTTGGCGGCCTCAACGATAGTTTCCTCGCGATGTCCAGCATTTGTGACGGAAATACCGGAGAAGACGTCAAGGTATTCGTTACCATCGAAGTCCTCAACGGTACAGCCTTCGGCGCGTTTGATTGGGACGTCGAGGCTTTTCCAGATTGGCATGAGGTACTGCTCATATTGATCCTTAATTGCCGCGTTGCCCACTGGCGTGGATTGCTCTTTGGACATGGATGCTCCTCTATATGTATGAATTAAGTCCTATGACTTAATATTTCCCCAGACGATATTCGGCGTTCTAGAATTACGCGTACTTCGTCCGATTGAGCGACCTACCGCTGAAATGGTGGGATTCCGCGTGGACTCTCATTCTAGCCACTCGTAGTGGCCAGAGAGTAGATGCCGTTCACGTTCAATGTTCCGCTGTTCAAGCGCATGCCTACGTGTGCGTCTCCGCCCGCTCCAGTTTGGTACTTACGGAGAACCCGCTAACCGATGTTTTTAGTAGCGTTGTAGTCGGCGTAGTTCCAGTACTCGCCTTCAAGCACACGAACTTTCGACCTTGTACTCGACGGCGTGGGCAAGCATCGTACCGGCAACGAGACGCCAACCCAAACGTGTCTACTCATGGGCTTATCTGAACACTGCCCGGAAGAATAACATAATATTGTAAGATGGTTATTCTTTATCGAGATTACCCTATAGAACCGTTTGGGATCGATGGGGGAGACCGAGAAACACTGTATTTTTGAAGTCGCATTTCTTGTGTGGCTTCTGTATGACTATCCAGCTATTCCTGCTTCTCCGTCGTTAATGGCTTAAATGCAGAATTCGATCGAATTATATCGATCGTAACGTAGAGCTAATACCGCTGGCCGGTAATTCGTATCACCATCACTTCCAGTATATTTTGGTCTGGACTAATGGCACCGATAGGCTGTAGATCAGCTTTTGTATCCATCAATGGACCGGTTTCACGTGCGGTAGAATATAATCCATTACTTCTAAATATATTTTAATTAAGTGTAATAGAATTTTTGGGATCTATAAACTTGATATGCATCCATTCCCCAGATGTACAAATCAAAGGTAGCCACCATATTCCCAGGGTAGCAGCCTTACCAGAAACCACCTAAAGCCATCGTGTTTAACGAGTTTTACCAGATGGCAAATGCTTGGAACCACGATTCTGCGGTGCCTGAATCGACGTGGTTGAAACTATTACTGAACGGGGACGTTCGTCTTTTTATCCCTCAAAAGATACGTTTGACTCTGTCTCGATTACCATGTTTTATATCTGTAACCGAGGCCATGTCGATGGGGTGCTGCTTGCAGCCGGGGTGCAAAATCGACGAGAAAGGCTGCGTCAGCGACGAGCTGTTTCTTGCAAAGTTTCGCAAGGAACATTTCGTTGGTCACCTAATTTCTCGCCGAAAAGAGTTTGACATGGAGCAAGCGGTTCGTGTCGGGATTGACCACTGCGTACAGCCAGAACCGCTCGTCATTGAGTTAGATCACGGTTTCGTCAACTGCGACGTGATCAGGATTGGCACCATCGAGGGGCTGTATATCTGCTTTCCACACCCAGTTGTGAACGGTGGATTAACAGCGCTCGACGCCTAATATATAAATAATCAAGACTGTATTCCAAATTGATTTTTCGGCTAGATGGATACCGAGCTTCATTGCTGGCTCGGGTGTCGCCTCTCGCTCCAGACATTCTAACTCGAAGCAGTCGTTACTTCCGTTGATGCGGGTGATTTCGAGCATAGACTACTCAAAATCGTTCCGCCTCACTTTTCAACCCCTATCTGAGCACTGCCGACTAGACAGTGCCCACTCTTTTATAGATGTTATACACATAAGGTAGCATGAATCACGATACAAAGGGCATCCTATTGATAGTGCTTTCCGCGACATCGTTTGGGACACTGGGTGTTCTCGGAAAGTATGCCTCGGCCGCAGACCTCTCGATCCCGACAGTTCTTGCCTATCGATTTCTCGGCGGAACGCTCTTCTTCTGGATGATCGTGGCGTACACCGGCAACCTGAGACGCCTCCGTGGCCGAGCGCTCGGCGGCGCCGTCCTCCTCGGTGCCGGGTTCTACTCTGTCCATAGCGGTCTGTACTTCCTCGGGCTGGAGTTCATGACTGCCGGCTTGACCGGCCTAGTCATCTACACCTATCCGGTGCTCGTGGTTGTCCTTTCGTATGTCATCCTTGACGAGCGGATCACCCGTTACACCGTTGTCGGCCTCGTGCTCGCCCTAGGCGGCGTCGCTGTGGTCTCCGGGTTCGATCCCGCAGGCGCGGATCCGATCGGGATTGCAGTCGTGCTTGGAGCGGCACTGGTTTACGCGGGCTACTACGTGACCAGTCATATCGCCGTTGATAACGTCAACGCCCAAACGCTAACGGCGTACGTCCTCCCCTCGGCAGGTGCAAGCTTCATCATCTTTGGACTAGTGACGGACTCGCTGACGATTCCCACGACCAGTTACGAGGTAACAATCCTAGCGGCGATTGCCCTAATCGGGACGGCTATTCCCATTGGCGCATTCTTTGCGGGGCTGGCTTACATCGGCGCGAGTCGGGCGAGCATCATCGCGAGCTTAGAACCAGCGACTGCGGTCATTCTCGGCGTGATCCTGCTTAACGAGCCCCTTGCCCCAGCGACGGCCGTCGGCGGCCTGCTGGTGCTGGTCGGCGTACTTGTCATCCAGAGAGAGTGACCTGACCAACGGACCAGTGCGATCGACGACCACACCGACCCGTAAGGTAGGGCGACGCTCGATCGATCAAGCGGTTTCAAACGGCAGTATTCTCGATAGATCAAGCAATGCACACGGGCCAACCCCGGCAATACCTCCGCTAACTGGCCTCCATCTCTCTTTGCTAACGCACTTTCCCTCGTCTTTCGCCTGAGTGCATGGATCTAACACGGACGAGATACATGCCTTGAGTAATGGTCCGGATACTCGACGCGACACAGGTGAAGTCGCTGCTCGATATCGGAGAGTTGCTGTCTGTCATCGAAACGGCGATGGTAAAGCAGGGGAGCGGCGAGGTGGTCCGCCCCGAACGCCCGCACTTCCCAGTCGGGGAGGGCCTTGATCCTGAGCGACCGGATAAGGCGCTCGGAACAGGACTGACGATGCCGGCCTACATCCATGGATCTGACTACTACGCGACGAAGCTGGTTGGCTTCTTCGAGGACAACCCGACGCGCGACCTTCCAACGATCACCGCCCAAATCGTCGTCAACGAAGCTGACACCGGCCTTCCCGTAGCTGTAATGGACGGCAGTCACGTCACCGGGATGCGAACTGGCTGTATCGGCGGGCTGGCCGCCCGTGAACTGGCGAACAAGCCCGTCACCCTCGGGGTCATTGGGGCCGGCACTCAGGCACGCTGGCAGACGCGTGCGATCGCAGCCGCGACCGACGTCGAACGCGTTCGCATCTACTCGCCGAGTAACTCCAGGTTCTCCTGTGCGAACGAGCTCAACGAAGAACTCAACGTACCAGTCGAGGCGATCGACTCGGCTAGGGACGCGGTTGAGCCCGCAAACACCGTCGTGACCGCGACGTCCGCGGAGTCGCCGGTCCTCAACGGCGACTGGCTATCCCCCGGCACGCTCGTCATCGCCGTCGGTGCGTTTTCCCCCGAGATGCAGGAACTCGATCAGAGAACCTTCGACCGAGCGAACAAGGTGTTCGCCGACGTACCCGGGGAGGCGCATGAGACAGGGGACGTAATCGCGGCGGATCTGACGGACGACGCGATAGGATCACTGGCCACCGTGTTAGAAGGAACGTCGGGGAGAGATAGTGAAGGCGAGATCATCGTGGTCGAGAGTGTCGGTTCGGCGGTCTTCGACGCTGCGACCGCTGCCTCCGTCGTCGAACTGGCCGAAGCGGAGGATGTCGGTACGCTCGTCGACCTTTAAGGCCGTTGATCTGCTCGACCTTCGCACCGACGCATAGGCGGGTTCGGCAATCACGACACGCGACAATATGATTGCGGACTGCGTGGCTGCATCGACATGACCGCGGAAAACATTCTTGACCGAAACCCGAATCCCCCGACGATGAAATCCGATACCACCCTAATCTGGGTCCGTGGGTGCAAGCCGATCGATCTGGTGGACGACAGGACCAAGACAGTAGTCAACAAGAAATCGTCGCGTCGATCGCGAACATAGTGTTGCCAACACGGGATCTCGCCGCATCCACTCCCGATGATTATAGGCTGAACAGGCGCAATCCCAGGCCGTTGACGGCGTGGATACGCCCCGTCACTTCTGGTGACAGACCATCGTTCAAACGCCACCCCCACGTTTCCCTCGGTGACGGTTACGTGACAGGCTGACCTACTGTAGAGGAGGAATCGGTGGGACGGAGCGGACTCCGCCCCGTCCTACGGAGGCGGCCTGTCAGCCCAAGCAATGAGACAGTATCTGGAACCAGTCCGGTGAACAGCTGGTTCCTATAATGAATCAGCGCCGGTGCCGGACTGCTTGGAAGCATCACGAAACGTAACTCCGAGTCCGTCGACGTCTGGGGGACTCCCGTGAGGCACAAACAACTCTGAGAGTCCCGATCTGACCGAGGATAGGAGTACCGGGGGCCTGGCACTCCCAGCACTCCTACCCACTCAGTCCGTGAACCGCCAGTTAGATTCGCACTGACTGGCTGGTCGGTGAGACCGTCAAACCTGAAACTCCCACCGCTCGGGATTCCTCCGCGTTCATGCCGAGGAGGATGTCAAGTCAGTACGCTCTAGGCCGCTTTAATTCGCATTGGGGCACAGTAGCATTTACCGATGTACTTCCTCGAAGAGGGACCCAAACACATAGAACGACCGAGAAAAATGTGTTCATATGGCCGCGATGCTCACGTGCTACGCGTGCGGAGAGGAATACGACCAGCGGGAGCGCGCCCGCTGTGCTTGCGGGGAACCGCTCTGGTTCGAGATGGACGACGCAAACTTAGAGTGGGAGACGCTCCCAGACGCGCCCGGACTATGGCGTTACAAATCGGTTCTTCCGATTGATCCACCAACGGATGCGTCCCGTGAAGGGGGAGATGTCTCAACAGTGTCAGGTGATCCGTCCAGGACGGCCTTGCCACCGGTCGGAATCGCTAGCGGGGCCGGCGGGACGCCGCTCTTTAGGACGCCGATGCTTGATGAGGTGGCGGGCTGCACCACGTACCTCAAGGACGAAGGGCAGAATCCGACGGGTAGCTTCAAGGATCGCGGCAGTGCCGTCGGCGTCACGGCGGCCGCCGAGCGAGGTCGGCCCGTAGGAACTGTCTCGCACGGCAACATGGCAATGAGTATGGCCGCCCACGCGGCAAGCGCGGACATCACCTGCGTCGTCCTCGTGCCGGCAGATATCTCGGAAACACGCCTACAACTGATTTCCCAGTACAATCCGCTGGTCATTCGGGTCGACGGCAACTATGGCCGGCTATACGAACGCTCACTTGAGCTCGGGCCGGAGCTCGGGATCTCGTTCGTCAACTCCGACAGCCCGTTGCGCGTCGCGGGACAGGCAACGACTACCCTCGAAATCTTGGACGAGTTCGCCCCCGCCGTGCCCGACGCGCTCGTGATGCCCGTAAGCAGCGGCGGGCACGCCAGCTCCGCTTGGAAAGCCCTTCGTGACCTCGAGGCAGCGGGTGTCCTCTCTTCACTGCCAACCCTCCACTTCGTCCAGGCGGCCTCCAGTGCCCCGATCGCGGCGGCATTCGCGGACGATGAGAATACCGTCTCTCCGATCAAGGGCGGCGGGACAATCGCCTACTCGATCGGTAACGGCGACCCACCAAGCGGGAATCGGGCGCTTGCGGCCGCCCGCGATACCGGCGGCCGCGTTGTTGCCGTCACCGACGACGAAATCCGGGCCGCAACCGCCGAGCTCGCGGCTCGCGCAGGCGCCTGCGTCGAACCGGCCTCGGCGACCACGCTCGCTGGTACGTGGAACCTGGTCGACGACGGCGTCATCAACGCCGACGACGACGTCGTCTTAGTCGCCACCGGTACCGGCTTCAAGGAGGATGTCGGGCAACCTGACTCGCCTGAGTCTCCGACCGTTCCCCTCAAGGAACTGGAGGCGACGCTCAAGCGTCGGATTGACTGATCGGAGCCAATAATGATCGATAACCGCTGATTTCTATCAAGAAGGAAATTAAGCCGAAAAGCCGCACTATTCGGTTTCAGCCGCCGAGGTAGAGTTCACCAACCTTCGAGTCGTTGAGCAGTGCGTCGCCGGTGTCTTCGAAGCGGTTCTCGCCCATCTCGAGGACATAGCCCCGATCAGAGAACTCCAGCGCCTTGCGCGCATTCTGTTCGACCATCAGGATCGCAGTGCCGTCTTCGTTGATTTCGATAATCTTCTCGAAAATGTCGTCAACGAGGTCGGGCGCGAGGCCGGCGCTTGGCTCGTCGATGAGCATCAGATCAGGGTCAACCATTAGCCCGCGTCCCATCGCAAGCATTTGCTGTTGGCCGCCGCTCATCGAACCAGCTTGCTGGGATTTTCGGTCTTCGAGGATGGGGAAGTGGTCGTAGATACGCTCATAGTTCTCCTGGGGTGGATCGCCGAGAATGTAACCGCCCATCCGAAGGTTCTCCTCGACAGAGAGCGTCGGGAAGACGTTCTCCGTCTGGGGGACGTAGCACATTCCGTTGCGCGCAAGATCGGAGGTCTGGTCGTGCGTGACGTCCTCCCCGCGGAAGGTAATGGTTCCATCCCAGCAGTCTACGAGACTGAACACCGTCTTCATCAGAGTGGACTTACCAGCGCCGTTCGGACCGATGATCGAGATGATTTCGTCTGATTCGACGTCAATTGAGATTCCATGAAGGATCTCGACGTCGCCGTAGCCCGAGACCACGTCTCGTGCTTCGAGTAGCGCCATCGTCAGCCCCCCAAGTACGCGTCGATGACTTGTTGATCGCCCTGTACCTCCTCCGGTGTGCCTTCCATGAGCTTCTTGCCCTGATGCATGACGATGATGCGTTCGGATAGATCCATAATGACGTCCATGTCGTGCTCAACGACGCAGAATGTGTAGCCCTGGTCTCGTAATTCCTTGATGCGTGCGAGCAACGTCTTCGACAGTGTTGGGTTGACGCCGGCAACGGGCTCGTCGAGCAAGATCAGCTCGGGATCGGCCATCAGCACGCGGCCGAGTTCAAGCAGTTTACGCTGCCCACCGCTGAGATTGCTCGCGTACTCGTCTCGTAGGTGTTCGAGGTCGAGCAACTCGAGGACTTCCTCAGCTCGCTCGCGGTTTTCGGCCTCGGTCTCCTCGACGCTGTCGAAGTGCAGCCATGACTTGATGACGTTCTCGCCGGGTTGATCCTTCGGGGAGAGCAGCAGGTTCTCGAAGACAGTCAGGCCTTCCAGGCCACGCGTTATCTGGAATGTTCGCATCATTCCTGCGCGCGAAACCTGAAATGGTCGGCTGTACTTGTGGCCGAAGTAGCGTGTCTTGAGGAGTTCTTGGCCGTGATAGGCGCCAAGTCCGACTCCCGCTCCGATCGCGGTTGCGCCCGCCTCGATAGCGATCGAGGGGTCGGACTGGGCAGCAAGACCGAGGCCACCGAGACCGGCGATGAGTGCCGCCGAGCCGCCGAGGTAGGTCTTATCTGAAGTGCTCGGCTGCATGATATCCTGGAGGTCGGTCCCACGGTAGCGGATCTCACCGGCGTCCGGCGGGAGGAAGCCGCTGAGCATCTTGAACGTCGTCGTCTTTCCGGCGCCGTTCGGACCGATCAGGCCAACAATCGTACCCTCCTCGATCTCAAATTCGACGCCGTCGACAGCAGTGATGCCGCCGAAGTGCTTCTCGATCCCGTCGACAGCCAGCAGCGGTTCGTCGCTCATGCGACGGTCACCTCTGCGCGGTGGGTCCGACAGTTGCGCTCGCGATGGTCGATCCGCCCGTCCGACGTGAGTTGTTCGGTCATGTGTTGTTCTCCGTCATGAGTTGTTTGTTTCCGAGGAATCCCTGCGGTCTGTACGTCACGATCAGTATCAGCACCAGGCCGATCAGTAGGAAGCGTAGGTCGGCGGCCACACCACCTGACAGGCCGGGTAGGAAGTCGCTGATGAACCGAGGTCCTTGGAGGAGGACCATCAGGAATCCGGCGCCGAGGATCGCCCCGCGGTTCGAGCCGCTACCGCCAACAATGACGGCGATCCAGACGTAGAACGTGAACTCAGGGATGAACTCAAATGGGGTGATGAAGTTGAGCCGCAGCGCCGTGAGCGCCCCGGCGACTCCCATGATCATACTTCCGATGACAAACGCTTGCATCTTCATCGAGAACGTGTTCTTCCCAAGCGCCTGAGCGACGTCTTCGTCGTCGCGGATCGCTCCTAGAGCGCGTCCCCATGGACTCTGAACGCCGCGTTCGGCAAGCCAGTAAACGATACCGAGTGTAATCAGCGTGATCGCGAGCAGCGTGAGGTTACTGTACTCAAGGGCGACGAGTGGATTGTTCACCGTCGATCCCGTTCCGCCGCCCGTCAACCAGCCTTCGTTGAGGAAGATCAGGCGGATGGTTTCAGCGAGCCCGAGGGTCGCAATCGCGAGGTAGTCCGTTCGCAGCCGCAGCGTTGGAATGCCGATGAGGACAGCGATCACCCCGGATACAAGCGCCGCTAGGATAACCGCAACTGGAATGGGAATTGGGATGCCGAACGCATCGATCCACAGGTATGGGAGCCCCCACGAGAACGCTGTTTCGCCGCCGATCTTTGTGACTAGCGCGGCGGTGTAGGCGCCGATACCCCAGAAGGCGGCGACGCTGATGTTGAACAGGCCGGTCTGACCCCATTGTAGGTTCAGTCCGATCGCCAGGATGGCGTAGATGCCGCCCAGCGTCAACATGCTGACGAGGAACGCTGCAGTTCCACTTACGGCCATTTTACCACCTCCCTCCAGCGATTCCTTCCGGTTTGTAGAGCAGTACAGCGATCATAATCAGGAACGCGAATGCGTATCGGTACTCCGCTGCGACACCAGGTATCATGATGCTTGTCTCTTGAGCGATGCCGATGATGTACGCGCCGAGCATCGCGCCGTACGGGCTGCCGATGCCGCCGAGGATAACCGCCGCGAACACTACCAACACGATGTTGAATCCCATCCGTGGGAACAGCACGCCGGTCTGCATTGCCAGCAACATGCCGCCGGCACCGGCGAGAGCACCCGATAATGCCCAGGTGACGGTCATCACGTTTTCGGTGTCGATCCCGGCGACCTTTGCGAGGGATTTGTTGTCGGATGTCGCCCGCATTGCGATTCCCATCCGCGTCCGCGTCAGGAACAGGTGCGTCGCCGTCGCGAGTAGGAGTGCCAGGACGACGATGATGACGTCCGTTGAGGTTAGTCGAAGGCTGTAATTGATCCAGCCGAATGACCCGTTGAGCAGTTGTGTCCCCTGCTCAAGCGGCATCGAGAGCGTTCGTTGATTGTCGCCCCACTGAAGCCGGATCACAGCTCGCAGGAACAGTGCTAGCCCGATTGTGAGGATCAATAGGACGATCGGCGTGGAATCTCGGTGGCGGGCCATCAGGGTTCGGTCTAGGGCCACACCGAGGAGCCCAACGGCCACAAATGCGATGAATCCGGCGACGTAAATCGGCAGTCCCAGGGTGACGTACCCTGCGAAGGTGATGAACGCACCGAGGGTCAGGAACTCCCCGTGGGCGAAGTTCGCGAAGTTGCCGATGCCGTAGAGTAGCGAGAGCCCAACCGATGCGAGGAGGATGATACTGCCGAAGACGATACCGTTCACGACCAATTGAAGTTGAAATGCCATCGATGGGAGTGTTGGTTACTCGCTGGTATCGACGAAGCCCTGCATCTCGAACGTCCCGTCGATGACTTCCCAGTGCTGGTAGGATCCAGACGGGTCGCCGTTCTCGTCTAGATTGACGTTCCCACTGGCACCCTGGTAATTAATTTGGTTTCCGGCATCGAGTTCACTCTTGCCCTCTGCGATCGAGGAAACCTCGGTCCCCTCGGGCCGGCTGATTTCGTAGATCTCGTTTTTGACCGCGTCGCTACTGAACTCGCCCGCCGAGTGAATCGCAAGCCCCAGCATCATGTACGCGTCGTAGGCGTAGGCCGCCCAGACCGTCGGCTGGCGGTCGTACTCGTTCTGGAATTCCTCCGCGAAGGTCTGATAGATATCGCTCTCGATCGGCGGGCTCGGGTTGGTCCCCTTCATCCCATTGATCGCCGCTGGATCGACGTTTTGCTCGACCTCGTCGGAGACCATACTCTCCGCGCCGAATAGCTCGTAGTTCTCTTGGATACCCATTTCGTAGGCCTCGCGAATCATCGTCTGGAACGTCTGTGGGTACACGATGAAAACGATGCCCTCCGGATCGGGGTTTTCTGCCTCGCTGAGTTGGGTCGAGTACGAACTGCGTCCCTGCTCGGCGGGGATCTTTGTCTCGACGGTGTTTCCGAGCTCCTCGTACCGCTCCTGGAAGGCGTCTGCGAGGCCCTGTCCGTAGTCGTTGTTGACCATGATTACGGACGCTGATGAGATGTCGTTGTCCGAGACGACCTGGGCAAGGGCCTGCCCCTGGAACGCGTCCGACGGGCAGCTCCGGAGTACATATCCGTTATCCTCGAGATCGGTGATTCCGGGCGCCGTCGAGTTAATCATGATGTGCGTGATCTCGTTCGGAATCGTGACTGATTCCGCGATCGATACTGCCACCCCGCTTGAACAGGGGCCGGTGAGAACTCCCACGCCGTCCTGGTTGACGAGCTTCTGGGCCGCACTCACGCCGGCGTTTGATGTGGTCTCGGAGTCTGCGGTGATCTTGTTGATCGTTCCACCGGCAACGGTTTCGTTGTTGATTTCCTTTAGTGCGAGGTCGCTCCCGCGATCGTTCCGATCTGCGAACGGAGCGAGGTCTCCCGAGTAGGGGTTGACGAGTCCCACGTCATAGGTGGCTCCGCTGTTGTTTCCGCCACTGCCACCGTCTCCGCCACTGCCACCGTCTCCGTCTCCGTCTCCGCCATTTCCACTGTTATCGCCGCCTAGACAGCCGGCCAGTGCGGCCGTCACACCACCGGTTGCTATCGTTTTTAGAATTGGCCGCCGTTTCATTGAACTGTCGTCCGTGTTGGTTTCGTCATGTGTCATGATCTAACTCCGTGAGGGAACGTCCCACGGATGCCACACAATTCCTAACACATTGTTATATAATTTTCTGTTTTTATCACTTCCATTTAGATGGAAAATATCGCCCGGAGCAAGCGGTGTTCAAATAAGGATGAAGAGTAACAGAGCGGTTTCTAGTGGTTCATACCAGAAAACATCCGCTTCAGCGGTTGTAAAGTCCAATATAAATTCGGTTTCTGAATTGACAGGAAGTATCTGAGTCCCTGATGAAGCTCTCGTATCCAACTCCATTTGGCTGAACTATTACTTTCAGAGTCAATCGTTATTCTTGATGAAGTGGGATGACGATCGTGTGTGATTACCGGACCGGAAGTAGAGCGCAGAGACAGGCAACGATCGGCCGCCTATCGCGTGATTACGACGTTACCGTCCGCGCTGATACTCGCCGTGGTCTCCGGTGGAACTACTGTCGTAGAGCCGGCCCCTTCAAGAATCGCTGGACCCTCAACGGACGTGCCAGGCGCTAGCTCCTCGCGGCGGTAGACACTGGCTTTCCGGTAGCCTGAATCCGCGAAGTAGACCTCGCGGCTCGTCCGGGTGGCCTCCTCGTCGGTAGCCGTCAGCGCGTCCTCAAACCGGGGTGTCGGGACAACCCCGTTGACCCGTAGGGTAACGAACTCCACTGACTCGTCCGGGTTCCCGTAGCCGTACCGGCGCTCGTGGGCGGCGTGGAAGCGCTCACGAACGGTCTCAAGTGCAGCGGTATCGATCTCGCCGTCGGGAGCATCGACGGTAAGTTCGTATGACTGACCTTTGTAGCGCAGGTCGACGCTTCGTTCGACGGTGACCGTTTCGGGATCGATCGACTGCTCCTCAAAGCGTTCAAGAAGGGTGGTGATGAGTTCGTCGAATCCCTCACTGATGGCGTCCGGGTCGTCACCGGCGGCGCGGGCCGATCGGGACTCGTCCATGCGCATGTCCGCGAGCAGGAGGCCGCGAGCGGAGAACACGCCCGGATTTCGCGGGATGATTGTCGCCTTGACGTCCAACTCCGCAGCGACCGACGGTGCCTGCATCGGGCCAGCGCCGCCAAAGGCCACAAGCGCGAAGCTCGCTGGGTTGTGTCCGCGTTCGACTGTTACACGGCGAATTTCGCGTGCCAGGCCAGCGTTGGCGACCCGGACAACCGACAAGGCAGCCTCCTCAACGGTCTCGCCTAGTGGGTTCGCGATCTCCGTCTCGAATATCTCGCGGGTTCTCTCGACGGCGAGGTCCATTTCACCCCCCAAGAAATTTTCGGGGCTTACCCGTCCGAGCAGGAGGTTTGCGTCGGTGAGTGTCGGCTGTTCGCCTCCACGCCCGTAGCAGATTGGTCCGGGGTCGGCGCCCGCGCTCTCGGGGCCGACGTGGAGGCCGCCGCCGGCATCCAGCCAGGCAATTGACCCGCCGCCGGAGCCGACGGTGTTAATGTCAATCATCGGCGTGTTGACTGGAAGATCGTTGATCTTGCCTGATGTAGAGCGGACGATTTCGCCTTCTCGGACGATGCTGACATCGGCGCTCGTTCCGCCCATGTCGATCCCGATCGCATTCGGGTATCCCTCCGCGTGGGTGACGTCCCGTGTCGCGACGGCGCCCGCAGCTGGCCCCGAAAGCACCGTCCGGATCGCAGCCTCGGTCGCGCCCTGTGTGCCGAAGATACCCCCACCGGAATGCATCACGTTGAGGGGCACGTCGATGTCTCGCTCAAGGATGCCCTTATCGAGGCGTGCGAAGTACTCCTCAACCGTCGTCTTGACCGCCTCGTTGAGCACTGTCGTGATCGTCCGATCGTACTCGCGGATCTCAGGGTGAACCGCCGATGATCGAGTACAGTCGAGTCCCGTCTCCGACTCGACGATCTCGACTACACGACGTTCGTGATCTGGGTTCAGGTACGAGAACAACATCGAGACAACAACTGATTCAACGTCCGTGTCGACGAATTCGTGCGCGACCTCGCGCACCGCCGCCTCGTCAAGTGGGTCGACCTCTTCTCCGTCGGCATTGAGGCGTCCAGGCACCTCCTTGCGGTGTCGCCGCGAGATGAGCATCGGCGGCTTCTCCGTCTGGAGGTTATACAGCTCCGGTCGCGTTTGGTCGCCGATCTCGAGAACGTCGCGCAGCCCTTCGTTGGTGATGAGGCCAAGTGGCGGGATTTCTTCCTCAAGAACCGCATTCGTACCAACGGTCGTCCCATGGCTGAGAAAGGAGACCTCACCGGGGTCCGCACCCGTCTCTGCAAGGATCTTTTCAATACCGTTGAGTACACCTTGGTCGAAGTTGGGTGGGGTCGACGGTGTCTTTGTCACCGACACCTCGCCGGTCTCCTCATCGTAGTAGACTACGTCGGTGAACGTCCCACCAGTGTCAATACCGATTCGGACGGTCATTCAGCGCTCACCTCCGTGTCGCATTCGGTGGCCGGTGTCTCTTCTCCGTCATCCTCACTCTCGGTAGCCGACGGCCTCAGTGTTGAATCTTCTCCGTCGGATCGCGCCGCTCGAGTCACCTCGCGGCGGTCACGGGTCGCTTTGCGGTCAAGGTTGCCGTCGTTGGTCACGATGACGCCGTAGGCCTCGCGGGCCGCCTCGACGGAGACCTTCTCGTCGCGGACATCCTCAAGCACGGCTTCGGGATTTCGCTCAAGCGCATCTCCGTAGCCACCGCCACCGGGCGTCTGGATGCTCGCGACACCTCCAGAGTCAAGTGTTGTCGTTGACTTCGAACTCACGTCCTTCCTGTTATCGGTGTCGGGATTCATCACGTAGTGTGCTCTGCGACCGCTCTCACCGCCGAAAAGACCCCATGGGCTTGACTTCGCCCGGTCGGAGAGGATCGAAAACCGCGTCTGGTGGTCGTAGAATTCCATGTCGCGACGCACGCCGAGGCCGCCTCGGGTCCGCCCCGCCCCAGCGGAGTCCTGAATAAGCTCGTACCGGCGAACATACAGCGGTACCTCGCGCTCAAGTTCCTCGATCGGGCTGTTAGCAGTGTTCTGGAAGTGTGTCTGGACGGCCTCCATCCCGTCTTTCTCCTTTCGCGCGCCATAGCCTCCAGCAACCGTCTCGTAGTAGACATACTCGCCATCGTCGCGGGGATCATCACCTCCGTAGGCAATGTTACAGACGATCCCTTTCGAGGCAGCAATCGTCTCGTCTGGGAGTGCGTCGGCCATTGCCTTCGTGACGAGCTCGCCCGCTCGCATAGGGATCTCCCAGCCAGAGGCGACGGGCGCTTGTGGCTTCGGGTTGACCATCGTCCCTTCCGGTGTAATGAATTCAAACGGGCGGTAGAAGCCGTCATTCTTCGGAAGATCAGCGCCGAGCAGCGCCATGATGACGCTCATCGTTCCGGAGAAAATCATCGCTGGCGTACAGTTGAGCGGTCCTTCGTTCTGCTCCGCGGTGCCAGTGAAGTCGACGGTCAACTCGTCGTCCTCAACCGTGATTGCGAGCTTGAGGCAGACCGGCTCGTCGACAACTCCGTCGCCGTCGAGGTAATCAGAGGCCTCATAGGTTCCGTCCGGGAGATCAGCGATGGCCGCCCGGACGCGGTCCTCGGTCGCATCGAAAAGTTCGTCGAGATAGGTTTCGACGGTGTCGGCGCCATAGTCTGCAACTAGTTCGCTGTAGCGCTGCTCTCCAATGCGATTTGCACCGAGTTGGGCGCGATAGTCACCCAAGCGCATCTCTGCGCCGCGGACATTCCGCCGGATCAGGTCAAGCACTGTCTCATTGTACTCCCAGTCCTCGACGGCCTTCGACAGTGGAAGGATAATCCCCTCACCGTAGAGGTCGGTACTGTCGGTCGGAATACCGCCCGGTGTCCCGCCACCGATGTCGACATGGTGGGCCGAGTTGGCAGCGACACCGATCAGTTCGTCGTTATGAAAGAGCGGCGAAATGAGCATGACGTCGGGCAGGTGGACCGCTCCCTTATAGGGATCATTGACCAAGAAGCCGTCGCCTGGTTCAAGGTCCTTGAGGCGATCCTTGAAGTTTCGCGGTACCACCGAGACAAGCGACCCAATATGCTGCGGTGCGACGTCGTGCTGGGCGATGTGACGCAGATCGGCGTCGAACAGCGCACAAGTATGGTCGCGTCGAATTTTGATGTTGGTCGAGTACGCCGTCCGCTGGAGGGTGACTCCCATCTCTTCAACGGCGCCTTCGAGTGAGTGTCTGAATATCTCTAGCTCGCCAGCTGATACCATACGCACGTGTCAAAGCGATATTGCTTAAATCCATCGTCGACCCGCTGGGGCGCTCAACGATCGTCGGGGCACGTAGTAGACACTCGTCGTGTTGTCAATGTGAGCCTGCGGCGGATCAGCCAATCTCACCAGTTGGGCTGGCATGTCAGGAGCAGGTCGGTCCGCCATCACCTACTGCCGACACGTCATTCAAGGTGGATTGAACAATCCCCACCCAGGCTGGAAGGGCGCCTTCGTCGATGGGGTTCGTTATCAACGACATGTCTCTGTGGCAGGCCAGCTGTTACCGGCAGGGCAGCATGCCTCTCTGGTCGAACGGACAGTTCCAACAGAATTGTGCCGATGCACCTACAAGGGTGATTAGGTCATCGGGAAGAAAGGGATCCATCATTATGATAGTGAGTTTGCTGGTACGGGTCTGATCACCGTCGGCGAATTTCTGGGCACACAGGTTATCGCGGTAGTGAGAATTCTTCCGCTAGACCTCCATTCGCACGCTGACGATGTAGAGACCGACGGTCATGACGAGGCCGCCAGCAAAGAATAATGGACCCAAATCTTCTCTAAGGAAGATTGCACCAAGCGCCGAGCCGACCACCGGCTGAACGAAGAAGAACATCGCGACGATGCTGGAGTCGACGTACTCAAGGCCCTTGTACCAGAGGTACCACGAAATCGCGGTGGCAAAGACGCTCAGGTATACGAGGCCGAGGAGGAAGGGCAAGCTAATCACCGCCTCGTCAATCACCGGGCCTCGTATCCACAGTTCGATGATTGCCATCCCAAATAGCATGGGAACGGAGATCACCGTTGCGTATGTCGCGGTTTCGAGCGCCGAATATCGCCGGACGAGATCGCGCCCCCACACAGTGTAGATCGCCCACGCAAGACTCGCGGTGAACAACGCCCCGATCCCGGCGAGGTTGGCGTCGGTGAGCATCGAGAAATCGTACTGCCCGGATAGGACGAGCATCGTTCCGAACAAGGTGATGACCAGCCCGACCACCTTCGTCTGGGTCACCGTCTCATCAAGGACCGTAACGCCCAGAAGTAGAATGAACACGGGCACCATTACAGTTAGCAGCGAACTCTGACTAGCGTTCGTCAGCTCCGTGCCGAGAAACTGGGTCGCGAGTGTAACTGCGATCGCCGCTCCAAGGCCGGTGAATCTCCACCACTCGCCGCGGGTGAATGTCCGGGATGGCTTCGTTGCCCGAACGAGCGCTAGAAGGACGATCGCCGCCAGTGCCACCCGGAGGAATGAGAGCGTCACTGGCGGGACAACTGAGAGTCCCCACTTGGCAACGACGTACATCCCACCCCACAGCGCGGACGCGCCAAGCGGCGCCAGCGCGTGGATGTGTCGACGGAGCACGATAGTAAGAGTTCGTCACGGGGTACTTAAATTTTGATCGCCCGGAAGTTGTCGACGTATCGTTCCGCGACCATCGAGGTGTGTCGTCCCATAGTCATCAATGAGGATCTCGTAATGACCATCCAAACTCTTATGACAAAATTACCTGAATTATGGGTCATGCAAGTGCTCGTAACCGGTGCGCATGGACGAGTTGGAGAAGGCATCAAACTCAACTTCTTGGACGACCCGGAGTACGAACTAACCTATCTCGATCGAGAAGACCATCCCGATTATGAGACCCACGTCGCAGACGTTTCCGACTACGATGCCATTCGCCCGGCGTTCGACAACCAAGACGCCGTGATCCATCTAGCGGCCTACCCGCTAACCGACGGCACCTGGGATCAGATCCACGAGAGTAACATCGTCGGCACGCACAACGTCATCGAAGCAGCGTCGGAGGCCGGCGTCGAGACGTTCATCTACGCCTCCTCAATCCACGCCGCGGGCAAGTACGAGGAAGATCACGCACCCGAGTGCTACGAGTTCGAATACGACCTGACGGTCACCCACGAGGACCCGGAACGGCCTGACTCCTACTACGGCGCCTCGAAGGCCTTTGGCGAGGACTGGGGCCGATACTACATCGAGAACCACGAGTATCCCGAGCAGTTCTACGCGATTCGCATTGCCAGCATCCGCGAGCCGCCCTACGACAACCCGTTCGGCGACGCGGAGAAAGGCGTCGAAAACGGCGACTGGGAGCGAGGCAGCGACGCGTATGAGGAGCAGGTCAAGCGCCTAAAGGGGACATGGCTTTCCGAGCGTGACTGGGCTCAGATGCTAGATCTCTGCCTCAAGGATGACGACGTTGAGTTCGACATCTTCTTCGGGACTAGCGAGAACGAGCGTGGCTGGTACGACATTGAACACGCAAAAGAGGTCCTCGGCTACGAACCGCAGGACCGGGGCGAGGACTGGACAGAGCCCCCTGAAGAACTAGTTGAACACGTTGACTCCAACCGGTCGGCGTGAGGGTTGGCAATCGTTCGAACTGATCAGGGAAGCAGTTTGAGGAGGGGCTGCTTGTCTGCGGCCTGAACGAGCTTTTCGGGGCTGCCCGTACGATCCGATTAGGCACTGAAGTACGTTTCATGCCTCCGGCTGCGCAGCGGCAAGCGTCTTCATGCCGGAATCCGATTAGGCACTGAAGTACGTCTCATGCAGTTCTTCCCCTCGATCGAACCGATCACGCGTGAGCGGGGAAACATCTACCGTCGTTGCCTCGCCGTCGAGAGCGAGCTCGGCGACGACTTGCCCTGTCGCAGGCGACTGCATGAAGCCGTGACCGGAGAAGCCAGTCGCGGTAAGAAAACCCGGCATAGACTCCTCTATTATAGGGTGGTGATCGGGCGTCATCGCGTACAGGCCTGCCCAGCCACGGACCAGCCGCGAATCGGGACCGAAGTAGTCGGCCACAGTGGCGACCTGTTCGACGATGTCCGCGGCCCAATCAAGATTGTGTGATTTCTCGTATTCGTCAGGGTTCTGCGGCGGGTCCCGGCCCAAGTGGCCACCAACGAGCGCTTGGCCGTTACGCTCAGGTCGAAAGTAGCAACCCGCATCAAGATCCGTCACAAGCGGATTGGAGTCCGGCACCGGCGATTCCGGATCGACAATTAGTGCCTGACGTCGTTTAGGCGTCACCGGTAAGTCAATCCCGGCCATCTTCGCGATCTGCGGCGACCACGATCCGGCGGCGTTGACGACAACGTCGGCGTCATAGCGTCCTTCAGTCGTGTCGACGCCGATGACGCGTCCGTCGCGAACGCGGACGTCGGTCACCTCAACGCCAGTCTCGATTTCTGCACCAGCCTCGTTCGCCGCAATCGAGAAGCCCTGCAACCCCAAATGCGGATCCGCGAATCCATCGGTTGGGCAGTAGGCCGTAGCGACGTACTGTTCGGTCCGCAGGCCAGGGACGTACTCAGTTGCTGCTTCAGGGTCAAGGATCCGGCTATCGACGCCGAGACCGTTCTGGAACGGCACTGTTTCCTCGAAGAGTTCGGCCGTCGATTCCTTGCGCGCAACGTAGAGGTAGCCGGGTCGCTTGTACTCGATGTCGACGCCGAACTCGTCTTCGAAGGTTTCCCAGACTGAGATAGCCGCCTGCGAGAGACGAATGCTTACCTCCGTTGAAAATTGTGCGCGGATGCCGCCGGCCGCGCGATCGGTTGCGCCCGCACCGAGGGAAGTTCGCTCTAGGAGGGTCACGTTGACCCCGCGGTCGGCCAAGTAATATGCGCTCGCACAGCCCACAATCCCACCGCCGACAATGATGACCTTCATTTGTAGGGGGAGTCGTAGCCGCTGCGGCATAATACCTTGCCCCGAGTTGGCGTATATTTATCGTACTAGGAGGTGGATTAACGTTAGTGGCGGAAAACGGGGAATTCACAGGTGGTACGAGGCGGATGCCCCGACCGTTGAGGTCGGGGAGGAAACCGACAACCGATAACACAAACCACGCTATAATGGCTGTCCAACTCCCACATATATAAAATATCAATAGTATATGCGAAAATACAGTGGAGTATCGTCGTACCGCCGTTATCAAACTCGACACCCCAAAGGAGGCGATGCTCCTCTTCGAAAGACTGTCGATCAATTCAAACACTGCGCCAACACCGCGAGCGAGTGGTGCTGGCACGGCGACGACGGTTACCACGTCACCTCGAAAGCCACAGCGGAACGCGCCCTCTACGACCGACTCCGAGACGAAACTGACTAACCACGAATCTCGTCCAGAAAGGGATTCGACAGGCGGTTGAAGCCGTCAAAAGCGGAGTCTCGCGTCTCGAACGTAGTGAGAACACGTCGCAACCGCACTTTTCTGCCGATAGCGCGGTCTACGACAAGCGGAGCGCGACGTTCCACCGCGACCACGTATCGCTATCCACCGTAGACGGGCGCGTTGAGTGTGATTACATCCTTCCGGACGACTCGGAGACGCCGCCAATAAAGTACGTCTCCGACGAGGATTTCGAGTTTCGGATGCCGCACTTGCAGTACCGTGACGGTGACTGGTATCTCCACGCTTCGATGCGGAAAGTCCAAGCAGACGAGGAATCGTCTGAATCCGAGTCCAAGCACAGAACAGTTCTTGGAGTGGATTTAGGCGTGAACAACCTCACCGTTGCTTCGACGGGGCGCTTCTGGTTGGCAGACGAGTTCAATCACTGGCGTCGAGAGTACGAAAAACGCCGTGCATCGCTCCAGCAGTGTGGCTCTCGGCACGCCCACGAGAACATCGAGTCAGTCGGGCAGAAAGAGTACGGACGCTTCGAGACCCACCTGCACATAGTGGCGAACGAACTCATTGAGGAGGCTGTCGAGAACGACTGTTCGCACATCGTGATCGAGGACTTGACCCACATTCGGGAGAACATTCCCGAAGCGACGTGGCAACACGTCTGGACGTTCCGACGTCTCTCCGAGTGCGTCGAATACAAGGCCAAAGAACACGGTGTCGAAGTCGTGCAGGTTGACCCACGTAACACGTCGAAGCGGTGTTCGACGTGTGGGTTTATCCACGACGACAATCGGTCGGGAGAGTCGTTCGAGTGCCAGCAGTGCGAGTATGAGAACCACGCCGACTACAACGCCGCGAAGAATATCGGTTTGCAGTATCTCCGTCGTCAGCAAAACACAGACGATGGAGGCGCACCCGTAGATGTGCGCTTGAATCACGGGACACTGAACATGAGCGGGGAGTACGTCCCCCTGCCTCTACCGAGGCATAGAACGGGAGTCCACACGAAAGCCTCGGGTGTCGCCCGAGACGGCTTTGCCGTCTCATGATAACGAGAGAGCTTCACTCTCTCGAACCACTTGGCCCCGAGGCGATTTACAGTCTAGACGGTACGTCATCCTTCGTTCCAGCAGGCACAGAATGGCACAGTGTCAACAAAATAGAGGGCATACGAAGGTTGTCCACGTCATTGTCGACACTATTGAATTGGGTCTTCACCACGGGGTGACAGTTGTAGCACCCCGGCAGGGAATTTCGGCTTCACCCGACGATTTTGAGCGTGTAATCCTAATCCAAATTTGAAATCGCTTCGTCGATATCGAAGTCCTGGGTCTCCTCAGTCCCTTCCTTATTCCGATCGACTGTTTCTGGCTCATCTTCAATCTCCATCTCAGGCCCCTCCTCTTCGGTGAACTCTGAATTGACTCCCCATGGCATAGTATCGTTTTTCTCCAATCTGAGTGCTCGGCTTCGACTCATTGAATAGTTTGAGCGCTTTCGTTATTACTATTCGGGTATTCAGAACCCGCCCTCAACAGATAAATATATAAGTCAGTTGGATGGTGTTGGGTTTATCTCCTATTGATGTCAACTGGATGTCGACGGCAGGTTTAAGTTATATGCGCTGAACAGCATTGATAGCACTTGCCATGGAGATCACGAGCATAAAGGTGTATCAGGTCGATTTACCCATCGCTGAGGGGAGTTACGACTGGTCGAATGGCAACTCCTACGAGTCGTTTGATTCGACGATCGTTCGGCTGGAAACTGATACAGGTCTCGCTGGCTGGGGAGAAGTCGCAACGCTGGGTTCCGCGTACCTGCCAGCATACGCCCGCGGCGCTCGCGCGGCAATCGAGGAACTGGCACCAGCCGTTCTTGGTGCCGATCCCACGCAGCCGGCAGTGCTGGCGGAGCGGCTCGATCGGCAGCTTCGGGGCCACCCCTACGCCAAGTCGGTCCTCGATGTCGCTTGCTGGGACCTTGCGGGGAAGGCCGCCGGCGTCCCCGTCTCAACGCTACTCGGCGGGCAGTTCGGCGAGGATGTCCCGCTCTACCGGGCGATTTCCCAGGACACACCCGAGGCGATGGCCAAAAGTGTCGCCAACTACCACGATGCGGGCTACGAGAACTTCCAGCTGAAAATTGGGGAGGATCCGGTGACCGACGCCGAGCGTATCAGGGCGTCGCGGGCGGAACTTGATGATGAGTGTATCCTCGATGCGGACGCGAACACGGGCCTGACACGACACGAAGCGGTGCGGCTTGTCGAGGCGATCGACGACATCGATGTCTACGTCGAGCAGCCCTGTCAAAGCTACGAAGCCTGCCGCGCGATCCGCCGGAAGACCGACCACCCGTTCGTTTTAGACGAGGTGATGACCGGTATCGACGCTGTCGTCCGTGGCTATCAGGACGATGCGATGGACGTCGTCAACCTCAAGATCGCCAAGGTGGGTGGACTGACGCGTGCGCGAACGATCCGTGACCTCTGTGCGCAGTTCGAACTTTCGATGATCATTGAAGACACGTGGGGCAGCGAGATCGCGACGGCGGCGATCGCTCACTTGGCACAGAGCACACCAGCCGACTACCGCTTGGCAAGCACCGACTTCCAAAGCTACAACACGGTCACAACCGCCGACGGGGCGCCTGAGCGGGCCGATGGCCGGATGCGCGCGTCGACCGCACCTGGCCTCGGCGTTGAGCCGCGCCTGGATGTACTGGGGGAACCGTTGGCCACCTACGGAGGGAAGGCTTGAGCGGGTTCGACCGAGCAAGCTGGGATCGACAGGCGATGCAGACGACCTCGTGTGACGATGAATTACGATCGGGTATCCTCGGTAGCGTTCGAAAACGCCCCCTGTTCGTGTACGATCCGGAATTCACTGTCGAGGTCCCCGACGTCGGAGAGGTAACGGTCGTGATCGCCTACGGGGGTTCGTTCTACACCCACCTCTCCGCTGCCGAGGCCGGAGTTACAATTGAACCAGACGAGATTGTCGACTTGATCTGCGTTGGCTCCGCAACCAAGACGCCGGTGAACGACGCGATCGCGATTGAGTACCCCGAAGACGACGATCTGGGAATCCTCCACGGGACGATCTTTACCACTCCATCAGACCGCGACGGCGTCGACAGTCGCAACGTGTGCATCTTTGCCGACGGTGAAGTGGACCGCTCGCCGATTGGGACAGGTGTCAGCGGACGCCTCGCCGGATGAGCCGTTCGTCGTAGAGAGCATCATCGGATCGACGTTCACCGAACGGCGCCGTGGCGAGACCACTGTCGGTCCCTACGACGCCGTTATTCCCGAGGTGGAGGGCAGTGCCCATATTACAGAATTTCGAGACGAAAGCCCACGGCTTCAGCCGTGGGATGAAGCCGACACACTACGCAAACCACCAGACAACGCTATCCCGTAATCCAAACGCTTACACAATTCTCGACCTACGATCGTTGATGTAAGCAGGCGGCCACAACGAACGAACAAGTACACTGCCAACCCGGTCAGCGACCGGTACCGACAGTGCTTGTTCGAGTGGTTGTCTGCGCACGCCCCGTTGTGGAATTAACTCACGTATCGACGCCGCCACGCCTACTTCGATCAGAATAGCGACGTCTGGAATGTCGACTACGACGACCTCTACGATGCGTACGCCCCCATCATCGGCAAATCCGCCTGCCAACAACTCACCCGGAAAAGTTCGGAAGCGTGGCGGTCGTTCTTCTCACTCCTCGACCCAATCGTAGTCATCGTGAACGGATACCCGATCCTGTTTCAAAACCCTAGCTCCCTTTCAGAACACGGTATGTTCTGCGAGCGGATTTTGACCGTCGAACCGATCGGCAGTCAGGACTGAGACGTCGACGGTCTCGGCCGTGCCGTCCAGAGTCAGCTCCGCCACGACGGCGCCAACCGCTGGGGCGTGCATCAATCCGTGGCCTGAAAAGCCAACCGCGTTGACGAGTCCGGGAATCGACTCCTCGAGTATTGGATGTCCGTCTGGCGTCATGGCGTATAAACCCGCCCAGCCGTTCAGAATATTCGTGGCTGGCGACACGTAGTCCGCGACCGCGGCCGCGCGCTCAAGGACGTCCTCGGCCCACGCAGCGTCGTGCCTGTGCGAGTAACGTTCGGGATCGACTGGGGAGTCGTCAGGGTCCTCAATGCCGCCCACCAACGCACGCCCGCCACTGTCGGGACGAAAGTGCGCGCCAGCGTCAAGGTCAGCCGTCCACGCTGTGTCATCCGGAACCGGACGCTCCGGTTTCACGATGAGCAGTTGCCGCCGTTTTGGGGCTATCGGGATATTAAGGCCCGCCATCCCAGCGATACGTCCACCCCAAGCCCCGGCGGCGTTGATGACGACGTCTGTCTTGAACGACTCTTCAGGAGTATCGACACCGACGACGCGTCCGTCGCGACATTGGAGGTCGACGACTTCCGAGCCCGTACGGATCTCGACACCAGCGTCAAGGGCTGCTTCGTGGTAGCCTTGGACCGCGCGATGATGATCGAGGTAGCCATCTGTCCCGCAGTAAGCGGCACCGACGAAGTTCTCGCTGTGGAGTCCTGGACAATGCTTGCGGGCGGACTCGGGGTCCAAATACTCAGATTCGATCCCGAGGTCATTCTGCAATGCGACGTTCTCGCGCAGTTCCGCCGCCGTTTCTGTCGTCCGCGCCAGAAAGAGATAGCCTGGCCGGCGGTAGTCTGGATTAACGCCGAAACGCTCGGCGAAGGACTCCCAGACCGGAATGCTCGCCTTCGAGAGGCGAACGTTGATCTCGGTTCCGAACTGGGCCCTAATCCCGCCGCCGGTCCGGATCGAGTTCTCGGCACCCACGCTGTTGCGTTCGAGGAGCATCACGTTGGAGCCACGTTCGGCGAGTTCATATGCACTGGCAAGGCCGATGATGCCCCCGCCGACAACGATGACGGTCATCGACCTACAGGTTCGACGCGCCCGCGTTCGTTATCAGGCGACCCAGCCCACCGAACTCGCTGCGCGCCGTATCGACCAAGTTTTCGACTTTTTCGTCCTCGGTCTTGTCGCTTTGGATTCCGATGGTGAGTCAGTCGCTGAGAGTGTCTACGGCCGTTGACGACGTTCGCATTCTCTCGTACAACGACTTCGACGGAAATCCGGCCGGTCTCACTGCTCAAGGCAGCGTCCAGTGTAACGTTCCTGGTTAGTTGGATAGGCATGTACGTGCAACTTGGCGAGCGCTTAGCCATATTACTTCGGTTGTGGGTAGGTCCTGTCGCGGTTGACCGGCCGGCGAAAATTCTCCGTACGGTCAGGAATCCCGCAGTCGGTTACAGCCAGGCTTCAAGCCGATCGAATGCCTCATCGATCCGCTCAAGCGAGTTCGAGTAGGCGATGCGAACCCGGCCTTTGCCGGTGTCGCCGAAGACGGTACCCGGGACTAACGCCACGCCGGCTTCTTGTAGGAGCGACCAGACGAAGTCCTCCTCGTCGTCGAATCCGTCCGGAATCGTTGGGAAAGCGTAGAATGCGCCGGTAGGTTCCGGACAGGTCATCCCGTCGATCGCATCGAGGCGTTCAAGGACGCGCTCGCGCCGTTCGGCGAAAGCCTCAACGAGCGGACCGTGTGGGTCGCGATCAATCGCTTCAACGGCTGCCCATTGCGAGAGTGACGGAGCACAGGTCGTGGTGTACTGGCGCGCGCGAATGATTGGATCAATCAGCTCCGGCGGCGCACCAAGGTAGCCAAGTCGGAAGCCAGTCATCGAGTAGGCCTTCGATACGCCGTTGACCGTGATTGTCCGCTCGTGCATCCCGTCGAGCGATGCCAGGCTGTGGTGAGTCGCGTCGTCGAAGAGGATTTTCTCGTAAATCTCGTCGGAGATGACTATAAGGTCGTGCTCGACAGCGAAGTCGCGGATCGCCTCGGCGCGCTCCCGTGAGAGTACTGACCCCGTCGGATTTTGCGGGCTATTGACGACGAGCAGCTTCGTTTGCTCCGAGACACCAGCTTCCAGCGAGTCAAGGTCGGGCTGGAAGCCGTCTTCGGGATCGAGCTCGTAGGAGACCGGCGTTCCGCCCGCCAGTTCGACGTGTGCACCGTAGGTCCATCGGGGATCAGGGAGGAGAACCTCGTCCCCCTCGTTGATCAGGCCAAGAATTGAGACGAAGATCGCCTCCGTCGCGCCCGCGGTGACGACTATTTCGCCGTCTGGATCGTAGCTTACCTCGTTTTCCGTCTCAAACTTCTTCGCGATTGTCTCGCGAAGCGGCGCAATCCCGTAGTTCGACGTGTAGTGTACCTGACCGTTCTCGAGCGCTGTCGCCGTCGCTTCCTTGATCGGCTTCGGCGTGTCAAAGTCCGGCCGACCGATCTCGAGGTGGACGACGTCTTCGCCCTCGGCCTCAAGGCGATCGCACTCTTCGAAGATCTTTCTGATCCCAGAAAACGGCACCGACGCCATGCGCGTAGCAGGAGTAACTGAGTCCATGCACAGCCTCTCAAAGGGCACGGTCAAAAAACTCCCGCTCCGAGGCCGTGGACACTTCCGGGGACACCACTGCCAGATAAGGCGAGAAACTATTGGTAAAGACGCTATTCGACGGCGGGCGCCAGACGATTAGTCAATAACGGTGCCTTCTGATAGCGGGCTGCCTCCCTCGAATCGATCTGAGGTCAGTGATGAGATGTCGATCGAGGTCGCCTCGCCATCGACGACGAGCTCGGCGACGAGTTGGCCTGTCGCGGGCGACTGCATGAATCCATGCCCTGAGAAGCCAATCGCATTGACGAAGCCGGGTCGCGTCTCCTCGATAATCGGGTGGTGGTCCGGCGTGACGGCGTACAGTCCTGCCCAAGCGCGGCGAATCTCCGAATGCGGGCCGAAGTATCCCGCGGTGTCCGAAGCTGCCTCAACCACCTGTGCAGACCACTCAAGCGGAACCCGCTCCTCGAAGTCATCTGGATCTTGGGCCGGATCAGCCTCAGCGAAGTGGCCGCCAGCGACGACGTTCCCCTCGCGTTCTGGACGAAAATGGACGCTCCGATCCGCATCAATAGTGAAGGGAGTGGACTCGGGGACCGGCGTCTCAGGATCAACAATGACGAGTTTGCGCCGCTTCGGTGTGACCGGCACATTGAGGCCAGCCATTTCGGCGATCTCGGCCGCCCATGGCCCGGCGGCGTTGACAACGGTGTCGACCTCGATGGATCCCTTGGACGTCTCGACTCCGGTGACGGAGCCATTGCCGTCGAGCGTGATATCAGTTACCTCGACGCCAGTGCGGATGTCGACACCCGCTTCGTTTGCGGCGATTGAGAAGGCCTGCAGGCCGAGGTGTGGGTCAGCGATACCATCGTTGGGTGAGTAGGCGCCGCCAAGAAATCGATCCGCGTGCAGTTCCGGACAGATCTCGCTGGCACGCTCGGGAGAGACGAACTCGCTCTCGACACCGAGCTCTTCCTGTTTTCGGACGTTCTCTCGGAAACGCTCGGCCGTCTCCTCCGTTCGCGCCATGAAGAGATAGCCGGGACGACGAAATTCGATGTCCGTGTCGAATTCCGTTTCGATGGACTCCCAGACTTCGATACTTCGTTGGGAGAGTTTCGAACTAACCGGTGAAGAGAAATGAGCACGAATGCCGCCGTTGGCGCGATCTGTACTCCCCGACCCGAGCGATCCCTTCTCAAGGACGGTGACATCCACATCCCGCTTACTAAGGTAGTACGCACTCGCGAGTCCGACGATTCCGCCGCCAACGATGGCAATCTGCATAGGTGGCGATAGCGACCGCACCTATATAATAACTTGTGACAGGAGAATACCGGCCGGGAGTCAACAAGCGCGACCGGATAACTGGTGTTGAATCATCGCAGTGCCGTCGACACATGATCGTATAATTCTGCACGGCAATATCAAGGCGTGTTACCGCTGTTTCGTCTATAGAGCGCGCGCCCTAATATCCAGATAATGGTTGTACTCAGCTAGTCGATAGATCTTGCGCAAACAACCAATAGATTCCCTTGTCCGTCTTTGGTTCCGGCGATTGTCGGTTGGCAGAGCGGGCCCAGCACACTCCTGATGACGAATGTTAGTTTCTGAGAACAAACTTGGACAGCCCACCTACGACGAGTACACCTAGCTAGCGTCGCGTAAAAACGCCGTAAACGGTCGAATCTCATTTGACTATCTCCTATTGCTGAAGTTACGGAGCTTAATCCCGATGCGTTTCATCTCTGGTTTAGGTGTCTTTGAGTCATGGAATCCCATGGAGTAAGTCGGTCTGTTTTCCTGAACTAAATCGAGTGTACACGCATAATTCAACGAGAACTGTTGTTGTCTCTCGAAAGCGAAACCAGTTTGATGGCGAGGAACGCTTAACCCCAAGCGGCGTCGCTGTCAGCCCGTTTCCCACGGTACATCAAAATCATGTTAATAGCTCTCGCTGAGCAGGTCTGTGAGCATCTTGAGCAACTAACTCAACTAGCCGATTCTATATTGTTCCTGGTTGAAAATCAGCTCTGAGCTTGTTCTCGTTAACTCTCACCAAGGGTATTGGTACCAATTAGTAGTCTCTATATGATGGGTGTATAAATAAGGGAGGATATCTGAATTAGGTCTAGCACTTTTTCACTCATTTTTTGCGGATGAACCACGGTACAGATCGGTTCTACGATGATTAGTAGCTAGTTCGTCCCTCGCCTACTCTTATACGTTAGTGTGGAGGGTATTCCGGAAACTGTGGGCCGAGACGAGTTGTAACTCTGCTATAGCATTTAAAGCAACAATATATAGGAAGGGCAATTTGTGGCTGGTCTATTCAGACGTCCACGAATAACAAGCATGTGTTTGTAAGTCTTCGTCCCACCCACATCGATCGATTTACTTTCTCACGCAGGTATTACAAACCTACGGACGTAATATACAGTTCATCACCGGATATTTACGACCGAAGTACGAGAGAGCTTAATCTGACCGATAGCCCGGCCCAGAATCCCCCATCGGAATTCCATCTGCTAAACCACATATCGGGCCTACTATCGAATATCATTGTATTAGCACTCCACGGAGTATTGGAGACCGATCCCTGTCTAACCAATATTATCACTATCCAAAATACTCGCACTTTTAAGTAATATTGGTAGTTTTCGTTCGCACAATCCCACCCCCAGCTGAAGTGATACACGCCGTATTGACCCTCGTCATGCCTGAAGACGCGGATATCCCACAGTACCGAACCGCTGGATTGAGGATATTATCTCATACAGTCGAGGTATTCTCCTGAAATCCGTATAAGAGCAGATTAGTTGTACTCGTAAGTCCCCAAGCCCGGATGAATTCTTACCACCCAAACAAAAATCTCGTATAGCTAGATGCTCGGGGGTTCGCCGCCGAACTCTTCGATGAGCGCGGGCACAACGTCGAAGAGGTCTCCAACAATACCATAGTCCGCGATGTCGAAGATGGGCGCGTTCGGGTCCGTGTTGACCGCGATGATCGTCTCACTTGCCTTCATCCCGGCAACGTGCTGGACCGCACCCGAAATACCGATCGCGAGGTAGACGGTAGGGGTCACCTGCTTGCCGGACTGGCCGACCT
>NZ_JAJJZH010000009.1:0-127199 GCF_021029015.1 Halobacterium sp. KA-6
ACAGCTGCAAAAGGCACTGAGCAACCGATTCTTTGACTCACTCGACGAGCTAACAACAGCGATCGACACCGCTCTCGACAAACTCTCCGTCCCTAAAGTGAGCAATTACTTCTAGTGTCTACTATAGTGTTGTCCCAACAGTAGTCGCTGGCTTCGTTCGCGCAGTAGAGGAATTGTTCGGCGGTTTCGTGGAGGTCGTCGTGGTACTCGTCGGGAAAAACGAGCTTGACGGGTGCGGTACGTCGGACCTCCATATCTCAGATATGAAGGTATCGGTACTTAATATCTGGCAGGAGGGATGCTACAGCACCGTGGTTTAATTGGTAGTGCGTAGGCCTACTCGCTCACTCCTTAAGACCAAAGGCTCCACCTCAAACCTAAAGTCGCGGGCAACCCGGACATCATCGAGTCACAGGAGCGACAGCGGCACTGTCCAGAACGTGTCGTGGGCGTCGTCGAGCGCGGCTTCGGGCTTCCCGGTGGCGTCGACGGCGGCGGTGGCGTCGGCGTCGAACTCGTCCAGCAGCGTGCCCTCGCCGACGACGAACACGTGCTCGGCCTCGACGCCCTCCAGCGCGCGCTGGCACTTCTGGAGGTGTTCAGTAATCTGGCTCTCGCGGCGGCGCTCGAAGCGGTCCTGCGAGAACCCGCCCTTCGAGTGCTTGCCCTTCACGTCGCTCTCGAACCCCTCGAAGTGGACGCGCTCGGGCTGCGGCCCCTCGCCCATCTCGGCTTCGTAGACGCCGAGCGCGAACAGGTCCGCGCGCACGACGGCGAGCGCGTACCGCCCGGTCGGCGCGAGCCACTCGCGATCCACCTGCACCGTGGAGTCCCACGCCTCGAACGCCGCCGGCGGGTTCGGCGGGCGGAGCGCCGCGGAAAGCAGGCCTTCCCGGTCGCGGACGACGAGACAGGGCGCGGCGCGCTCCACGAGCGGCGCGCGGTCGCCGAACGCCTCCCGCACGTCCTCGGGCGGGTCGTTTGGCACGTACGCCGTGAGCACGCCCTCCTCGGTGCTCTCGATGCTGTCGAGGAGCGCGACGACGCGCTCGCGACGCTCCCCGCGGAGGTCCCGACGCCCCCGGAATTCGGGGCCGCCGTCCTCGCCGCCCAGCCGCTCGACGCGATCCTCCAACTCGATAATCCTGTCCTCGAGTTCGTTGACGCGCTGCTCGGCTTCCTGCTTGTCGCGGACCGCCTCGCTGCGGCGCTCGCTCTCGGCCTCCAGTTGCGCCTGCAGGGACTCTTTTTCGTCTTCCAGTTCCTCGATGCGCTCCTTGAGTGCCGCGCGCCCGAGGAGTCTGTCCAGCATGGACGAATGGCGACAGCCCGGCCGCTTAGGCGTTTCCCACCTACGGTCGGAGTGTTCGGACGGGCAGACGAAACTAGCGGAGACGACTCGGCCTTGTGAAAGCCCTCGGCGCGCTCGCGGTCGTTCGCTCGCTGCGCTCGTTCCTGTGGTGCTTACGTCGCGAAGCGACCATGTGAACGCGAGCGCGCCTCGCCCTTTCGACCCGCCAGGAAACCGGATTCTCAGCCCGCTAACGCTAGCGTCGTCCTACGGGCGAAGCACACGAGCCGCTACTCCGGGTCGCAGCAGCGCGGTCGGTGGAACCTCCATGCTGAGCACGCGGCCGTACGTCGAGGACACCTCGCCGTCGTCGTGTGCGGTGTCGACGACGCGGGAGACGTAGCGGTCGAACAGGCGCGTCGGGAGCGAGCGCGAGCCCTCCGTCTCGTCGAACGCGAGGTCCGCGGTCGTGGCGAGCAGCCACGCGACGTCGACGACGTCGCTGGCGCTGTCGAAGAAGCGGCGTGGGAGGTCGTCGGTGCCGTCGGCGAGCGCGTGGCCGAGCAGGACGGCTTCGAGGCACGCGACGGACATCCCCTGCCCGTAGACGGGGTTGAAACTCGCGACGGCGTCGCCGAGCACGACGAGGCCGTCCGGGAACTCGTCGAGCGCCTCGTAGCGCCGCCGGCGGGTCGCCGGGAACGGGTAGTGCGCGACCTCCTCGACGAGTGGCTGCGTGGCGAGAATGTCGGCGAGGTCGTCGATGGGGAGCGTGCGCGCGAACTCGCGGAGCGCGTCGACGTCCGTGGGTGGGTCGTCGCCGTGGACGCCTTGGAGCGTGACGAGCCAGCGGTCGCCTTCCACGGGAAACACGCCGCCCCCGCGGGGTTGCTGGGGCGACGGCGGCACGAAGTACGCGCGGCGGTCGTCGGGCGGACGCTCCACGACGGCGGTGCTGTACGCCACGTCCACGGTGAGGTCGTCACCCGGCGGGGCGTCGTAGCCGTGGGATTCGAGCCACGACGGCGTCGAACTCGCGCGGCCCGTCGCGTCCACGACGAGGTCCGCTCGGAGCTCGTCCGTGTCGTCTCCCTCCCTAATTTCGATGCCCGTCACGTCGTTTGTGTCGTCGGCGAGGTAGTCAACGACCTGCGTCTCGCCGCGGAGCGTAACGCCATCGCGGGCGGCGAGCCGCTGGCGAATCGCGTGCTCGAACAGCGGGCGGCTCGCCGAGTACAGCACCTTCGGCTGCGGGCCCGTGGCGAGCACGCCACCCTGCTGGTAGTACGTGAGGTCCGTCGTCCAGTCCAGCATCAACCCGCCGGCCTCGACGAGCGTCTCGCCGTAGCCGGGGAAGAGGTCTTCGAGGGTCGCGCGCCCGGCTTCAAGGAGGACGTGGGGCTGACGGGACTGCGGGACGCCGCGGCGCGCGCTCGCGTCGGCGGGGAGCGGGTCGCGGTCGATGACGGTCACGCGGTCGAACGCGTCGTCGAGCACGCGCGCCGCGACCATACCGGCGACACTCGCGCCGACGACGACCGCGTGGTCGCCGACGGCGGGAATCGCGTCGGGGTCGTACCGTGGGACGGACGCCAGCGTCACTGGTCGGGTGGTGCGTGGCAGGCGGGTTAAGCGTTCCCGGTCGGCCTCAACGCTTTTGCGCTTTGTGAGGAAAGATAACACGTGACGATTGCACTGACGGACTGGGTCGACATCGACGACGCCTCGCCAGCCGAGCGGCTGGTCGTCGAGTCTGTCGTCGCGCCCGGGCCGCGGGTGTCGGCGGGCCCAGTGTCAGTGCGAGAACTCGTGGAGCCGCGCGTTCCGACGGCCGAACTCGCGTGGGAGAACGAGGAGTAACTCAGACTGCGCCCATGTCGAACAGGCGGGCGGCGTGGTCGCGTTTCGCGAGTAGGACTTCCTCCAGCGACGGCGGGTTCTCGACGTCGACGTTCTCGAGGACGTCCTCGGGGACGGCGAGCGTGCGCTCGGGCACGTCGTCCTCGCCGTGGACCGAGAGGTGTGCGGGGCCGATTTTCATCACGAGCGGGAGGTCTGTCCGGGAGATGCCCTCGTCGTCGGCGTAGAGCTGCTCGTTGACCCGTTCGTGGTGACGGCTGTTGATGGCGGCGCGGTCGCCGCGCGTCGGTTCGACGTACAACCGTCCGAGGTAGTAGCCGCTGGAGAATGCCTCGAACATGTATGCTAACGTTTGCCACGGGAGCACATAAGCGCTCCGGCGAACCCTGAAGTCGTCGCGCAATTCCACCGAGAGCAGACACCCTTATCCGGGCTCGCCGCTAACTCAGGGTGAATATGGACTCGGGGGCACTGCTCGACATACTCGGCAACGAGAACCGGCGACGCATCCTCCGACTGCTCGCGCGCAAACCCTGTTACGTCACGGAAATCTCGGAGTACCTCGGGGTCAGCCCGAAGGCGGTCATCGACCACCTCCGCCGGCTGGAGGACGCCGGCCTCGTGGAGTCGGAGGTCGACGACCAGCGCCGGAAGTACTTCCACATCGCCGAGAACCTCCGACTGGAGGTGCGGCTGTCGCCGTTCGACTTCGGGGCGAAGTCCGCGTATCCCGCGAGCGCGGACCTCGACCTGACGCGGTGCCAGCACGTCTCCATTCGAATCCGCCAGGACCGCAACGACGACGTCGCGGACCTCGCGGGGAAACTTCAGGAACTCAAGGACCTCGAACGCGAGCTGTCGCTGGCCCAGCGCTGGGTGCAGGGCCGGCTCGCGGACGTCCAGGACCAACTCGGGGAAGCCGTCGGCGACGGGAACGAACGCCTCTACGCGGACGTGCTCGCGGCGCTGGCGTCCGGCGAGCGCTCCGCGAGCGCGGTCGCCGCCACCCTCGACGCACCCGAGCCGCTCGTGGAGGGCGTCCTCGAGACGCTGCGCGAGCAGGACGTCGTCGAGCGCGCGGACGGCGAGTGGCACATCGCCGAGTAGCACGCGAGTAGCAACCTTTTCGTCGGCGCGCCCGGAAGCAGCTCGACATGAACCAAGGGGACCGCGTGCGCGTCGACCGCGACGGCACGACCCACGAGGGCGTGCTGTTGCCGTCGGCCGAACCCGACCACCTCGTCGTGAAACTCGACTCCGGCTACAACATTGGCGTCGAGCGCGACGCGGCCGACGTCGAAGTACTGGAGCGAGACGTCTACGACGTCGAGAGCGAATCCGAGGAGGGGGCCGCCTCCGAGGTCGAATTCGACGACGATCTGCCGACCATCGCGCTCATCTCGACTGGTGGCACCATCGCCTCCACCGTGGACTACCGCACGGGCGCCGTCACCGCGCAGTTCGACGCCGAGGACGTGCTGCGGGCGGTGCCGGACCTCGCGGGTCGCGCGAACTACCGCGGCCGCGTCGTGGCGAACATCCTCTCGGAGAACATGGAGCCGCCCATCTGGCAGGAGCTCGCCGACGCCGTCCGCGAGGAAATCGAGGCGGGCGCGGACGGCGTCGTCGTGATGCACGGCACGGACACGATGCAGTACTCCGCGAGCGCGCTATCGTTCATCCTCGACACGCCCGTCCCCATCGTCTTCACGGGCAGCCAGCGCTCCGCGGACCGTCCCTCCTCGGACAACGTGATGAACGCGGTCTGCTCGGTGGAGGCCGCGAAGGCCGAGGCCGCCGAGGTGATGGTCTGCATGCACGCCTCCGAGAGCGACGACCGCTGCGCGCTCCACCGCGGCACGCGCGTGCGGAAGAACCACACGAGCCGCCGGGACGCCTTCGAGACGGTCGGCGCGGAGCCGCTCGGCTACGTCGACTACGACGAGGCCAGCGAGGAAGCAGCCGCCGAATCCCGTGGCGTCCAATTCACGAAGGCGTACGCCGAGCGCGGCGAGACCGACCTCGACAGCAGCCCGGACCTCGACAGCAGCCCGGACCTCGACTCGGACGTCGAACTCGTAAAATTCACGCCGGGGATGGACGACACGTTCTTCGACCTCTGCGAGGGCAAGTCCGGTGTGATTATCGAGGGGACGGGGCTCGGCCACGTGCACACGGACTTCATCGACCGCATCGAGGAACTCGTCGAGGACGGCACGACGGTCGTGATGACCAGCCAGTGTCTCGACGGTCGGGTCTGCGACCGCGTCTACGACACGGGCCGGGACCTCCTCGACGCCGGCGTCGTCGAGGGCGAGGACATGCTCCCCGGCACCGCGAAGGTGAAACTGATGTGGGCGCTCGCGAACACGGAGAGCGTCGCGGAGACGATGCGGACGCCGCTCGCGGGCGAAATCACGGACCGCTCGGTCCCGTGGGAATGACCGGGGACGTCGAGATTCGGCCGGCGGAACTCGCGGACTACGACGACGTGGTGGCGTTCGCAAGCGACACGTGGGCCGACCGCCGCGAGGACGGCGACTACATCCCGCAGGTCTTCGAGGACTGGGTCGAGAGTGACGGCCCGCGCCAGCGCACGCTCGTCGCGGACACTGGCGACGATATCGCCGCAATCGCGCAGTTCGTCCTGCTCTCCGAGCACGAGGCGTGGGCGCAGGGGATGCGCACGAACCCCGACTACCGCGGGCAGGGCGTCGGCTCGACGCTCGTCCACGACGGCTTCGACTGGGCGCGCGAGCAGGGCGCGACGGTCGCGCGCAACATGGTGTTCTCGTGGAACGTGATGGGGCTCGGGCACTCCCGCGCGACCGGCTTCGAGCCCGCGACGGAGTTCCGCTGGGTCCACCCCGAACCCAACGACGAAGCCACCCCGGAGCACGAACTCACGAGCGACGCGTACGCCGCGTGGCAGTTCTGGCAGGACAGCGCGGCCCGCGACCACCTGCGTGGGCTCACGCTCCACACCGGGGAGTCGTGGGCGCTCTCGGAGCTCACGCGCGACCGCCTCGCCGCGACCGCCGACCGCGACGCCCTCCAGGTCGTGCAGGACGACGCGGGCACCCAGGGGTTCGCGTTCCGCTCGCGCACGTACGAACGCGAAGAAGACGGAGAAGCACAGACGTACGCGGAGTACGGCGTCGCGGCGTGGGCCGACCAATTTGCCTGTGCCTCGCTGCTCGACGCGATTGCCGCGGACGCCGCGAGCGTCGACGCCGACCGCACTCGCGTGCTCATTCCCGAGACCGCGGCAGCGGTCAGCGACGTCGCGGTCACACGCACCGAAATCGGCGAGGAACCGGACTTCGTGATGGCGGCCGACCTCACCGCCGACTACCGGGCGTGAGCAGCGAAACGTTTTGTCGCCGGGCGCGGTAGCCCCGGGCACTCGAATGCGCGAACTCCGCGGCATCTCCTTGGACCCCTCGGACTTGACGTACCGCCAGCGCCTGATTCTCGCGTACGCCGGCGGCCTCGTCTCGGTCGTGCTCGTGTTCACGGGCCTCTACTACTGGGGGATGGCCGTCCTGGAGGCGCGCCCGCGGTCGCCGTACCAGGCGTTCAACACGGTCATCGAGGTGATGACGACGACCGGGTTCGGCGCGGACTCGCCGTGGGAGACGCCGCTGATGAACCTCTTCGTGGCGGGGATGCAGGTCTCGGGCGTCGCCGTCGGGTTCGTGACGCTACGCGTGCTCGTCATCTCGCTGTTCGAGCGCACGCCCGTGAACCTCGACGACCAACTCACGGCCAAGGACGGCCACGTCGTCGTCGCGGAGTACCGCCGCGACAGCGAGGTGCTGCTGGACGAACTCGAAGCGATGGACGTCGACTACGTGCTCGTGGAGTCCGACCGCGAGGAAGCCATGCGGCTCTCCGACGACGGCTACCAGGCCATTGACGGCGACCCGGAGGACAGCGAGGACCTCAAACGCGCGAGCATCGGGAAGGCGGACGTGCTCATCACGGACACCGACGACCGGACGGCTAGCGTCGTGTTGACCGCGCTGGAGCACAACGAAGACCTCCGGGTCGTGAGTTTCACGGCGTCGACCAGACGGAAGGCCGCGCTCGCGGAGGTCGGCGTCGACCGCAGCGTCGCGCCGCACGCGCTCATCGGCCAGCGGCTCGCGGAGAAGGCGACGACGCCGGTCTCGGTCGGCGAGGAGGCGACCGACGAGGTCGCCATCCGGGAGCTGCTGGTGCGCCGGGACAGCCCGCTGCACGGCGTCCGCGTCCGGGAGTCGCCGCTCGCCAGCCACCCCGAGTTGACGCTCGTCGCGGGCTGGTTCGACGGCGAGTTGCGAATCCCGCCGTCGCCCGAGGAGCGGCTCACGCCGAACACCGTCCTCGTCGTCGCGGGGCCGGCGGCCGTCATCGACGAGGTCGCCGGCGAAATCGCGGGCGTCCAGCGCTCGCGGATGCGCGACCACTCGCGGGTCGTCGTCGCTGGCCTCGACGAGGGCGGTGCCGCAGCCGTCGAGTCGCTGCCCGACGACGTCGAGGTGACGACCGTCGACGAATCCTCGGAGGCGAACCCGGACGTCGTCGGCGACGCCACCGAGCCGGAGACGCTGGAAGCCGCGAACGTCGCGGACGCGACCGCGTTGGTCGTCACGGTGAACGACGACGCGACCGCGCTGCTGACCGTCGCGATGGCGCGCTCGCTGTCCAGCGACGTGGAGGTTCTCGTGCGCGTGACGGACACGGAGAAGGCCTCGGCGGCGTTCCGCGCGGGCGCCGACTACGTGCTCTCCGTCCAGCGCGTGAGTGCGCGCCTCGTCGCCGCGGAGGTGCACGGCGAGCGCGTGATGGACCCGGTTGGGCAGATTCGTCTCGTCCGCGCAGACGCGGCGCCGTTCGTCGGCCAGACGGTCGCGACGGCGAGCGACCCGGAGAAAGGGTGGACAGTCGTCGGCGTGGTCCACGACGGCGAGGTGAACACGAATCAGGCCGCCGCAATCGAGGCCGGCGACGAGGTGTTCGTCGCGGGCAGCGACCGCGCCATCCGCGGGTTCGAGCAGTCCGTGGACTAATTATGCGAGCCGCGCCGGGTCACCCGCGTAGTCGGCGACGCCCGGGTAGTCGGTGATGACGCCGTCCACACCCGCATCACTGCACGCGACGGCGTCCTGCCAGTCCGTGACGGTCCACGCGTTGACGGTGCGGCCGTCGCGGTGCGCGTGCTCCACGAGGTCTTCGCTGAGGCCGTCGACCGGTGCGTGGAGCGAGCGGCAGTCGAACTCGCTGGCGCGCGTGAGTCCGCGGTCGGTGTCGAGGCACAGCGCCGCGCGCAGCGTGTCCGGCAGCACTTCGGTGGCGGCTTCGAGCGCGCCGTCGAAGAAGGAAGAGAGCACGACCGGCGCGTCGCAGTCCGCGAGCGCGTCCGCGACGGACTCGACGAACGGCCGCCAGACGGCTGCGTCCGGTCCCGAAAGACCGAGGCGGGCGTCCTTGTGGCCCGGGTTCTTCAGTTCGACGTGGAACTCCACGCCGGCAGGCACGAGGTCCGCGACGTCGGCCAATGTCGGCACACCCTCGCCACTCCCGAGTACGTCTACGTCCGCGAGCGTGCTCGGGTCCGCGTCCCAGACGAAGCCCTCGGCGTCAGTGACGCCGCGCGAGTCGCCGTCGTCGTCGAGGCGCTGGTCGTGGAAGACGACCGGCGTGCCGTCGGCTGCGGGCTGGACGTCTACTTCGATGCCGTCCGCGCGCTCGCGGGCCGCGCGGACCGCCGCTGCGGTGTTCTCGGGCGCGACGCCGGCGAACCCGCGGTGGGCGATGGTGAACATCAGCCGCCGCTCACCGGCGGGAACAGCGCGAGCTCGTCGTCCGGGTCGAGTTCCGTGTCGAGGCCGTCCGCGTGGGCGACGTTCTCGCCGTTGCGCAGGACGTTGATGTGCTCGCGAACGTCGCCGTCGTCGGTCAGCACGCGGTCTCGGAGCGCGGGGCGGTCGGCGAGCAGGGCGTCGAGGGCGTCGCCGACCGTCTGGGCCGACTCGTCGACGGTGATTCGGCGGTCGCCGCCGACCTCCGCGAGGTCCGCGAACAGCTTCCACTCCATGCACGACCCTCGGCGACGGCGACGCATAGGTGCTACGGGGTCGGCAGCGCGTGCGACGAGCTACTGGCTCGGCGACTCCTCGGCCGGTTCTTCGGCCACGGCTGCGGCGGTGTCGACGCGGCGCGCGACGTCCGGCCGCGCGACCACGTAGAGCGTGTCGCCGGCGGCGAGCGTCCGCGACGCGCTCGGGATGGCGGAGACGCCCGCTTCGCCGCGGACCGCGACGACGGTCCCCTCCACTGTCGCGACGGTCGCGCCGTCGAGGCTACTGCCGGCTTCGACGGTGACGACGACCATCGTCTCGTCGGCGGCCCGCAGCAGGGACGCGAATTGGCGGTCCGCGCCCGGCTCGTACGGCAGCGTGAGCAGCCGGTAGTCGCCGCCCGCGAGCTTGCGAGCGTCGTACTCGTCCAGCGACAGCGTCACGGTGTCCTCGCGGGTCGCGCGAATCTCGGCGGTGGCGACGCGCTCGGCGGCCTGGTCTTCCGTGCTCGGCTGCCACACCTGCACGAGGTCGCCGGGGCCGGCCGCGTTCGGCGGGTCCGCGTGCACGCCGACGGCCGCAGTTCCGGGCGGGAGCGTCGGGCCGATGCCGGCGGTGCGACTCCCGAGCGCGAGGTAGGTCGCGGTGCCGTCGTCGGCGAGTTCGACGTCGACGTAGCCCACCTCGTAGTCGTCTTTCAGCCGCGTGACGACGCGCTCGCGGAGCTCCTCGACGGTGAGCCGGCGCGGGAAGATGAGCGTCTTCCCCGACAGCTCGGCTTTGACGTCGTCGGCGACCGGGTCGTACCCCTCGATGTCCTCGATTTCCTCGGGGAGTTCGACCGCGACCGCGCGCCCCACGGCTTTCACGAGCCGGCCGACGTCGCCTTCGAGCTCGCGGACGCCGGTCGCGGCCAGAATCTGGATGCCGACGCGGTCCCCGCCGCGACGCGCGGCGGGCGCGACGAGCACCGCAGCGCCGAACACGGCGAGGTTGAACACGACCGCTTCGAGGGAGAGCACGTCCGTTCGACCGGCGATGGCCTGCCCGAGCGCGACCCGCGTGTTGAGGTAGAACGCGACCACGGAGACGTTCACGAGCAGCGCCACGCCGGACGGGAGCTCCTGCCGGAAGTACCACCGGAACGCGGCCGCGAGCACGGCGACAGAGACACCGGCAGCGAGGATGACGCCGCCGCCCTGCGCGATTTCGGTCGTCGACACCGGCATCACTTCGCCACCTCCTCGAAGGCGTCGAGTTCACGGCGCGGCCCGGCGACGAACAGTTCGTCGCCGGCCGACAGCGCGACGTCGCCGTTCGGAGCGACCGTCCACGAGCCGTCGTGCCGGACCGCCAGCACCGTGATACCGTACGTCTCTCGGACGTTCGCCTCGCCGAGCGTGGTGCCGACGACGGGGGCGTCCGCGCGGAGCGTGAGCCGACGAACGCGCTGGCCGCCCCGGCGCAACAGCCCGAGGAGTTCGTACTCGCGGCGGGTACCACGGGCGCGCACGACGATGCGCGTTCGGTCGGCGGCGAGTAGGGACTCCGCCTCCGGCCGTTGCACGGCGACGGTGACGCGGCCCTCGCCACCAGTCGTCGTCGGCGCGGGCGTCGCCACGGGTTCGGCCTCCTCCGCTTCCTCGGCCGCGGGCGCGGTCGGTTCCGTCGTGGGTTTCGTGCCGGACTTCGCGGAGACGACGGTGCCGTCGACGCGCTCCTCGCCCGCCAGCACCGAGACCTCGTCGCCGCGCGCGATGCCCGTGGGAACGAGCGCGGGCACCGACACCGCGCGCTTCCCGACTGGCGTGCGCTTGGAGACGCCCGCGGCGGGCGGCGCTGCGGCGACGGTCGCGCGACCGTGCTCGTCGACAGTGACGGTCGCTTCCTCGACGTCGAAGTCCGACCGCAGGCGGTCGACGAACCGCGTCTCCAACTCCGAGAGCGGGAGGTCGGCGGGGAACCGCCACTCCGCGTCGTGAATCGACGTGCGCAGCGACTCCGGCAGCGGCGGGTAGCCTTCGAGGTCGCGGACGCCGCCGACGACGCTCACCGTGACCTCGTTGCGGCCGCCGACGAATTCGATGGCGTCGGTGTGGAGCGTGCGCTCGCGCAGCGACTTCAGGCTGAGCCGGCGCGGGAGCGACGCGCCCATCTTGTCGCCGACCGAGTGCGTGTAGAACGTCAACATCGCGACGACCAGCAGCGCCACCACCAGCGTCGTCGAATTCGCCGCCTGCGTAATTGTCGGGTCCGCGAACGCGAGGAAACCGCCGTTGACCCCCGCGAGCGCGACGCCCAGCACCACGACACCGAACGCAGGCACGGAGAGCCCGGTGACGTACCGGAAGAGGAAGCCGAACCCGAACGACACCAGCGCCGGAATCACGCCAGCCAGCAGTCCGAGATAGATGCCGTGCAGCGCTTGCACGGGAGTGGAAGTCATACGACCGAGCACTCGCGCCCGGGACAAAACGCTACCGACGCGTGCCGCCGTGTTTAAGACGGGCGACCACGCCCGTGGTGACATGGACGTACCGGGCGTGAAGCGAGTGACCGGACGGGTCGCGGTCGCGTTGACCCTCGCAGTCGCCGCGCTGTCGGTCGGCGTCGGCATCCTCGGCATTGTCAACCCGACCGCGAATTTTGGGCCGTTCGCCCAGCACATCCCGCCCGCAATCAGTCAGACCGCCGGGTTCACCGGCTCACTCACCGGCTTCCTGATGGTGATGAGCGCGTTCGGCCTGCGCCGCGGCCTCCGGGTGGCGTGGTACTCGACGATGGTGTTGCTCCCGGTCACCGCTGGCCAGGGGCTCGTGCAGGCGACACCGTACTCGGTGCCGCTGGTCGTGTTGTCGGTCGTCGCGTTCCCCGTGCTCGCCGTCGCGCGCAGTCGCTTCGACGAGCCGATTTCGCTGTCCACCAGCCAGTTGGCGGCGGGCGGCGCGCTTGCCGGCGTGCAGGCGTACGGCACCATCGGCACGTACGCGCTCCGCGGCGAGCGCGGGTTCACGGGCGTGAACACGATGCTGGACGCGTTCTACTACACGCTCGTCACCTCCAGCACCGTCGGCTACGGCGACCTCACCCCGACCACGCAGGAGGCGCGGCTGTTCTCGCTGTCCGTGCTCGTGCTCGGCACCGCGAGTTTCGCCGTCGCGCTCGGCGCGCTGCTCGGCCCCGCCCTCGAAGCCCGGTTCGCGAGCGCCCTCGGACGCATGACACAGAGCGACCTAGAGTCCCTCGACGGCCACGTGGTCGTCGCGGGCTACGGCGACCTGACGGAACCGATTCTGACCGAACTCGCTGCCAGCGGCCGCCAGTTCCTCGTGGTGGCCCGCGGTGGCACCGACACCTCGGAACTCCGCGACCGCGACATCGACGTCCTCGCCGGCGACCCCGCCGACGAGAAGGTGCTCGAACGAGCGGGCGTCGAGCGCGCGCGAGCGGTCGTCGCGGCGACCAACGACGACGGCGAGGACGCGCTCGCGATTCTCACCGTCACCGAGGCGTTCCCCGACGTTCGCGTGGTCGCCGCCGCCACCGAGCAGGAGAACGAGCCGAAACTCCGCCGCGCGGGCGCGAACACCGTCATCAGCCCGATGGTCATCGGCGGTCGGCTGTTGGCCCGCTCCGCGCTCGGCGACGACCAGGCCGAGCAGGACGCCGCCGACGTCGTCGACGAAGTGTAGTCAGGCGGTGTGGACGACTGCGATGTCCGTCTCGAGGTCGCGGACGCGCTCGTAGGTCGGCCGCGAGAAGAACTTCGAGGCGGCCGAGCGGTCGGTGCTCGCGCCGAGGAAGACGAGGTCGTAGTGGGCGTCGTTGCGCTCGACGAACTCCTCGATTGACGACCGCGAGACGCGCGTCTCGCAGCGCGTGCCCACGGTCTCCGTGAGGTTGGCGAGCATCGACTCGGTGCGGCGGCGCTCGCGCTCGGTGTCGATGCACGAGCAGACGCTGATGGAGCCGTTGCGGCCGGCGAGGCGCTCGGCGTAGTCCAGCATCGCGTGCGCGACGTCGGAGGCGCTGCGCACGGGGACCATGATGCGCTTCCAGCGCGTGCGCTCGCCGGTCGACTGGAGCGCGACGACGTCGACGTCGCTCCCGAACAGCGTCCGCAGGAACGGCGTCAGCGTGCCGTCCTCGTCGCACTCGAAGGGCGTGACGACGAGGTCGCAGTTCGCCTCGTCGGCGGTCGAGAGCACCGTCCCCGCGGGGTTGCCGTTCGCCACCGCGACCGCCACGTCGCAGGGGACGCCGACACTCGTCTCGATGCGCGCGGCCTGCTGTTCGAGTTCGCGCGCGGCGGCGTCGGCGGCCCGCTCCTCGGCGGTGGACTCGGCGTCCTCGACGTAGTCCGCGCCCTCACCGCCGATACACTCGCGCTCGGCGGCCGCAATTTCCTCGTCGTCGACGACGTCCAGCAGCACGACCTTCCCGGCGTCGTGGGCGGCCGCGATGCGCGCGCCCAGCATCGCGGTCTGCTCGGCGGTCTCCCCGCGCATCGGCACGACGACGTGGTCGTCGGCCTCCGTCGTCCGGTAGAGGTAGCGGGCGCGCTCCTCGTAGAACTCGCGGCGCCACAGCACGAACACGACCGCGACCAGCGACGCCGACAGCGCGACGGCGACGACGTACGCGAACTGCGCGGTGCCCGTGACGAGCACGAGCAGCGCCGTCGAGAACGCGGTCGGGAGTTCGAGGTCCAGCGCCCACGTCACGCCGGCCGTGAGGAAGACGCCGAGCGCGGCCGCGCCCGCGTCGAGGCCGATTGCGGACGTCGGGACGCCGTACGCGAGCGCGGTGAGTTCGACGGCGCCCCAGCCGCAGAGCGCGCCGACGGTCAGCCCGCCGACGAACGTCCGCGGGTTCGAGTAGCGGCCCTCCGGTTCGGCGAACAGCGTGTACGTTCCGGATGCCAGCGGCGGGAACAGGAGGAACGAGACGACGTCGACCGTCTCCGAGAGCAGCGTCACGAGCCCCACGAGCAGCGGCACGAACAACAGCACGGAGACGTGGAGGAGGTTGCTCGTCGTCTCCAGCCACTTCCGGAACGAGCGGAGTTCGCGGCGCTCGATGCGCGCGGCGCGCTGCCGGGCCGCCGCGAGCCGCCGCCGCAACTCCGAGAACATGTGCACGCAGTCGGCGAGCCCGGCAGTTGGGTGTTTCGGCTGCGCCTACGCCAGTCGCGTCACGGCGTCCAGCGAGATGTCGATGGCGCGCGCGACGTTGTTCTTCGCCTTCTCGGGGAGTTCGTCGTCGCTGTCCGCGCCCTTCTGCGTGCCGGCGACGAGGTTGCCGTCGACCGTGCAGATGGCGCCCGCGGCGAGGCCCTTGCGGCGCGCCAGCGAGAAGACGGTCGCGGCCTCCATCTCGACGGCGAGCAGGCCGGCGTCGTTCCAGTCGTCGACGAAGTCCTCGTCCTCGTTGTAGAACGCGTCGTCGCTCACAATCGGGCCGACGTGCACCTCCTCGTCGTTGGCTTCGGCGGAGTCGACGACGCTGGTGAGTACGTCGTAGTCCGGGACGGCGGGGTAGACGGCGGACTCGTAGCGCTTGCTCGTGCCCTCCTCTTTAGCGGCGCCGGTCGCGACGATCATGTCGCCGACCTCGATGTCCGCCTGGAGCGCGCCGATGGTGCCGACGCGGAGGAACGTCTCCACGCCCACGCGCGAGAGTTCCTCGACGGCGATGGCTGCCGAGGGACAGCCGATGCCGGTCGAGGAGATAGTGAGGTCGACGCCGTCGTAGGTGGCGTTGACGACCTTGTACTCGCGGTTCTCGGCGACGACCTCGCTGTCGTCGCAGTGGCTGGCGATGCGGTCGACGCGGCCCGGGTCACCGGGCAGCAGCGCGATGTCGTGGACGTCGCCTTCCTCGACTAGCAGGTGGGGCTGTTTGGCCATGCCAGCGATTCGACGCTCGCGGAGAAAAAGAGCGGGGATTGCGGTCAGCGTGTGACGAGCCCGCGGGGTCGCTCGGATTCCAGCGCAGCGGGCCACTCCGTGTCGATTTCAGTCCACGACGCGCCCCAGTCGTCGGTCTCGAAGAACCCGCGGTTCGTCGCAGCGACGGCTTCCCCAGGGCCAGTCGTCGCGAGCACGGACGCGAGCAGTCCGTTCGGGCCGGGCAGGTCGTCGCAGCGTTCCCAATCAGCATCTGCGCCGTCCTTCCGGAAGACCGCGCTGCTCGCGGTCCCGGCGTCGTGCGCGCTGCGCGGGCCGTTCGCGGCGGAGACGAGCACGCGCTCGGGGTCGCCCGGGTCGCAGACGACGCTCCAGCAGTACGTGCGGTCGAGGCCCGCTTCCACGGTGCGCCAGGAGTCGCCGCCATCCTCGGTGACGTAGAAGCCGTCGCCGGCGGCCGAGTACGCGAGGTCCGGGCGGTCGTCGTGGGTCGCCATCGAGTGCGTGTCGTACGGACCCGACGGAACGCGGTCCCGCCACGTCTCGCCGCCGTCCGGCGACCGGACGAGCGCGCCGGCTTCGACGGCGACGTAGAGCCGCTCGGGCGTGGGTTCGAGCCACCGAACGTGGTGCGTGGAGGGACGTGGTGGGAACGCCCAGTCGTCGCTGGACGGCAGGTCGGTGAGTCCTTCGCACTCGGCGAACGTCTCGCCGCCGGGCGCGTGGTAGACCGCGCTCGGCTCGGTTCCCGCCCAGACGCCCGACTCGTGGACGGCGACTGCGGTCACGTCGCCGACGTCCGCGACGCGCATCCAGTCCGCCGAGTCGGTGTCGGACTGGCGGTAGACGCCGTCGCTGGTCCCGCAGTAGACGCCGAACGGGCCAGCATCGAGACACTGCACGTCGCCGGAGAAAACGGTCTGGAGGCTGCCGTCGTCGAACGAGAGCACGCGGTCGGGGAACGCCGCGAGGAGTCGCATACAGTCGGCTACACGAGCCACCCACCTAAACGTGGGTCAGAACTGCTGGTCGAGGAACGCCTCGACTTCCGGGTACGTCGGCGCGGTGCGCGCGCCCTCGGCCTGGGCGGCGAGCGCGCCGCAGGCGTTCGCGAACTCCAGCGCGCGCTCGTAGTCGTCGGGGTGGTCGAGGAGGACGGCGATGAAGCCGGCGGCGAAGGCGTCGCCGGCGCCCGTCGTGTCCACGGGTTCGACGTCGAAGCCGGGGTGCTCGAACGAGCCCGTGGGCGTGTGGACGGTCGCGCCCTCCGCGCCGTGTTTCACGACGACGACGCGGTCGCCGACGTCCGATTCGGCGTAGGTGGCGTCCTCCTCCAGGATTTCGAGGGCTTCGCGGTCGTTGACGAAGAGGACGTCGCAGCGCTCGATGGTCGCGGCGTAGTCGCGCTCGTCGAGGCGGCGGCCGGGGTCGAACGAGACCGTCGCGCCGGCTTCGGTGGCGAGTTCGGCGATGCGCGTGGCGGTCTCGGGGCGCTGGCTTGTGAGGTGGACGTGGTCGGCGGCCTGGACGTAGTCGGCGTCGACGTCCCCGGGCGCGATGGCTTCGTTGGCACCGTCGTTGCCGAGCACCATCACCTCGCCGTCGCCGTCCACGACGAGGTACTTCACGCTCGTCTCGGCGTCGTCGACGACGCGGAGGCCGTCGAGGTCGACGCCGACGCGGTCGAGTTCCCGGCGCGCGAGCAGCCCGTTCTCGTCGTCGCCGACGCTCCCGACGAGCCCGGTGTCGACGTCGAAGCCCGCGAGCGCGACCGCGGCGTTGGCGGCACTCCCGCCCCCGGAGCGGCGCTGGGAGACGATGCGGGCTTCGCCGTCGGGCTCGGGGAGGGCGTCGACGCGGAGCGTGACGTCCCAGTTGACGTGGCCGGCGGCGACGACACGAACCATGGCCGGCGGTTGGGTCGGTCGCGCTAAAACCCTGCGGGATTCGCGGCGACGAAGAGCAAGACGTTGTGCGCGCCGGGACCGAGGCCGACGGCGGCGACGACCGCGAGCAGGAGGTTCCCCTCGACGGGGTCCTCGCGGACGTACTCGGCGAGCAGGAGGACGACCGCGGCGCCGAGCGCGGTCTTCACGAGGACGAATAGCCAGCCGACGCCGATGAGGGAGGCAGTGGGGAGTTCGGCGGCGGCGTGCATGATAGCGGCGGAGAGCGGCGTCTGCTCGCCGAACCCGAGCACGTCCACGCCGACCGCGGTGGAGGTGCCGTCGAGGACGTGTGCGAAGACGGCGAGTGCGCCGGCACCACCGACGGCGGCGACGTCGTCAGGGCGCAGTCGCTCGACCACCCACCACGCGACGTGCCCGAGGACTGCGGCGGCAACGACGGCAGCGAGCGGCCACGCCAGCGTCAGCGTGTCGTTCGCGAGGCCGTAGCCGACGGCGGCAGCGGTGGGGAAGACGGCGAGCACGCCGCCGAGAGCTGCGGTGGCGAGCAGCGGGCGAGCGGTGCGTCGCGCGGCGAGCCACGTCGCGCCCGCGACGGCGAACGTCGTCGCGTAGACGGTCGGGGAACCGAAGAAGGGCGCGACTGTGTCGGGGAAGCGGTCGAGTTGGAAACAGACGTACAGCGTCGACCCGAGCACCATCCACGGGGCGAACGCGAGGACGGTGCGGTCGGTGACGGGCGGCGCTTCGCGGACGAGCAGCCACCCGACCGCGAGCACAGCGGCAGCGACGACCGCGAGGTACGGGAGCGACGGGAGCGCGAACCCCGAGGGCAAGACCATACCGAGACGGTGGACGCGCCGCGTGAAAACCTTGTTATTCCTCGGCCCAGGGCTCGCTGGTGCCCTCGCCGTACAGTTCCCGCATCAGCGTGACGACGCTCTCCGGCGGGAACTGGCCGCGCTCGGTGACGATGGCGTCGACGTAGCGCGGCGGCGTCACGTCGAACGCGGGGTTCTCCACGTCCGGGTCCCCCATCTCCGCACGCTCCTCGTCGCTGAGGACTTCGGTCTCGTCGCGCATCTCGATTTCGACGGTGTGGCCGGTGAGTGTGTCCGGGTGGAGCTTGAGCGTCTGCGCGGCAACCATCACGGGGACGCCGCGCTCGCGGGCGGAGACGGCGAGCATGCTGGTCCCGATTTTGTTGACGACGGAGCCGTCGGCGGCGATGGAGTCCGCGCCCACGAGCACGTGGTCGACGTCGTCGAGGTAGCGCCGCGCGGCGTTGTCCACGACCATCGTCACCGGGACGTCCCACTCGCGGAGCTGTTTTGCAGTGATGTGGCCCTGCTTGCGCGGGCGCGTCTCCTTGACGACGGCCTCGATTTCCTTGCCGTCGTCGAGGGCGGCTTCGACGCACGCCAGCGCGTCCGTGGAGTGGCAGTGCGTCATGATGGTGTCGCCGTCCCGCAGGCGGTTCGCGCCGATTGCGCCGAGGTCGTCCTGCGCGCGGTCCAGCTGGTCGCGGAAGCGCTCGGTCGCCTCGATAGTGGACGCGCGGAGGGCCGCCACGGAGTCGCCGTCGACCTCGTTGAGCACGTAGCGGAGCGCGTTCGGCAGGCTGACCGCGGTCGGACGGGTGTTCCGCAGGCGGCGCGCGGCCGCCCGGAGTTCCTCGCGGAAGCCCGCGGGCGTGTCGGCGTCGCTGTCGCGGGCCTGCGCTTCCAGCGCCTCCGCGGCGGCGCGCGCGATGGTCGCCGCGCCCCTGACTTCCATCTCCGCGATGTCCTCGGCGGTGGTCTCGACCTCCGGTGCGAGCATGCCCCTCGGTTCGTGCCGCGGGTAAAAGGGGTTGGCGTCCACCGGCCGACTTTTCACGTGGCCCCGCCTCGCCTCACGTATGAACCGCGAGGAGCTCGCCGCCCGCATCGACCACACCGTGCTCGGCCCCGTGACGACGCCCGCGGACGTCGAGCGCGTCGTCGAGGAGGCCACCGAGTACGGGATGAACGTCTGCATCCCGCCGTGTTACGTCGCCGACGTGCGGAGTTACGCGCCCGACGACCTCACCGTCGCGACCGTCGTCGGGTTCCCGCACGGCCAGCACGCCACGGCGGCGAAGGTCAGCGAGGCCCGCATCGCGCACGCCGACGGCGCGGACGAACTCGACGTCGTGACGAACGTCGGCCGCCTGAAGGCTGGCGAGCTGGACGCCGTGCGCGAGGACCTCGAAGCGGTCGTGGACGCCACGCCGCTGCCCGTGAAGGTCATCATCGAGACGCCGCTGCTCGACGACGAAGAGAAACACGACGCGTGCCAGGCCGCCGAAGACGCGGGCGCGGACATGGTGAAGACCGCGACCGGGTTCTCCGACGGCGGCGCGACCGTGCCGGACGTGGAACTGATGAGCGAGTACCTCCCCGTGAAGGCCAGCGGCGGCGTCGGCGACTACGCGGACGCGCAGGCGATGTTCGAGGCGGGCGCCGAGCGCATCGGTGCGAGTTCCGGCGTGAACATCGTGGAGACGTTCGACGAGTAGGCAGTCCTCGCCGGGAGCGTCGCCGGCTATCGTCGTACTTTTGCCCGCGGGCGGCCAACGATTGAGTCAACGCATGGCCCAGTACCACATCGAGACGTACGGGTGTACCTCGAACCGCGGCGAGAGCCGCGAAATCGAGCGACGCCTCCGCGACGCCGGCCACCACAAGGTCGAGGGGGCCGACGAGGCGGACGTCGCCATCCTCAACACCTGTACGGTGGTCGAGAAGACGGAGCGCAACATGCTCCGGCGGGCCGAGGAACTCGAAGACGAAACGGCCGACCTCATCGTCACCGGTTGCATGGCGCTCGCGCAGGGCGAAGAGTTCGCCGACGCGGAGGTCGACGCTCAGGTCCTGCACTGGGACGACGTGCCGGAAGCCGTGACGAACGGCGAGTGCCCGACGACGACGCCGGACGCCGAACCCATCCTGGACGGTGTCATCGGCATCCTCCCCATCGCCCGCGGCTGCATGAGCAACTGCTCGTACTGCATCACGAAGCAGGCGACCGGGCGCGTGGACTCCCCGCCCGTCGAGGAGAACGTCGAGAAGGCGCGCGCACTCGTCCACGCCGGCGCGGAGGAGATTCGCATCACCGGCCAGGACACCGGCGTCTACGGCTGGGACAAGGGCGAACGGAAGCTCCCCGAACTACTGGAGCGCATCGCCACCGAAATCGAGGGCGACTTCCGCGTTCGCGTCGGGATGGCCAACCCCGGCGGCGTCCACGGCATCCGCGAGGAACTCGCGGAAGTGTTCGCCGAGCACGACGAAATCTACAACTTCCTGCACGCGCCCGTGCAGTCCGGCAGCGACGACGTGCTCGAAGACATGCGCCGCCAGCACGAAGTCGAGCAGTACGTCGACATCGTGGAGACGTTCGACGACTACCTCGAGGAGTGGACGCTCTCGACGGACTTCATCGTCGGCTTCCCCACGGAGACTGAGCACGACCACGAGCAGTCGATGGCGCTCCTGCGTGAGACCCGCCCGGAGAAAATCAACGTCACGCGGTTCTCCAAGCGCCCCGGCACCGACGCAGCCGAGATGAAGGGCCTCGGCGGGCAGACGAAGAAGGACCGCTCGAAGGCGATGACCGACCTCAAGATGGACGTGGTCGGGGACGCCCACGAGTCGATGGTCGGCACCGAGCGCGAGGTCCTCGTCACCGAGCAGGGGACCGGCGACTCCGTGAAGTGCTACGACGGCAGCTACCGTCAGATTATCGTCCAGAACGCCTCCGACTACGGGTTGGAACCCGGCGACTTCGCCACTGTGGAGGTCACCGGCCACCAGACCGTCTACGCGTTCGGCGACCCCGTCTGAGGCCTCGTTCTACCGCTTCGTCTGGACGTTCGTGCTCCCACACTCGGGGCACTTCGTCATCGACCCGAGCGTGGGATGGGTCCCGGACTCCCAGTTTCCGTTCGGCGGGTCTGTACGGCCGCATTCGAGACACTGGAGCTGTCGGGCCTCGCTCATGGGAGAGGCTTCGGTAGACCCCCTCATAGAACTTCCCGCCGAACGGTCCTGACAGCCACAGTACCTTTGTGGCTGTGAATAAGTGTCACAACTGACCAGCGATGGTAGCACTCGTCGAACAACTCTACGACGTGCGACCCGGCGACGACGTCGTCGTCGAGACGGACGACGGCACGCGTGTCGCGGGACGGCCGTCGCGTATCGAGCGCGACCAGGCCGGCGTCCGAATCGAACTCTGTCCGGGGCCGCGGAATGCCCCACAGTACCGGGTGCGCGCTGTCAGAACGCCGGGCGGCTGGGAATCGCCGCGCGTCGAACGCCGGCCGATGGGCGGCGAGTGGACGGACTGTGGTGAACTCGCGGCGCTGGCGTAGTCACTCGGTGTCGGCGGCCTTCCACTCGCCGAGTTCTTTCGGGTCGACGTGGACGAACACGTCGTCGACCTCCGGAATCTCGCGCACCGACTCGATGATTTCGGTCTCGATGCCGTGGGCCTCGTAGAGGCTCATCTCGCCCTCGACCTCGACGTGGAGGCTGACGTCGACCTCCGGGCCGACGTAGTGGGCGACGACGTCGTGTGCGCCCTCCACTTTGGGGTGGGCGAGCGCGCGGTCGAGAATCTCCTCGCGGAGGTTCTCGGGAGGCGCGGCGCCGACGAGGTAGTTGACGTTGTCGCGGACGATTTCGTAGCCCGTGTAGAGGATGCCGAGCGCGACCACGAGCGCCGCCACCGGGTCCAGAATCGGGTAGCCCGCGGCGGAGCCGACGACGCCCGCCAGCGCCGCGCCCGCGGTGAGGATGTCGTTGCGGTTGTCGAGGGCGGTCGCGCGAATCGCCGGCGAGTGGTGGCGCTCGGCGACGTCCAGACAGTAGTAGTAGAGCACGTACTTCGCGACCGCAGTGCCTGTGAGCACGACGACGCCCGCGAGCCCGGCGCTGCGGCCGTACGTCCCCGCCAACAGGGAGGTCGACGCCGACCAGATGACGGCGGCACCGGCTGCGAGCACGCCGACGGCGACGAACAGCGAGACGAACGGCTCGATGCGCTCGTGGCCGTGCGGGTGCTCGAAGTCCGGCGGCTGCGTCGTGAGGTAGAGCCCGCCGAGCACGACCAGCGAGTACGCGACGTCCGCGAGGCTGTTGACTGCCTCGGAGCCGACCGCGATGCTGCCGGTCGTCCACCAGACGACGGCTTTCGCGGCGACGAGGGCGAGGTTCGCGGCGAAGACGACGCCGCCGACCCGCCGGACCGCGCGTCTCCGGTCCATCGACACGACCTACCCCGCCCGGGTGGTTCGGTGTTTCGATTCAGTCGAAATCGAGGCGCGGCGCCCCCGAGTCCGTCTCGACGGCGGCAGGATGGTCGGCGAACGCCTCGTGGAGGCGGTCGTAGGACTCGTCGAGGGCTTCGACGATGACCTTCGTGTCGCTGATGACTGGCATGAAGTTGGTGTCGCCGCTCCAGCGCGGCACGACGTGCGTGTGGAGGTGGTCGTCGATGCTGCCGCCGGCCGCGCCGCCGCCGAGGTTGAGACCGGCGTTGAAGCCGTCGGGCGCGAACGCGTCGTCGAGGGCGTCGAACGTCGCCTGCTTGAGGCGCGCGTGGCTGAGCAGCGTCTCGTCGTCGAGGTCGGTGTAGTCGCCGGTGTGCGTGTGCGGGACGACCATGCAGTGCCCGGGGCTGTACGGGTAGTTGTTCAGCATCACGAACGCGTGCTCGGCGCGCGCGACGACGAGGTGTTCGCGGTCGTCCCCGCGCTCGGGATACTCGCAGAACACGCAGTCGACGTCCTCGTTCTTCTCCTCGCGTTCCACCCACTCGATGCGCCACGGCGCGAACACCTGGTCCATAGGCGGGAGTTGGGAGCCCGCGTCAGGTGCTTTTCGGTGCCAGGTGTGTCAGTTGTTCACATTCACCACTTTAGTCGGTTATTTACTGGTAGCGACGAAAATGACAATTGGAGTGGTACCGATGGCCAGAAAGACTCCCCAGGCCGACGCGATGACGGAGCCGTGTCAGAACTGTGGGTACGAGACCCCGCACACGGTCACCGTCGAACTCCGGACGGAGAGTGCCGACGACCAGAACGCGGCGTTCTCCCGGGAGCCCTATCGGGTAGCGACCTGCCGCGAGTGCGGCGACGTGCGGGCCAAGCGGATGAACGACGCCTAGTTCGTCGTGATTTCGCAGCCGTCCTCGGTGACGATGAGCGTGTGCTCGTCTTGGCTGACGAGCGCGCCCTCGCTCTCCTTCAACACCGGGTACGACCGAACGATGTCCGCCATCTCGAGGCGTCGAAGACTCATCTCCGCGCGTGGCGCGTCGACCCAGCGCGCGGCGAACGGCAGCCCGTCGAACTGTTCGAGGTCGTCTAGGAGTTGGCGCGCGCGGCGGTCCCGGACGCTGCCCTCGCCGACGACCTCGTAGATTTCGGTGGCCGAGCCCTCCGAGACCTTCCCCGTCCCGTCGGTGGCGAACGGCTCGATGGCGAGCACGTCCCCGACCTGCAGTTCGGTGCCGGATTCGACCGAGCGGTTCGGGACGTTCGGCCCCGTGTGCGCGTCGTAGACGTCGACGCCGTGGCCCGTCAGGTTCACGACAGGATTGTAGCCGTACGCCTCGATGACGTCCTGAATCTCGGCGCCGATTTCGCCCGTGTGGACGCCCGGCTCGACGGCGTCGACGGCAGCATTGAGGGCTTCCTCGGCGGCCTCCACGAGTTCGGGGTTACCGGAAAGGTCGACGGTCGTCGCGGCGTCCGCGATGTGGCCGTCGACGTGCACGCCGACGTCCAGGCACACCATCTCCTCGCCGAACTCCGTGTCGTCGTCCGCGCCCGGCGCGGCGTGGCTGGCCTCCTCGTCGACGCTGATGTTCACGGGGAACGCCGGCTCGCCGCCGAGTTCGCGGATGCGCTCCTCGGCGAACTCCGCGACCTCCAGTTGCGTGACGCCGACCTCGACGCGGTCGGCGGCCTCCTCCATCACGTCCGTCAGAATGTCGCCGGCTTCCACGTACTTCTCGTACGCCTCGGAGCCGACTTCGACGCTGTCTGCCATGCCGTAGTCTTGGCCCGAACGCGGGAAAGAGGTTGCGGGATTGCGCGCTCGACGCCGAATTACTCCTCGAGGAACCACTCGACGTCGCCCCGGAACGCGTCGTCGGCGGCGCGCTCGGGCACGCTCGCGAACCAGTCGTCGGCCCACTCGTCGCGCTCGCTACTCCGCTTCGCTTCGAGGTGGTCCATCGGTGTCGGCTCGTCCAACGGCCGCGCACGAAACACCACGTCGTAGCCCGTGGTCTGTCGCGTCGCCGACCCGGCGAGCCGGTAGCTCGTCCGCTGGACGCGCTCCACGCGGTCGAGGTCGACGGCCAGCCCGGTCTTCTGGGCGACCCAGCGCCGCGCCACTGCCGCCCAGTCGTCGCCCGCCTTCACCGGACTCGCAGGTAGTCGCCACCCATCCGGCCCGTTCACGAGTAATACGTCGCCGTCGTCGTTCAGCACCACGACCGCAGCCGTCCCCGCCCACGTCTCGTGGCCGTTGAACGCGCCGCGGTCGTCGACCACCTCGGTCTCCTCGCGGAACAACACGTCCGTGCGCTCGCGGCACTGCTCGGGGTCCAGCAGACACGTCTTCGAGAAGCCGTCGTACGTGGGGCGGAGGGGCATGGTGAAGTGCTGGCGGCGTGCCAGCGTGGCAATCGCGTACGACGCGAGAGGTAAAGAACGCTGTGCCGGTTCGGGCGGTGCGACAGGCGGCTGGGCGTTACTCTGTGTCGCTCACGAGTCGCTTCGCTCCGCGTTCGCCGCAACGAGAGCCCACCCTACGGTCGCGCTCTCGCCGCTCGCGGGTCGCTCGTGTTCACGGCTCCCGCCGGTCGCCGTTCACTCTTCCCGTGGCCTCGCTCCGCTCGGCCACGCGCTCCCCGCTCGCAATTCCGAGACGCTTCGCTTCGCTCAGCGTCTCGCTGTCTGCATCTGCTCGGAGTTGAACGCCTCCCCGACCGTCCCGTCGCTCCCGAGCACGATGACGCCCGCAGACGACCCCGTGAGTTCGCCGAACTCCTCGATGGCGCGGTCGGCCGCTTCCTGCGCGTCGAGCCCCGATTCGAGGTGGCGGACGGCGCGCCGCGTCAGCGTCGCCTTCGCGATGTCCTCACCCGCACCGGTCGCGGAGGCGGCACCCGCGGGCGCCGCGTAGAACCCCGAGCCGATTTGCGGGACGTCGCCGACCCGGCCCGCGAGCGCGAGCCAGCGGCCACCGGTCGACGTCGCCGCAGCCAGTTTTTCTCCGTCGAATGCGACCGCGCCGACGGTGTCGTGGTCCTTCGAGGACGCTTCGCCATCCCTCCCCTCGGGGTCTGTCGTGCCGAATTTGTCCTGAATCCACTCCAGGTGGTCGAGCGGGCTGCCCTCGGGGTGGTCGTCGAGGTCGTCCCAGCGCTGCTGAGTATCCTCACTCCAGAGGTCGCACTCCACGTCGACGCCGACGTCCGCGGCGAAGTCGACTGCGTGGACGCCGTTCAGGAGGACGTGGGGCGTCTCTTCCATCACGGCGCGTGCGACCGAGATAGCAGCCTCCACCCCGGGCATCGACGCCGCTGCGCCCGCGTCGCGGTCACTCGTCATCACACCCGCATCCGTGCGAATCACGCCGTCAGACTGGACCGCGCCGCCCGTGCCGGCGTTGAACCGGGTGTCGGCTTCGAGCACGCGAATCGCGGCTTCGACCGCGTCTACGGGGTCGTCCGCGCTCGCGCCCGCGTCGGCTGCCTCGTCGAGTGTCGCCTGGCGCGGCACTGGTTCGTCCACGCTCGTGCCCGCGCCGCCGTGTACGATGACCTGCATACGGCGACCTGCCGGGCCCGGACGCTTAGTGTGTGGGGATTCGGACGGCGTACCGCGGGATGGCGGCGGGTCGGCCGCGAGCCACGTCATGTGTTGACGTACCTGCGCGAAACAGCAGTCCTTTTAGGCGCATCGGATGACCTGCATATGACTATGAGCTACGAGAACGTCGACATCCCCGAGAGTGGGGAGAAGATTACCTACGACGAGGACGCCGACGAAATCGAGGTTCCGGACAACCCGATTATCCCCATCATCTTCGGGGACGGTATCGGGAAGGACGTAGCACCCGCTGCACAGAAAGTACTCGACGCCGCCGCGGAAGCGACGGGACGAAACATCGAGTGGGCGCGCGTCCTCGCTGGAGAGTCCGCACGTGAGGAGTACGGCGAGAATCTCCCCGAGGAGACCGTCGAAGCCATCCGCGAGCACCGCGTCGCCATCAAGGGCCCGCTGACGACGCCCGTCGGCGCCGGCTTCCGCAGCCTCAACGTCGCGCTCCGCAAGAAGCTCGACCTCTACGCGAACGTCCGCCCGACCTACTACCTCGACGGCGTCCCGTCCCCCGTGAAGAACCCCGAGGAGATGGACATGGTGAACTTCCGGGAGAACACCGAGGACGTCTACGCCGGCATCGAGTGGGAGGCCGGCACCGACGACGTCGAGGAGGTACGCGACTTCGTCGAGGACGAGATGGGCTTCGACGAGACCATCCACCAGGGCGACGTCGGCATCGGCATCAAGCCCATCTCGGAATTCGGCACGAAGCGCCTCGTTCGCCGCGCCATCGAGTACGCCATCGAGAACGACCGTGACTCCGTCACGCTCGTCCACAAGGGCAACATCATGAAATTCACCGAGGGCGCGTTCCGCGACTGGGGCTACGAGGTCGCCGCCGAGGAGTTCCCCGAGGAGACCATCGACGAGGACACCCTCTGGGAGGAGTACGACGGCGAAGCCCCCGAGGATCAGGTCGTCGTCAAGGACCGCATCGCGGACAACATGCTCCAGCAGCTGCTGACGCGCACGGAGAACTACGATGTCCTCGCGATGCCGAACCTCAACGGCGACTACCTCAGCGACGCCGCGGGCGCCCAGATTGGCGGCCTCGGCATCGCACCCGGCGCGAACTTCGGCGACGGCCGCGTGCTCGCCGAGCCCGTGCACGGCTCCGCGCCTAAGCACGCCGGCAAGGACAAGGCGAACCCCACCGCGCTGATTCTCTCCGGTAAACTGATGCTGGAGTCCATCGGCTGGGACGACGCCGCCGACCTCGTCCACGAAGCCGTCGAGGCCCAGATTAGCGAGCACCGCGTCACCTACGACCTCGAACGGCAGGTCGAGGGCGGCGTCAAGCTCTCCACCTCCGAGTACGCCGAGGAAGTCGTCGAGCGCATCGAAGAACTCGCCTGAGGCGAGTTCTTCGGGCCCTCGGCTCGCGCCGAGGATATCGAGGACCTCGCGTAACGAGGTCTTCGCGCCGTCTCTAACTCGTTTTTTCTTTCGACGCGCTACTCGTCAGCGACGCATCGGCGACAACGCATATGCGTCTCGGTAGCGTACTTCGGGGCGTGCCAGAGGACGACGACTTCGGCGGCATCGACGTACCGGGGATGGAAGATATCGCGCGGGCCGAGCAAGAACTCTCGGTCCACGTCGAGCGCCGCACGTACGACAAGCCCGTCACCGTGGTCGAAGGGTTCGACCCGGAGGTCACCGACGTCGGCGACGTGGCGACCACGCTGAAGAAGCGCCTCGGCGCGGGCGGCACGGCCAAAGAGACCAGCGTCGAGGTGCAGGGCGACCACGAGGACCGCGTGAAAGACATTCTCGAGGAGGAAGGCTTCACCGTCGAGTAGCGGGTCAGTCCGCGAGCGGATTCGCGGGTACGCCGACCTGTTCGTGGCGTCGATAGACGTAGGCGGCGGCGACCAGCGGCGCGACGAGCGGGACGACCATCAGGAAGTACAGCGCCGATGGGTTCCACGCTCCCGTGGCGGCGAGGTACTGTTTGTCGAAGTAGACGAACGCCGGCGAGCACAGCGCAAGCAGGAAGCCGAGCGCGACGACGGCGAACACCGGGAGCATCGCGACCGCGTCCGGCGGGAGGACGATGCTGAGCGCGAGCGTGACGGGGAACGTCGCCGCGAGGAGTGCAATCGGCACCCACCAGCGGTCGCTGCGTCCCGTGTCGGCGGGTGAGTCGGTCACGGCGGAGACGACGACACGGGCCGGTATCAGTATTGTCCACGTTCGCGCCGACAGCGAGCGCGTGGGGACGGGACGTTTATCAGCGAAGCCGCCCGAATCGGAGGTGATGACGTACGCGGTCGTCGGCTGCACGGACTGTGGCGCGCTGTGGGTCGTGGAGGGACGCCCCGACACCTCGGGCTGTCCGCGCTGTGAGCGGCGCCACCAGTTCTCAAAACTCCGGAAGTTCGTCCAGACCGACGACGAGGACCACGCTCGCGAGGTGCGGGCGTCGATGCTCGCGAACCGCGCGGGCCACGGCGACGCGTTCGCAGAGCTGGACGACTTCACGACGCTCGGCGACTTCGCCGAGGACGCCGGGATGAGCGACGAGGAGTTCCTCGACTCGGCAGGCGTGGACGTCGAGGAGGTGTCGGCCGTCGAGGAGCGCGTCGAGCAGTCCGGGCGCAGCCTCGGGAAGCGCGAGGCCGTGCGGACGGCGTTGCGCGAACTCGACGAACCCACGGAAGCGGAGGTGAAGGCGTTCGCGGCCGAGCACGGCGTCGACGGGGACTACGTCGAGCGCGCGCTCGACAAACTCCGGCGTGCTGGCGACGTCACCGAGTCCGGCGACGGGTTCCGGCTACTGTAGCTGGCGACCCACACGTTCTTGCCGGTGGCTGTGCGAGGTTCCGACGATGGACGGACGGCTGGCGCGAGTCTGGCAGGTCGTCGTCGGTGTGACGCTCGTGAGCGCAGCGGTCGTGGTCGTGCTGGCGAGCACGGACCCGTCGTGGCCGGTGCCCGGCGTGTCGACGCTGGCGGCGCTGGCTGGCGTGTTCGTGGCCGGGTTCACGCTCGCCGCAATTCTGCGCGTGCTCGCCGGCGAACACGACTACGGCGTCGGGAACCTGCTCGCAGTTATCGGCTGGCTTCTCCTGCTGTTCGGCGAACTGTTCGAGAGCGAGGCCGCGACTGTCGGCGGTATCGCGGTCGTGCTCGCGGCGGGCTCGTACCTCGTCTGGCTGGCCCTCGATTAGAGCGGGCCGCTGGGGAGTGCGCGCAGCAGCGTCAGCGCGAGGACGAGCACCGTCAACAGCAGCTTCAGCACCCGGAGCACGCGCACCGCCCGCGACCGCCCCTCCGGCTCGTCACCCGAGTGTGCGTTCATATTCCAGTGAAGGAAGTGCGGTAAAATAACTCCGTGTCTGCCGCGGGGTGAAACTGAAAGTGCTCAGAAGGTGGCGGCCAACAGGACCGCGCCGGCGACGCCGACGCCGGACAGCCAGCACACGACGTCGAGCGGGTTCGGAACGGGGGGATGCGGTCTGGCTGGTGGTCCGACGGGTCGCCGGCCTCGGCCCCGACGAGGGCGCTTCCAGCCGCGGTCTCGATGCCGGCGTCCGTGGCACCGACGACGGCAGGGACGACCAGTAGCGGGACGCCGAGCGTCAGCACGCCGAGCAGTTTCAGGGGGAAGTCCACGAGCACGGCGACGCCCGCCAGCAGCGCGACGGTGACGGGGCCAGCGACGACGCCGTAGCGCAGCGCCGCCGTACGGAGGGAGTCGCTCGCCATGCGCGGCGAATCGCGGCGCCGCCAGAAATGTCTTCTCCTGAACAGTTCAGCGGCCGAGTTCGGCGTGCGCCGAGGAGAGGTGGCGGGACGCGAGCGCGGCGAGCAGGCTGAGCTCACCGGCGAGCGCACCCGCCGCGATGATTTCCGCGAGCGCGTCGGCGTTCGCCCCGGCCGGGTCGCCGCCCCCACGCACACCGAGCACGTCCAGCGCCTCGCGCTGCGTCGGGAGTTTCGTGCCGCCGCCGACGGTCCCGACTTCGAGGCTCGCCAGGTTCACCGAGGCGTACAGTTCGTCGCCCCTGTCTTCGACGGTCGTGATGGCGTTCGAGCCCTCGACGACCTGCGCGGCGTCCTGCCCGGTCGCGAGGAAGACGGCGGCGACGGTGTTCGCGGCGTGCGCGTTGAACCCGAGGCTGCCGGCCTTCGCGGAGCCAATCAAGTTCTTGCGCGTGTTCGCTTCCTCGATGGCCTCGGGCGTGGTGTCGAAGCGCTCCTCGACGACGTCCCGGGGGATGGTGACGTCCGCGGTGACGGTGCGGCCGCGGCCCTCGACGGCGTTGATGGCGGCGGGCTTCTTGTCCGAGCAAAGGTTCCCGGAGAGCGCGACCAATTCGGCGGGCGTCTCCGCCTCCACGACGTCGGCGGCGGCCTCGGTGGCGATGGTGGCCATGTTCATCCCCATCGCGTCCTTCGTGTCGTAGGCGAACCGGAGGAAGACGCTGTCGCCGACGACGTACGGCGTGACTTCGGTGAGTTCGCCGTGGCTCGTGGTGCTCTCGGCAGCCTCGCGGAGCGCGTCGACGTTGTCCTCCACCCACTCCGCGACTTCCGCGCCCTCGGTGATGTCCTCGACGCGGAAGACGGGTGCGCGCGTCATCCCGACTTTCGTCACGCGGGCGTTCGCGCCGCCTGCCGCCGTAATCGCCGAGCAGCCGCGGTTGACGGAAGCGACCAGCGCGCCCTCCGTCGTCGCCAGAGGGAGGTAGAACTCGTCGTCGGCAGCGCCGCCATTGACCGCGATAGGTCCGGCGACGCCGAGCGGGAGCTGGGTGCCGCCTGCGAGGTTCTCGATGTTCGGGTCGACCTCGTCGGCGTCGAACGCGAACGCGCCCGTGGCGTCGAGGCTGGCGTCGGTCTCGCGTTCGAGAATTTCGCGGCGCGCGGCCGCCGCGGTGTCGGCGTCGGCGTGGCCTTCCAATTCGTAGAGCCGGAGGTCGCCGTCCTGCACGCGGTCGGCGAGGTCGCTGGCGTCGGTCATACCGGGGCGTCGTCGGCGCGACGCCCTGAAGGTTGCCCTTTCACGTGCGACGGCCGACTCGCCGCGGTAAATAGTGGGTTATATCACTCCGTAATCGAGAGTCGCGGGTATGACAGTCACCGCGATGCTGTCGGTCGCACCGCTGGACAGCCCGGACGTCGACTTCGACGCGCAGATAGCGAAGGCCATCGACGCGCTCGACGACTACGACGTGCGCTACGAGACCAACCCCATGGAGACCACCATCGAGGCCGACGGCCTCGACGAGGTGTTCGCCGCGGCGCAGGGCGCGACCGAGGCCGTGGACGCGAGCCGCGTCACCACGAACCTCAAAATCGACCACTTCCGCGAGGAGGACCTCGCCGTCGAGGAGAAAGTCGACCGCGTGGAGGCACACCTCGGGCGCGACGCTGCCAGTCCCGGCGCGCGCAACGGAGGGGCCGAGCAGTGAGCCGAGGGAGCGACGAGCGTTCGTCGTCGCGCCGCGAATTCGTGGCAGCCATCGGGAGCGCAACCGCACTCGGGCTCGCGGGCTGCATCGAATCCACGGACGCGAGCGAACCGTCGACCACCGAAGGAACGACCACGACGACCGGCGGGACGACGGCGACCACGTCGGGCGAGCCGCAGTCGTTGAAGATTGGGACGACGCAGGCGTACGTCGACGCGGTGTCGACGAGCGCGGGCGACTGGGTGAAGTCGACGTTCGAGTCGGAGTACGACGTCGACTTCGAGTGGGTCGTCCGCGAGAACGAACTCAACGACTTCGTCCAGCGCAAACAGCAGGGCGTCGACCTCGGCGCGGACGGCTACGTCGGCGTCACGCCGACCGGACTGGTGCGCGCGGACCGTAACCTCGACGAGTCGCTGTTCGCGGCGTTCGACACCTCGCGCATCTCGAACAGCGACGACGTCGTGGACGCCTACCGCTTCGACCCCCAGCAGCGCGTGCTCCCGACGGGGTCGTCGTACGTCTGCATCGTCTACGACGAGAACGAGGTGGACGCCCCCGAGACCCTCGAGGACCTCACGAAGGACGCGTGGGCGGACAGCCTCGTCCTCGCGAACCCGCAGAACACGGTGACGGGCCTGAGTTTCCTGCTGTGGACGGTCCAGGAGTACGGGCCGGACGGCTACCTCGACTACTGGGACCGCCTCGTGGACAACGGCCTCCAGACCTCGGGGTCGTGGAACGCCGCCTACACCGCGTACTCGAACCAGGAGGCGTCGATGGTCGTCTCCTACAGCACCGACCAGGTGTACGCCTCCCAGAGCGAGGACACCGACATGGCGCGCCACCAGATTGCGTTCCCGAACGACCAGGGGTACGCGTACGTCTCCGGCGTCGCGCAGTTCGCGGACAGCGAGAACGACGACCTCCTGCACACGTTCGCGGACTTCATGCTGGAGGCCGAGACCCAGCGCGAGGTCGCGGTGAAGAACGTCGGCATCCCGACGGTGTCGGACGCCAGCCTCCCCGAGGGGATGCAACAGTACGCTCACGTCCCCGAGAACAAACTCCAGTACGGCTACGAGATGTTGCGGGACAACGCCGACGAGTGGCGCGAGGACGTGTCGCGTCGCATCGCCACGCAGTAGCCAGTCGCGGCGACCGCTTCCCGAACGTCTAAGCGGCCGGCCGCCCGCTTTCGAGACATGACTGCGGCAGCCGACCTCGTGTTGCGCAACGGCGAGGTCCATACGCTCGACGACGCCGAGGAGACCTACGACGCGCTGGCGATTCGGGACGGGCGCGTCGTCCAGCTCGCCAACGACTACGACGTCGGATTCCTCGTCGGAACCGGCACCGAAGTAATCGACCTCGACGGCGGCGTCGTCCTCCCTGGGTTCGTGGACGCGCACACGCACATGGAGACCGTCGGTCAGTACGGCGTGCACGCGGACCTCCGCGGCGCGAGCGGCCCCGAGGAGGTCACGGACCGCCTGCAGGAGCGAGCAGCGGAGACGGACGACGAGTGGATTCTGGGCTACGGCTACGACGAGTCCGCCTGGGACGCCGACGACCTCCAGCAGTCTGACCTCGACGCCGTTAGCGAGGACCGTCCGGTGGCGGCCATCCGCGAGGACATGCACACCGCGACCGTGAACGCCGTCGCGCTCGACGCGTACGGCGACGAGATGCCCATCGGGGACGTGCTCGGCGACGGCCGAATCGTCGAGGACGCCGTCGAAGTCGTCTACGAGGCGACCGAACCCGACCCCGAGGAGACCGAGTCGCTGCTGCGCGCGGCCCAGCGCGAAGCCAACGAGCAGGGCGTGACGTGCGTCCACGACATGGTGCGGCAGTCCCACTCGCCGCGGGCGTTCCGCGAATTGGACCTCGCCGACGAACTGACCGTCCGCGTGCGCCTGAACTACTGGAGCGACCACCTCGACGCCCTCCTCGAAACCGGCCTGCGGACGAACCACGGCTCCGAGATGGTCGAAGTCGGCGGCGTGAAGACCTACACGGACGGCAGCCTCGGCGGCCACACTGCGAAACTCTCCGAGCCGTACGCGGACGCCCCCGAGGAGACCGGGCAGTGGGTCGTCGACCCCGAGGAACTCCGGGAGTTCGTGACGCGCGCGGACGACGCGGGCCTCCAGGTGACCGCGCACGCCATCGGCGACGAGGCAATCGACGCCGTACTGGATGCTTACGAGGAGTGCGCAGACGCCGAAGCGAGCCGTCACCGAATCGAGCACTCCGAACTCGCCAGCGACGACGCCATCGAGCGCATGAGCGAGTTGGGCGTGGTGGCGTCGATGCAGCCGAACTTCCTCAAGTGGGCCGGCAGCGAGGGACTCTACGAGGACCGCATCGGCGCGGAGCGCCGCGAGGCGAGCAACCGCTTCCCCGCCTACCGCGACGCGGACGTGCCGCTCGCGTTCGGCAGCGACTGCATGCCCCTGGACCCCCTCTTGGGCGTGCACTACAGCGTGAACCCGCCCGCCGAGTCGCAAGCGCTCTCGGTCACGGACGCGCTGCGCGCGTACACCGCTGGCGGCGCGTACGCCGGCTTCCGCGAGGACGAAATGGGGACAATCGAGGCGGGCGCGCTCGCTGACCTCGTCGTGCTCGACGAGTCGCCGTGGGAGCAGCCCGAAGCAATCCGGGACATCGACGTGCAGGCGACTGTCGTGGCCGGCGAGGTCGTCTACCGCGCGGACTGACACAACGAATACGTGACTGGGCGGGCTACGGCCGCCCATGTCCGCAGCCGCCCTGTTCGTGCTGTTCGCCCTCCTCGCGGTCGTCGCGCCGCTCGTGCTGTACTCGCTGGTGCGTTCGGAGGCAGAAGACACCGACCGGATGAGCCGCGATGAAGCCCGCCAGCGCGTGTCCCGCGAACAGGACGACGACCGCCGGTAGCGCCCGCTACTCCAGCAGCGTCTCGCCGGTCATCGCGGTCGGTTTCTCGATTTCGAGCAGGTCCAGTAGCGTCGGCGCGACGTCCCGGAGCGCGCCGTCGTCGCGGACGTCGCTGGCGTCCTCCTCGCGCTCCTCGGCGGGGAGGTGGACGAACGGGACGGGGTTGAACGTGTGCGCGGTGTGGGGGTCCTCCTGGGTGCCCATGTCGTCGGCGTTGCCGTGGTCGGCGGTGACGCAGACGTCGGCACCGGCGTCGCGGAGCGCGGGGACGAGCCGTGCGAGTTGGCTGTCGACGGTTTCGACGGCCTCAATGGCGGCCTCGTAGTCGCCGGTGTGGCCGACCATGTCGGGGTTCGCGTAGTTCAACACGAGCACGTCCGGGTCGTCGGCGTCGAGGACGTCGAGCGCGACGTCGGTGACGCCCTCGGCGCTCATCTCGGGCGCGAGGTCGTACGTGGGGACGTCCGGGCTCTCGACGATTTCGCGGCGTTCGCCCGCGAACTCGACCTCGCGGCCGCCGTTCAGGAAGTACGTCACGTGGGGGTACTTCTCGGACTCGGCGACCCGCAGTTGGGTGAGGGAGTGCTCGGCGAGTACTTCGCCGAGCGTGTCCGCGGGGCGCTCGGACTCGAACGCGACCGGGAGGTCGAACGTCTCGTCGTACTCGGTCATCGTCGCCACCGGCACCTCCGGTGGGTCCGTCGAGACGCCTTCTTCCTCCCAGTCCTCGGGGCGGATGTCCGCGAGCATGCGGACGAGTTGGCGCGCGCGGTCCGCGCGGAAGTTGAAAAAGACGACCGCGTCACCCTCGCTGAGCGCGTCCCCACCGCTGACAATCGTGGGTTCGACGAACTCGTCGGTGTCGCCCCGGTCGTAGCTCTGTTGGACTGCTTCGACCGCGGACTCGGCGTGGTGGTCGCCGTTCCGGTTGACGATGGCGTCGTACGCGCGCTTCGTGCGTTCCCAGTTCTGGTCGCGGTCCATCGCGTAGTACCGGCCGACGACGGTGGCGACGTCGCCGGTGTCGTACTCGTCGGTGACCTCCTGGAGGGTCTGGAGGTAGTTCTCGCCGCCGTGGGGCGCGGTGTCGCGGCCGTCCGTGAACGCGTGCGTGGTCGCGGGGAGGTCGCGGCTCGCCGCGCACTCGAGGAGTGCGTGGAGGTGTTCGTGGTCGGAGTGGACGCCGCCGTCGCTGACGAGGCCCACGAAGTGGACGCGGCCGCCCGTGCGTTCGACGTGGTCGAGCGCGCCGCCGATGGCGTCGTTCTGGCAGAGTTCTCCCTCCGCGATGGCGTCGTTGATGCGGGTGTACTCCTGGAGGACGACCCGCCCGGAGCCGATGGTGAGGTGGCCGACTTCGCTGTTGCCCATCTGGCCGCGCGGGAGGCCGACCTCGCGGCCGTGCGTGGTGAGCGTGCCGGAGCCGCCGCGGCGCGAGTACTCGTCGAGATTCGGCGTGTCCGCCGCGAGCACGGCGTTCAGTCTGTCGTGGTCGGCGAGCCCCCAGCCGTCGAGAATCACCAGCGCGGCCTGCATGTTCGGGCGTCCGCGGGCCGCCCGTATTTACGTGTCGTCTCCGGCCAGTGCGTCAGTCGCCGTCGGGCGCCCGGGCGTCCGCCGTCGCGTCGACGTCGAACTCGGCGCCGCAGTCCGCGCACACCATGTGGCGACCGGGGACGGTGCGTTGGGCCGCGACGAGCCCGCACTCGGAGCAGACGCTGTACGGTCGCTCTTCGGCGGGCGCGCCGGGCTCTACGGCCATCCGAATCCAGGCGTCGGAGTCGGCTTCGTCGTAGAGTTCCACGCCGTCGTCGGTGCGTCGCCAGTTGACCGTGGAGTCGCCCTGCGACATCTACCCCACCCTCTCTCCCCCGGCCATTTAACTATTCTGACAAAACTTACCTCGTACGCGAGTAAACGCCGCCATCTGGCGATTAGTGCAAGTAAAGAAATCGCGCCTCGGGACCGCGCGAACGACGGACTATTTGACCCTCCGCGCCCGAGGGGAGGCCATGACCCTCGACCCCGTCCACTTCGACGGCATCGCGGAACTCGCGAGCCAGATTCGCCACGAGGTGGACGCCGAGGAGCACCGCGACGTCGCCGAAGAGACGTGGGCGAACTACCTCGACCCGCTCTACGGCGACGACGGCCCCGTCCTGGAACCGCTCGCCGAACAGCGCCGCTCGGCCGCGGACGTCGAGGAGTTGGCGCTCCAGCCGTCGCCGTTCGACACCGCCCACGGCCTCGACTCGGGCACTATCAACCCGAAGACGTTCAAGAACGGGCTCGTGCTCGACCTCGCGCAGGCCGCGATGAGCGCGACGCCCAGCGACCTCGACCTCCACCGCTCGCGCACGGTCATCACGAGCGTCCACTCCAACGACGCCACCGTCCGCACCGACACCGACTGGCGCAAGTGGGACGAGGGGTACAGCCGCGGCCGCATCGTCCATACCACGCCGCTCGCCCGTGACCAAGAGCGCGTCGTCCACGGCCTCGCGCTCTACCTCGCGGAGAGCCACCACGCCCTCGAACACGCCGACGACGTGGGCGACTTGCTGTTGCTGGACGGTCCAGTCTACCCGAAGCAGTTGGTGAATTGGGCGGACCGCCACGCGAGCCTCGCGGACCTCGTCACCGAGAACGAACTCGTCGGCGAAGTGCTGGAGAACTACGTGCGGCTCGTCGAGCGCTTCGCTGACAAGGACGTGCCGCTGGCGGGGTTCGTGAAGAGCCCGGCGAGCCAGGCGCTCGTACGCGCGCTCCGCGACCGCGGCCGGCCGACGCCGTGGGCCAGCGACGCCGCGTTCTTCGGGCAGGTGCTCGAACGCCGGGAGTTCGACGGGCAGGACTACCACCGCATCACGGACGAACTGGCGTGGACGGGCTGGTTCACGTCCACGCTCGGCGCCGACGGCGTATTCGCCGACGCGAGCGAACTCGGCGTCGAACGCGAACTCCCCGCGGAGGCCTACGAGGTCGCGTTCTTCGTCGTCTACGACCCGCGCACCGACCTCGTGCACAAGGTCGAGTTGCCGTGCGCGTTCGCCGACAGCGAGGACTGCCGGGACGCCGTCGAGCGCTACGTCATCAGCCAGGTCGCCGCGGAAGCCGGGCCGCCCAAGCCTGTTGGGAAAGCCGACGAACTCGCGCGCATCGGTGCGACCGAGAAGGAAGAACTCGTCCGGAAACTGGAACGCTCCTTCGACAGCCGGCGGGACGAGAACTACGACGACCAGCGCTGGGACACCTGATTGCGCGGCCCGCGAACCCGCGTCCACCTTTAAGGCGAGCGAACCAGCAGTTCCGGGTGAATGACCGACCGCGCCATCGAGACGCGCAACCTCACGAAGCGGTACGGCGACGAGACCGCCGTCGAGGGACTGGAACTCGCCATTCCCGCCGGCAGCGTCTACGGCTTCCTCGGCCCGAATGGAGCCGGGAAGACCACCACGATGCGGATGCTCACGACGCTCACGAAACCCAGCGACGGCACCGCGACGGTCGCGGGCGCGGACGTCGCGAATCGCGACGCCGTCGTCTCGAACGTCGGCTACCTTCCCGAAGAGCCGCCGCTGCACGCCGAACTCACGGGCCGCGAGCAACTCCGCTACATCGCCGGCCTCCGCGACCTCCCCGAGGCGGAAGCAGAAACCAGAATCGACGACCTACTCGGCCGATTCTCGCTGGCCGGCGACGCCGACAAGCGCATCTCGGCGTACTCCAAGGGGATGAAACAGAAGGTCGGCATCATCCAGGCGATGCTCCACGACCCGGCCGTGCTCTTCCTCGACGAACCGACGTCGGGACTGGACCCGCGAGCCGCTCGCACCGTCCGCGACACCATCGCTGACCTCACCGAGGGCGACGCCACGGTCTTCCTCTCGACGCACATCCTCCCGGTCGTCGACGAACTCGCGGACACCGTCGGCGTGCTCTACGACGGCCGCCTCGTCACCGAGGGCTCGCCGGAACACCTCAAGACCCGCGCGGAAGCCGGCGACGAGCGCACGCTCGAAGACGTCTTCCTCGAAGTCACCGGCGGCATCGGGGACGCTGCCGAGGAGGCCTGAGATGGTCGCGTTCCCGGACCCGAACCACGCCGTCCGCATCGCCGCCAACGAGCTCCGCATCGCGTGGCGGACGCTCCGCGGGAAGAGCACCGCCCAACTCGCGTCCGTCGGCATCGTCGTCGTGTTCGGTGCCGCGTTCACCGCGGCGGCCGCCTACGGCGCGTACCTGGGCGGCCGCGGCCTCGCCGAGAATCCCGGTGAACTGAGCCAACTCGTCAGCCTCGTACCCGCCGGCCTCGCCACCATCACGCTGTTCATGGCGGCGTACCTGACCGTCGTCCAACTCGGCGACATCGACGTCCGCGACGGCTACCTCACCACGGTCCCCGCCCGCGACGTGGTAGGTGGCCTGCTGCTCTCGGGCTACGTGCGCGCCGCCGGCCTGTTCACCGCGCCACTATTGGTCGCGTCGGCTGCGTTCGCGGTCGGCGCGGGCTCCCCGCTGGCGTTCCCGCTCGCAGCGCTCGCCGTGCTCGCGCTCACTGCGACCGCGTTCCTCGTCGGCTTCCCAATCGGCGTCGGCATCGCCTACCTCGCCAGTCGGTCCGCCATCGTCGCGCGGTTCAAGACGCTCATCGGTGCCGCCGCGTTCCTCGCGTACTTCGGACTCATCGTCTCCGGCACGTTCGACGAGGCCATCGACCCGATTCTCGGCGTCGCACAGGCCTCGCCTGTCTCGTGGTACGCCGACCTCGCCGTGCTCGCGGTCGTTCCCTCCGCGAGCGCCGCGAAAGCCGGCGTCGTTCTCGCTGGCTCCGTCGTCCTCGGTGCGGGTGGCGTGCTCGCTAGCGTCCGGCTCTCCGAGCGCCGCTGGTACACCGAGAGCGTCGAAGCCAGCGAACGCGAGACCGACTCCGTCTCCAGCGGCCGCCTCGACCGCCTCGTCGGGCGGCGGCCCGCGTGGGTCGCACGGAAGAGTTGGCTACGCGCCCGTCGCGCCCCCATCAAACTCGTCTTCGTCGCGTACCCCGCGTTCCTGCTCGTGACGCCCGTGCAGGCGAGCGTCGAAGCCGGCCACGTCACTTCTTCACTTCCGCCCTCTATCGCGCTGTACGGCGCGTGGATGACCGGCGCCGCGTTCACCCTCAATCCGCTCGGCGACGAGGGTGCAGTGCTCCCGGTCACCGCGATTTCGGGCATTTCGGGCCGCGACTTCGTCGGCGGGCTCGTCGTCGCGAGCGCCGTCTTCGGCGTCCCGCTGACGGTCGCCGTTGCCGGCGGGCTCGCCGTCCTCAGCCCGCTCCCGCCAGTCGCGCTCGCGTGTACGGTCGTCGCGGCCGCCGTCCTGCCCGTGCTCGCCGCGGCGCTGGCGGCTGGCGTGGGCACGACCTACCCGAAGTACGACGCCACCAGTATCAGCCGCAGCCGAGAGGTCGTCGTCCCCTCGATGTGGGCGTTCGGCGTCTACACGCTCGCGTTCCTGCTCACTGCCGGCATCGCCACTGCCGTGCAGGTCCCTGCGGCTGCCGGCGCGCTCGCGAACCTCCTCGGCGTCGCCGACGCCGCCGTCCACGTCGGCGCGCTCGCTGTCGGCGTGCTCCTCGCAGGAATCCTCGCGACTGTCTCCGTCCGAATCGCGGTGCGCGCGTTCGACGACTACACCGCCTAAATTTCGGCTTCGTGCTCGGGCTCGACCTCGATGTCGACGTCCGCAGGGTCGACGCCGATGCGCGCGAACTGCGTGCGGACGTGCTCGCGGGCCGCGTCCAGCGCCTGCTCGCGCGTGTCGAACCCGCGCGGCATCGGCGACTCGAAGGCGACGTTGACGTCCTGCCCGCCGACCTCCTGGGTGCTCCCACCGCTCTCTACCGCGTAGAACTCGTCGCAGACCCAGACGTACGGCGCTGCCTCGTCGGGCGCTCCCTTGAACGACGGCGCTTCCTCGCCGCGCTCGTACAGCGTCCCCGTCAACGTCGTCCCGGCCGCCGAACCGCGCACCAGCAACATGCACGACCGTACGGACGCGACGGGCATAAGCACGCGGACGTGAGAACTACCGCACCGCGTCCACGAGGTCCTCGCGGATCGCCGGCGTCGTCGCCGCGACGTACACACCGTCCCCGGGTTCTGCGGTCGACGCGCCGGCTTCCGACGCGAGCAGTTCGCCGACGTGCTGCTCCTCGTCGTCCGGGTGGAAACACACCATTCCGTCAATGCGCCCCCGAGCGAGTGCGCCCCAGTGGACGCACGGCGACCAGCTATCGACGACGCGCTTCGTGACGTCTCCCAGCGCGGCCTGCATCGACGCCGCCTCATCCATCCGGTTGTCCCGTTTCACGTCGTGCCCGATGACGAACGCGATGGTCGCCTTCGCCGTCGGAACATCGCCGTCCGCTGAAACCGGGTCGCCGTCGTGGCGGGCGCCCTCGCCGCGGCGCGCCACGTAGAGGTCGTCGCTGACGGGAACGTACACGCAGCCGACGACCGGACCGTCGTCGTCGAGCACGGCGGCGGCAGTCGCGAACGACGGCAGCCCCGAGACGAAGTTGTTCGTGCCGTCTAGCGGGTCGACGACCCAGCGGTAGTCGCCCTCGGTCGCGACGTCCCCGGACTCCTCGGCGTACACCGCGTGGTCGGGGTGTGTGCCGCGAATCACGTCCAGCATCCGCTGTTCGCTCGCGCGGTCAGCCGCGGCCTTCACGTCGTGTCGAGAGAACTCCGCGTCGACCTCGCGGCCGAACCGCTCGCGGAGGTGGCGACCGCCTGCGAGACACGCCCGAACCGCCGTGTTCTCGACTGTGGAGAGCATCGCCGGACGGCGTCCGACCAGTTCCTAAGCCCTTGCGGTTCGAGGGAAAGGGGTTAGTGCGCGGCCCGCCACTCCGAGAGCATGAGCGACCTCGGGGACTTCGCGGACCACGACCACGGCGACGACGCGGACGCCGCCGAGAGCGACGCCGACGACTTCGAGCGCCCGGACCTCGACGACACCGGCAGCGACGACGGGCTCGGCGCGCTCACCGTCTCGGAAGGCCTGCGCATCCACGAGGACGGCCAGGAGACCGCGCTGAAGGCGTACGTCACCGCGAGCAACCGGTCGTCGGTCCGGCTCGGCTCGTACCTCGTCGCGCCGTACCCCGGCGGCGAGAAACTGTTCTGCAAGATTACCGGCCTGGAGTACGTGCAGGCGTTCCAGAGCGACGACGCCACCGAGATTCACGCCCGGCGCGCGATGCGCTCGGAGAGCGTCGACGAGCAGGACTACAAATTCCTCGCGGAACTGGACCCCGTCGCCGTCCTCTACCGCGATGGAGACGACCTCAAGCGCCGGATGGCCGACCGCGTGCCCAAGCCGGAGACGGTCGTGCGGGCTGCCGACGACGCCACCGAGATCAAGACCGGGCTGAAGATTCCCGAGGACGGCGTCTTCCTCGGCCACCTCTCGGTCGGCGGCGAGAAGGTGCGGACTGCGGCAGAGCCGCCGACCATCGACTACCGCGTGAAAGACGACTACGAGGCCGGCGACCCGCTCGTCTTCCGGCACACGCTGGTCGCGGGTGGGACGGGGTCGGGGAAGACCCACTCCGCGAAGAACGTGCTCCGGCAGTACCTCCACGAGGACCGCCGCTACCCCGTGGACACGGGCGGCGCGGAGCGCCGGATGGCAGTCGTCCAGTTCGACCCGCAGGACGAGTACGCGCAGATGCACGACGACAACCCCGAAGCCGACGCTAGCGACGAGCGTCGCTGGGAGACGCAGGGGCTCGCGCACGGCGGCCACGACGACACGGTCGCGTTCGTGCCGAAGGTCGGGTCGGCGACGTACGCTGCCGACCACCACGACGCCGAACGCGTCGAATTCACGATTCCGTTCTCGATGGTGCGCTCGAACCCGTGGCTGGTCGCCTCCAGCGGCCTCAACGACAACCAGTACGGCGCACTCCACCTGCTGCTCGACCGGTTCTTCGGGCAGTACGGGCAGGGCGGCACGTACGAGGAGTTCTGCTCGTTCCTCGACGACCCCGCACTCAAGGAGGAACTCGACGAGTCCGGGCGCGTCCACGAGGCGACCTACGAGGCCGTGCTCCGTCGTGTTCACGGGATGCCGTCGGGGCTGTTCGACCAGGACGCGCGCCCGATTACGGAGCTCGTGGAGGACCGGCAGTTCGTCCGTCCGGGCCGGCTGTCGGTGGTCCCGACCTACCACATCAGCAACTCGCGGGCCGCCGAGACGGTGGTGCTGGCGGTGTCGAGCCTGCTCGTCGACCAGAAGCTCTCGAACGACCCGCGCTACGAGACCATCAAGGAGACGCCGCTCGTGGTCGGGATGGACGAAGCCCACAACTTCCTCGCGGACGCCGACAGCGTGCAGGCGAACAAGGTCGTCGGGAAATTCACGGAAGCGGCCAAACAGGGCCGCAAGGAGCGCCTCGGGCTGTTCCTCATCACGCAGGACCCCCAGGACATCGCCGACCCCGTGTTCAAGCAAGTGAACACGACGGTCGTGTTGAACCTCGGGGACGAGGACGCCATCAACGCCGTGAACATCCCGTCGTCGCTGCAGTCGAAGGTCCCCTACATGGAGAAGGGTCAGATGGTCGTCTACTCGCCGGACAACTCCGAGCCCGTCGAGATTCAGGGGCTGCCGACGTGCCTCACGCGGCACGGCCGGGACTGACCACGGTCGCCACGTCGGGCGGTCCGCGGCCCATAGAATTTTCACCCGGGCTGGTCAATTTCGAGCCGACACCATGACGAAGATTCTCGTTCCCGTCGACGGCTCCGAGCAGTCGAAGGAAGCCCTGGAGTACGCCCTCGAACACTTCAAGGACGCCGAAATCACGGCCATCAACGTCATCGACCCCATCGAGGCCGGGTACACGGCGCAGGCGACCGTGCCGGGCTACTCGGAGGAGTGGTTCGAACAGGCCAAAGACGCCGCCGAGGAGCTGTTCGACGACGCCAAACAGACCGCCGACGAGTACGACAAGGACATCGACACGACGACCGAAGTCGGGCGACCGAGCCGCGCCATCGTCGACTACGCCGAGGAGAACGACTTCGACCACGTCGTAATGGGGAGTCACGGGCGCTCCGGCGTCTCCCGCATCCTCCTCGGCAGCGTCGCCGAGAGCGTCGTACGGCGCTCGCCGGTCCCAGTGACGATCGTCAGGTAGGGTTGACAGGCGGCGCGAAGTACGCAGGCCAGTTCGCCGCGCTCCCGCCTCGACCGACCTGCGCCGGATTCAGGTCACTGTCGGGGGTTGGTCCCGCTCTCCTACTTGAACCTACGCAGCCGGTAGCGACCAGCATCCGCGAGTGAGCGGTCCGAAGGACCCGAACGAAGCGGTTCACCGCGAGCCGGTGGCTCGCGGGCCGACGACTGAGGGGAGTGAGCGTAGCGAACGAACCGAAGGAGGAGTGCTTTTAGTGCAGGTTTTGCCGAGCGAGGCGGCGAAGCCGCCGAGCGCAGCGCAAAACGTGCGCTAGAAGATATTCGCTTGCCGATAGACGCTGATACCCTGGTGGGTAATCTCGTAGGGCTTCGTCTCGCGGGAGTGGTTGGCGTCCCGAATCTTCTGGATTTCGACGGCGAGGCGGGTCTCCCGGAAGTCCTCGGGGCGGATGTAGCGGAGGACGACGACGGCGTCGGTGAGGTATTCGATGATGCCGTGGCGGGAGGCGAAGGGGTTGTCTTCAGAGGCTTCGCTGGTGAGCATCGTGGTGACGCCGGCGTCCTTGAGCGCTTTCGTGAAGTCGTAGATTTCTGTACGGCGGACAGACTGGTCGTCGTACATCATCTCCAGCAGGGAGACGGAGTCTAGGACGAGGCGGCTGGCGCCGAACTCCTCGACGAGCCGCGGGAGTTCGTTGCGGATGCTGGTGAGGGAGTTGGCCATCTCGATGGGGTCGATGTCGACGACCGCGAGGTTGCCTTCCTCGGTGTGGCGGTCGAACTCCCAGCCTTTCTCCGTGGCGCTCTGGACGACGCGCTGCTGGGACTCCTCGAGCGTGATGTAGACGGCGCGTTCGCCGTTCTGGATGGCTTCGTGGAGGAACTGGAGGCCGAACGTCGTCTTCCCGGTCCCGGCGCCGCCGATGGCGACGATGAGCGAGCGCTCGGGGACGCCGCCTTGCACCATCTCGTCGAGGCCCTCGATGCCGAAGTCGATGCGCGGGATGTCGGACTCGTACTCCTCGTCCTCCTCGAAGCCGCCGGGGCCGCCCGCGCCGACGTCGGCGTCGAGGTCGAACCCGAAGTCGTCCTCGCTGCCGGACGGGGCGGCACCGGGACCACCGCCGCCGCCACCGCCGAACGCGGCCGCGAAGTCGTCCTCGAAGAGGTCTTCTTCGCCGCCCGCGGGTTCGCCACCACCACCGCCGCCGCCGAACGCTTCGGCGAACTCGTCGACCTCGCTCTCGGGGCCCGGCTCCGCTTCGTCCTCGGGCCCGGCTGGCGTCGGCGACTCGGAGGGCTCGGACGGTTCCTCGCCGGACTCCCCCGGGAATTCCTCGCCAAATTCCGACGGCGGCTCGGCTGTCGGCTCCTCGGATTCGGACTCCGACGGCTCTTCGTCGGGTGCCTCTTCGGATTCCGCCTCGGTCTCCTCTTCGAAGGCTTTCTCGAACCAGTCTTCGTCCTCCTCGTCAGCCACGATGACGCCTCCGTACCGCGGCGCACTGCGCCGTCGGCTCCATGTCCGGGTGGTCGGGACACAGCGAAAAGTAGTTTCCGCCGCCCGCGGGTTTTTCAAGCACGGCTCCCCGAGTGAGCGTATGCGCGTTGGAATCGTCGCACAGCGGGGGAACTCGCGGGCCGCGTATCTCGCCGCGGACGTCCGCGAGATGCTCGCTGGCGAGGACGTGGAGGTGTGGCTGGACACGGCGACGGCGGACGCTCTCGACGGTGACGGCCACGAGGTCGCGGAGTTCGACGCCTGCGACCTCGTGGTGAGTATCGGCGGGGACGGCACGTTCCTGTTCGCGGCGCGGGGCGCGGGGTCGACGCCGGTGCTCGGTGTGAACCTCGGGGAGGTCGGCTTCCTGAACGCGGTCGCGCCGGAGGACGCCGTCTCGGCAGTGCGCCGGGAGGTGGAACGCTACCGGGAGACCGACGAGGTGCGCCACCGCGAGGTGCCGCGAGCGGCGGCCTCCGGGGAGCGCGAGTGGTCGTTGACGCCGGCACTCAACGAGGTCGTGATTCAGGGCGACCAGCGCGGCCACGGCCACGGTATCGACCTCGAAGTGCGCGTGGACGGGTCGCTGTTCGAGGCGACGCACGCCGACGGCGTCCTGATTGCGACGCCCACCGGGAGCACCGCGTACAACCTCAGCGAGGGCGGCCCGCTCGTGCAGCCGGGCGTCGGCGCGTTCGTCGTCAACGGCATGTGTGCGGACGAGGCGATGCCGCCGCTGCTGACGCCGGTCGGCGGCGAGGTCACGGTGCGCGTGGACGGCCCGGAGTACGCCGTCGTCTCCAGCGACGGGTCGAACCGACAGCGCGTGAAGACGCCCGAGGTAATCACCGTCGAGGCGGCCGACGAACCGGCGCGCGTCGCGGGCCCGGACTCGGATTTCTTCCAGGCGCTGAACAAACTCAAGTAGCCCCTCGACGAACGGGAGCGGGTCGCCGGAACGGAAAGGGTTAGTGAGCCACCAGCCGTACCGCGGGACAATGAGCCAGCAGCTGCCGGACGTACAGGCGACGGAGCCGGAGGTTGCCGTGGGGTTGAGTCAGGTCGGGGTGACGGGCGTCGAGAAGCTCGTGAAAATCGCCCGCGAGGACAAGCGCCCCATCGTGTTGACTGCGGAGTTCGAGGTGTACGTCGACCTCCCGCAGGGCCGGAAGGGCATCGACATGAGCCGGAACATGGAGGTCATCGACGAGACCCTCGAAGACGCCGTCTCTGAGCCCGTCTACCGCGTCGAGGAGATGTGCGGGGAGACCGCCGAGCGCCTGCTCGACAAACACGAGTACACGACGACGGCGACCGTGAAGATGGAGGCCGAGTTGATGATTCAGGACGAGACGCCCGCCAGCGGCCGCCCGACGCAGGGCACCGTCGACATCGTCGCCTCCGCGACTGCCGAGGAGGGCGAGCCGACACGCGAGGAAATCGGCGCGCGCGTCGTCGGCATGACGGTGTGTCCGTGCAGCCAGCAGATGATGAGCCAGCACGCCCGCGAGAAACTCCAGGAGCTCGACGTCGGCGAGGAGAACGTCCGTGAGTTCCTCCAGGAGGTGCCCCAGGCCGGGCACAGCCAGCGCGGGCACGCGACGCTCACCATCGAGACCTCCGGGGACCCGGACGTCGACCTGATGGACGTCGTGGAGGTCGCGCGGGACTCGATGAGCGCGCGCATCTACAACCTCGCGAAGCGCCCGGACGAGGACCACATGACCTACGCCGCCCACGCGAACGCGAAATTCGTGGAGGACTGCGTGCGCTCGATGGCGGAGGGTGTCGTCGCGGAGTTCGACCACCTCGACGACGACGCGATTGTCACGATGAAGCAGTCCAACGACGAATCCATCCACCAGCACAACGCCCACGCCGAGCGCATCGCGGAGTTCGGCGCGCTGAAGCAGGAAGTCGACGGCGAGTAGTCAGTCCAGCGTCGCGGCGTCGGTCCACGTCTCCGCAAACACCTCGAAAACATCCGCGGCGAACGTCGAATCGTGGAGGTCTATCATCGCGAACGACTCGTCGGGTTCGACGGGGTTCGTCACTTCTAAGCAGACTTCGGCGTCGTCGACGATGGTGACGTTGCCCTCGACGACGGGGCCGATGCGGACCTCGTAGCCGGGGTGTTCGGCGAGCACGGCGACGTAGCGCTCGTTGACCTCGTCGGGGATGTTCGAGGAGAGGTCCTGGGAGATGAGCACGGAGACGTCGACGCCGCGTTCGAGAGCGTCTTCGAGGTGGTCGACGATGCGGCTGGTGGTGTCTGCGACGTCGAAACTCGTGGACTCGAAGCCCGCCAGCAGCCGGATGGAGTCGTCGGCGGTGTCGATGCGTTCGAGCAGGAGGTCCAGGGAGTCCGCGGGGCCGAGCGCGGCCGTCCAGAACCCCTCCTCGGGTTCGGAGGGTGTCTGGAGGTCGGCTTCGAGTTCGTCGACGACAGCCTCGTATTGGTCGGCTTTCTCCCGGAGTTCGCGCTTGCGGTCCTCCAGTAGGCGGTCGAGCGCGGTCTCCGGTTCGACGGCGACGTACTTCTTCGGGCGGCTGGCAGCCTGACTGCGCACGAGGTGCTGGGATTCGATGCTGCCGAGCACGTCGTAGATGCGGCCCATCGGCACGCCGCTCTCCTCGGACAACTCCTTGGCAGTTGCCGGCCCGGTTCGGAGGAGTGCACGGTACGCACTGGCTTCGTACTCGGAGAGGCCGAGGTCCCGCAAGTCAGCCATGTCGTTGTCGATTCGACAGCCGACGTGAAAAACGCTGCCCCAGTTTACGGCCCACGAGACTCACTCGGGTGGGTCCGGCGGCCGGGCCTCGATGTACGGGAGTTCGTCGAGCAGTTCGTCGAGGTCGACCGGAGAATCAGGTTGTTCGCGCGCCATCACCTGAGGATACGCCGCGAGCCGCCTTGAAACCCGATTTAGAGGAGTTCGGTGGATGCCGGTGGCCTCCCGAGTGCTATTGAGCGTTCGCCACGAGGTCCGCGAGCGCTTCGGGGGAGTCGACGGCCTCGCTCGTGCCGTCGGCCTCGACGAGCCACGCGGTCCCCGGCTCGCCGTCGGCGTCCGGGACGACGACTTTCTCGTGGTCGGCCATCCGGAGCGCGGCGCGGTGGAGGTCTCTGCCGGCCTCGTCCGCGACTTCGACGACGAGCGGGTCGCCGACGACCCGGGACGCGGCGGTGCCGTACGCCGCGACCTGCGCGCCCATGCGCTCGGCGGCGCCGGCGAACGCGCCGACGGCGTCCGACGCGGCCTCGTGGTAGCGCGCGTCCCGTGTGAGGTAGTGGAGGTCGACGAGCGCGTCCGCCATCACGGCGGTGTCGTCGATGGGGCGCAGCGGCTGGTCGAGCAAGCCCGCGCCCTCCAAGGGGCCGTCGAGGAACGCGCCAGTCGCGTCCTGCAGGTCGTCGATGGTGGCGTCGGCGACCGTGACTGCAGTGTCGAGGTAGTCGCCGCCGAGGACCTGGGCGGCCGACGCGAACGCCTGCACGACGCGTGCACGGTCCGCGAGCAAGCCCGTCGGTGCGTCCGGTTCGTCGAAGTGCCGGACGGTCGCGCCGTCGACGAGCGTCTCTCGGAGGTAGTCGAGCGTGCGCTCGGCGTACCGGGTCGCGGTGTCGTCGTCAGTGTACGCCGCGAACGCGAGCAGGGCGTCGGCGGTGAGCGCGTTCACGTCCGCGTACGCCGTCTCGTCGACCGGCGGTTCCGCGTGGCTCGCGCGCTCGTCGGCGGACTGCTCGAAGTACTCGCCGGCGGCCTGACTCCCGCCGAACGCCTCGCCCGTCCACAGCGTCCCCGTCGCGTAGTCGATGGTGTGCTCGGCGGGCTCGCGGTAGTCCTCGCTGCCCGTGTGGAGGTACGCCGACGCGAACGCGCGCAGGAGGCTGGCGTTCTCCGCGAGCACCTTCTCGCGCTGCGGGTCCGACCAGTCGCGGCCGTGCGCGAACCGGAAGAACCCGCCGTCGACGTCGTCCGCGAGGTTGCGGCGGACTGCGTCGAGCGTGCGCAGCGCCTGGTCGCGCTCGCGCTTGAGCGCGAACTCGACGGTCGCCGGCAGCGGGAACTTCTCGTCGGTCCCCCAGCCGCCGTGCTCGGGGTCGAACTGCTCGCCGAGCTGGCCCGCGAGCAGCCGCTCGATGTCACCGTTCACGGGACCGACCGGCGGCTCGCCGCCGCGGAGCGCGCGCGGCACGCTCCCCGCATCCTCGCCCTGCTCGTCCCACGTCTCGCGGACGCGCTGGAGCACCTGCCGGAACCCCTCGGGTTCGAGGAACGTCGCGCCAGCGAGGTGGTCGCCCTCGGGCGTCACGAACACCGTCGACGGGAACCCGCCCATGTTGTAGCGCTCCCGCACCCGAGGGTGGCGGTCGGCGTCCACGCGCACCGGCACGAAGTCGTCGTTGACGTTCGCGGCGATGCGCGGCTCGGCGTACGTCCGTTCGTCCATCTGCCGGCACCAGTCGCTCCACGACGTCACCAGCGACACCAAGAGCGGCACGTCGCGCTCGGCGGCCTCCGCGAAGGCCTCCTCGCCCCACTCGCGCCACTCCACGCGCGTCGCGTCGGCGGACTCGTCCATACGTTCGCTGCGCGGCGAACCCGGGAAACCGTTTCGACACGGGCGAACGCCTCCCCGTGCAACAGAAAGGCTATGAATCGCGGACGGCTACCCCGGCGTATGCCCCGACTCCGGTGGCTGTTCCTCGCGCTCCTCGTGATTCCGCTGGCGGACGCCCTGTTCCTGGTGTTCGTCGCGGGGCAGGTCGGCTGGCAGGTGACGGTCGCGCTCGTCGTCCTCACCGCCCTGCTCGGCACGCTGTTCGTGCGCGCGGAAGGCCGCCACACCCTCCGACGCATCCAGCGCTCGCTCGCGCAAGGGAAGACGCCGACCGACGAACTCGTCGACGGCGGGCTGCTCATCGCCGCCGGCGCGTTCCTCCTCACGCCCGGTCTGCTGACCGACGCGCTGGGCTTCCTGCTCGTCTTCCCGCTCACACGCTACCCGTTCCGCTACGCCGTCAAGGAGTGGGTCATCAAGCCCAAGCTCGACCAGAAGACGGGCGGGTTCGCCACCGGGAACGTCTACACGTTCGGCTTCCCCGGCGACGACGACAGCGGCGGCCCGTTCGCCGGCGCGGGCGGCGACGGCGGCCCCGGCGGTAGCGGGCCGTTCGGCCCGGGCGCAGCGGGCGGCAGCGACGACGACACCATCGACCTCGACGAGGATTCCTACGACGTGGAATTCGAGGACGGCGACGACACCGACACCCGGTAACGCACGACGGCGCGCTGTAGAAAGGAAACCCTTAATTGTACCAGCGGCAAACGTCGGGATGCGTTGGGCCAGTAGCTCAATTAGGTAGAGCGCCACTCTGATAAGGTGGAAGCTTCCGGTTCAAATCCGGACTGGCCCATTCCGTTTTCGCACGCTCCCCTCTTCGCCCGTTAATTCTTCTACGACGCCACAGCCTCGCTTGTGCTGAAATGTTTTTCAGCAAAACCGCTTACAGAAATATCATTCAGATTACCACTAAGGGGTTATAGGCCATCTATCCAACTGAGATGACCCAACCGACTCCCCACCGACCGCTCGAAGCGTACAGCCTACAAGCAGTAGCCAAAACAACTGCGTTGCTCGTCGTTGGCAACCTCGCGGCCCTCGCAGCAGTGTCCGAACCTGCGACCGCAGCCACCGTCGCGATGACGATCCTCGCGGTACTTGGCGGACAGCGAGCGCTGGCAGTCTGGCGTACCTACAAAGATACGGCGACACCACAGACCAGCGTGCACCGACCCCGACAACCAGGCCCCAGCGACTAGGCACGCTCCCACAGCCTCTGCCAACGACCCCCGACGGAAATTTCTCTTCGTTGCTGCTCCCGAACGGTTTTGCTCTCCCGCTACGACTACTCGTGTATGACTGAGGATGTGACCGGGCTCGTGGACGACCTCCATGAGCGGGCGGCGGCGCTGAGCGGTGACGACGGGGCGCTCGGCGAACTGTTCACGCCGGGGTTCATGGAGCGACACACGGACGCGGCGACGTTCCGGGGGTTCCTCGACGACAGCGACTGGGAGGTGGCGACGCGGTCGGACTTCGCGGCCATCGACGAGGCGGCGTTCGACGAGTATGTCGCGGCGCGCACGTCGTTCCCGGACTGGGAGACGATGCTCGGGCAGGCCAGCGAGGAGTGGATGGCGCGCCAACTCGTCGACTGAGAGGGTTTTTGCACGCGCTGCGACTGCGCGCCGCTTTGAGTAGGGATGGGCGGGTACGGGGACGTGGGCATCGAGACCCAACCCGGTGCCCGTTGGTCCCCTCCCCCGCTGACCGTCGAGGCCGACTGCCCCCACGCCCCACTCGATTCGGCCTCGACGTCGCGGGCTTCAGTGTCCCCGCTGGCGCGTCGCCACACGTCGCGGCCCAGCACTTTCCTGCGTCGAACGACGAACAGAGCGACGGCACCGCGAGCGCGTTCGTCGGGGCGAGCGCGGAACCGGGGCTTTGACGCGGGCGGAGCGCGAACGCTCTGGTATGGATTCACGCGTGGCGCTCGGACTCGTCATCGCCGCCGGGGTCGTGGTCCCCGGGGTCGCGAACTACTTCCTGCACCAGGCCGGCTTCTCGACGGTTGGCGCGGCGGTGTGGGCCGTCGGCTACGCGTCGATGGTGCTGGTCGTGTGGTACGGGTGGATTCGCCCCCTCGACCTCACCGGACCGGACGGCGGAACGGAACCTTAAAGGGGATTTCGCGGCGAAATCCAGCCAGCAATGGCGTTCACACCGCTGCCCCTCGTCGACGACTTCCTCGTGAATTACCACGTCGGGCACGCGCTCCTCGTTCTGTTCGCGTTGTCCATCGTCGGCAGTATCCCACTCGGCTCCCGGAAGGTCGTGGCTCTGAACGCGTCGCTGTTCGGCGTCCTCTTCTTCGTGACGCCCGCCTCACAGCTCGGCAGCGACCCGTTCACGTACCGGTTCCTCGGCGTCGCGCTGCTCGTCGTCGCGCCGATTCTGTACACCACCGCGCGCGAGTAGCGAGCGAGGTCGCCGACCGCATCGGCGTCGGACGCCACTCGAATTCTCCTTTCGACCGCCTCGAAAACAGTAACGACTCCCGACCGAACGCTCGCTACTCGCCCACCAGGTCGTCGTAGCGCGCGCCCGTCTGCTTCAGGGTCTCTTCGGAGTAGAGGCGCTCGTGGTCGAACGGCAGGTACTCGTCGGCGAGTTCGTCGATTTTCTCGTCGACGGCGTCGCTCTCGCGGCCGTGAATCATCGTGAAGAGGTTGTACGGCCAGTCCTGGTCGGGGCGGCGCGGGCGGTGATAACAGAGCGTGACGTAGGGGAGTTCGCCGACGCTGACGCCGCGCTCGTCGAGTTCGTCGTCGGGGACGTCCCAGACGACCATGCAGTTGGCGTCGAAGCCGGTGACGACGTGGTTGACGACGCAGCCCACGCGCTTGATGCAGCCGTCCGCGAGCAGGCGCTCGGTGGCGTCGAGGACGTCCTTGACGGGCGCGCCGATGGCGTCCGCGATGTCCCGGTACGGCGTCGCCGACAGCGGGAAGCCGTCCTGAATCGCGAGCAGGAGGTCGGCGTCCAGCGTCGAGAGGTTGCCCGCCGCGCTCTCGCTGATTCGGGTCGCGGAGACCTCGGTGCTGTCGAGACTCTCCCGCGCAAATTTGTCGCCGTTCACGACCGGGAACTCGAGGTCGATGTAGTAGTCGGTGAGCATCGGGAGGTTCAGCACCTCGCAGCCTGTTCGTTCCTCGATTTCCGCGAGAATCTCGTCGCGCTTCTCGCGGCTGCCGGCGGTGACGACGAACCACTGGTTGTACTCGTGGTCCCGGCGGTAGTTGTGGTTGACCTGCTGGTAGCCGTTGATGACGTCGGCGACCTCCTCGTCGCGGTCGGCGGGCGCGCGCACGGCGGCGAGCGTCGACGACCCGATGACGGGCGGGTTGAGGACGGCGCCGAACCGCCGGAAGACGCCCTCCTCGTGGAGGCGTTGGACGCGTTCGAGCGCGTCGGCTTCGGTGACGCCGAGGTCGTCGGCGACGACTTCGAACGGGCGCTCCCGAATCGGGAACCCGCTCTGGTACTCGTCGATGAGGCGTGCGTCCACGTCGTCGACGCGTTCGCGCCAGTCGGCGGCGGCCATTACCACGCGGTTGGGACTGCGTCGGCTACTGTTTACCGGTTCGTCGGCGGGCCGATTTCGGGTGCGCTCGCCGAAACCGGGTGGATTTACGCCGGTGGAAATCCAATACGTCGACATGAGTGATTCGCACGGCGAGTGGCCGCTACAGCGCCTGATGACGGAGGTCGTCGGCTCCGGGCCGAAGTCCGCCGAGGACATGTCCCGCGAGCAGGCGATGGAGGCGTTCGAGCGCATCCTCGATTTGACGCCCGACCAGACGACGCTGGGCGCGTTCTGGCTGGCGAACCGCTGGAAGCGCAACAACGGCGAGGAACTGGGCGCGTACGTCGACGCGATGCGTCGGGAGAGCGTCGTCGACGCCGAACCCGACGCCGACCCCGTGGACTGCGGCGCGAACTACGACGGGAAAGGCGACTCCGCGATTCTTGGCGTCGCCGCCGGCGTCGTCGCGGCCGCCGCCGGGACGCCCGTCGTCGTCCACTCCGGCGACCGCGTGCCGACGCAGAAGCAGGACGCCTACAAGCACGTTCTCGACGAGCTCGGCGTGCGCACTGACCTCGAGCCCGAGGAGTCCGCCGAGATGGTCGACGAGCACGGCTTCGGCTTCTACTACCAGCCGAACTTCAATCCCGTCGTGGACGCGCTCTGGGACCGCCGCGACAACATGGGCGTGCGGACGTTCGTGAACACCGTCGAGACGCTCGCGAACCCCGCGAACGCCGACACCCACCTCGGCTCGTTTTACCACCTCGCGTTCGCGAAGAAGGTCGTCGAGACTGCCCGCGAGAGCGAGGACGTCGGTTTCGACCGCGTGCTCATGTTTCAGGGGATGGAGGGTTACGACGACATTCGCCCCGGCTCCACGACAGTCGCCGAGTGGTCGGAGGGCTCGGACCTGGAGGACTTCACCATCGAGACGGAGGACTACGGCATGGACATCGAGAGCGCGGACCTTGACGTCGACGACGTCGCCAAAGAGTCCGCCGAGATTACGGCGGACGTGCTCGCGGGCGACCACCGCGACCAATTCGCGGACGCCGTCAAACTCAACGCCGCGCTCCGCATGTACGCCGGCGAGGACGTCGACTCCATCGACGAGGGCATCGAAGCCGCGACGGACGTCATCGCCAGCGGGCGTGCGGAGAGCCTCCTCGCGGACCTCTGCTCGTTCTGAGTAGGTAGCGTTATCCGGCGCGACGGCGTTCTCTGGAGTATGACCAAGAAGGCGACCCTCCACACGAGCGAGGGCGACATTACGGTCGAGCTGTACGACGAGAAAGCACCGAAGACGGTCGAGAACTTCGTCAAGCTCGCGAAGGACGACCCCGCCGCTGGTGCCGACCCCGCGCCGGACACGAAGACGTGGGAGGACCCCGAGAGCGGCGAGGTTCGGGGCGACTCGCTGTACCGCGACGTCGCGTTCCACCGCGTCATCGAGGACTTCATGATTCAGGGCGGCGACCCGACCGAGACCGGTCGCGGCGGCCCCGGCTACCAATTCGAGGACGAGTTCCACGACGACCTCCGCCACGACGACGCCGGCGTGCTCTCGATGGCGAACTCCGGCCCGGACACGAACGGCAGCCAGTTCTTCATCACGCTGGACGCCCAGCCCCACCTCGACGACCGCCACGCGGTCTTCGGGAAGGTCACGGACGGCATGGACGTCGTCGAGGAAATCGGCAACGTCGACACCGACCGCAACGACCAGCCCAAGCGCGACGTCGTCCTCGAATCCGTCGAGATTCACGACTAATCGGGCTCCGGCGACCGACACTTCAAAGCCCTCCAGCACTAATTTCTGCGTATGACTGACGACGCGGACGCCGTCGACCCCAGCGACATCGGCGAGACCGACGCCCCGCCAGTCGACGAGAAACCCTACAAACTCGTCTTCGAGGCGAACAAGTGCTTCGGCGCGGGCAAGTGCGCGGAAGTCTCCGCGAATTGGGAGATGGACCTCGCCTCCGGCATGGCCAAGCCCGTCTCGTACTTCTTCGACGAGGACGACCTCGACCACAACGTCGCCGCCGCCGACGCCTGCCCCGCGAAGAAAGGCGACGGCGTCATCCACGTCGTCGACCGCCGCACGAACGAGGAAATCGCGCCCGACCCCCACGGCGACGGCACGCTCTCCGTCGACTGGTAGGACCGTAACGGACTTCTCCCCGCGGCCTCCACGACGTAATGCGAGGATGGCCGAGCGGCCAAAGGCGGCGGGCTTAAGACCCGCTCCCGTAGGGGTTCGTGGGTTCGAATCCCACTCCTCGCACGTACCTTTTGCTGCGCTCGTTCGCTTCGCTCACTCGCTGGCAAAAGCTACGCCAAAAGCACTCCTCCCTCCCGTTGGTCGGTCGTCGGCCCGCGCTCCCTTCGGTCGCGCGGTGAATCGCGGACCCACCGGGTCCTTCGGACCGCTCGGTCCGCGAATGCAACCTGTGGCGAACTCAGTCGCTACGAGCTACCCCACCAACAGCCACGCCAATCCAATCGCCACACCAGCGCCGACCAGATTCCCGAGCGCGTGGAACGCGGCCGCGCCGAATCGCTCGTTCTCCACGAGGCCGACGACGTCCACGCTGAACGAGGAGAACGTCGTGAACGCGCCGCAGGCTCCCGTGCCGAGCAGCAGCATCGCGTCGTCGCTCGCCCCGGCGAACGTGAGTGCGGCGAGCACGAACGTCCCCAGAACGTTCACGACGAGCGTGCCCGTTGGGTAGCCCTCAGTCCGGACGGCCTCGCCGACCGCGTACCTGAGGACAGCGCCGAGCGCGCCACCGACGCCGACGAGCATCGAGGGCGGTAGCAGGAGGTCCATCACGCGCCACCTCCGTAGCGAACGACGAGTGCGCGCCCGGCGACCACGCCGAGGAAGCCGAGCGAGTAGTTCGCGACGACGTTCGCGACCATCAGTTCGGGCGAGACGCCCGCGGTCTGAACGGCGAACGTGCTGTAGGTCGTCAGCGAGGAGAGGAAGCCAGTGCCGAGGAGTCGTTGGGTGCGCTCCCCGAGGGCGTCGCTGTCGGCGGCTACGTAGACGAGCACACCGAGCGCGAGGCTGCCGGCTGCGTTCACGACGAGCGTACCGGGCAGGCCGGGCGCGAGCAGCGAGACCGCGTACCGGAGGTTCGCGCCGGCGAACCCGCCGACTGTGACGAGCGCGACCACGGTCAGCGAGCGGCGGTAGTTCAGTCCCATGCCACGAGCGAATCGCCGGAACGTGCGCGACAGTCCCACTTACGGGCGTCGAAGTCCCGGAGCGCAACACCCAACTGCGAGCGTCACCTCCTAGCTCGTAATGACTGACATCGAGCAGGAACTCGCCGACCACGGGCGCTTCACCCGTGACGATGGCGAGTTCGTCCCGACGACGAACGACTGGGACGCCACGGTCACAGTCGGCGACGACACGGTCGAAATCACGGTCGTCGTGCCGACACTGGACGCCGCGACGAACGACAACGTGGCGGACGTCGTCGAGGACGGCTGGTACGACACGTTCGAGCGCCGCGTCGTCGACGCCGACAGCGTCACGCTCGCGAACGACGTCGAGGTCGAATCCGTCTCCCGCGAGGACGGCGACATCACCGTCGAAATCACGTTCTCCCCCCGCACTGGGAAGGCGGCCGACGACGCGCTCGCGCTCGTGAATTACGTCGAAGGCACGTGGTTCCAGGGCGTCATCCCCGGCTACGACTACGTCGAGAAGGTCGACCAGATGCGCCAGCAGGCCGCGCAGAACGCCCAGGGCACGGAAGGCACGCCGCTCTAGTCGCGGCTTCGGGCTTCGTTCTTTCAGCGACTACTCTGCCGACGCGAGGCGCTACGCGCCTCGAAATGCGCGAACGGCGTCGCCGTGAGCGCGAAGCGGACCGAAGGAGGAGTGTCTTTTTCGCGGCTTTTGCCGAGTGAGGCGCGCTCCGTGCGTCCCACGTAGCGCAAAGAGTGGCGGCGCTAGGTCGGCGTCGTCTGGATGTTCAGCGCCTTCCGGATGACGTTCGAGAAGCTGAACGAGCAGACCATGTACCAGATGATCCAGACGGGGAACACGAACGCGCGGCCCGTGTTGAAGTTGACCTCGCCCATCAGCGGGAGGACCATCTGGACCTCCTCGCCGGTGACTTGGCCGGTGCCGAGCTTCCAGTACATCCAGAGGAACGCCGGGATGGTCAGGAGCATAATCCACGCCATCGGGCGGAACTGCTCTTTGAGCATGCCGGCCTGGTCGCCGAACGCCTCCATCTGCTCCTCGCGGAGGCGCTCGATTTCGGCTTCGTCGCCGCGCTCTTTGGCGTCGGACATCTTGTCCTGGAGCTTCTGGGCGCGCTCCTGGTACTTCGACATCTTGCTCATGTCCGTGAGGTTCGCCTGCAGGAGCGTGGAGTACAGGCCCGTGAGGACGGCCAGGGCCATCACGACGACGTAGAACGGGAGCATCGCGTCCAGCGGCCCGAGCACGACCTCGACGGCTCCGCCGATGGTGTTCTGAATCGGCTGGAAGTTGTAGCCGAGAATCGCGGCGAACGACCCGACCGCCGCGAGCTTGTCCCACTTCGACCACGACGAGGATTCCGGGCTCTCGTCGAGTTCCTCCTCGGGTTCGAGTCCCTCGCGGACGCCGTCTGGGTCCGCGAATTCGAAGCCCTCGCCCGACTCCACGAGAACGTCTTTCTCCAGTAGGCGTCCCCACTGGCCGCTGGAGACGTCGCCCTTGACGTCCCGCCAGCGAATCTCACCCTCGTGGTCGAGGAGGTCTTCGAGTACGTCGGCCAGTTCGGGGTCCTCGCGGACCAGCGAGCGGACTTTCTCCGCGGTTCGAGACATCTTCTTGGCTGTTCTTTGCGGTGGCCGCTTGAACCTCTTACGGAACTACCGACGAGTCGTTCGGCGAGAAAAACGCGTTCCAGCGGTCCGTCCGTCAGTTCGCGCGCGCTTCGACGGTGGCCTTGACGTCCTCCCAGACCTCGTCGGGGGTCTGTTCGCCGTCGATTTCTTCGAGCACGCCCTGGTCGCGGAAGTACTCCACAACGGGCGCGGTGTTCTCCTCGTACACCTCGATGCGTTCGCGGGCGGTCTCCTCGGTGTCGTCCTCGCGCTGGTAGAGGTCGCCGCCGCACTCGTCGCAGACGCCTTCCTCCTCGGGCGGGTTGAAGTCGACGTGGTAGGTCGCGCCGCAGTCCTCGCAGACGCGGCGGCCGGTCAGCCGGCGCACGAGTTCGTCCTCGTCGACGTCGAGGTAGAGCACGACGTCGAGGTCCGTGATGGAGTCGAGGTACTCCGTCTGGCTCTCGTTGCGCGGGTAGCCGTCGAGGACGAAGCCGTCGGCCTCCTCCAGGGCGGTCTTGACGATTTCGTTGACGACCTCGTCCGGGACGAGTTCGCCGGCGTCCATGTACTCGCCGGGCGTGTCGTACTCCAGGTCAAGGTGGCTGATGTCCATTCCCTTGTTCTCGCGGAGCGCGTCCCCCGTCGTGATGTGCTCGATGCCGAATTCCTCGGCGAGACGGCGGCTCTGCGTGCCCTTGCCAGCGCCCGGCGCGCCCAGAATCAGGATTCGCGGGTTACTCATACCGTCCCGTTTCCGGGCCTCGATTAAGGAGGTGTTGTTTCCGGCCGAACTGACTCGCACATCCGACCTGCTTTGTGGGCGGGCCGCCAACCCCACGTATGACCAGATTCGACGCCGACACGGACGCCGGCCGCATCGAACTCGTCGCGGACGCCATCGTCGCCCACCGCGAGCGCGACAGCGCGTTCTGCACGCTGGAAGCCGACGAGGACCCCAGCGGCGACCCCGAGTTCCTGCCGCCGTGGGTGCAGTTCGCCGACGGCACGCTCAACCTCGACTGCACCGACGAGGAGCTCGACCGGCTGGCGACGGTCGTCTCCCGGTTCGGCGCGTTCACCATCGAAGAACGCGAGACCATCCCCGCCGAGTCCGCCGAGGAGTCTCCCGGGACGAACGTCCGCATCGAGGCGCGCGCCGACGACGACCGCGTCGGCCAGTTCGTCGACGCGCTCTTCCAGAACGTCTACGACCTCCCTGCGGACTTCAAACTGTGGGCGGTCGAACTCTGAGACTCGCGGCGTGGGAGTCGAAAGTATAAGGGTACGCGGTACACACCCGCGAATATGAGATTCTCACGCCCAACACCCGTAGGAGCGGGTTTCCACGCGCCGTTCGAAACGGGTGGTTGCGATGGGTGACCTCCTCGAATTGGTCGTCGTTCCGGTCGCCAGCGAGGCCGACGCGGAGACGACGATGGACGCAGTCCTGCCGCGCGTCCGAGAAGCCGGCGGGTCGGTCGTCGCCGTCCACGTCGTCGAGAAGGGCGGCGGCACGATAGACAAGGCCAGCGTCGAACAGCGCGAACTGTACGCCGAGGACGTCTTCGCGGTCGTCGAGGACGCCTGCGCGGACGCCGGCGTCGCCTGCGAGACGGACCTCCGGTTCGCCGAGGACGTCGTCGACGGCATCTTCACCGCCGCCCGCGACCACGGCGCGAGCGCGGTCGCGTTCACGCCCCGCGAGAGCAACCGCTGGCTCGACCTGCTGGCCGGCGACCACGCCCGCGACATCGTGAATCGAGCAGACCTCCCGGTCGTCGTGTTCCCGGCGGAGGACGCCGATGAGTGACCAGGAGCTCGCGAAAGACCTCGGGCCGCTGGCCGCGCTGACCATCGGCGTCGGGACGATGATTGGCGCCGGCATCTTCGTGCTGCCGGGCGCCGCCGTCGAGACCTCCGGCCCGCTGTCCGCGCTCGCGTTCCTCGTCGGCGGCGGCATCGCGCTGCTGACCGCACTGGCCGCCTCGGAACTCGGCACCGCGATGCCGAAAGCCGGCGGCGCGTACTACTACATCAACCACGCGATGGGCCCGATGTTCGGCTCCATCGCCGGGTGGGCGAACTGGATGGGGCTGGCGTTCGCCTCGGCGTTCTATATGTTCGGCCTCGGCCAGTACGTCATCACGTTCCTCGCGGTGCCCAGCATCGACCTCTGGGTGCTCTCGCTGCCGCCCGCGAAGGTCGTCGCACTCGCCGGCGCGGCGTTCTTCGTCGGCGTGAATTACGTCGGCGCGAAGGAGACCGGCGGCCTCCAGAACGTCATCGTCGTCACGCTCGTCGCCATCCTCGCGGTGTTCACGGCCGTCGGCGCGTGGAATGCGGACCTGAACTCGCTGCTCCCGCTCGTCCGCGAGGGGAAGGGCTTCTCGACGGTGCTGCCCGTCACCGGGCTCGTCTTCGTCTCCTACCTCGGGTTCGTCCAGATTACGAGCGTCGCCGAGGAGGTCAAAGACCCCGGGAAGAACCTCCCACGGGCTATCATCGGCAGCGTCGTCCTCGTCACGCTCATCTACGCGCTCGTCCTGCTGGTCGTGCTCGCGGCGGTGCCGAACGAACTCGTCGCCGGCAACGACACCGCGGTCGTGGACGTCGCCCGCCGACTGCTCGGGCCCGCGGGGGCCGTCGCATTGCTGTTCGGCGGCCTGCTCGCGACCGCCTCGTCGGCGAACGCGTCCATCCTCGCGTCCTCGCGCATCAACTTTGCGATGGGGCGGGACAAGCTCGTCTCCGACAGCCTGAACACGATTCACGACCGGTTCGCGACGCCGTACCGCGCAATCGGGCTCACCGGCGTCTTCATCCTCGTGTTCGTGCTGTTCGGCAACCTCGAAACGCTCTCGACGATGGGGAGCACGCTCCACCTTGTCATCTACGGGCTGTTGAACGTCGCGCTCGTCGTGATGCGGACCGTCGACCCGCCAGAGTACCAGCCCGACTTCCGCGTCCCGTTCTACCCGGTGACGCCGATTCTCGGCGCAATCACGTCGTTCGCGCTCATCGCGTTCATCAACCCGACCATCGTCGCGGCGACCGCGGCGTTCGTCGTCTTCGCCGTCGCCTGGTACCTCGTCTACGCGCGCTCGCGGGCGACCAAGACCGGCATCCTCTCGCAGTACCTCCAGGCGAACCCCGACACCGCGCCCGACGCCGCCGTCTCCGCCGCGGAGTCGATTGCACCGGACGGGTCGGACTACCGCGTGCTCGTGCCGCTGGCGAACCCCGAACACGAGACCGACCTCATCACGCTCGGCGCAGCCGCGGCGAAGGCCAACGCCGGCCGCGTCGTCGCCGTCCACGTCGTGCAGGTGCCCGACCAGACCAGCCTCGCGTACGCCGACGAACACCTCGACGAATTCACGGACGCCGCCGAGAGCGAGCGACTGCTCGAGAACGCGCGCGCCGACGCCGAGGACTTCGGCGTCCCCGTCGAGACCCACACCATCCTCTCGCACCGCTCCTTCGAGGAACTGTTCGACGCCGCCGAGACCCACGACGCCGACCTGCTCGTCATGGGCTGGGGGCCGGACAGCCACGGGTCGCCGGGCCGCGCGGAGTCCGCCGTCGACGAACTCGCCGGCGACCTGCCGTGTGACGTGCTCGTGTTCAAGGACCGCGGGTTCGACCCCTCGCGCGTCGTCGTCCCGACCGCGGGCGGCCCGGACAGCGAACTCAGCGCCGCCATCGCGCGCTACCTCCGCGAACAGTTCGGCAGCGAGGTCACGCTGCTGCACGTCGCCGACGACACCGAGGCCGGCCGCGACTTCCTCGAAGCGTGGGCCGACGAACAGGGCCTCTCGGACGCCGAGTTGCGCGTCGAGTCCGGTGACGTCGAGACCGCCATCGCGGCCGCCGCCGAAGACGCGTCGATGCTCGTCGTCGGCGCGACCGAGCGCGGCCTCCTCGGGCGTCTCGTCACGGGGTCGCTCGTGCTCGACGTCGTCAACGAGGTGGACTGCTCGGTCGTACTCGCGGAGAAACAGCGCAGCCGGTCGCTGCTCGAACGGCTGCTCGGCTGACCGGCGTCAGGACTTCCAGTACGCCCGCGTCAGCAACACGAGCACGGGCAGCACTTCCAGCCGGCCAATCCACATCAGCACGACCATCGCGAGTTTCGTCGTCTCGGGGAGGAACTCGTAGAACCCCATCGGGCCGACGAGCCCGAACCCGGGACCGACGTTCCCGAGGGTCGCGGCGACCGAACTCATCACTTCCAGCGCGGTCAGCGATTGTTCGATGCGCGTGACGTCGATGGCGACGAAGATTGTGCCGGCGACGAACAGCGCGAAGTAGACGGCGGTGAACGCGTAGATGCCCCGGACCGCCTTCTCGTCGAGCGCGCGGCCGCCCAGGCGGACGGGTTTCACGGCCTCGGGGTGGATGGTCACGAACAGTTCGCGCTTGAGGCTCTTGAGGATGACCAGCCAGCGCACCATCTTCACCGCGCCACCCGTGCTGCCCGCGCTCCCACCGAGGAAGATGGCGATGAACAGGACGTACTGGCTGGCGTTGCCCCACTCCGCGAAGTCCATGCTCGCGTACCCGGTCGTGGTGACGATGGACGCGGCCTGGAAGGCGGCGTGGCGTAGCGACGCTTCGAGGTTGCCGGCGACGGGGCCGACCGCGTCCCGGACGCCGAGCACCGGCCCCGTGAACAGGAGGCCGGCCAGCAGCGCGGTGACGGTGCCGACAACGCCGAGGTAGAAGCGGAACTCGGAGTCGCCGAACAGCGCCTCCGTGTCGCCGGTCAGCGCCTGCCAGATGAGCGCGAAGTTCGTCCCCGCCGCGAACATGAACGGGACGATGACCCACTGGACGATGCCGGAGAACGCCTCGATGGAGCGCGCCTCCGGGCTGAACCCGCCGGTCGCCATCGTCGTGAGGCCGTGCGCGACGGCGTTGTACAGCCCCATGTTGGGCGCGTAGCCGGTGCGGTGGAGGCCGTACAGCAACAGGACTTCGAGGAGGGTGATGCCCGCGTACGCCAGCCACAACGCCCGCGCGGTCTCCGCGATGCGGGGCGTGAGCTTCTCGATGCTCGGGCCGGGCGCTTCGGCTTCCATCAGTTGCGCGCCACCAACCGAGAGTTCGGGGAGGATGGCGACCGCGAGCACGACGATACCCATGCCGCCGAGCCACTGGGTGAGCTGGCGCCACAGCAACACCGCGTGGGAGTGCGTGTCGAAGGAGATGTCACCCATTACCGTCGCCCCCGTGGTGGTGAACCCGCTCATCGTCTCGAACAGCGCGTTCACGGGGTTACCGAGCGTGGAGCCGGGCGCGGACGCGGCCACGACGCCCGGGATGCCGTGAGCCGCGAACAGGTACGGCAGTGCGCCGACGATGCTCGCCGCGAGCCACGTCAACGCGACCATCAGGAACCCCTCGCGTGCGCCGAGGTCCGTCGGGTCGCCGACGGTCTCCAGCGCCGACCCCGCGGCGAACGCGACGATAATGGTGGCGACGAACGCCGCCAACCCGCCGTCGCCGTAGTAGAGCGCGACCGCCACCGGCGCGAGCAGTGGCACGGTCAGCCACTTCACGACCGTGCCGACGAGCGCGAGGCTGTCCCGCCAGTCGACGCGAATGGTCATAGACCCGGCCTCGCGGTCATAGTTTCGACGTCACCTCTTCGAGGGCGTCGGCCTGCACGAACGCGACGACGTGGTCGCCGGCTTCGACGACCGTACTCCCGCGCGGGGTCACGTACTCCCCGCCGCGCGTGATGGCGCCCACGACCACGCCACCGGGCAGGTCTGCCATCACGTCCTGGATGGAGCGACCCGCGAGCACGCTATCCTCGTCGACTTCCACCTCGACGACTTCCGCGCCGCCGGGTTCGATGATGGCGACGTTCTCCGCGCGGCGCTCCCGCGTGAACCGCGTAATCTCTTCGGCGGTCACCCGGCGGGGGTTGACCGCGACGTCCACGCCGACCGTCTCGAAGAGGTCGACGTAGCGCGCCTGCTCGACGACGGCGATGGTGCGCTGGGCCCCCTCGCGTTTCGCGAGCAGCGCCGCCAGGAGGCTGCGCTCGTCGCTGCCGACCGTCGCGATGACCACGTCCGCGTCCTTGATGTGCTCCCGGGAGAGGAACTCGGGGTCGGTGGCGTCGTGGGAGTACACCGTCACGGACGGCAGCAACTCCGCGAGTTCGCGCGCGCGGTCCTCGTCGAATTCGATGATGCGCACCGAGATGCCGCGCTCGACGAGCGACTCGGCGGTGAGTTGTCCGGTCGTCGACCCGCCGACGATGACGACGTCCTCGACCTCGCTGGCCGCGCTGGCGGGGTCGATAGAGCGCGCGAACTCGCGCACGCTGGCCGGTCGCCCGACGACGACCACGCGAGCGTTCCCCTCGATGACGGTGTCACCGCGCGGGACGCTGGCGTGGTCGGCGCCCTCCGGAATGACGGCGACGAACGTCAGCTCGTCGAAGCGGTCGGCTTCCGCGACCGTTTCCCCGGCTATCGGGCTGTCCTCGGGCACCTCGAACTCCGCCATCTGAATCGACCCGCCCGCGAACGGGTCGACGTCACGCGCGGTCGGCAGGCCGACGACGCGGACGATGGCTTCCGCCGCCAGCAGGTCCGTGCACACCATGAAGTCCACGCCGAACGCGCCGTGGTGTTCGCGCCACGTGTCGAGGTAGTTCGTGTCCTCCACACGCGCGATGGTGAACGCGTCACTGATGGTGTCCACGGTCGCGCACGTCGCGAGGTTCGTCTCGTCGTCGTCCGTGCTCGCGATGACGACGTCGGCCTTCTCGACTTCGGCTTCCCTGAGGACGTCGAGGTCCGTGCCGTCCCCGGTGACCGCGAGCACGTCCTCCGAGTAGGTCAGCGATTCGACGCGCTCCGGGTCGACGTCCACGACCACGACTTCGTGGGCGTCGGAGAGGCTGCTGGCGATACTCGACCCGACCTCGCCAGCGCCGACGACGAGAATGCGCATCAGTTCGCCACCCCTTCGTACATGCCCGGTAGGTGAATCCCCTCCGTGAATAGCGCTTCGGAACGGCCAGCGTCGTCGTACGCGCGTCGTCGGGGTGCGACGTCCCGGCCGCCGACAGCCGTTTGTGGGCTCCGAAACTACCCCCGAGCATGGGTCTGGGCCGCCGCCTCCTGATGGTGCTCGTCGGCGTTGCCTCCCTCGTCTGGCACGTCGTCGCCGCGGCGGTCGTGCTCTGGGCGCTGGTCGTCGTCTTCTCCGCGGACGTCTCCCCGGTGACCGCGCTCGGCGTCGTCGCCACGGTCACCGTCGTGTTCGGCTACCTCAGCTACCGCGTCGGCACCGCGCGCGTGCTCGCACAACTGCACGCCGTCCCGCTGGAACCCCGGAACGCGCCCCGCGCCTACCGCGTGCTCGAGTCGCTGGCGGACCGTATGGGCGTCGAGGCGCCGACGCTGTACGTCGCCCGGATGCCGGTCCCGAACGCCATCAGCCTCGGCGGGCCCGGCGGCGCGGTCGTCTTCGACGAGTCGCTGTTCCGCATTCTCGATGCTGCCGAGTTCGAGGCCGTGCTCGCGCACGAACTCGCGCACATCGAGCGCCGGGACAGCCTCGTGCAGTCGCTGGCGTTCGCCGTCGGCCGCACGCTCGTGGGCTTCCTCGCGGTGCTCGTGTTGCCGGTCGCGTTGCTCGCCCGTGGCTGCAACCGACTGCTCGCGTGGGCACGCGGCCGACCGGGCGCAGACTCGGGGCTGGCGTTCCACGAGCGCATCGGCCGGCTGGTGCTCGTCGCGTTCGTCGCGCTCACGCTGGTCGTCCGCGCGCGTTCCCGGAAGCGCGAATTCGAAGCCGACGACCGCGCGGTCGACGTCACCGGCGCGCCGCTCGTACTGGCGTCCGCGCTCCGGAAGATTCAGCGCGCCAGCGAGCCGCGCGGCCTGTTCGCGCCGCTGTCCCGGCGTCGCAACGAAGAAGACGGCGTCGAGCGGTGGTTCTCCACGCACCCCGCGATGGACGACCGCATCGAGCGCCTCCGCGAGCAAGCAGAGACGGAGGGCGGCGTTACGCGCCGTCGGTGACGATGCTGGCGACGCGCTCGCGGTCGAACAGCTGTTCGTCGGCCGGAATCTCGGGGTAGTGGTCGCCGTTCTGGTAGTCGGGCCACTCGCCGAACGTCTCCGGGTAGAGCTGCTTGGCGGTCATCTCCAGCTGGAAGAGGTTCATCAGCGGGCCCTGGTAGCGCATCCCGGAGGCGTAGACGCGGTCGTTCTCCAGCGCGGAGAGCCGGCCGCCCGCGTCGCTGTTCCGGAGTTGTTCGCGCACCGACGCCATGTCGTAGTTCGGCGTCGCGCCCCAGAGGTGGAGGATGACGTCGGGGTCGGCGTCGAGCATCGCCTCGTAGCCCACGGTCCCCCAGAGGCTCGACCAGTCCTTCTCCGCGAACGCGTCGTGGGCGCCCAGCGGGCGGGTGTCGGCCAGCCAGTAGCCGGGCTTGTTGAGGTGGTACGTGTAGAAGTTGCCGTCGCTGTACGTCACGCGGACCGCCGTCGGGCGGTCTTCCTCGGGCGGGAGGTCGGCCTCGATGGTCGCGAGGAGGTCGTCGTGGACCTCGCGGAGCGCCTCGGCGCGCTCGCGCTCCCCGAAGACATCGGCGACGTGGCCGAACAGCTCCCAGAGCGTGTAGTACTCGTAGGCGTCGCGGTACTGCTCGGGCGCCGGGGCGTGGGTGCCGCTGTAGAAGTTCCCGAAGAACGGCGCGACGTTCGTCGTGATGTCCTCGATGTCGTCGACCGCCCAGTTGTCCTGCGTGACGAGGTACGCGGGGTCGAGGAAGTGCACGTCGCTGTCGAGGTTGTACAGCTGTTCTTTGCCGATGCCGTCGCCGAACGGGTCCGGAAGGCCCTCCCACTCGAAGGAGACGCCGTCGAGGCGCTCGTAGTAGTGGTTCATCGTCGTGCCGGACATCTCCGGGACGTAGAGGGAGTTGACGGCGTCGCCGCGACCGAGCGCGACGGCCATGTCGGCGTACTGCGGGAACAGCACGAACGCGCTCTCCGGCGGCTCGTCGAACGTGACGTCGCCGACCGGCGCCAGCGACGCGCTGGTGGACGTGTCCACCGTCGTGGTGCTCGTCGCGTCCGTGTTCGCGTTCGTGGTCGTGGCGTCCCCGTCACCGCTGTCGGGGCTGGCGCAGCCCGCGAACAGGCCGGCGGCAGCTGCCGCGCTCGCTCCCTTGAGATACTGTCGACGCGTGAACGGCTCGCGTTTCTCGCCCATGGATTTTAGGCTGCCCTAAACGAATATAGGGGTTTGGATTCCGTCCGGACGGCTATATAGCGCTCGTTGGGAGACCTTCACAAACAGACGGCTACGCCGACCTCACAGTCGTATATATCACTCATATTATAGTTCATATAGTGGAATGTCTTCCGTCCACGTGATGGCGCAGGATTCGACGCGTCTGTCCGACCTCGTATCGCGGCGGAAATTCATCGCGACTGCCGGCGCAGCAGGCGTCGCAACGGTCGCAGGCTGTTCGAGTGGGGGCGACAGCGACGGCGACACCAGCGAGCCGACCACTGCGGACCCGAGCAGCGACCAGGAGACGACCGCCGGCCAACAGTCCAACGAGATGGACACCAGCGTGCTCACCGGCGACGGCTCCTCGACGGTGTTCCCGATTACGAACACCGCCGCGAGCTACTGGAACTCCAACCCCGAAGCCGGCGACGGCGACTACTGGCCGACCGACTGGGCCGACCAGTACGGCACCGAGATGCGGCTCGCGGACTACTTCGCCAGCCAGTACGGTTACGAGCCGACCGGCGAGCGCTCGAACCCGCCGTTCCGCGTGAGCATCGCGCTCAGCCACTCCGGAACGGGCATCGAGGGCGTCATGGAGGGCCGCGTCGACATCGGCGACTCCAGCGCCTCCGCACAAGCGGAACTCGCCGGCAGCGACCCCTCCGAGGAGACCCTGAACAACTTCGTCGACCACGTGGTCGGCGTCGACGGCCAGCCCATCGTCGTCAGCAACGAAATCGCGGACGCTGGCGTTGAGAGCATCACCATCGAGGAACTCCGCTCCATCTACCGCCAGGAGATTACGAACTGGTCGGAGCTCGGCGGCCCGGACCGCGACATCCTCGCGCTCGGCCGCGCCGAGGGCTCCGGGACGGACACCGCGTTCCGCGCGAACGTCTTCGGTGACCCGAACGCCTCCATCAGCCCCGACCAGCGCTTCGGCCAGAACCAGCAGCTCCAGCAGGCGATTACGCAGGCCGACAACGCCATCTCCTACATCGCGCTGGCGTTCGTCGAGCCCGACGGCGGCACGCCGCCGCTCGACCTCGTCATCGACGGCACAACGTACTCCTACGGCGACAACCTCGGCGCGGCAGAGTACCCGCTCTCCCGCGACCTCCACGCCTACACCTGGGAAGACACGTCCCGGAAGGAAGCCGCGTTCATCAACTTCGTCCTGAGCGACTTCGGCCAGGAGACGTTCGTCAAGTCGAACAACTACTTCGCGCTGCCCGACGACCGGCTCCAGACCCAGCGCGAGAAGGTCGCGCCGTCGAAGTACGAGTAAGCGCCGACCGCCGCGTGCGCGGTCTTCTCGACACACGATTTATTACACATGACCCAGTTACTCGGCCGGACGCGGGAGTTGCCGACACGGCTCCGCGCGTTCGTGACCCGGCGCGTCGAAGCGACCAGACAGTGGGCACACAACTACCGGTCCCGAACGCAGGACGGCGCTATCGTGATGCACGTGCTCGTCTTCGCGTCTCTGCTCGCGACGTTCCTGTTGTTCCTCGCCGGCTCGGCGTGGACCGTCGTCCCGGTTCTCGCCTTCCTCGTCGTGATGGGCGTCGGCTGGTACCGCTACCAGGCCGAGGCCGCGAAGGCGTTGACGTTCCTGACGACCGTCGTGACGGTGTCGATACTCTCGCTCATCGTCGCGTTCCTCCTGATTCGGTCCGAACCCATCGTCGCGCACATGGGCCTCGACGTCCTCACGCGCATCGAACAGCCGCTGTGGACGTCCAACCAGAACGGCGTCTACTCGCTGACGCCGATGATGGTCGGCACCGCCGTGACGACGGTCATCGCGACGCTCGTCGCCGCCCCGGTCGGCATCGCGGGCGCGGTGTTCGTCAGCGAAATCGCGCCCCGGCGCGTCCGCGAAGTGGTCAAACCCGGCATCGAACTGATGGCCGGCATCCCCTCGATTACGTACGGGTTCATCGGGCTCACCATCCTCAACCAGTACTTCTACGCGGAGTTCCGGACGCCGACGATTGGGACGTACTTCGCGGCCGGCCTGATGATTGGCATCATGGCGCTCCCGACCGTCGTCACCGTCGCCGAGGACGCCCTGAACGCCGTCCCCGAATCCATCAAGAGCGGCGCGCTCGCGATGGGGTCGACGCCGTGGCAGACCACCAAGAGCGTCACCATCCCCGCGGGGCTGTCCGGCGTCTCGGCGGGCGTCCTGCTCGGCGTCGGCCGCGCGATGGGTGAGACGATGGCAGCGACCGTGATGCTCACGCACACGAAGGGGTTCCCGTCGCCGGTGTTCGACGTGTTCTCGAACTACGGCGAGACGCTCACGACCGTCATCGCCTTCGAGGGTGGGAACGCCAGCGGCCTCCACATGAGCGCGCTGTTCGCGGGCGGCGTCGTGCTGTTCGTGATGGTGATGCTGCTCAGCGTCGGCTCCCAGTACGTCGAGTGGCGGATGCACCAGAAGCTCGGGGGTGAGCGCTGATGAGCAACGTCCGCCGCAACCGCCTCGTCGCCGGCGACTCGGGGACGAGTACGCTCGTCTCCCGCGGCGTGCTCGCCGTGTCCGCGCTGGCGTTTCTCGCGTCGTGGCTGGTCGTCTTCCAGTGGGTCGACGAAACGGCCCCAATCGCCGGCGTCCACGTCCTGAAGCTCCTCGGTGTCGCCCTCGTCGCGGCTGGCGTCGGTCTCACTGTCGTCGGCGTCGGCTCCCGCCTCGAATACTTCGAGAGCACGCCGTCGTCGAGCGCCGGTCTCCCGGTCGGCTTCGTCTTCGGCCTGCTCTGGGCGGTCCTCGGCGGCCTCGTCGCCACGCGACTACTCGGGAACGCGCTCGCGATGTGGCTCCCCGTCGCCGCCGTGTTCGGTATCGTCGGCCTCCTCGTGTCGGTGCTCCCGCGCGAGGACGTCGGGTCGACGCTCCCCGTCGCCGCGATTCTCGTGCTGCTCGGCGGCTACGTCGCCGTCGGCGGCGTCAACGCCGGCTGGACGTGGTCGCCGTCGTGGTCGTCGGCGGTGTTCCCCGGGAGCGAACTCGTGCCGCTGCTCGTCGTCTTCGGCGCGCTGCTGAGCGCGTGGAGTGCCGCGAAAGCCAGGGACGGCTTCGGCGCAGAGGGCCGTCAGGCTGGCGCGTACTACCTCGTCGGCTCGGTCGTCTTCGCCATGCTCGGCGTGCTCGCGCTCCTCGTCGCGTTCATCGTCAAGAACGGCCTCGAAACCATGCTCACGGGAACGAGCCTGACGGGCGGCCACCTCACGCTCCCGTTCGTCGGCAGCGTGCCGTGGGCGGAGTTCCCGTTCCTGCTGAACCAGACCGGCGGCCTCTTCGTCGAGGTGCCCGGCGTCCTCCCCGCCGTCATCGGGACGCTGTGGCTCGTGTTCGGCGCGGTCCTGTTCGCCGTCCCGCTCGGCATCGGGGCCGCCGTCTTCCTCACCGAGTACGCCGAACGCGGCCGATTCACGCAGGTCGTCGAAGTGGCGACCAACGGCCTCTGGAGCACCCCGAGCATCGTCTTCGGGCTGTTCGGACTGGCGTTCCTCGTCCCGCGCATCAGCGGCGGGAACTCCATCTTCGTCGGCCAGCTCGTGCTCGGATTCATGCTGTTGCCGCTCGTGCTCATCACGAGCCGGGAAGCCATCCTCGCGGTGCCCGACGCACACCGCGACGCCAGCGCCGCGCTCGGCGTGACGAAGTGGGAGACCATCCGCAGCGTCGTGCTCCCTGCCGCGATGCCCGGCACCATCACGGGCGTCATCCTCGGCGTCGGCCGCATCGCCGGCGAAACCGCGCCGCTGCTGTTGGTGTTCGGCGGGTCGCCGTACCCCAGCAGCTACCCGAACGTCCTCGGGAGCTTCGAGGTCAGCACCCAGCCGCCGTTCGTCACCAACGAAGCGCTGCTGTCGCCGGCGAGCGCGCTCCCCTACCAGCTGTACTCGACGATAACTGCGGGCGTGTTCCCCAAGGAGATATTCACCAACACCGAGTTCGGCTGGGGGACCGCGCTCGTCCTCCTGCTCGTCGTCCTCGGCCTCTACGCAATCGGCGTCGGCAGCCGCCTCTACTTCCGGAGGAAGCTACACCATGAGTAACACCGAAGCAGTCCACGAACCCAGCGAGCCCGCACAGCAACTGACTACCACCGGCGAGAGCGACGAGCACGTCCGCGAGGAGTGGACCGACTACGGCTTCGACGGCGACGCCAAACTCGCTGTCGAGGACCTCGACGTGTTCTACGGCGAGGAACAGGCCCTCCAGAGCGTCTCCCTGAACGTCCCCGAGGAGAGCGTCACCGCGCTCATCGGCCCCTCCGGCTGCGGGAAGTCGACGTTCCTGCGGTGTCTGAACCGCATGAACGACCGCGTGAAGAGCGCCCGCATCGAGGGCTCCGTGAAACTCGACGACGAGGAGATTTACACCGACGGCGTCAACCTCGTGGAACTCCGCAAGCGCATCGGCATGGTGTTCCAGGAGCCCAACCCGTTCCCGAAGTCCATCCGGGACAACATCTCCTACGGCCCCCGCAAGCACGGCGACCTCGACACCGGCTTGCTCGCGCGCTTGCTCGGCCGCGACGACCGCGAGGACGAACACGCACTCGTCGAGCGCGCGCTCGAGCGCGCGGCGCTCTGGGACGAGGTGAAAGACCGCCTCGACGACAACGCACTCGGCCTCTCGGGCGGCCAGCAACAGCGCCTCTGCATCGCGCGCTGTCTCGCCGTCGACCCGGACGTCATCCTGATGGACGAACCCGCGTCGGCGCTCGACCCGATTGCGACCGCGAAAATCGAGGACCTCATCGAGGAGCTCGCCGAGGATTACACCGTCGTCGTCGTCACGCACAACATGCAGCAGGCCGCCCGCATCAGCGACCAGACAGCGGTCTTCCTCACGGGCGGCGAGCTCGTGGAGTACGGCGACACCGACCAGATATTCGAGAACCCCGAGAGCCAGCGCGTCGAGGACTACATCACCGGTAAATTCGGGTGATTACGTTGCCACGCGAGGAGTTCCAGCGGTCCCTCGACGACCTCCGTGCTAGCGTCTCCGAGATGGGCGACCTTGTGTTGGGTCGCCTCGACGACGGCCTTGACGCCCTGGAAGCCGGCGACGACGGCCTCGCGCGGGCCGTCATCCACGGCGACGACGAAGTCAACGAGCGCTACCTCGCTCTGGAGAGTGAGTGCATCGACCTGTTCGCGCTCCAGCAGCCCGTCGCCGGCGACCTCCGGTTCGTCGCCGCGTCGTTCAAAATCCTCACCGACCTCGAGCGCGTCGGCGACCTCGCGACGAACTTCGGCCGGTACGCGCTCGCCACCGACGACGCCCGCCGCGTGGACGTCGACGTCGTCGACGTCGGCCGGGACGCTCGCGACCTCGTCGCGGACGCTCTCGACGCGTACGCCCAGAGCGACACCGACGCCTGCTACGATATCTCCGAGCGCGACGACGACATCGACGCGCTCTGTCAGGCCGCCAGCGAGCGCGTCGTCCGCGACCTCATCGAACGCGAAGCCGGCGACGACCCCTGGCAGACCGAAGCGCTGATGGACGACGTCTCCCGGCTGCTGTTGACGATTCGGGACGTCGAACGCGTCGCCGACCACGCCGTCAACGTCGCGGCGCGCACGCTGTACGCCGTCGAGAGCGACCCGGAGCTCGTCTACTGACGCCGCAGGCTCTTCTCGATTCGTCGCTGTCTAGCGTAGCACGCGAAGAAAGTGTGGTCGTTGCGTGGTGGTCGATGCGAGTGCCGGTGGGCCGTCCACCGAGCGTTCGGCGCGAGGTCAGTCGCCGCCGCCGAACATGTCCCGCATCATCGGGTGCATCTCCATCATCTGCTCTTCGGCAATCTCCTCGTAGAGCTTGTACGTGATGGATATCGTCAGCAGCAGGCCCGTCCCGGTGACGTTCCCGATGGTGCCGAGCATGTTCGCCATGACGGCGAGCAGCCCGACGAGCGCGCCGCCGAGCACGGTCACCTGCGGGATGTACCGTTCGAGGACCTTCTCGATGACCCCGAGGTTCTTCCGGAACCCGGGAATCTGCATCCCCGAGTTCTGAATCTGTTTCGCGGTGGCCTCCGGGCCCATGTCCGTCGTCTCCACCCAGAAGATGGCGAAGATGGCGCCGCCGACGATCATGAACGTCAGGTCGACCCCGATGCGAACCATGATCTGCCAGGGCTCGATGGTCGCGGGCGTGCCGCCCAGCCACCACATCCAGCTCTCCCGGTTGTACACCGGCGAGAGGTAGTAGAACAGCCCGCCGATGGCGGTGCCGTCCGAGTAGACACCCAGCCAGGACGGGAGGTTCGTCGTCGAGTTCAGAATCTGCCCGATGAATTGGATGTTCGCCTGCAGCGCACGAACGAGGATCATCGGCAGGACGCTCGCGTAGATGAGCTTCACGGGGAACCGACCGCGCGCGCCCTTCACGCGTGCGTGGCTCAACGGAATCTCGACGCGAACGCTCTCGGCGTACACGACGGTGACGTAGATGAGCAGCGTCGTGAACAACCCGAGGATGCCGCCCTGGATGAGCAGGAACGACAGCCCGTCGACCGAGAGCATCGGTGGGATGTTCGAGACGTTGCCCAGTGCCAGGTCGACCCAATTCGGGAGCAGCCCCTGGTTCGGGAACTGCCCCTCCCAGAAGATGAACCCGCCGACGAGGCTCTGGCTCACGCCTGCCACGATGAACAGGCCGATACCGGAGCCGACGCCCCATTTCGAGATGACCTCGTCCATGAACAACAGGAGAATGCCACCGGCGGCAATCTGGGCGAACAACAGCACCTGCACGCCCAGCGAGCCGATGCCGAGGCTCTGCGCGACCGCTGCGCTAGGCTGCAGGAAGTTCCCGAAGAACACCATCGGGATGCCCGTCAGGAACACCATTACGATGACCAGCAGCTTCTGCAGGCCCTGGTAGAGTGCCTGGTCGCGGGGGTCGTTCGTGTCCAGTCCCAGCAGGTTCGCCCCGCCGAGCAGCTGGAGCACGATGCTCCCCGTGACGATGGGGCCGATGCCGAGTTGGAGCACTGTACCCTGGCCACCGGCGAGCAGGCTTCGGAACTGTGCGAAGAGGTCCTGACTCGCGCCGGTGTCGAGCCCCCAGAGCGTGACGTTCGTCAGGAAGAAGTACAGGACGAGCACGCCGGCCGTCCAGTACATCTTGCGGCGGAACGGCACGTGTCCTTCCGGACGCTGGACTGCGGGCATCCGCGTGAGGACCGGTGCGGCAGTCTCCTTCCATCCCATGGGTTACTCCTCGCTGTCCTCGGTACCGCGCTCGGAGACGACGGCGTCGCCGCCCTCGCTCTCGATGAGTTCGACGGCGCCCGCGGAGAACGCGTCCGCCGTCACTTCGAGCTGTTCGTGGACCTGTCCGCCACCGAGCACTTTCACGACGTCGGCTTCCCAGCCGTCCTCGGCGACGTCGCGGGCGTCGACGCGGTAGCCGAACTCCGTCTCCTCGGCGACCTCGTCTGCGGCGAGCAGCGCGATGTCCTCGTCCAGCTTCTGGACGGAGACCTCGCGGACGTCACGGTCGGTCTTCTCCGGGCGCTTGAAGCCGGACTTGCCGACGTCCTCGTAGTTGTGTTGCTCGTGCTTCTTGCGACCTGCCCGACCGCGGCCACCGCGGTTACCGGCACCGCGCCGGTTCTTGTGTGTGCCGCCGCCGTGCGTGCGGGAGCCGCGCTGTCGTCGTTTCTTGCTCGTCATAGTTAGTGCATGTCGGTGAGGAGGTCGTCGATCTCCTCGGTGGTGTGTTTGCCGAGCTGGCCGCCGTCACTGACCGGCTTCTTGATGCCGTCGTGGCCGCCACGCGGCGGGTGCAGACGGAGCGCGGGTGCCAGACCGGCGTCGCGGAGCGTCGTCTCCTCGTCGAGGAGCGCGCCCGCGAGGTCGGCGACGTCGTCGTACTCGGTGTTCTCGGCGACCCACTCGTCGTCGATGTCCGCGGAGCCCGTCTCGGGCTCGCCGCGGGCTTCGATGAGGTCGACGAGCACGTCCTCGCTCGGTTCGCCGAACGCGACGAAGTCGTTGACCTTCGCGACCATCCCCTCGTACGCGTCCGTCTCGGGGACGAGCGCGCAGTGGTTGACGCTGTGGATGTTCAGCATCTCGAACGTGTCGACGACGTCTTCGCTGATGTTGACCTCGCCGCGCAGTTGGACGACTGCCTGCATCACTCGATCACCTCACGCTGCTCGTGAGCATGCTGGGGGACGCGGGCTTCCGCGGTCTTCCGGAGCGCGTTGAACGTCGCTTTCGCGAAATTCACGGTCGTCCGGGTTTTCCCCGAGGAGCGCGTCCACACGTCCTCGATACCTGCGAGGTCGAGGACGTGGCGCACAGTTTCGCCGCCCGCGAGGCCGAGGCCACGCGGCGCGGGAATCAGTTCGACTTCGACGCTCCCGGCCTGCCCGGTCGTCTTGAGTGCGACGGTGTGGGGGCGCCCACAGCCACACTCCCAGGACCCACAGCCGCGGGAGACGTCGATGATGTTCAGTTTCGCGACCTCGATCGCCTTCTGGATGGCGCCGCCGACCTGGTCGTCGCGGCCTTCCGCGTAGCCGACGTAGCCGTCGCGGTTGCCGACGACGACAACGCAGCGGAACTTCACGCGTCGACCGGAGTCGGTCATGCGCTGGACCATGTTGATGTCCAGCACTTCGTCGTCGAGTCCCGGCAGCAGGTTGTCGACGATCTCCGGCTCCTTGAGCGGGAGTCCGCTGTCGAGGGCGTCGGACATCGAATCGATGTCGCCGTCCTTGACGAGGCGACCCAGGCGTGTCTTCGGTTCCCAGGTGTCGTTGTAGCTCATTCGTTGTCCTCCAAGATGGCCTCCCGCACTTCGTCGAAGTGCTCGGGAAGCTCCGTTGCGTCGAACTCGCCGCTGTACAGCGGCTCGTCGAGAGACTCAGCGTACTCCGCGATATGTTCGCCGCGCGTCCGCGACCAGTCCGCGAAGACTGTGTCGTTGTGCGGAACGTCCAGGCCGGCGTCGATTGCGCCCTCCTGAATTGCGAACACCTTCGAACCCGGGGTCGCGGTGTTGAGGCCGATGTCGAGCACGCCCTCGTCCGCGTCCGTGTCCTGTGCGCGCACTCCGGCGAGCAGCCCCGTCAGGTACGCTGCAGGCAGGTTCCCCGTGGGAGCCTCCCAGCCGTACTCTTCGAGGTCGCTGGAGTGTGCACTCGCGATCGTTTCGTCGCCGTCGGGGCCGGTCGCGACCAGCTGCGCCGTGACGTGCTTGTTGCTCTTCCGAGCAACGAGCCGAGGTTTCCCTGACTTCAGGAGGCGCAACCTCTGATGGTAGTCGGTCCGGACCTCGCGGCGGCGCCGCATCGGTACCTTATATCGTGGTCCTGTCGCCATTAGCTATCACCGTAGTGTTCTTCGACGTATTTCTCGAGGCGTCGGACGCTGTCGAACTCGCCACCGTTGGCCATGTTGTACAGCTTCCGGTACTGACTCTGGGTAATCGTCCCTTCGTCGCGGAGTTCCCGGAGCGTCCGCCGCTGCGCGCGAATCCGGCCCATGTAGGACTCCTTCTCGTTCTCACGAGCGCCCGACTTCCCTTTGCGGGAACCGGGACCCTTCTGGTGTCCGTAGGCCTTCTTCTCGTCACGCTCGCGTGCGCGACCGCGCGAATTTCCGTGCTTTTCCTCTGCCGCAATCGTCCCTTCGTCGACGAGCTCGCGGATGTCCTCTCGGGTAATCGCGTCCGCGATTTCGGCCTGCGCCTCGGGGTCGAACCAGACGCGGTTCTTCCCGACGTCGAGGACGTCGGCCGCGAGTCGCTTCTGTGCGCTCAGGTCGCTCATTGGTCAACCTCCACTTCGACGTAGGTCGGATTCAGGACGCGGATGCCCGCTTCTTCGGCCTGCTCCTCGATGCGTTCGCGCTTGCGTGCGCCAACCTTCGAGGCGATGCGGGCTGCTTCCGTGTCCGGGTCGATGCCGTCGAGGTCGTCCGTGTTGTGCACGCGGACTTCCTCGAAACCACTGGGGTGCTTGCCGCGAATCGCTTCCGGCGTCCGGAAGCCAGCTTCGACGGTGTCGCCTTTCCCCTTGATGCCGCGGCGCTGCTTGGACAGCGTGCCCTTCGGGCGACGCCACGACTTCGGCGTCCGCTTCTTCTTGTGGTAGTCCTGCCGGTTGAACTGCGGCTTGCCCTCGCGACGGCGCTTGTTCAACAAGCGCTGCTCGTCGTCGCTGAGCTCCGGCGTCTTCTCGGTGAGGCCGCGGGGACGGAGCTCCGTCTCCACTTCCTCTTCGGCTGCTTCTTCTTCCTCCTCGGGTGCGGCTTCCTCGACTTCGGCTTCGGTCTCCTCTTCGACTTCGAGACCGCCGACGTCGGCTTTGATACGCGCGGCGAGCGCGTTGCCGATGCCGGAGACGTCCGCGAGTTCGCTCTGGCTCGCTGCCCGCATGTCCTCGACGGTGTCGTAGCCGGCCTCGCGGAGCGCTTCCGCCTTCGAGGGGCCGACGCCCGAGATGTCTTCCAGCGTCTGTGGCGTGTCGTTGTTCTCTTCTGCCATCTATCAGGCACCTCCCTTCGTGGGTTTCTCGACGATGTACACGCCGTCCTGGAACACGCGCGTGTCCTTGTCGGTGACGCGCGTGAGCTGTTCGATGTCGGCCGCCGTCTGGCCGACGTCCTCGATACTCGGGCCGTTGAGCGTCACTTCCTCGCCATCGACAGAGACCTCGGTGTCACCGCGAACGGGCGTCCGTCGCGGTGCCTTCTCGCCGAGGAAGTTCTGGATGACGACTTCGCCGCCCTCGACTTCCACCTGCATCGGGAAGTGAGAGTAGTGCACTTCGAGCTGGTACTCCCAGCCCTCGGTGACGCCGTGGAACATGTTCTCCACGTGGCTCTCGAAGGTACCGACCGTCGAGAGCGTCTTCGCGTCGTCGACGTCGCTGGTCACGACGACGGCGTCGTCCTCGACGGAGACGCTGACGTCCGGATACCAGAGGCGGCGCGACACGGACCCTTCGGGGCCTTCGACGGTGAGGTCGAGGTGGTCGACCTCCGCCGTCACGTCGTCCGGAATTTCGATTTCGACTCGTGCCATGATTAGTATACGTACGCGATCACTTGGCCACCGATGCCCTTCTCGCGGGCCTCGTAGTGACTCATGATGCCGTGGCTCGTCGTGACGACGAGCGCGCCGTAGTCACGAGCGGGGAGATAGCGCTTCTCCCACTTCTCGTAACCGTCGGCTGCCACGGAGTACCGTGGGTTCACGGGGCCACACTCGTTGATGGCACCTTTCAGTTCGACCTCGAACCTGCCGGCCTTCCCGTCGTCGACGAACTCGAAGCCGTCGATGTACCCGCGGTCGTAGAAGACCTCGAGGACGGAGCCGACCATGTTGGAGGCGGGCTCTACTGTGTGCGTGAGGTGCCCGACGCTCTCGGCGTTGTCGATGCCGGAGACTGCGTCGGACAGGGGATCGTTTGCCGTCATTGTTAGCTGTACTTCTTGAAGCCCATCGAACGGGCAATCTCCCGGAAGCACTGTCGACAGAGCCAGATGTCGTACTTGCCGACGAGGCCCTGTTCGCGGCCACAGCGCCGACACTCGTGTGTCTGGCCCGTCTCTTCTGCTTGTTCGCTCTCGCTCATTCGTTGACCTCCACGTCGAAATTCGATTCGAGGAACGCGACTGCGTCCTCGGGGTTGAGTCGGTGGTTCGACGGAATCTGTCGGCTGACCTGGTCGCGCTTCGCGACCCGGTAACCCGGGCGCACGAGGTTCACGGTCACGTCGAGGCCGTAGATACCGATGTCGGGGTCGTACTCCTGACTCGGGAAGTCGGTGTGCTCTTCGATGCCGAAGCTCACGTTCCCCGTGTCGTCGAACTGGCGCTCGGCCAGGTCGACGTTCGGGAGCGCGCGGTCGAGGAAGTCGTACGCGTCCTCGCCGCGGAGCGTGACCTTCGCGCCAATCGGGTCGCCCTGACGGATACCGAACTCGGGCTCGGTGCGCTTGGCGGTGGTCCGGACCGTCTGCTGGCCCGTAATCTCCTCGAGGATGCCTTCGGCGTTCTGGAGGTCGACACCACCCTGGCCGACGCCCATGTGGGCGACGACCTTCTCGATGCGCGGCTCGCGCATCTCGTGGAAGTCGGCTTCAGTCTCGCTCATTCACCATCACCCGGAAGGTCGGCGTCGTCCTCGACGAACTGCTCGTCGATGACGACGACGTACTGTTCGACCGTCTCGAAGCTACCGTCGGCGGTCTCCACGTAGACGGTGTTGTCGGCGCTGCCCGGCTGCACCGAAATCTCGTCGATGCGGCCGATGTCGCCGGCGTGCTGGCCCGCGACTGCGGTGACCAGCGCGCCCTCGCCGTACTCGAAGTGGGCGACCACGTCGTTGGACTCGTTGTCAACGACGATGGAGTCGTCCCCGCTGTAGACGTCCTCCTCGACGATGAGGTTCGTGCCGTCGTGGAGGTTCAGCTGGGTTCGCCCGCCGGAGACGGTGGTCTTGTCCTCGACCTTGCTGAGCTTGCTGTCCGCCGCGTCCGCGTCGATCGGCGTGAGACCGAGTCGGCCCCCTTCGTCGGGGAAGACCCGGTAGTGTTCGTCGCGCTCGGGGAACGCCAGGATGTCGAACATCCCGATGGGGCGGTTGACGTCGCCGACCGAGCCACCGTTGACGAGCACGCCGTCAGTGTTGATGGCGTACTGCGCTTCGCTGGTGTCGTCGACGTAGCCCAGGACGTCCCGGAGCACGACGACGAGCGGTACGCCCGACTCGCCGTGCGGACCGGCCCCGGCCTTCGCGGTGAACGTCTCCGTCTTCCGCTCGACCGGCCAGGATTTCGGTACCGAGAGTCGCTTCTGGTGGTTCGTCATTCGTTGTCACCTTCGAGCCGCGCGGCGCGCACGTCGTCTTCGAGGTCGAGCTCGGTGACGCGGAGGTTGCTGGCGTCGAGGGGCTTGGGCAGCTCCTCGCCGTCGGCCTTCTCCACGGTGACGTCCTCAACCCTGACGGTCTCGTCGCGCAGGTCGACGTCGACGACCTCGCCGGTCTCGCCGGCGTCGTCGCCGCGCATCACTTCGACGGTGTCGCCGACGTTGACGCGAACGCGTCGCTGGTCGTACTCCTCGCGGAGGTCGTCGGACAGCGTCGCGTGGACCTGCTTCTGTCGCTCGTGAAGCGGCGCGCGCTCCGTGCGGTTTCGCTGTTTGTGTGGTTGTTCGCTCATGTCTATACAATCATCGTGGCGGTACTCGCGATGGTACCGTACCGTTCCGCCACTTCGCGCGAAATCGGACCCTTGATTTCGGTCCCGCGAGGCTCACCGAGGTCGTCGATGATGACCGCGGCGTTGTCCTCGAACTTCACGCGAGTGCCGTCCGGCCGTCGGATGGGCTTGCGCTGGCGCACGATGACCGCTTCGAGGACCTGGCGACGCATCTCCGGCGTCCCCTTGGTCACCGAAACGGTGATGGTGTCGCCGAGCCCGGCCTTCGGGTGGCGGTTCTTGGTTCCTTGATAACCCTTCACGCTCGTGATTTTGAGCTCGCGTGCGCCAGTGTTGTCGGCGCAGTTGATGAGCGAGCCCTTCTCCAGACCCTGCGTGACGTCTGCCTTGATGGCTTCCATCAGGCGTCACCTCCGTCGGTGACTTCGACGACCACGTGGGATTTGGTCTTCGAGAGCGGTCGGGTTTCTGCGATACTGACCGTGTCGCCAACCTCAACGTCGAGGCAGTCCGGCTGGTGTGCCGGGACGCGCGACCGCCGCTTCATGTAGCGGTCGTACTTCGGCACGAATACGTCGTATTCGCGCTCGACGACGATGGTCTTGTCCATGTCGGTGGAAGCCACTTCACCCTCGATGACCTGACCGCGCACGGAAAGATTTCCGTGGAACGGGCAGTCCTCGTGGGAGCACGTGCCTTCCGGTTCTGTTACGTTCAGTCCTATCGCCATTTCGAATCAACTCCGGTTTCGGAGCGTGTAGCGGGTCGCGAGAGCAACTCGACCCCATCCACCGTAACGTAGGCCACGCCCTCGCCAGTGGTTTGGCTCTCGCCACCTGCAGGTTGAGACGCGGTCCCGGTCTCCTTCGCGGAGACCGCAGCTTCATCTGTGAGTCGGAACTCGAATTTCGTCCCCCGCTTGGGGACCTGTTTGACGCCCGAGTCCGTATCGAGGACGAGTGTCCGCATCGTCTCGCGGACGACCTCGCCCTCGATGCCGACCCGCGACGGGTCCGTCGACTCGACGACCCGCGCGTGCAGGCCGACGAGTTCGTGTCGTGGCAGTGTCTCGGGCGTCACTTGCATCTTATTCGCTCTCCGTTTCCGCTGCTGCTTCGAGGTCGCCTTCCTCGCGCTGAATCGTCTTGATTCGCGCGACGGTACGACGGAGTTCGCCGATGCGGCCCGGGTTGTCCGGGGCGCCGCCAGCGGCCTTGACGGCCTTGGCGTTCAGCAGCTCCGTCTCGATGTCTTCGAGCTCTGCTTCGCGTTCCGCGGGGGTCATGTCCCGAATCTCTTCGGTGTGGAGAATCGCCATTATTCCTCACCCTCCTCGGACTCTTCTTCGGTCTCCATCTCTTCGAGGAGTTCTTCGGCGGTCTCCTCCGCGTCGGACTCCAGCTCGTCGAAGTCCTCGGTGTCGACGTCCTCGGCCTCGGCTTCCACGTCGGCGGCGAGTTCGTCGAGGTCCTCCTCGACGTCCGCGTCCGTGGAGTCCGGCGGCGAGGTCGACGACTTGCCTTCCTCGTCGTGGCGCTCGGGGCGCGCACCGCCCTCGGGCTCTTCCTCGACGATTTCTTCCTGCGCGAGGTCGTCGGCGGCTTCCGTGGTGGCTTCCTCGCCGGGCGCTTCGCCCTCGGGGCCACCGGCCTCGATTTCCTCGCCTTCGCCTTCGAGCAGCTCTTCGAGCTCCTCGCTGGCTTCCTCTTCCTCGACGATGAGGTCCTCGATGTCGGCGTCCTCGTGGATCTCGAAGTCGTCGGGGAGCTTCGCTTCCGGCGGAATGATCTTGACACTCACGCCGATGGTGCCGAGCTTCATCACGGCGACGCCTTTGCCGTGGTCGACGATTTCCTCGGCGGGCTCGCCGTTGTGCTTGATGTAGCCGCGGTTGAACTTCTCGACGCGGCCACGGTTGCCGGTGACCTTCCCGCTCAGGACGATTTCGGCGCCGAGTGCGCCGGCTTCCATGATGCGGTCGATGGTCGTGTGTCCGGCCTTGCGGAAGTACCAGCCACGCTCGAGCGCGTTCGCGAGGCGGTCCGCGACAATCTGTGCGTTCAGGTCGGGTTCGTCGACCTCCTGAACGTCGATCTGCGGGTCCTCCAGGTCGAATCGCTCCTCGAGCTGGGTGGTGATCTTCCGGATGTTCTTCCCGCCCTTGCCGATGACCATCCCGGGCTTCTCGGCCTTGAGGACGATCTGCATGCCCATCGGGGTCGGGGCGAGTTCCATGCCGCCGTAGCCGGCACGCGCCAGCTCTTCGGCGAAGAACTCGTCGATTTGGGAGCGCTGGAGGCCCTGCTCGATGAACTCCATCTCGTCGGCCATTACGCGCTCACCTCCTCGGCGTCGGGTTCGACGACCACGAGTTCGACGTCACAGAGGGTCGTGTTCCACGGGTCCGCCTTCCCCATCGCACGGGGTTTGCGGCCGCGGCTCTCGTCGACCTTGTGCGGGGCGACGTGTTCGATGACCATCTGGTCCGCGTCGAAGCCCTGCTGGTCGGCGTTGTTTGCCACGTTCTCGAGGAGCTTCAGGAAGTCCTTCGAGGCCTTCTCCGGGTACCGTCCCGCGTCCCAGCCTTCGATGTCGTTCCGGTGACCGACGCCGCTGTTGTGCTGCTTGAACGGCACGGACTGCTCCTCGTTGATGACGGCGTCGAGGTACTCGCGTGCCTCGGCGACCGTCTTGCCCTTGACTTCGCGGGCGATGGCTTTGCTGTGCTTCAGGCTGATGGGCCGCTCCCGGAGCATCGCTTTCGCGGTGGCGTCCGGGTCGGTGTCCACGCTGTAGCTGATTCCCATAGTTTACTTGAGCGGCACGAACTTCGAGGAGCGGGTCGCGCCGATGCCCGCCTGCCCGTGTTCGACCGAGTTTCGTGTGAGCTGGAACTCGCCGAGGTAGTGCCCGATCATCTCGGGCTGAATCTCGACGCGTTCGAACTCCTGTCCGGTGTACACCGCGAACGTCAGCCCGACGAAATCCGGCAGCACCGGCATGTCGCGCAGGTGCGTCCGGATGGGGTCGTTTGCCGTCTCCTCGGGCGTCGATTCGCGGGCTTCCTCGAGCACCTTCTGGTGGTCGTCGGACAGCCCACGGGTGATGGTTCGCCGCTGGCGTGCGGGGAGCAGTTCCGCGACTTCGTCCAGGCTCATCTCCTGGAGTTCGTCGAGGTCGTAGCCGCGGTAGGTGAACTCACCCTCGCGGCCGGTTCGGTATTCCGTACTCATGGTTACTTGTTGCCTCCGCGGCCAGTCCGCTTGGAGGCGATGTCGCCGACTTTCCGGCCCGGCGGCGCGTTACGCGAAACGCTCTTCGGTCGGCCGGGGTGCTGGCGGCCACCGCCACCGAACGGGTGGTCGACGGCGTTCATCGCAACACCACGGACGATGGGCCACTTGCCGCCGCGGGTCTTCATCTTGTGGTGTTTGTTGCCTGCCTTCACGAACGGCTTGTCCGTGCGACCGCCACCGGCGACGACGCCGATGGTGGCGCGGCAGTCCGGCGAGAGTCGCTTGACTTCGCCGCTGGGCAGCTGCACGACCGCGGCGTCGCGCTCGTGCGTGACGAGGTCGGCGTTGACCCCGCTCGCGCGAGCGAACTTGCCGCCGTCGCCCGGCTGACTCTCGACGTTACAGATGGGCACGCCCTCGGGAATCTCCCCGAGCGGCAGCGTGTTGCCCTCCTCGATGGACGCCGAGATGCCGACTTCGAGGGTGTCGCCGACGGCGACGCCCTCGCTGGCGAGCACGAGGCGCTGGTCGCCGTCCTCGAATTGGACGTTCGCGACCGGCGCACTGCGGGCGGGGTCGTGTTCGATGTCGACGACCTCGCCGGCCAGCACGTCAGTCTCCTCGGTCTTGCGGTGCGAGAGCTCTGCTTTGTACCGGTGGGACGGCGCGCGGAACGTCGACGTACCGCGGCCGCGCCGTTGGCCTTGAATTCTTCGTCCCATGTTCAGAACACCCCGATGCGGGAGGCGACGTCCTGTGCGTCGTCCTCGTCGGACAGCGTGACGGTCGCCTTCTTGTTCGCTTCCGGCGTGATCTGCGTGTTCACGTTCGTGACCGTCACGTCGTACTGCTCTTCGACGGCGTCGCGAATCTCGGGTTTGGCGGCGTCGATGTCGACGACGAACTGGAGCTTGTTCTGGAAGTCCATCTCGTCCATCGCCTTCTCCGTCACGATGGGGTAGTCGATGATGCCGCTCATCGGTCGGCCACCTCCTCGACGGCGCTCTCCGTCCAGACGGTCAGTCGGCCGGGCTCGGCGCCCGGCGCGAGGTCCTCTGCGTTGACTTCGCGGCCCGTCGCGACGTCGACGCCCGCGAGGTTCCGTGCCGCCTTCGACGGCCCGGTCTCGCTGGAGGTCACGACCAGCAGCGACGAGGGCTCCTGGTACTTCCGGCCGCGGAGCGTCCCCTGGCCGGCGCGGACGTTGCGTCCGTCGTCGGCGCGCTCGACGTCCGAGTGGACGCCGACCGATTCCAGGAACTCCACGACGTCCTGGGTCTTCACGAGGTCCTCGAAGTCGTCGCTGACGACCAGCGGGAGCTCGGTGTCGTCGTCGAACGCGTGACCGCGCTCGGCGACGACGTCGGCGTCCGTGGTCGCCGCGATGGCGCTCCGGACGGCCGCTTTCCGCTCCTTGTCGTTGACGTCGAGACCCGGGTCTTTCTCGGCTTTCGGCGGGTGCGCTTTGCGACCGCCGACGGTCTGCGGGACGCGCGCGCCACGGCCTTCCGTCTTCGGGACGTGAGCCATGCCGCGTCCGCTACCGTGGGACTCGGCGGAAGTGCGCAGGCCCGCGTACTCGTCGGAGCCGTGCTTCTGGGTTCGGTTGGCCTGAGCGGCGAGGACGGCACGCTTGACGAGGTCTGGTCGGACGGGTTCCGAGAACACGTCCGGCAGGTCGAGCGTCCCGGCGTCGTCGCCGTTCAGGTCGCGTACAGTTGCCTGCATAGTTATCCTTGGTTAGATTCGGTGCTCACGTAGCGCACCTCGGGGTCGAGGCGCGGCGACTCGCTCGGCCGGACGGCCGGGCGGAATCGCACGAGGCGCTGCTCCGGACCGGGCACCGAGCCCTTGACGAGCGTGTAGTTGCCGTCGACTTCGCCGTAATTCGGGAAGCCGCCGGCCGCACTCACGGCATCGTCGTCGCCATTACCGATGTCGATGACGCGCTTGTTGAGTTCGGTGCGCTGGTGGTAGCCTGTCTGCCCGAGCTGGGGGACCGTCGAGCGAACCCGGGAGGGGTTCCACGGTCCGAGGTTCCCGATGCGGCGCCGCCAGCCCTGACGGGCGTGCTTGCCTTTCCGCTTCTGCACGCCCCAGCGCTTGACGGGCCCCTGGGTCCCTTTGCCCTTCGTGACGCCGGCGACGTCGGTGAATTCGCCGGCACGGAAGACGTCGCCGAATTCGTGTGCGCCGCCGTCCTCGAGGAGGTCCGCGGCGAAGTCGACGCGCTCCTGGAGGGAGCCGCCGCCGACGCGCGTCTCCATGATGTCGGGCTGTTTCTTCGGCACGCTCGAAAGCTCGCCGGGCACCGTGTGGGTAACCACACGGACGTCGGCGATGTCTTCGGATTCGAGCGCTTCGGTCAATTCGTCTGTCTCTCCGCCCGTTTCCGGGACGGAGAGCGCGCGGTCGAGAGACTCGTGGGTGTCGTCGGCCCAGACTTCCGTTAGCGGCTTCTTGCCGTACGGCGTGTCCTCGTAGAGGCGGACGGCCGCCGCCCGCATGGGCGGCGTTTCGACGACGGTGACGGGCACGGTCGTCTCCATGCCCTCCGTCGGCGCGTTCGCCTTGTCGTCGACGAGGACGACGTGGGTCATGCCGGCTTTGTAGCCAGCGAAGCCCTGAAGGCCAACTTGGCCGTCGTCTTCGGGCCACGAGTTGAAGCGCGGTACTTCACTCTCCGCGCGCTTGCGGGGACTGAACCCCATCGAGCCTTTGCGTGGTCGGTTTGGCTGTGGCATCGTATCACTCCGTGAGCGTCAGACAGCCGAGGGAGGCGAACATCGCTTCTTCAGTTCGCACAACCTCGCTGCCCTGCGACGGGATGGTGTTGAGCCAGGCGTCGAATCGCGCGGGTGCGTCGGTAGATGGGTCGGCGACCGCCTCGCTGACCTCGTCTCCGGTGAGCCCGAGCATGGGCGGAAGCCCGCGCTTGGGTGCACCGAAGGCGACGGTCAGTCCGTCCCGGGCGGCACGTTCGACGTACCCCTCGAGGGAGGCCGCGGCAAGCGGCGTCCCGTGGCGAGAGGTGGCGATGCGAACGCCCGCGTCGGGTCGGTCGAGAGCGTCACCGAGGCCCGTGCGTTCGACCGAGAACCCCGGGAGGGGTTCGTCGACCAGTTTTGCACGGACCGGTCGTCGCGAAGAGACCCTGATGGTCACGCGCTCCCCCTCCTCGACCTCCATACCGGGAGGCGTCTGGAGCGAGATTGGGTGTTGCATGCCGCAATTGACCCGAACGCGCCCTTCAGATCCGACCTGGGTCACGATTCCCTGTCGTAACGACCCAGACCCGCTCGAGTCTGAGCCGGTCCATGACGAGAGACGGAGCGGCGGCAGGACACCGGCGTACTCCAGTTCGTCGCGCGTGTCGAAGGCCTCCTTTCGGAGGTACGGTGGCGTTGCGGCGTACCGCAACACCGTTTCGACGAACCCGCCGCCCCAGTGCCGTTCGCCGTCTTCGTCCGGGAAGACGACGAGCCGGTCCATCCGGAAGACCGCCGCCGCGCGGGCGACGTAACCGAGCTTGCGAGTTGCCTCGCGTTTGTCCTCGGCTTCCCGGACGAGGGACGACGGCACGAGTACGCTGCGTGTCATGCCGTGTCGCGTCCGTGTCTCGTCACGAGACTGTAGCGTAGATACCGACCCCTCCTGTAAAAGGGTGGCGTTTCCCCTTCCACCCTGTGTGACCGTTTCACGCCTGTCTACGGCCCGAATCGCGTGCGAGACGTTCCCACTCTCGGCCGTATCGGTGACGTACTATATTTCACTACGCGCACGCGACCCGCGAACCCCACGCGGGCGGCAGCCTGTCGGTGCCTCTCACGGTCGGTCGCAAAGAACGGATTTATATGTGACCCCGCCGTTCGTTCGAATGCGAACGAAGGCACGCGCGCTGGTAGTGTAGTGGTATCACGTGACCTTGCCATGGTCACAACCTGGGTTCAAATCCCAGCCAGCGCACTTCTCTACTAACTCTCACCGACGAGCGCTTCGGTTAGCGTTCGTCTCGCCAAATAATCCGTCCGAGAGCGACGGCTATGTCACCTCTATCCCTGCACTTCGGTGACGTGGTCTTCGACGTCCGCGCGGGAGAGTTCGCGGTCGTGTTTCCGTTCGGCGTGATCCTGGACGTGGTGGACGAGCTCGTCGATGTCGCCCGATTCGAGGAAGAAGGCGCAGTCGTGGCCGGTGTCTCGGCAGCTGAACTGGTGTACCATGCGTGGGTCGTCGGCCGTGTCCGGAAAGAGGATTGTGGCAGATTACAGGTTGTCGCGGGCGGTGGCGGCGACCGCGAACGCGACGGCGACGAGTGCGACGGCGAACGCGATGGAGTCGGTGGTGCCGTCGCCGAACCGCCAGCCGAAGACGACGTAGCCGACGATACCGAGGGCGCACGCGAGCGCGGCGACGAGCGGGAAGCGGCTGTCACGACCGAGCATACGTAGACCGACTCGTGGGAGCCACTTCAACGCTGGTTCCGCGTTGCACACCGCTCGGACGAACGTATCAACGACTGGACTGTAACCCGCTTCACGAAGTCGTCGGTCCGGGAACGGTGGAAGTGCCGGTTCCCGGGTTGGTGGCCCGTCTCTTCGAGTCGTTCGGGATTGATAACCACAGTCTCGGTGGTTATATGTCTGATTAGGATAACAGTCGGCTGTCCCCTATGAGCCGCCTGTCGAAGGCCGCGGTCGTCCGCCGGTACTACCTCTACCGGGCGACCGCGCGGCCGAACTTCCACTACCCCGTCTACACGCTGTTCCTCCTGTTCAACGGGCTCTCACTCCCCCAAATCGGACTCATCGCGACCATCCAGTCTATCGTCGTCGTCGCCGGCGAGATTCCCACCGGTTACGTCGGCGACCGCATCGGCCGGCGGAACAGCCTCGCCGTCGGCGGGTTCTTGATGCTGATTTCGAACGCGTCCTACCTCGTGGCGACCGACTTCGTCGGGTTCACGTTCACGTTCGTGATGCTGTCGTTCGGCGGAACGTTCCTCTCCGGCAGCGGGAGCGCGTGGCTCTACGACACGCTCAAAGAGCACGACGTCGAGGACAAGTACACGCACGTCTCCGGGCGCTCGCGCGCGCTCTCGCGGTGGGTGCAGGTCGTCACCATCCCCGTCGGCGGCGTGCTCTACTCCATCGACCGGTTCTACCCGTTCTACGCGGGCGTCGCCGCCGCGGCGCTCAGCCTCGTCTTCGTGCTCCGCCTCCCGAAGAACCGGATGTACGCCGACGGCGTCGACGAGGGCGACCTGGACGCCGACGAGGACGACGAACTCACCATCGTGGACGCGCTCCCGGTCATCCGCGACCAGTTGCGCGCGCCCGACCTCCGGTGGTTCGTCGTCTACCTCGCGCTGTTCGCGGGTGCCATCCTCACGATGGACATGTGGATTCAGCCCATCGCCCAGGAGTCGTTGCGCGCATCGTTCGGTCCGACACTGGAGTCGTGGGGGCTCACCGAGGGTGTCATCCTCGGGCTGCTGTACTCGGCGTTCACACTCGTCTCCGCGGTCGTCAGCGACTACGCCAGCGACGTCGAGGAACTCCTCGGCGTCCGCAAGGCGATGATGCTGATTCCCGCCTTCATCGCCGTCTCGTACGTGTTCGCCGGAATGTGGGCGATACTCGCGTTCCCGATGTTCTTCGTCATGAAGGGCGGCGGCGCGCTGATGGGCCCCATCCAGAATCGCTACATCAACGACCAGGTGCAGTCCGTCGGCCGCGCCACGCTGCTGTCGTCGGTGAACATGCTCCGGCAGGTCGCGGGCATCCCGTTCCGCGTCGGCAGCGGCATCCTCGCGGGGATGTTCACGACCATCACCTCGGTCGCCATCCTCGGTGCCATCTTCCTCGTCGCGTCGTTCGTCCTCTGGTCGGTCGTCCCGCCCGTGAGCGCGGACTACGAGCCACCAGACGCGACCGACGCCGAGGACTGACCGCGCCGCTGCCGCTAAGTACGGGCCCGACGCAGTACCGTCCGTGACAGTCATCGCACTCCTCAGCGTCGCACCGGTCACCGAAGAGAGCATGGCGAGCGACGTCGCGGACGCCGTCGCCGCGCTCGACGACTTCGACGTCACCTACGAGACGAATCCGATGGGCACGGTCATCGAAGCCGAGGACGTCGACACCCTGCTGGACGCGGTCGGCGCCGCCCACAAAGCTGTCGAGGGCGACCGCGTGAGCACGTTCCTGAAAATCGACGACAAGCGCACGAGCGACCAGACCGCCCGCGAGAAGGTCGACGCCGTCGAGCGCGAACTCGGCCACGAGGCGCGCTCCGACCGCGACTGAGTCACCCGAAGACACTTACCGAATTCTGGCGTCGACTCGGACGTGCGCGCCGGGACACTCGCGCTCCTCGTGCTCGCTCTTCTGGGACTCGCGGCAATTGGTGGCGGCCTCGTTCTGGGTGACAACCCACCCACGTGCGACGAGACGCCGCCCGCTGGAGACGTCGAATCAACCGCCGAGAGCGGATGCACGGCGCCGAACACGGTCCCCGCCGTCGCGCTCCTTCTCGCCGGCGGCGCGCTGCTCGTGTTCGCGGGATTCGGCGCTGTGCTGCGGGCGGTCGTGGACTGAGACGCGTGCAGACCGTGGGCCGAGACGCCGCTGACCGCGGGTGGACTGAGAAACCTCTTGTGTCGGGGCGCCGAATCCGGCGGCATGGACAGTCTCAACCGGATGGCGCTGGAGCTCGCCGACGAAGCCCTCGAATTCACCGAGGAGCTGGACATCGGCGCGTTCGAGTTGGACAACGGCGCGACGGTCATCGACTTCGGCGTGGAGCACCGCGGCGGCCTCGAAGCCGGCCTGCTGCTGGCTGAACTCCAGACCGCGGGCTTGGCGACCGTACAGACGCGCGTCGACGATGTCGCGGGCGCGACGTTCCCGCACGTCGAACTCGCCTGCGACCGCCCCGCCGTCGCCCTGCTGGGCGCGCAGAAGGCGGGCTGGGAGCTCACCGTCGACGATTACGAGGGGCTCGGCAGCGGACCCGCCCGTGCGCTGGTCGCTCGCGAGGGCGAGTATGAGGCCATCGACTACGTCGACGCCTTCGAATTCGCGGTGCTCGCGCTGGAGAGCGACGCGTTCCCTACCGAGGCCGCCGCCGAGCAGGTCGCGGAACTCGCGGACGTGAACGCGGAGAGCGTCTACCTGCCCGCGTACCGCACCGCGAGCGTCGCCGGCAGCGTCACAGCGGCGTCGCGCGCCGCCGAACTCGCGCTGTTCCGTCTGTTCGAACTCGGCTACGACCCGACGAACGTCCTCACCGCCTCCGGCAGCGCGCCCGTCGCGCCCGTCGCAGGTGACGAGGAAGCGGCCATCGGCCGCACGAACGACGCGCTCGCGTACGGCGGCCGCGTCCACCTCACCGTCACCGATGACTTCGACGAGTTCGAGGCGGTGCCGTCCTCCGCCGCCGACCGCTACGGGAAGCCGTTCGCGGATATCTTCGCGGACGCCGACTGGGACGCCAGCGCCGTCGACGAGGGCGTCTTCGGGCCCGCGCAGGTCACCATCGACGTCACGGGCGGCCCGACGTACGCGCTCGGCGACGTCCACGAGGACCTGCTCGCCGAGGGCTTCGACGTCGCGTAACTCGCTCGTTGCAGCCGTAGCCGCCGGAGGGCGTCGTTTTATCTTCCACGCGACTAACGTTGCGTGCATGAACGCCCTGTCGGGTCAGTCGGTCGCCGTAATCGGCGCGGGCTTCGGCGGCCTCTCGACGGCCTGTTACCTCGCGGACGCGGGCGCGGACGTCACCGTCGTGGAGAAGAACGAACAGGTCGGCGGGCGCGCGAGCGCGCTCGAACGCGACGGCTTCACCTTCGACATGGGGCCGTCGTGGTACCTGATGCCCGATGTCTTCGAGCGGTTCTTCGCGGACTTCGACAGGGAACCTTCTGAGTACTACTCGCTGGAACGCCTCGACCCCCACTACCGCATCTTCTTCAAGGACAACGCCGGCCGCCGCCCGGGCCGTGACGCGCCCGGCCTCGACGTGAACGCGGACGGCGACGTCGTCGACGTGACGCCGGACCGCGAGCAGGTCAAGGAGGTGTTCGACGCCTACGAGCCCGGCGCGGGCGACCGGCTCGACGACTACCTCGCGCAGGCGAAGGAGAACTACGAGGTGGGGATGGAGCACTTCGTCTACGAGGACCGCCCCCGAATCCGGGACTGGCTCGACCCCGACCTCGCGGAGTACGCCCGCGGGCTCACCCTGCTCGGGTCGATGCAGGACCACGTCGAGAACTACTTCGACCACCCGAAACTCCAGCAGATAATGCAGTACACGCTGGTGTTCCTCGGCGGCGCACCGAACACGACACCCGCGCTCTACAACCTGATGAGTCACGTGGACTTCAACCTCGGCGTCTACTACCCCGAGGGGGGCATGTCCGGGGTCGCCGACGGCATCGCCGAACTCGCCGAAGAACTCGGCGTGGAGTTCCGCACGGACCACCCGGTCACGAAGATTCACGGCTACCGCGGCGGATTCAAGGTCGAGACGAGCGGCGAGACGGACGTACTCGCGGACGTCGTGGTCTCGGACGCCGACTACGCCCACACCGAGCAGGAACTCCTTCCACCCGAGAAGCGCCAGTACGACGCCGACTACTGGAAGTCCCGGACCTACGCGCCGTCGGCGTTCCTGCTCTACCTCGGCGTGGAGGGCGACGTCGAACCGCTCGCCCACCACACGCTCGTGCTCCCCTCCGACTGGGAGGAGCACTTCGGCCAGATTTTCGACGACCCCGCGTGGCCCGACGACCCCGCGTACTACCTCTGCGTCCCCTCGAAGACCGACGACGCGGTCGCGCCCGACGGCCACAGCAACCTGTTCGCGCTCGTCCCCGTCGCGCCCGGCCTCGACGACACCCCCGAGGTCCGCGACGAGTACCGCGACCTCGTGCTCGACGACATCGCACGGAACACGGGCGTGGACCTCCGCGACCGCATCGTCGTCGAGGAGCGCTTCTCCGTCTCCGAATTCGCGGAGCGCTACAACAGTTATCAGGGTACTGCGCTCGGCCTCGCGCACACGCTCCGGCAGACGTCGCTGTTCCGGCCGCCCCACCGCTCGACGGCCCTCGACGGCCTCTACTTCACGGGCGCGTTCACGACCCCGGGCATCGGCGTGCCGATGTGTCTCATCAGCGGCGAAATCACCGCCGACTACGTCCTCGAAGACGCGTAATGCTGCGCTACCTCCTCGTTCTCTCCCGGCCGCGGTTCTGGTTCTACCTCGCCGGCCCCGTCGTCGTCGGCGTCGCGTACGCCGCCGACACCGTCCCCGACCTGTTCTCGCTGCCCGCGGTCGCGCTGTTCGCGTACTTCCTCGTGCCCGCGAACGTCTTCCTCTACGGCGTCAACGACGCCTTCGACCGCGATATCGACGAAGTGAACCCGAAGAAGGAGGACAAGGAGGCACGATTCAGAGGCGGTCGTGCTGTCTCGGCGGTCGTCGTCGCCTCGGGACTGTTGCTCGTCCCCGTTGCCGCCCTCCTGCCGGCGGTCGCGTACCCGTGGCTCGTCGCGTGGGCGCTCCTCTCCGTGGAGTACAGCGCGCCGCCGTTCCGCTTCAAGACGACGCCGCTGCTGGACTCCCTCTCGAACGGCCTCTACGTCCTCCCGGGCGCGGCCGCGTACGCCGCCGTCGCGGGCCACCAGCCCCCGCTACTGGCGGTCGCTGGCGGCTGGCTGTGGGCGATGGGGATGCACACGTTCTCCGCCATCCACGACATCGAGCCCGATCGCGAAGCCAACATTACGACTACCGCCACCGCGCTCGGCGAGCGCCGCACGTACGCCTACTGCGCGGCGTGCTGGCTCGCGTCTGCCGCCGTCTTCGCCGTCGTCGACTGGCGGCTCGGCGCGGTCCTGCTCACGTACCCCGTCCTCGTCGCCGGCATCGTCGCCGCCGACGTCGCGGTCGACCGCGCGTACTGGTGGTTCCCAATCGTGAACACGGTCGTCGGCGCCGCGCTCACCATCGGCGCGCTCTGGAGGCTCACAAATGTCTGAAGCCTCAGCGCGCGCTCGCGTCGAGCGCCGCCTCGACGAACTCGTCGCCGGCCACCGCTTCGAAATCGCCGTCGTGTTCCCCGTCGTCGGCGCCGTTCTCCTGCTCGCCTCGGCGTGGGGGTGGCTCCCCGAGCCGCTGGCGTTCAACCCTTACCTCGTGCTCGCGGGCGTCGCCGTGATGCGCCTCCCCCTGATTGCGGGCCTACTCCCGCTGACGGACCGCAAGGCTGCGGTAGCGGTGCTCGCGCTCGTCGCGTACGCCTTCGCCATCGAGTTCGTCGGCATCGCGACCGGCTGGCCGTACGGCCACTTCGAGTACCTCGTCGAACTCGGGCCGATGCTCGCCGGCAGCGTCCCGCTCGGCCTCCCGGTGTTCTTCCTGCCGCTGGTCGTCAACAGCTACCTTCTCGTCCTGTTGCTGTTCGGCCGCCACACCCGCCGCGCGGTCGTCCGCCTGCCCGCGGTCGCGGCGGTCGTCGTCTGGATGGACGTCGTCCTCGACCCCGGCGCGGTCGCGCTCGGCTTCTGGGCGTACGACGCCGCCGGCGCGTACTACGGCGTCCCGCTGTCGAACTACCTCGGCTGGGTGCTCTCCGCGACCGTCTCCGTCGCCGTCCTTGACTGGGGGTTCGACCGCGCCGCGCTCCGCGACCGCCTCACGCAGTGTCCCTTTTTCCTCGACGACCTCGTGAGCTTCGTGCTGCTGTGGGGTGCGGTGAACCTCGCGTTCGGCCAACTCGTCCCCGCGCTGGCGGCGGGGCTGCTCGGCGTCGCGCTCGTCGAAACAGACCGCTTCGACTTCAGCGTGCTCCGGCGGAACCCCGCGCGGTAACTACGGCGCGGGGTGGGGTTCGCCGTGGCCGCGCCGGTGGTCGCTCGACGACGCGATGCAGCTCACGCGGTAGAACACGTACTCGGGGTCCTCGTAGAACGTCCACAGCGCCCGCGTCTTCGCCAGCAGCCAGAGCTTCCGCGTCGTCGAGAGGCTCGGCGTCTCCGTGAGCACGTCGTAGTTCCGGCGCCGAATCTCGCGGTGGTGGTCGGCGTACAGCACTGCCGACAGCAACACCGCGAATTGGCAGTCCTCGGGCAGGTACTTGATGCCCGCGACGCCCTCCCGGTACTTCGTCTCCGTGCGCGCCAACTCCGCGCGCATCGCGTCCCGGAAGCCCGCCGTCACCTCTCCGCGGCGCAACTGCTCGACGGTGACGCCGTGCTCGCGCCGCGTCTCCCCGGGAAGGTAGACGCGGTCGTAGTCCTCGACGTCCTCCTTGACGTCCCGCAGGAAGTTGCTCAACTGGAACGCCTCCGCGAGCGCCGCCGCGTGCGGAGCCGCCGCCTCCGGGTCCTCGACCTCCATGATGGCGACCATCATGTTCCCGACCGCGACCGCCGAGCCTCGCATGTACGCCTCTAGGTCCTCGTGAGTGTCGTAGCGCGTCTGTTCGAGGTCGGTCAGCATCGCGTCCACGAACGTGTCCACGTCCTCGTCGGGGACGTCGTAGCGCTCGGCGAGTTCGGCGAACGCCGCTAGCACGTCCGCCGTCTCTTCGTCGAGGCGCGACCCGTCTACGTCCTCGCCGAGCGCCGCCGCGCGAATCGCCTCCAGTTCCGCGCGCTGGGCGTCCGGGTCGCGGTCCGCGGTCGTGTCCACGACGTCGTCGGCGACGCGGAAGAACGCGTACAGGACGTACGTCGCGTGGCGCACGCGCTCGGGGAGGAGCCGCGTCGCCAGGTGGAACGTCTTGCCCGTCCGCTGCTGTATCGCCTTGCTCGTCGATATCTGGGTGCTGTCGACCATTTGTTGGGGGCCAGATGCGGCACTCCGGCGCGTGCAGCTCCCGGCTGTGCTACTCCTGTGTTTGGTGTGAACAATCAAAAAACACGGTGGCAGGAGCGACCCCCGCCGCCTCTCGCCGCGACGTCGCCGAATTCAAGGCCGTCCGCGCCCGAGCCACCGGTATGCAGCGCAAACCCGTCCCGCCCGCGCCGGCGTCGCTGGCCCGTGTCCGCGAGGTCCGCGACGCGGTGCCGCTGGTCCCCGAGCCCGAGGACGACTGCTGTCGGCGGCTCGTCGAGCGCGCGGACGTCCACGACCGCGGGGAGGCGTCGGCGTGGCTCGTCTTCCTGAGCGCGCTCGGTGCCGTCGAGGAGACCGACCTCGGGTACGCGCGGGTGCGCGACGACATCGACCACGACGCGCTCGCCGCCAACTTCCGCGAGCACGTTTTCCTCGCACCCGAAGTGCTGGACGCGCTTGGCGACGACCCCCAGCCACCGGACGAAATCTTCGAAGCCGTCCGCGAGCGCGTGCCGCGCTGGGAGCGCACGAAACGACAGGACTGGGAGGGGTTCTGGACCGAGCGCGTCGAGCGCCGCCTCGACTGGGCCGTCCTGCTCGGTCTCGCCGAGCGTACCGACGGAGAATACCGCGCGGACTGATTACTCGGTGAACTCGCGGCTGCGTGCGTAGAACGCGACCTGCCCGGCGAGCACGCCCAGCGCCGCGACGGCCGCGGCCGCTATCGGGCCGTCGTAGCCGTTCGAGAGCGCGAGGTACGCCGCGACGAGGCCGACGACGAGCGTCGACCCGGCGGCGACCGTGCCGTCGACGACCTGCTCGGTGCTGGACTTCGCGGCGTCGTAGGCGTCGCGGTCGAGTCGTGCGCTCGTCCGGACCAGCGACGGCGTCCCCGCCGCCAGTCCGACCGCGAGCGCGTACGGCGTCGTCACGTACAACGAGAGGCCGCCGGTGACGGTGGCGGCTGCGACGACGCCGACGAGAAATTCGAGGGTGCGGCGGCTGACCATGCGTGGACTTCGAAATCCGGCCCCGAGAACGTTCCGTTAGTCGGAGACGCTGGTGACCGTGCCGACGCCCTTGCTCGCGCCCTCGCGGAAGACGAACCGCTGGCCCTCCTCGACGAGGTACGGCCGGAATTTGAACCGGACGCTCGTCTCGCCCGTGTCGCCCGGGAGCAACTGGCCGTTCGTCGGCTCGAAGCGCGCGGCCTCCCCGATGGTCTCGAGGTGGACGACGGGCTCGTAGCCCGCGTCGATTCGCGTGGGATGGTTCAACACCATCACCTCGGCCTCGAACTCCTTGACGGGGCTGGGCTTGGCGTCCGCCGGCAGCAGGACCATCCCGCGCTCGACGGCCGCCTCGCTGACGCCCTTCAGGGCGATGCCGACGATGCGGCCGGCCTGTGCCTGGTCCACGCGGTGGTAGTGCATCTCGATGGACCGCACCTCCACCTCGCGGAAGTCGCCGTTCGGGAACGGCCCCAGTAGGAGTTCGTCGCCCGCCTCTACGGTGCCGGATTTCACGGTGCCGGAGGCGACCGCGCCGACGCCCGTGACCTCGTACGAGCGGTCGATGTACATTCGGAACGGCCCGCTCGCAGCGGTCGTCTTCGGGAGCCGCCCGAAGCACTCGTCGAGGACGTCCAGACCCTCCATCGTCACCGCGCTCGTGCGCACGATGGGGACGACGTTGTCCCCGATTTCGTCGATGGCGGCGTCGACGCCGTGGCGTTCCACGGGGAGCGGGGTGCGGCCCGCGTTCCGGAGCAGGCGCTCGACCTCGCGTTCGACCTCGGCGACGCGCTCGTCGTCCACGAGGTCGGTCTTCGTGACGGCGACGATGGTCGGTAGGTCCGTCGCCAGCAGCACGCCGATGTGCTCGCGGGTGGTCTTCGTCGGGCCGTCGTCGGCGGCGACGGTCAACAGCCCGTAGTCGAGTTTCTGCCCGACCAGTCCGCGAATCGTCGTCGAGAGCCACGGCTCGTGGCCGACGGTGTCCACGAACGACACCACGCGGTCGGCGTTCTCCACGACGGCCGCGCGCTCGTCCTTCCGGTGGGGGTTGCGCACGCGCATCGGCCCGTCCTCGTCGAAGCCGTAGACGCCGTAGGAGAGGTCCGCCGAGAGCCCGCGTTCGACCTCGTGTGGCTGCACGTCGAGGAAGCCGCGGGTGTCGCCGTCGCCGTCGTCGGAGTCGCCGGTGACGAGGCTGCCGACGAGCGTCGACTTCCCGTGGTCGACGTGGCCCGCCGTCCCGACGATGATGTGGTCGTCGTCGGGCGCCAGCGACGCGCCGTCCCGGACGACCGCGACGCCGACGATGCCCTCTTCGGCGTCGCCGTCCCCGTCGCGGACGCTGTCGACGCTCCACGTCTGGACGTCCGCGATGTGTGCGCCGGCCTCCTCGGCGAGCAGGCTCAGCACGTCCATCGTCTCGGAGAACGTCTCCGGGGGGACCCCCGCGAGGCCGCCGTCGTCGGTGACGCCGAGGACGTACTCGGCCTCGCCGTCGCCGGAGAGCACGCGGTGCCGCAACTGCGCGGCGAGACTCTCCATGCGGCCGTCGGCGAGGTGTACGTCGCGGCTGAACCGTTCCTTGAATTCGACGCTGCCGCCCTCCTGTTCGCCGCGGTCGAGCGCGCGAACGAGGCGGGCACGGTCACGGCCCATGCCAGCGGGTTAGGGGGTAGTGAATAAAAAGCCTTCCCCGGGTATCGGTCCGGAGACGTACGGAGACGCCGATTAGTCGTCTTTCAGTCGTTCGTAGGCCTCGTTGACGCGCGCGAACTCGGCCTCGTCGCCGCCCCGGTCGGGGTGGAGTTCCCGCGCCTTCTCGCGGTATGCCGCCCGCACCGCCTCGGCGCTCGCGCCGGGTTCGACGCCGAGCACGCGGTAGTCCTCGCGGCGCGGCCCGGTCGCCGCTGCTCCGCCCGCGGTCTGTCGCTGGCTCGTCCGCCCGGCCCCCACACGCCCTCGGTTGCGTTCGCGGCTGCGCCCACTCGCCCGGCCCTGGTGTTGGCGGGACTGCTGGCGCTGCTCGCGTTCGTACTGCTCGCGGGAGACGCGGCGCTTGCGGAACGCCAACTCCGCGAGTCGGCCCGACGCGTGCAGGTAGAACACGCCCCCGGCGAGCGCGAACGGCACCGCCACGCCGAGCGCGACCGGGCTGTACACGACGCCCAGAATCCCGAACACGACGCCGAGCACGCCGAACGTGCCCGCCAGCCCCCAGACGATGCTCGCGTCGGTCCTCACGGTTACGCGCCAGTTCGTCGCGCGGACGTAAAGGCTGTTGGCCCACACTCTTGGGGTTCGGCGCCGAACGCGACGACATGAGCGTCACCGGCCTCTGCCAGATTTGCGAGAGCGAGCAAGCACAGTTCACCTGCGACCGGTGTGGCGCGCTCGTCTGCCAGGCCCACTACGACCCCTCGACGGGCTACTGCACGGAGTGCGCCGCCGAAGTCCGCGGCGGTCCCGGTCCGGGTCCGCGCTGACTATCGGTGCTCGTTCAGGCGGTTCTTCAGCCGGCGCGCGGCCTCGCCCGCCGCGCGCGCCCACTCGGGCGAGTCCTCGCCGGCGAAGATGATGCCGCGCGTGGAGTTCACGAGTCCGACGCCCTCGTCGTTCAGGCCGTACTGGACTGCGGCCTCCGCGTCGCCGCCCTGCGCACCCACGCCCGGCACGAGGAACGGGAGTTCGGGCACGCGGTCGCGTAGTTCTTCTAACTCTTCGGGCGCGGTCGCGCCGACGACGAGGCCGATGTTGTCGTACTCGTCGTTCCAGCCCGCGGCACGCTCGGCGACGTGCTCGTAGAGCCGGCGGTCGTACGCCGCGAGTTCGAGGTGCTGGAAGTCCATCCCGCCCGGGTTCGACGTCCGGCAGAGCACGAACACGCCCGCCTCCTCCTGGGAGAGGAACGGCTGGAGCGCGTCCTCGCCGAGGTAGGGGTTGACCGTGATGGCGTCCGCGTACTCCAGCACGTCGGCGTACTGGCGGGCCGTGTTCCCGATGTCCGCACGCTTGGCGTCCAGCAGGACCGGGACGTCCTTCCCGTGAGCGTACGCCACCGTCTCGCGGAGCGCGCGCCAGCCGTCCGCGTCCTCATAGAACGCCGCGTTCGGCTTGAAGACGGCCGCGTGCTCGTGGGTCGCGTCGATGATGCGGCGGTTGAACGCCCACCGCGGCAGGTCGTGGTCGCGTACCTCCTCGGGGAGCCGGTCGAGGTCCGGGTCGAGGCCGACGCTGACCACGGTGTCGGCGTCCTCGATGCGCGCCGCGAGGTCGTCGAAGAAGTTCATACGTCGCCGTCCCGGCAGACCGGCAAAAGCGATTCGCTTTCCGGGAATCGTGACAAGACACTTGCTGGACCCCTCACAGGGTCTACGCGTGCCCCCCGCTCGCTCGGTCGTCCGCGTCCTCCTCGCGGTGCTCGGCGTCGTGCTCGTCGCGCTCGGCGTCGCCATCGGCGTGCCGGCGCTCGGTCAAGAGGGGTTCCCGGTCGGCCTCGCCATCGGGCTCGCGGTCCTCCTGTTCGCCGTCGGTGGCGCTGCGCTCGGTGCCGCAGCGCTGCTCTCCGGGCGCGGCCTCCGGCCCGCACAGCGCACCGGCCTCAAACTCGCGGGCGTGCTCGCCGTGCTCGCGTTCGTCCTGCCCGCGACCGGGATGTTCGTCGTCCCCGAACTCCTCTACGACCAGTTCGGTGTCGCCGCGCCCGCAGCCGCAGTGATGGGCTGGCTGTACCTCTCGCTGGGCGCGCTCGCCGTCGCGGTGCTCGTGGCGCTCTGGCGCGCCGCCGAACTCGCGTACGCCGCGGTGACCGACTAAACTGCTTCCGCCGCCGCGCCGAGCACGTCCAGCGCGCGCTTGACTTCCGCGCCCGTGGTCACGAACACGAGTAGCCGCGGCGGCTGCCCGCCGACCGGCCGCGCGCGCAGGTCACCGTCCTCGGCTTTCTGCTCGGCGGCTTCGAGGCCGTCGTACAACTCCACTCGCGCCCGGTCGGGCTGCACGTAGACGCTCGCCAGTCGCTCGCCGTCGCGTTCGACGTCGTAGGCGCGCGCGCCGTCCGTCGTCGGCTCCACGTCCGGGGCCGCGTTCGTCACCGCGAGCGCGTCGTACGGCGCGTTCTCGTGGCCGGTGACTTCACTCGACAACAGTTCTGCCAATCGTTTGCCGTCTGTCTCGGTGTTCTCGACCATCTTAGCCCTCCAATTCGCTGCGTGCTTTCGCCGCCGCGTCGTCCACGTTGACGCCCTGCCGGCGCGCGTACACGACCGCCGCTGCGTCCGCCGTGACCCCGAGTTCCTGCTGGAGTTGGTTCACCGCGGCGACCGTCTCCTGTCGGTCGTGTCCCGCGTCGACCACGGCGTCGAGCGCGCGCTCGAACGCCGACCGCTCCTGGAACAGCGACGCCTCGGGCGTGAAGTCGTCCGGAATCTCCACGCTCTCGGGGTCGAAGTCCGCGACGAGTTCGCCGTCGGCGCGCTCGACGAGGCCTTCGCCGGTCGCGACGTCCAGCAGGCGCTTGGCCTGGTCGGGACTCATCCAATCGCGGTCCAGCGACAGCGCCACCACGAACGCCTGTTCAGGTATCCTGCGCTTGCCCTTCTGTTTGAACGGCGCGGCGACCGCGACCCGGAGGCTCATGGGAACCGCGACGGCGGCGACGCCGGTAAAACCCGCTATTCCCGTCCAACCGAGCCTTTCAAGTACGTCCTGCGCCACTTCCCGGGTATGCAATACCAAGGCCGCTCCAAGCGCTCGAAGACCGGCGCGCGACTCCGTCCCCAGAGCAAGAAGAAGAAGTCCAAGACGGGCCGCTCGCCCACGGAGACGACCGTCGGCGAACAGCGCTTCCGCACCGTCGACGCGCGCGGCGACAACGAGAAGGTCCGCGCGCTCTCCACGAACGTCGCCAACGTCGCCACCGACGACGGCGCCGTCCGCGCCACCATCGAGGACGTCGTCGAGAACGGCGCGAACCCGAACTACGCCCGCCGGAACATCATCACGAAGGGCGCTATCATCGAGACGGACGCCGGCCGCGCCCGCGTCACCTCCCGTCCCGGCCAGGACGGTCAGGTCAACGCCGTTCTCGTCGAATAACGCCCGACTTCTCTCTCCGTCTTCTCGCACCCACCAGCGGCCGCTGAATCGGTCGGCGGCCCGCGTGCCGTCGTTCCGGTTCAGCCGAACTTATCCTTGGCCGCGTCGTACCACGACCACACTCGAATGTCTGCCGCACGCTCTCCGTCGCCATGAACGCCGCTCGCTACCTGCACGCGGGGCTGTTCGTCCTGCTCGCCATCCTGTGGGGGTTCTCGTTCGTCGCCATCAAGACCGGACTGGACGCGCTCCCGCCGGTGTTCTTCGCCGCGCTCCGGTTCGACGTCGCCGTCCCCCTGCTGTTGGTGTTCGTCGCGTGGCGCTACGACACGTGGGTCCCGCAGAGCCGCGCCGACTACGCCGGCATCACCGTTGGCGCGGTCGCGCTCATCGCCGGGAACAACGGCTTCCTCTTCCTCGGCCAGCAGGCGATAACGCCGGCCGCCGCCTCGGTGATGTACGGCCTGAACCCGCTTCTCGCACCCGCGTTCGCGTTCTTCCTCCTCGACCAGCGCCTCGACGCGGTCAGCCTCCTCGGCATCGCCGTCGGACTGGTCGGCGTCGCTATCATCGTCCAGCCGTCCCCGGAGACGCTCACGTCCGGGTCGACCATCGGCCAGCTGCTCGTGCTCGCCGCGGCGGCCTCGGTCGCGCTCGGGAGCGTACTCTTGCGCCGCGTCGACGCCACGCTCGACAGCATTCCGCTGACTGCGTGGGCGATGGCGCTCGGTGCGTTCCTCCTCCACGTGGTGAGCCTCGGCATCGGCGAGTCGGCCGCCGACGCCGTCATCACGACGCCAATCCTCTACGCAGTACTCGTCTTGGGTGTGCTCTCGACGGCCGTCGCTTACCCCATCTTCTTCATCCTCATCCGAAGAATCGGCCCGGTCCGCACGAATCTCGTCGCGTACGCCGTTCCCATCTTCGCCGCCATCACGGCGTGGATTCTGTTCGGGGAAGGCGTCACCCCCTCGACTGCGGTCGGCTTCCTCGTCGTCGTCACCGGCGTCGCGGTGCTCGAACGACAGGTCGTCAGGGAGGAACTCGGACGCGTCTACCAGCGGGTCAGTCACGTAGCGTAGCTGTGCCGTAGCTGGTGTGAAGCATGCGTGCGGCGAAGCCGCACGTTTCCTCCGCGAGCGAACGAAGTGAGCGAGCGGGACGTTTTTAGCGTAGATTTTTGCGAGGAGCGGTGCGCGAGCGTAGCGAGCGCACCCGACGAAGTAAAAAGGTCCGACTACTGGAACCCGATGTGGCCGCCCTGCTCGCGGCGGGTTTCGGGGTTCTGACTGCCTTTGAATTGCTCTTCGACGCGGTCGTAGTAGTCCATGAGGTCTTCCGTGACGGTGGGACGGACGTCCTCCATGCCGCGGCGGAAGTGGCGCATCTCGACTTCTTCGGCGTCTTCGTCCTCGCGGAGCGCTTCGATGGCGGCTTCGCGGGTGATGTTCGCGAGGTCGCTGCCGACGTAGCCGTCAGTGACCTCGGCGAGTTCGCGGAGGCTGACGTCGGGCGCGAGCGGGATGTCCTGGGTGTGGATTTTCAGAATCTGCTCGCGGCCCTCGACGTCGGGCTGTCCGACTTGGACGAGGCGGTCGAAGCGCCCCGAGCGGATGAGCGCGGGGTCGATGATGTCGGGGCGGTTGGTCGCGGCGATGACCATCACTTCCTCCATCTCTTCGAGGCCGTCCAACTCCGTGAGCAGTTGGTTGACGACGCGCTCGGAGACGTTGTTCCCGACTTCCTGGCCGCGGCCGGGCGCGAGGCTGTCGAGCTCGTCGAAGAAGATGACCGTCGGGGAGACCTGGCGGGCCTTCCGGAACGTCTGCCGGATTGCCTTTTCGGACTCGCCGACCCACTTCGAGAGTAGTTGCGGGCCGCGGACGCTGATGAAGTTGGCGTTGGTCTCGTTGGCGACCGCTTTCGCCATCAGCGTCTTCCCGGTGCCCGGCGGCCCGTAGAGGAGCACGCCCGCAGGTGGGTCGATGCCCATGCGGGTGAACTTCTCGGGCTGGTTGAGCGGCCACTCGACGGCCTCCTTGATGTCGTTTTTCGCCTCGTCGAGGCCGCCGACGTCGTCCCACGAGAGCTTCGGGAGTTCGACGAGGACCTCCCGCATCGCGGAGGGTTCGACCTCGTTGAGCGCGCCCTTGAAGTCGTCGCGTTTGACGATCATGCGGTCGATGAGACTCGGCGGGATGTCCTCCTCGTCGAGGTCGATTTCGGGGAGGTAGCGCCGGAGCGCGCGCATCGCGGCCTCCTTGGTGAGGCTCTCGATGTCTGCGCCGACGAAGCCGTGGGTGTCGTCGGCCAGCGACGAGAGGTTCACGTCGTCGCTGAGGGGCATGCCGCGGGTGTGAATCTTCAGAATCTCCTCGCGGCCGACCTCGTCGGGGACCCCGATTTCGATTTCGCGGTCGAACCGGCCGGGGCGGCGGAGCGCGGGGTCGACGGCGTCGACGCGGTTGGTCGCCGCGATGACGATGACCTGGCCGCGCCCTTCGAGGCCGTCCATCATCGTCAGCAGTTGGGCGACGACGCGGCGCTCGACTTCGCCCGTGACGTCCTCGCGCTTGGGCGCGATAGAGTCCAATTCGTCGATGAAGATAATCGACGGCGAGTCGTCTTTGGCGTCCTCGAATATCTCCCGGAGTTGCTGTTCGGACTCGCCGTAGTACTTGGAGATAATCTCGGGGCCGGCGATGGAGAAGAAACTCGCCGACGTCTCGTTGGCGACGGCCTTCGCGAGCAGCGTCTTCCCGGTGCCCGGCGGCCCGTGCAGCAACACCCCCTGTGGCGGCTCGATGCCGAGCTTCTGGAAAATCTGGGGGTGTTTCATCGGGAGTTCGACCATCTCCCGGACGCGCTGAATCTCGCTCTCGAGACCGCCGATGTCCTCGTAGGTGATGCCGCCGCCCGTGCGCTCGAAGCCGCTGATGGGCTCCTCGCGAAGTTCGACGTCCGTGTCCTCCGTGATGAGGCAGACGCCCTCCGGCTCGGTCTCGACGGCGATGAGCGGGATGGCCTGCCCCGGCGAGCGCATGAACGGGTGGTTCGTGCTCGACATCACCGGCACGATGTCCCGCGAGACGACGGGGCGCTTGAGAATCTGGCGCTTGACCATGCCGGCGGCGTCGCTGCCGAACTGGACGCTGGCGTCCTCCGGGGGCGCGAGCACGAGCCGGTCGGCCTTCTGGGCGTCGGCCTTGCGAATCTTGACGCGCTCGCCGATGCCGACGTCGGCGTTCTGCCGAGTGAATCCGTCGATGCGGATGGTGTCGGTGTTCCAGTCCTGCCGGTCGGCGCGCCAGACCTTCGCGGCGGTCGTCTCGGCACCCTCTATCTCGATGATGTCTCCCGGACTGAGCTTCAGGTGCAGGAGCGTGTCGGGGTCGAGGCGAGCGATACCCCTGCCCGAGTCGTTCGGGTAGGCTTTCGCCACCTCAAGTTGGACTTCGTTCATGATTGGAGGCTACGGCGGATGTGTGCGAATCCGGCGTCGTAACGGAAGTACTTTCCGCCACACCCCACCGTGGCTGTCAACTTCTAACACACGAGGGCTGAAAGGCGTGCTGTCTCCCGCCCGTTCTGCCGCGACCCCGGTACTCGAAAAGCAGAGCCCGCGTCCCACCGGCTGCTCACTCCTCGCGGTGCGCCTCCAGCGCTTCCTCGAGCGTGAGTTCGCCGCGCGCGACCTTCCGCGCGAGTTCCTCCGTGATGGTGCGGTTCTGCTCGCTCTCCTCGCGCGACCGGCTCTTGATGACCTGAATCTCGCCTTCCGTCGGCTCGATGGTCCGCCCCTCGATTTCCTCGCCCGCCATCAGCGCGATGTTCGCCGCCGCGAGCACGTCGCCCATGCCGCGCGCGCCCGGTCCGAGAAACGGTGTCGTCCCGGTCTCGTCGACGAGTTCGACGCGCACCTCGTCGAGGCCGTCGATGATGCGTGCGCCCTCCAGTCGCGCGCCGTCCCCCACGCGCACCACGGCATCGTCCTCCCCGGCGACCTCCTCGCTCACCACTTCGGCTGCCCGCTCGATTGGCACCTGGAACGCGGAGACGACCATCCCGCCGCGCAACACCGCGATTCCGGGACGCGTCCCCGGGTCGACGCCGACGACGGTTCGGCCCTCGCCTCCCCGCAGGTAGACGAGCGCCTCCTCGACGGTCTGTCGGGCGCGCTCGGCGTCCGCGACCACGACCGGAGCCGCCGCCTCGATATCCTCACCGGCCGTAATGACGACGTCCGTCGTCTCCGGCAGCGGCTCGCCGGGTTCGACCGTCGTGAACGCCACGTCGCGGTCCCGCAGCTCCTCGACGACCTCGTGGTACACTTCGAAGTCCGTCGTCGCGACGACTATCACGACCGCACGTGCGGCCGCCGACAGCAAAACGCTTGCCCGCAACGTGTCCCCGCGCAGCCGACACACCGGGGGTCTTTTGCCCGGGAGCGACCAATCGAGGGGTAGTGAGCGACGACACCCACATCTCGACGGGCTGTGCCGGCCTCGACGACCTGCTCGGCGGGGGCGTCGAACGCGGCACCGTCACGCAGGTCTACGGGCCCCCGGGCGCGGGCAAGACGAACGTCGCGCTCTCGACCGCCGTCGAGGTCGCAGCCGACGGCGGCACGGCGGTCTACATCGACACCGAGGGACTCTCCGTCGAGCGCTTCGACCAACTACTGACCGCGCGCGCCGACGACCCCGAGGACGCCTCCAGTCGAATCATCCTCTCCGACGCCCACGACTTCGAGGAGCAGGCCGAAGCCGTCCGGGACGCTGCGGACTTCGCCGAGCGCGCGGACCTCGTCGTCCTCGACTCCGCGACGGGCTTCTACCGCCTCGAACGTGACGCCGACGACGGCGGCGACGCCCTCCGCCGGGTCGCCGACCAGATTACGCACTTGCTCTCGCTGGCGCGCAAACACGACCTCGCGGTCGTCGTCACGAACCAGGTGTTCACGGACGTCGACAGCGACAGCGACCGCGTCCGCCCGCTCGGCGGCCACACGCTCAACCACTGGACGGGCGTCGTGATGCGCGTCGACCGCTTCCGCGGCGGCAACCGCCGCGCCACCCTCGAGAAACACCGCTCGAAGCCCGAGGGCGAGCACACGCGCTTCAAAATCACGGACACGGGCATCGAGGGCGTCGAAAGCGACCAGTACTGACGACTTCCCCGTTCAAACGTCCCGTACAAGCATCCGCGAGCGAGCGGCTTGAAAAGCCCGAGAGACGCGGTTCACCGTGCGACCGCAGGGAGCGCGGGCCGACGACTGAACGGAGCGCCGTAGGTGCGAAGTGAAGGAGGAGTGCTTTTTCCGCAAGTTTTTGCCGAGGGCGGCCGCAGGCCGCCCGCAGCGCAAAAAGTGCGTGTTAGAGTTGGTTGAGTTTGCGGAGGAGCTGACCCTTGTACTCCTCGTCGCGCTCGACGCCCTTGTGTTCGAGGACGTTGCGCTCGAGGAGGTCCAGCGCCATGTAGAAGGCGTTGTCCGCGCCGTAACCCTCGCCGGTGCCCGCCATCTGGCCCTTGTTGGTTCGGAGGCGGAGCTGGCACATGATGAGCGGGGTGCCGCGGAGCTTCTCCTTGTGCTTGTGGAGGCGCACGTGCGCGTGGTGGACGTTCATGTCGCTGTACTTGTTCGCGACCTCCTGAATGCGCTCTTGAATCTCCTGGCGAGAGAGCGCGTCCAGCAGTTCGATGTTCGTAATCTGGACGTCCATGCGGTCCTCCTCGGTGTAGGAGAGCGCGCGCAGCACGTCCGTCTTGGTGAGCACGCCGCCGACGACGCGGTCGTCGTCAGCGGGCGTGACGACGAGCCCGGAGTAGTCGTTGTCGAGCATCGTCTCGACGGCGTCCTGGACGGAGTCCTCGACGGAGACCGTCTCGACGGGACTGGACATCACGTCGTAGACCGGGAGGTCGAGCATGCGTTCGACTTCGCCGCTGCGGTCGCCGCGCGTGGTCTTGGAGATGTCCCGGACCACGAAGTCGACGACGTCGTGGACGGTGACGACGCCCGTGAGGAAGCCGTCCTCGTCGACGACCGGCAGCCGCGAGATGCCGTGCTCGCGGAGGCGGTTGATGACGGTGCCCATGTTGTCGTCCTCCTCGATGGTGACGACGTTCTCGCTGAAGATTTGGCCGACCGTGAGCGCGTCCAGGCTGTCGAGGACGGCTTCGAGGATGGCGTCCTCCGTGATGATGCCCCAGAGTTCGCCGGCCTCGAAGACGGGCGCGATTTTCGTGCCACCCTCGACGAGCATGCGCGCGGTGTCGCGGATGTCCTCGGTTCGGTCGATTTTCGGCGCGGGCATCGTGAGTCCGGAGATGCGCGTGTCGTCCTCGATGTGCGAGCCGAGTAGTTTGCGCTCCGTGAGCACGCCTTCATACTGGCCGGCTTCCGTGACGATGATGCCTTTCGGGTTCTCCTCCTCGAAGATAGAGCGAGCCTTCCCCAACCGTTGTTCGGCTTCGACCTCGATGTAGTCGTTCGTAGCGATGTCAGAGATATCCATGGGCGTTCGAGTGGAACGTCGCGGACCAACGCCTTCAACTTTGTTGCGGCTTCCAGAACCCCGGACTCCCTCCCAGAGTTTTGGTGTTGGCACGCGTACTGTGCCCCGTGTTACCTGCTGGCGTCCCAGATGTCGGTGCCGTCTTCGGGCCGTACACGTACCTCGCGTCGGAGGTCGCGTTCGGCGCGCTCGCGTTCGCCCTCCTCTACCGAGCGGGCGCGCTCCGGCGTGCCGGCGTCACCGTCGCCGCACTCTACCCAATCGCGTACGTCTGGGACTGGTACACCCTCACCATCGGCGTGTTCGCCATCCAACTCCGCACCGGCGTGGACGTCCTCGGCATCCCCGTCGAAGAGCACATCTTCATGGTGGTCGTGCCCGCGCTCGTCGTCGCGTTCCACGAGACCATCCACGGGCAGGACTAAAGGCCGTGGCCGTGGTACGCGGGAACATGGGAGACCGCGCGTGCTGGCTGGAGTTCTGTCCGCACTGCGACGCGCAGGTGACCGTCGTCGACGAGGAGTGCCCGGACTGCGGGGCAGCACTGGACTGATTGGGCTCGTCACTCCGTCCCGGCGTCGAGAATCGTTCGGAACCGCGCGTCGTCGAACGGCGTGTCGCTGTCTCGCGGGATGCGGACGCAGACGTCGCGGTCCCAGGGGTTGACGCGGCGCAGCTCGCGGACGATGCGACACGGCACCGAGTACGAGCCCGCCGCGCTCTGCACCGTGACTGTCACGTCCGCGTCCGCGGGCGGCGCGTCGAGGTCGACGCTCCGGGACTCGTAGACTGCGCCGTACGCCGCTACGTCCACCGCGGGCAGTCGCTCGACGTCGAACGAACTCGTCGTGTCCGTGCCGTGCTGGTGGCTGACTTTCAGGACGGTCCCGGCCGCCTCGATGCCCATACCGCGAGGTCGCCCGCGAGCACGATAAGCGATGCGCCGTTGTCGCGCTATCAGCCGACGGCTCTGCCGATAGCCGGTAGATTGACGTGTGGAACTCGCAATCCGCGTAGTGAGAGCCCGCATCCCGTGCTCGCCGCAATCGCCATCATGGTCCTCGGCATCTGCGCGACCGCTGCCGTCTCCCAGTCCAGCGGCTACCGACTCGGCGGCGTCATGGTGTTGCCGCTGCTGGTCGTCTACACGTTCCGCGAACCGATATCGCCGGTCGTGTTCGTCGTCGCGACCGCCGCCGCGTGGGGCTCGCTCTGGCTGCTGCGCGAGTACACGCTCAACCACGGCCGGCGCGTGTTCCTCGTCGGCGTCGTCGTCGGGGCGCTCGTCTCCATCGTAACTACCGCCGTCCTCACGTTTCTCGTCTCCGACGTCACCTACTACGACGCGGAAATCGTCGGGAGCATCTTCCCCGGCATCGCCGCGTACAACCTGATGCGCCTCGACCCCCGCGACCGCCGCGCGGACCTGCTCGGCATGCTCGCCGTGTACGTGGGCCTCGTCGCGTTCGGCCTCGCCGTCGTCTACGCGCTCGGCATCTTCCACCCTCGCGTCCCGCCCGTCCTGTTGTTGCCGACCAGCGAAGCCGCCTCGTGGCTCGGCCTGACGCCCGTCGGCGAGCCCACGCCGCACGTCGTGCCCCGCTGGCTGGCCATCTCGGTCCTGATTACGGATGTCGTCGTCTACGAGGCACTCCGCGCGCGCTACGACCTCCGGCTCGCGGGCGTCATCCTCGTGCCGCTGCTGGCGGTGTTCACCGTCCGGTACGCCGACGCCGTAATCGTGTACGCGCTCGGCGCGACGGCCGTCTTCTTCGTCGTCTCGCTCGTCCACTGGTCGTCGCTGTTGTACGGCCGGAACCTCCTCGCGGTCGGCCTCGTCACCGGGCTGGTGTACGCGGCGGGAATCGGGGTAGCACAGCCCGTCCCCGCGCCCGGCATCACGCTGTTCTTCGTCGGCTTGTTCACCGGCATCGGCGCGTACAACCTCCACCGCGTCGCGCCGAAGAACCGCGCCGCCAGCATCCGCCTTTCCGCGGCGCTGTTCGTCGTCTTCTACGCCGTCCTCCTGGCGTTCGTGGAGGTCCCCGCGAGCGGGCTCGACCCGCTCGGAATCGGCTACGCTGCCATCGCCGTTATCCTGATAGTGCTCGCCGTCCGGGACGTCCTCGGACTCGAACGCTCGACACCCGACGCCGCGACGTTCGCCCGCGAGTCCGTGTTCGCCGACGCGCAAGTGGACGCGGACGTCAGTGACTCCCCACTGGTCGCCACGGAGGACGAAGACCGATGAGCGACCGAGAGGGGCTCGCCGGTCGCGTCGCCGGCACTGCGCGACGAACCGTCGACCTCGCGACCCGCGGCCGCTCGCACTTCGAACGCGTCGAGGACGTCCCCTGTCGGGTGACCGTCTCGGGCGTCCGCGGGAAGTCGACGGTCGTCCGCTGGCTCAACGAGGCGCTGGTCGCCCGCGGCCTCGAGACGTACGCGAAGGTCACCGGCAACGAGCACATCTCCTACCACAACCTCGAACCCAGCGAGTTCGAGCGCGACGGCGTCGTCCGCCTCTACGAGAACGAGCGCGAACTCCGAGACTTCTGGCCCGTCGACGCCGTCGTCGCGGAGAATCAGGGCATCCGCGAGTACACCACGCGGCTCGCCAACGAACTGTTCGACCCCCACGTCGTCGTATTGGTGAACGTCCGCCGCGACCACCAGTCCACGCTCGGCGCCACACTCCCCGACATCGCCCGCGCGTTCACGCGCACCGTCCCGGAGGGCGCACACGTCGTCAGCGGCGACCGAAACGACGCCATCAACGACTACCTCCGCCGCGAGTTCCGCGAGCAGAACGTCGACTTCACCGTCGCGGAACCCCGACCCGAACACCCCTTCGAGGACGTCTTCGGCGCGCGCTCGGCGTTCGTCGTCGACGAGACCCTCCGCGTGCTCGGCCTCGACCCGCTCGACGCCGGCCAACTGGAATCGTACATCACCGACCTCCGCAGCGGCTGGTCGTGGACGCGCCTCGAAGGCAGTGGCCTCGTCTGCAACGGCGCGATGATGAACGACATCGAGTCCACGGAACTGCTCCGCCAGCACCTCGTCGAGCGACTCGCAGAGCCCACGATTACGCCGTTCGTCTTCCTGCGCCGCGACCGCGCCGGCCGAACCGCCGCGTTCGTCCACTACGTGAATTGGCTCGCGGACAACGACTTCGTCGACCGCATCCACGTCGCGGGCACGCACGCCAAGATGTTCGCGCGCCGGACGACCGCCGACGTCGTCTACCACGACCACGAGACCGCCGCGCCCGAGTCGGTGCTCGACGCCTGCCTCGACCACGGCCACCCCGTCTACCTGATGGGGAACACCGTCCACCCATTCATGCGCGCGCTGGACGCGGAAATCGAGCGCCGCGCGGTCGAGTAATCAGTCGACAGCGAGCACGCGCACGTCGAAAATCAGCGTCTTCCCTGCCAACTCGTGATTGAAGTCGACCGCGACGTGCTCGTCGGTGACGGCGGTCACGTCCCCGTGGAGGCCGTTCTCGGCTTCGACGTGGAGCCCGACCTCCGGCGACTGCCCGACCATTCCCTCGAATGTCTCGGGGTCGTACTCGCGCACGCGCTCGGGGTCGTGCTCGCCGTACGCCGCCTCCGGGGGAACCGTCACTTCGGCTTCCTCGTCGGCGCGCATCCCGACGACGGCGTCGTCGAGCCCCTCGATAACGTCCCCGCGGCCGACGGTGAACGACAGCAGCTCGAACTCCTCGCGTTCCTTGCCCTGTGCCTCCAGTAATCCGTGTTCGGCGGCGACCTCGGGGTCCGAGGTCGCGAACACGCTCCCGTTCTCGAAGCGGCCGACGTACGCGAGGCGCACGCGGTCGCCTGGTTCGATAGGTCCTGTCATCGTGTACTACAGCCGGAGGTCGTACAGCCGGCGGAACGCGGTCGGCGGGAACCGCAGCTCCACGCGGCTCGGCGGTCGTCCCTTCCCCGCGCGCTGCTCGGCCTGCACGCGCTCGACGACGCCGCTCTCGGCCAACTCGTAGAGGTAGCGCTTGACCGTCCCCGCCGAGAGGTCGACGGCGGCGCTGATTGCGTCCGTCGTCGCGGTCACGGAATCGCGGTCGTCGGCGTCGAGGTCGACCAGCTCCCGGAGCACGAGCTGCTTGTTCTCGGGGAGCGCGAGCACGCGCCCTAGCGAGACCGACGGCTCCGGCACTTCGGCTATCGCCGCGTCGATGTCTTCGGGCGTGACCCGGTCGTGGTCGGCGCAGTTCGCGCGGTCGGTAGCGACGAACAGCGCCGCGAGCGCGTCGTGGGCGTTCCCGTCGGCCCAGTCCGCGATGCGGCGCGCGAGGTCGTGCGTGAGCGCCTGCTGCGCGAGCCCCTCGGACGCGCGCGTCATCAACACGTCCACGAGCACTTGGCGTCGATAGGGCTCCACTCGAATCGTCGTCGCCGTGTACTCCGCGAGCGCCGTCTCCTCGGGCGGTTGTCGACCGATTGCGAGCCAACTCGCGTTGCTCGGCAATCCCGCGAACAACTGGACAAGGCGGTCGGTGTCCGTGCTGTCCGGCGCGCCCACGTGGTCGACGCCGACGACGACGCCGCCCCGCGACTGCCCGACGCGCTCGTGCAGGCGGTCGCGAATCTCCTCGGTGCCGATGCCGTGCTCGGGGACGCGCTCGTCGACGAGCGCGTCGAGCACGTGGTGGTAGAACGCGAACTCGCTGCTCGTCTCGCGGGCGTCGACGTAGACGAAGCCCGGCGCAGTTGGCGACCCCGCGCGCGTGCTCGTGTAGATGACCGACTGCGTCTGCGTGGACAGCCGTTCGAGGTGGCCGAACAGCGCAGTGACGATTGCGGTCTTCCCGGAGCCGCAAGGCCCGTGGACGTACGCGTTCGGCGGCAGACGGCTGTCGAACACCGGGTCGAGGTGGTCCAGCAGCCGTTCGAGCACGGGACCACGGTCCGACGGCTCGTCGAGGTGCGTGACTGGCGCCAGCGCCTCGTAGTCCTGCACGAGGCGGGGGCCGTCGTCCCGGCGTTGTCGCCGCTTTATTCGCGCGTCGATGTCCATGGCGTAGGGGAGTGTTCGTTATCCACGGTACCAACCACGTAGTAAAAAGGACCGGGGTTGGTGCGGTTCAGAGGCCGAGGTACCCCGCGTTCGGGACGACGCCCAGCAGGTAGAGGACGCCGACGACCAACATCACGACGGCGATGGCTATCGCGGGCGGGTCGACGTGGGTGCCCGAGTGCGAGTAGAACACGCGCTGGGCGACCTCTCCAACGAGCCCACTGCCCGCGCCGAGTGCGCCGGCGGCGAGCAGCGCGGCGGCCTCGCTGCCGAACACGGGCAGCGCGACGACCGCACCGACCGCCCCCATCAGTGTGATGTGGTGGGTGACCGGAATCTTCTCGACGCCCAACTGGAGGAAGAGGAGACTCATCGCGGAGATGCCGTACCCCATGAAGATGCTCCCGGTCTGCAGCCAGATGTAGCCCGCGAGCACGCCGGCGACGAGCCCGATGGCGGTGACGCCCGACCAACGGTACTGGTGGGGGAGCCACGGCTCGGTCGCCAGCCGCGCGCTCGCGGTCCCGCCGTCGGTCGCGGCGCGCTTCTCCTCGCGCTCGAACGGCGTCATGTCGAGGAAGCCCGACCCCGCGGGGCGGCCGAGGAGCGGGTAGCCGAAGACGACGCGGGCGACCAGTGCGGTCAGCACGACCGACACCGCGATGCCGTCGGTCGGCGCGCCGAGGCCGCCGAGGACGCGCGCGACGAGCATCCCGAGCGCGCCGAACACCGCGCCGACCGCGAGGATGTCGGGTTTCGTGCCGAACGCGTACGAGATGTTCTTCCCGAAGTGGTAGTCCCAGCCGTCGGGCGCCATCTCGGGATACTTCTTGCCCGCGTACGCCGACGCCGCGACGCCGCCCGCGAACGCGATGTGCGGGCCCGTGATGGCACCGAACCCGATGACGCCCGTGAGCCCGGTCGCAATCTCGCCCTGCGGGACCGCCTCGATGGTGCCGATTTGTCGTTCGAGAATCGCGATACCTTCCCCGAGGAAGACGACGAAGCCCGTGAAGATGAACGACGGGAGCGCGCCCAGCGCCGCACCGAACGCGCCACCCGCCAGCGCCGTAATCAGGAGGACGACGAACGGCTCGACTTCCATCCCGACGACCGGAATCTGGAGAACCCCGTACATGTTAGTCCTCCTGCGCCCAGTCCAGCGAGCGGTCGACGGCGTCGTCCCACCGGCCGTACATCTTGTCGGCCTTCGGTTCCTCCATCTCGGGCTCGAACTGCCGGTCGACCTGCCAGTTCGAGCGCAGTTCGTCGACGTCGTCCCAGTAGCCGACCGCGAGGCCGGCGGCGTACGCCGACCCGAGCGCAGTGGTCTCGTCGACCTCCGGCCGCACGATGTTGGTCTGGATGATGTCCGACTGGAGCTGGCAGAGGAAGTTGTTCTTTACCGCGCCGCCGTCCACGCGCAGCGACGTGGTCTCGACGCCCGAGTCGGCCTCCATCGCTTCCGCGATGTCGCGGGTCTGGTAGGCGATGGATTCGAGGGTCGCGCGGACGATGTGTTTCTTCTCGGTGCCGCGGGTCATCCCGACGATGGTCCCGCGAGCGCGACCGTCCCAGTGGGGCGCGCCGAGCCCCGTGAACGCTGGGACCATGTAGACGCCGTCAGTCGACTCGGCGGAGCGCGCGAGTTCCGCGGTCTGGGCGGCGTTGTTGATGAGGTCGACGTCCTCGAGCCACTCGATGGCGGCCCCCGTGACGAAGATGGAGCCCTCCAGCGCGTACTGGACGGGTTCGCCCGAGCGCTGGAAGCCGATGGTGGTGAGGAGGCCGTGGTCGGACTCGACGGCCTCGTTGCCGGTGTTCATGAGGTAGAACGAGCCGGTGCCGTAGGTGTTCTTGGCGTCGCCCTCGTCGAAGCACGTCTGCCCGAACAGCGCGGCCTGCTGGTCGCCGAGCGCGCCCGCGACGGGGACCTCGGCGCCGAGGAAGCCGTCCGGGTCGGTGTGGCCGTAGAGATCCTCGTCGGAGGACGGCCGGACCTCGGGCAACATCTCGGCGGGGACGTCGAACTCCTCGAGCAGGTCGTCGTCCCACTCCAGGTCCCGGATGTTGTACAGCATCGTCCGGGAGGCGTTCGAGACGTCCGTGATGTGGTTCCCGGTCAGGTTGTAGATGAGCCACGCGTCGATGGTGCCCATCAAGAGTTCGCCCTCGCGAGCGCGGTCGCGGAGGTTCTGGGTGCGAGAGGTCTGGAGTTTCAGCGGTTCGGCGTTGTCCAGAATCCACTCGGTCTTCGTCGCGGAGAAGTACGCGTCGGCTTCGAGGCCGGTCTTCTCGCGAATCTCCTCGACGGTGCCGTTCGCTTCGAGTTCCTCGACGCGGTCGGTGGTGCGGCGGTCCTGCCAGACGAGCGCGTTGTGGACGGGTTTGCCGCTGGCGGCGTCCCACACGACGGTCGTCTCGCGCTGGTTCGTGATGCCCAACGCCTCCAACTGCGAGGCGTCGAGGCCGGCCGCGTCGAGGCCCTCGGTCACGGCCGCCTTCGTGTTCTCCCAGATTTCGACGGGGTCGTGTTCGACCCAGCCGGGCTCGGGGTAGATCTGTTCGTGCTGTTCGTAGGCGTTCGCGACGACCTGCCCGCTGTGGTCGAAGACCATGAAGCGGGTTCCGGTCGTCCCCTGGTCTATCGAGCCGACGTAGGTGTCTGGCATGGGTTGGTTGCTCCGTGTGGCGGCCAATTAGTTTACCGACTTCGCCGCTCTGCCAGTAAATAAGAATGGATTATAATAAATGTTACTGTGGGTCTGGGATTCGGGGTAAAGATAGTTCGCGCGGCCGCGAGCGGCGTCTCCCCCGGTCCGACCCTGGTTCCTTGTCCGGTGGGATTTGGGTATTTACGCTCGTGACTGCATGCTCACACGCCGAGAACCGACCCGAACGCCCCTAAATTTACTGTGGAGTCGGATTCTACGATAAAATAAAGTGTGTGGGTGTCGAACCCGAGCACAGATGGCATCGGTACCACACATCGCCGTCGTCGGCGGCGGGTCGACGGGCACCGGCATCGCCCGCGACCTCGCGATGCGGGGCTTCGACGTGACGCTCGTCGAACAGGGCAACCTCACACACGGCACGACCGGCCGGATGCACGGTCTCCTCCACAGCGGCGGCCGGTACGCCGTCGCCGACCAGGCGAGCGCGCGAGAGTGCATCGCGGAGAACCGCGTGCTCCGGGACATCGCGAGCCACTGCGTCGAGGAGACCGGCGGCCTCTTCGTCAAGCGCCCCGAGGACTCCGAGGAGTACTTCCAGGAGAAACTCCGCGGCTGCGAAGCCTGCGACATCCCCGCAGAGGTCATCTCCGGCCAGCAAGCCCGCGAGATGGAACCCCACCTGGCGAAGGACGTCGAGAAGGCGATTGTCGTGCCGGACGGCGCGGTCGACCCGTTCCGGCTAGTGGTGGCGAACGCCGCTAGCGCGCAGGAACACGGCGCGCGCATCGAGACGCACTCGACGGTCACGGACGTGCTCGTTGAGGGCGGCGAGGTCGTCGGCCTCGAAGTCGAACACGACTCCGGCCCCGGCAAGCACGTCCACGGGACCGAAGGCGGTACCGAAGAGATTCGCGCGGACCACGTGGTCAACGCGGCTGGCGCGTGGGCGGGCCGCATCGGCGACATGGCGGGCGTGGACGTCGCGGTCCGCCCCTCGAAGGGTGTGATGACCGTGACGAACGTCCGGCAGGTCGACACCGTCGTCAACCGCTGCCGGCCGAAGGGCGACGCCGACATCGTCGTCCCGCACGAGACGACCGCCATCCTCGGCACGACCGATGTCGAGGTCGACGACCCCGAGGACTACCCCGAGGAGCAGTGGGAGGTCGACGAACTCGTCGACACGCTCGCCGAGCTCGTGCCGATGCTCTCGGAGGCCCGGACGATTCGCTCGTTCTGGGGCGTCCGCCCTCTCTACGAGCCCCCGGACGTGGCCAGCGACGACCCGACGGACATCACGCGGGACTTCTTCCTGCTGGACCACGCCGACCGCGACGACCTCCCCGGGATGACGACGGTCGTCGGCGGAAAATTCACGACCTACCGCATGATGGCGGAGTCGGTCGCCGACCACGTCTGTGAGCGGTTCGGCGTCGACGCCGAGTGCCGGACCGCCGACGTCCCCCTCCCGGGCAGCGAGGAGTTCTCCGTGCTCCGCGACTACATGGACGAGTTCGGCCTGCGCTCGCCGATCGGCCGGCGCAGCGTCGAACGCCTCGGCTCGCGCGCCGACGACGTGCTCGCCACGGACGAGCCGAATCCTGTGGTCTGCGAGTGCGAGGGCGTCACGCGCGCCGAACTCCAGGACGCTATCGGGCAGTCCGGCTCCGACCTCAACGCCGTCCGCATCCGCACCCGCGCGTCGATGGGGAACTGCCAGGGCGGCTTCTGCGCGCACCGCATGGCCAGCGAACTCCACGGTGACGACGGCTACGACGAAGCGACGGCCAGACGAGCGTGGGACGACCTCTTGCAGGAGCGCTGGAAGGGCCAGCGCCACGCGCTCTGGGGGGAACAGCTCTCGCAGGCGATGCTGAACTACACGCTGCACGCGACCACGCAGAACCGCGACAACGACCCCGCGGACGGGGACAGCGTGGACTTCACCGCCTTCGACAGTGGTACCGAAGCGGCCCGAACGGACGGAGGCAACCGTGGCGATTGACTCGGACGTCCTCGTCGTCGGCGGCGGGCTCGCAGGCCTGACGAGCGCGCTCGCCGCGGCACGAGCGGGCGCCGACACCCGGCTGGTGTCCTACAAGCAGAGCACGCTCCGGCACGCCTCCGGGCTCGTGGACGTGCTCGGCTACACGCCCGACGGGGACGGCCCGCTCGTCGACCCCTTCGACGCGATTCCGGACCTCCCGGAGTCACACCCCTACCGGACGGTCGGCGTGGAGACCGTCCGTGAAGCGCTGGAATTGTTCGACGACGCCGCGCCCCACTACCGAGGGTCGCACACGGACGCGAACGCCCTCATTCCGACCCACGGCGGAACCGTCAAGCCGACCGCGCGCTACCCGGCAGGCGCGAGCGCCGGCGTCGCCAGCGACGACCGCGACACCCTCCTCGTGGGGTTCGAGGCAATGGTGGACTTCGACGCGCCGCAGGCCGCTGCACACCTCGACGCCGCCGGCGTCCCGTTCGACGTGCGCGGCGCGACGATTCGGTTCCCGGGCGACCTCCGTGCGGACGCGAAAATCACCCGGTACGCCAAACTCCTCGACACGGACGGCACGGTGACCGTCGACAACCACGACCGGCCAGTCAGAGCGGCGCTCGCGGAGCGCGTCAAGGCCCAACTCGATGGCGAGGAGCGCGTGGGCTTCCCGGCGATTCTCGGCGACGACGACGCCGCGGGCGTCCGCGACGCGCTCGCGGACGATCTCGGCGCAGCCGTCTTCGAGGTGCCGATGGGCCCGCCGTCGCTGCCGGGCCTCCGACTGGAGGACGCGCTCTTCGACGCCCTCGACGAGGCGGGCGTCAGCATCGAGACCGGGAACCCGGTTGTCGACTACGACGGTGGCGACCGAATCGAGCGGGTGTACGTCGAGAAGAACGGCGCGCGCATCCCGAACGCCGCCGACCAATACGTGCTCGCGACCGGCGGCCTCGTCGGGAAGGGCGTGGAGTCCGACCGCGAGGGCGTCTACGAACCGATTTTCGACTGCCACATCGCACACGCCGACGACCGCTACGACTGGTTCGCGGACGACGTGTTCGGCGACCACCAGTTCGCGCGGTTCGGCGTCGCGACCGACGACAGCCTGCGACCCGAAGCAGCCGACGGGAGCACCGAATTCGAGAACCTGCGGGCCGCCGGGAGCGTGCTCGGCGGCTACGACTTCGCCGCCGAGAAGTCCGGCGGCGGCGTCTCGATTGCGACGGGCTACGCGTCCGGCCGGCGCGCCGCGGAGGAGACACGATGAGTGACAGCCAATCCACCGACTTCGACCCAGTGGCACCGAACACCGGCGAGGACTTCGAGCCCGTCGATGTCTTCGACGACAGCGACGACTTCGACCTGCGCCCGGGCGCGGATTCCTGCTACAAGTGCTCGACGTGCGACACCAACTGCCCGGTCGCGGAGGTCGACGACGACTTCCCCGGGCCGAAGTTCCAGGGCCCCGAGCAGTGGCGCCTGAAGCGCCGCGACGACGACCACAGCGTGGACGATTCTGTGATGGACTGCTCGAACTGCATGCGCTGCGACAACGCGTGTCCGTCGGGCGTGGGGCTCTCCCAGATGCACAACACCGCGCGCGGCGAGTACGTCAGCGAGGAGATGAGTGTCTTCTCCGTGGAGTACGTCCGGAATCGGCTGCTCGCGAACTACCGGACGTCGGCGTGGCTGGCGAGCAAGGTGCCGCGGCTCGCGAACGCCGCGGCGAACTTCGGGCCGGCGCGCTGGCTCGGCGAGAAACTGCTGGGCGTCACCGGCGAGCGTGAGTTCCCCGACTTCGCGACGGAGACGTTCACGGAGTGGTGGGCCGCGCAGGGCGGGGCTGCCGGCTCGAAGGAGCGCGCCCGCGAGGCCCGCGAGCGCCGCGGCGAACCCGTGGACGCCGACAAGCAGGTCGCGTACTTCCACGGCTGCTACGCCGAGTACAACACGCCCGAGGTGGCGAAGGCGCTCGTGCGCGTCTACGAGCACTTCGGCTACGAAATTGTCGTCCCGGAGCAGGGCTGCTCGGGCACACCCATGTTCGCGAACGGGATGCTCGACGACGCGCACCGCGACGCCGAAGTCAACGTCTCCTCGTTCGCGGACCTCGTCGACGAGGGATACGACGCAATCGCCTCCTGTACGTCGTGTTCGATGGCGATTCGCCAGGAGTACCCCGAACTGTTCGACATCGACGGCATCGACGACGTCGCCTCGAACACGTTCGAGTCCGTGGAGTACCTCCGCATCCACGAGGACCTCCAAGACGAACTCGCCGACGCCGATGTCGGCGACGACCTCGCCGCGGAGTTCGCCTATCACGCACCCTGCCACGCTCGCAATCAGGGCCTAGACCGGCAGGCCGTCGAACTGTTCGGCGACCTGGAGGGCGTGGGCGTCGAGGACGTCGGCGACTCCTGCTCGGGCATCTCCGGGACGTACGGCTGGAAGGCCGAGAAGTATGAGACCTCGATGAAAATCGGCGACGAGATGTTCGACCACATGGAGGCAGCCGACGGCGAGACCGGGATGACGGAGTGCCCAACCTGCGCGATGCAGATGGAACACGGCACGGGATACGACGTCCGCCACCCGCTGGAACTGCTCGAAGCGGCGGTGGTTAACTGACGATTCGCTGCTGCGACGGTTCGACGGCCGCGCTTACAGCGGGTAGTCGCGCGGTTCGTGCTGGACGGAAATCCACTTCGTCTCCGTGATTTCGCGGAGGAACGCGTCGCTGTTGTACGTCCCCATGCCGGACGCGCCGATGCCGCTGAACGGCACGTGGGCTTCGTCGTTGATGGGCTGGTCGTTGATGTGGACGTTCCCGGTCTCCATGCGGCCGGCGATGTCCTTCGCGACCGATAGGTCGCCAGCGTGCACGGCACCGGAGAGGCCGTACTTCGTGTCGTTGGCGAGTTCGACGGCCTCGTCGACGTCCGAGAACGGGATGACGGGCGCGATGGGGCCGAAGTGCTCGTTGCTCGCGGCCGCCATGTCGTTGGTCACGTCGGAGAGCACGGTCGGCTTGACGACTAGCGAGTCCTCGATGCCGTCGATGTCCGCGGTTTCGCCGCCGGTTTCGAGCGTGGCGCCGGCGTCGACGGTCTGCTCGACGTATTCGAGCATCTCGTCACGCTGGGACTCGTCGATGATGGGGCCGACCACGGTGTCGGGCTCGTGGGCGCTGCCGACCGCGAGTTCTTCGGCGCGCTCGGTGAGCTTCCGGACGTACTCGTCGTAGACGTCTTCGTGGACGATGTGGCGGTTGATGGAGATGCAGACCTGACCCTGGTGGACGAACGAGCCGAACGTCGCGCCGTCGATGGCGCGGTCGACGTCGGCGTCGCTGGTGACGACGAACGCGTTGTTGCCGCCGAGTTCCATCGCGGGGACGGCGAGGTTCTCGCCCGCGAGCCCCGCGACGTGCTGGCCGACCTCGGTGGAGCCGGTGAAGGAGACGACGTCGCTCTCGGTGTGGCTGGCGACGCGGTCGCCGATGTCCGAGCCGCGTCCCGTGACGACGTTCAGCACGCCCTCGGGGAGGTCGGTCTGCTCGAAGAGTTTGGCGAACAGCAGCCCGCCCGTAATCGGGGAGTTCGTGGAGGGCTTGAGGACGACGCTGTTCCCCGCTGCGATGGCGGGCAGGACCGCTCGCGCGCTCAGGTTAAGGGGGAAGTTCCACGGCGAGATGACCGTGACGACGCCCTTCGGCCCGCGCTCGACGATGTTCTCCTTCCCGGGAATGTTCGAGTCGGCGTGCTCGCCCTTCATCCGCCGCGGCAGGGTCGCGGCTTCGCCGGCGTGGTCGGAGGCAATCTGGATGGATGTCTCGCCCATAATCTGGGAGCCGCCGACCTCGTGGGCGAGCAGGTCGACGACTGCCTCGGAGTGCTCCTGGAGCGCTTGCAGGAACTGCTGGACGACGGCCGCACGCTGCGCGGGCGGCGCTTCTGCCCACTCTGTCTGCGCTTCGGCAGCGGCTTCGTAGGCGGCGTTCACGTCGCCCTCGGTCGCAGCGGGGACGTGTGCGACCGTCTCGCGCGTCGAGGGGTCCTCGACGGCGATGGTTTCTTCGCTCTCGGCGGCGACCCACTCGCCGTCGATGTACTGCTCGGTCCAGTCGGCGTCGATGGACAGGTCGGTAGTCATCTACGTTTTACCAGACGGTAGAATAGCGTAAAAGCGGGCGGGATGAAGTGACCTCCGCCGATTCACAGCCAGCGAACAGGTCCGTCGGAGTGGGAGAACGACGCCCCCACCGGACCTGTTTTACTGCTTGGTAAACAAGGCGGAAGCATGAACGCCAACGACGGCCAGCAGCTGCCCGACGGCCCCGTTCCCGGCGAACGAGTCCGACACGGCACAGGCGTGAATTCGAATCGCGCGTTCCCGACGAACAACCACCCCGCGAACCTCGACCCGTTCGTCCTCTTCGAGCGGTTCTACATCGACCCCGACCAGGGGTTCCCGATGCACCCCCACCGAGGCTTCGAAATCGTCTCCTACATGGTCGACGGCGGGATGGACCACGAGGACTCGCTGGGCGTCAGCAACGTCGCCCAGGAGGGCGACGCGATGCGCATCACGACCGGGAGCGGCATCCGCCACTCCGAGTTCCCGGCCGGGAATCGCGGCTGCAACGGCCTCCAGCTCTGGGTGAACCTCCCGCGCGCGAAGAAGGAGGCTGACCCGGACTACGTCGACGCCACGCAGGCCGACCTGCCCACCGAAGAGCAAGACGGAGCGACGGTGACGACGGTCGTCGGCGACGGGTCGCCGCTCTCGCTCCACACGCCGATGGAGTACCTGGACGTCCGCGTGTCGGACGCGTGGGAGTGGACGATTCCCGAGGACTGGACGGGATTCGTCTACGGCGTCTCCGGCACGGGGACGGTCGCTGGCAGTGAGTTCGGCGAAGGTGACGTCTTCACGGTCACCGACGAGACTGCGGTCGAACTCCGCGACGACTCGGACCTCCGCGTGGTCGCCGTCGCCGGCCAACCCCACGACGAGCCGATTCAGCAGCGCGGCCCGTTCGTGCTCTGAAGGCGATAGCGCCCTCGTTGCGGTCTTTCTGACGCTGACTCGGCAGTCCTCGCCGGTTTTACCGGATGGTAAACTACTTCCTCCGGGAGCACCGACACACGTCCATGGTAGACGTAGCAGTCGTCGGCGGCGGTCCCGCCGGCCTGTCCGCAGCACAGTTCGCCGCGAAGAACGACCTCGACACCGTAGTCTTCGACACCGACGAGACGTGGATGCACAAGGCTCACCTCTTCAACTACCCGGGCGTCCGCTCCATCGACGGGATGACGTTCGTCGAAATCGCGCAGAAGCAGGCGAAGGCCCGCGGCGCCGACCTCCACGAGGACGAGGAAGTCACCGCCGTCGAGCAGTCCGGTGACGGCTTCGCCCTCACGACCGCGGACGGCGAGTACGAGGCCGACTACGTCGTCCTCGCGACCGGCGGCAACCGTGACCTCGCCGAGGACCTCGGCTGCGACTTCACCGACGAGGAGGTCGTGGACGTGAACGTCGACATGCAGACGTCCGTCGACGGCGTCTACGCGACCGGCGCGATGGGCCGCGACACGAAGTGGCAGGCCGCCATCGCCGTCGGCGACGGCGCGGCCGCCGTGCTCGACATCCTCTCGAAGGAGAAGGGCGAGTACTACCACGACTTCGACATGCCGTCGGACGTCCCCGAACTGTAACGCGGTTCGATTCCCACCGATATTTTCGAGCGAGTGCGTAGCGCTCAGCGACTGGTATCTCGCTCGTGGACACGGCGCTCAGTAGAGAAGTAGCGGCTGTCGGCCGATTAGTCGTCGCGTTCGAGCGAGTCCAGCACGAACTCGTCGATGGCCGCGCGGGCTTCCTCGGGCGCGTCGTCGTGCCCGAGGGAGATGCGGCGCTCGCGGGCCGCGTGGATGACGTCCGTGACGAGTTGGCCCATTCGTTCGGCGTTCACCTCGCGGAAGACCCCCTGCTCGATGCCGTCCTCGATGACGTCGACGATGCTGCCGCGGAGGCGCGCGTAGTGCTCCTCGAAGAGTTTGCGGTGCTCGTCGTCGTTCTGCGCGTGCGCGTACAGTTCGTGGTACACCTTCATGCGGTCCCAGTGCGTGAATTCGTCGAACTCCGGCCCGAACAGACACTGGTCGATGCGCGCGTCCAACTCCGACCGCGGGTCCATGTCGTCGGCGACCTCGACGCTGCCCTCGTACTGGTCGATGATGTACTCCAGGAACGAGGACAGCAGGTCGTACTTCCCGTCGAAGTGGTAGTGGATGACCTGCCGCGACAGCTCCATCTCCTCGCCGATGTCCTGGACTCGGAGGTCCTTGTATCCGTGCTCGCTGAGTGCCCGGAAGGTCGCCTCCATAATCTCCTCGCGGGTGTCGTTTGCCTCGACGATTCCGTCTGCGTCGCTCATTACTGTTCTCTTGGGTCGGTAGACTCATATCCGTTTCCTCGTCGCCCGACAGCTGGACTACTCGGGCGGGTCCGCGTCGTCACCGAATCCGCTGCCGTACCTATCCAGTACTTCCGTGACGGTGACTTCGTAGGCGTCGTACCACTCCGTCCACCGCTGTTTCGCTCGTTTGTGGTCGTCGACGGCGCCGAACGAATCGAGCGCGTCGAGCGACTCCCAGTAGTAGACGACGAGCACCTCGTCGCTCTCCGGGTCGTTCCACGTGCGCTTGCCGCGATATCCGTCCGTCTCTTCGGCGGCTGCCTGTATTCGGTCGTTGAGCTCGTGGAACTTGTCGTCGTACTCCCCGGGGTCGAGGCGAAAGGTGACGAGGTACATCGATACTTCTGCAATCGCCTACGGGGACCAAGAGGCTTCCCCGGGCTGTGTTACACGACGAGACTCGCACACGGTTCGCGGTGCTCGTCGGCGTAAGTTCAGTAGAAGCGGGTTGGGGCGGATTTGAACCTCCGGAAGACGTGCTCGCTCACTGCGTTCGCTGCGCGCGACTTCCGTGGTTCGAATCCGCCGAACGCCATTCACACGAGTACTTCACGCGAAGCGACAGAGCAGTCGCTTCGCGGTGAAGGTTTCAGAGAATGGGTTGGAGCGGATTGTGAACTGGAGCAAGACGGTCGCTCGCTATCACTCGCGCTGCGTCTTGCAGAGTTCAAATCCGCCGAACACCACACAACCGAGACGACGCGAGAGACACAGAGGTCTCTTGTGGTCGTTGCGTCAGTAGAAGTGGGTTGGGGCGGATTTGAACCGCCGACTCCTCCACAACACAGGCAGTCCATCGATGCCGGTGGTTCGGGCTCAATCAAACCCAACCATGACGAAATTCACCGAATCGCCACAGGCAGTTATTGACCAATTCCAGAACGAACGAAAACACGAGGTTCGGGAAAGCACCCTTGTCAACCAGAAGTACCACCTCCGCTCGTTTGTTGAATGGACTGAAGAAATTGAGATTGAGGATATCGGGGATCTGAACGGGTACGTTGTAAACCAGTATAAGACATGGAGGCGGGAGAATTCTGAAATTAACGAGCAAACCCTGTATAACAACCTAATGTCAATCCGGGCTTTGCTCCGGTGGTGTGAACAACGGGAACTTGTAGAAGATGGACTGGCTGACAAACTCGATATACCACGACCGGAAAACCCCGTGCGAGACGCTACAATCGCCCCGGAACGAGTTAATGCCATCTTAGAATACTACCAGCAGTTTGACTACGCCTCACGGAATCACGTTCTCTTCTACCTACTGTATCATTCCGGAATGCGAATTGGGTCTATTCGTGCATTAGACGTCGATGACTGGAAGCCCGGCAAACATCTTCTACACGTCCGCCACCGCCCAGAAGAAGGTACACCGTTGAAGAATGGAGAAGAGGGAGAGCGCGCAGTCTACGTTTCTCAGGATGGACTGAAGGGCGCTCTTTCCGACTATATCAAACACAATCGCTTGGATAAGACAGACGAGTACGACAGGAAGCCCCTATTTCCGACTCGCCAAGGGCGGGCAACTACACAAACACTCCGGCTTTACACGGAACACTTAACGGAGCCTTGTCAGTATACGGGTGAATGTCCTCACGAAAAAGAATTAGCGGACTGTAGTGCCCGCAAACGCATTAAGAAATCCTATGAATGCCCCTCTTCTGTTAGTCCACATCCGATCCGACGGAGTGCGATAACTGAACACCTGAATTCAGACGTCCCCAAAGATGTGGTTTCCGAGCGAATGAATGTAAGTAGGAAAGTATTGGAACAGCACTATGACTCCCGTACAGAAGAGGAGAAAGCGGAGGTGCGACGAGAATATCTTGAGAACGTATGACTATTCCAATTTACCTCAAGTATCTATGAGGATTCATCAATATACTCCCTGTAAATAGGATTTAGCGTTAGCGACCCACTTCTCCCCGTTTTCAGATTCCACTTTGTATGACACCGCAGTCACACCATCTTCTTTAACGAAGAAACCCCCGTCCTTTTCTCCGTCTGTGACTTCCACGTATAGCCCTCTTGATCGGTCCCCCAATTCCTTGTGCATAAAGTCAGTATCTGGTGAAGTTTTCCAACTATCTGTGGCTGAATTCTCGTTACGGGCTTTTGTTCGTCTGTGTGTCCAAGCATCGCCCTCATTTTCAGGTGGCTCTATCTCGGAGTACGATTTTAGACGAGGCGAAATACAGTCCTTCCACCATCGGGTACCTGAATTGTATCCGGCGGAGTATACAGGATAAATATGCTCAATAAAATAATCTGGTCCTGCTTCACCAACTGCTTCGAGTTCGTCGTAAACAGCGGAAACAGCAACCTCACTACCTTCTTCTTCTATCGTTCTCGTCCCACCAGACCCTGACTTCTGTTTTGACCGCCGGGTATGTTGTCCTGCTTCGGCGTTTTGATTGCTCCCCGCCACATCTGCAACATACAATAACACCCCGATAACTCCTAAGAAGAATACGATCCAAAAATATCCGGTGTGCCCCCTCTTTGCTGCATGTTTTGAGACGATTACTGCAATAATCGTATTTATTAACAGCCATACAACAATTGGGATCATCAAAGCATCCAACATGCTAAGCCCACCCTGTTTCCTGACTCCAAATCATAATGCGTTCACATGTACGTTGACTAAGCCATTATGTAAAATCTCAGTACCTCACAAAGCATTGCCAGTTAGTGTGACCTGAGCCACCTGTTTTGTTGTGGTGAGTCGTCGATCACGGTTGAGCAACGCTGATCGAAGGCGGAGCTGTCGCTGTCGGCGGCGCTCAGCC